>NZ_LQPH01000122.1 GCF_002102255.1 Mycobacterium nebraskense
CCCCTGACCCAGCAACCACGACCGTAAGCCCCCACCCACCCCCACGCACAACAATCACACGAATCAGGCTGGGCGGCTGGGTACGCTCTTCCAGCACGATGAACCCCGGCCGATCGCCTAGCCCTCGGTGTCCGCGGCGATCTGAAACGTGAACTCGTGGTCGCAAATGCGGACGTGATCGCCGTCGCGCAGCGTGGCGGCGGAGCGGATCCGCTCGTCCTGGACATGGACCCCGTTGGACGACCGGAGGTCGTTGATGATGAAGCTGGTGCCCGTGTCGACGATGACGGCATGGTGGCGGCTGACTTTTGGGCTGTCGAGGACGATGTCGTTGTCGGGAAGGCGCCCAATTCGGGTCGCCGCCGCCCGTAGCGGGTAGCTGCGCCCGCTGGTCTCATGCAGATAAGCGATGGCTTTTTGCCCGGACACCATGGTGTGCTGTTCGAGCACTGTGACCGTGTCGACGGCGGCGGTCTTAGCAGTTCGCTTGACGTCCAGCGGTTCCTGCCGCAGGATCCGCTCGTTGAGCGACCGCAGGGTCGGGCCCGGGTCGATCCCCAGTTCATCGGCGAGTGTTGTTTTCACGCGGCGGTAGGCGGCCAATGCGTCGGACTGACGGTCGGTGAGGTAGTAGGCCGTGATCAACTGAGCCCATAGCGGTTCGCGATAGGGGTGTTCGGCGGTCAGCGCCTCCAGCTCCGTGATGACGGCAGACGCACGCCCGCAAGCGATTTCGGCCTCCGCCTTGGCGCCGTGGACCAGGATCTTCTCCTCGACAAGGGAAGTCGCGAAGGTGTCGACGAACTGGAACTCTCGCAAGTCCTCGAGCACCGGCCCGCGCCATTCCGCCAATGCGGACGCCAGGTGCCGGCTGGCCTCTTCGAATTTTCCCGAAGCTGCCGCGTGCACGCCCGCGGTCTTTTCTGCGATGAACCGCCCGAGATCGTAAGCGTTTTCGGCAATGGTGAGCCGGTATCCCGGTGGTGCCGCGGCTAACACCACTCGCGGGTCGATGCCGGCGCCGCTGAGCAGCTTACGAAGATTGGACACGTAAGAATGGATGCTGGCCCGCGCGCCCGACGGGGGCTCGTCGTCCCATAGCGCCGTGATAAGCCTGTCGACGCCCACCGGACTGTTGCGGTTCATCAGCAGCATGGCCAGCACCGCCCGCTGTTTGGGGGTGCCCAAGGCCACCAGGGTGCCGTCGACACTCATCTCCAACGGTCCGAGCAGACCGAGTTCGAGACGTTTGTCCACCATCGCTTGTCGGTCCTTCCGGTCCTGCGCAGCGCACCAAAGAAATGTCCTCACTTGTCATTGTGATATCAATCCCGGCGATTTCGGTAGTAATGCGCGAATAGTGCGCGGTTGATGTCACGAGATTGGCTGTCCCGCGCGGATGAATGAAATGCCTTCCCCGCCAGAATGACGTGTGGTACCTGGCGTGAACAGGATTGGCGCTCAGGCGAACACGCACACGGCGGACAGCCCGTGGCTGCCCGCCGCGAAATGGGAATTCAGTTGCGCCTTACATGGTGGCGACAATCAGCTCGTGGCTGGCTTCCCAGGCTCGCATGAAGAGCGCCATCGGGATTTGCGAGTCGCGGCCGTTGGGGTCACCGCTGTCGTTCAGGTGGACGATGTTGTAGGCGGCGTCCACACCGGTCACCACCACGGCGTGGTCACCGATCGGGTTGCCGTTCTCGTCCTTTGTGTCGACCGGGATGTTCCAGATCAGTTCGGCGTTGACGCTGACCATCACCTTGTGACCGGTGCCCAGTAGCTGCTCGATTCCTTCGATGCCCGAGGGGACGCCTGTCTTTGCCGCGTGGGCCTCGTCACTGACTACTCCGTAGACGTTGTACAGCTTCAGCAGCGTCGGGACGTCGCCGAACATGGTGCCCTGGCCCGAATTCAGGTCCTTGGTGTCGGACGGCTTGATGTAAATCGAGCCGGGGTGGATCGTGCTGGGGGTGGACTGCGCCTTTTTGATGATGGCGTCCTCCGAGGGCTCCTTGCCGGTCATCTGGCCGATCACGTCGGCGGCGGCCATCAGCACGCAGTCGTCGTACTTTTGGTGGCGCCACCACTTGGCGGCGGCGCCGGGGTCGCCGTAGGTGGTGCCCGAGGCCGCTTCGGCCGGGCCGGCCAATCCCAGCGGGATGGCAGCGGCTGCCACTGCGAAGATGACGGTCTTCGCGATGCTGCCGATCTTGATGGTTTTCATGGTTTGTCCTTCTCTCGTCGCGTCCCGTGGCGGCTTTGGCTTGTCTGAGAGAAGGTTCCGATGTTGGCCTTTTCGTTACCTCAATGAATTCTCAAAGTGATCTGGATAGCGATGCCCGGATAACGCGACGCACGCGCGCCAGCGACAGATCGGCCCGCCCTGGTATCTCGGGTTACGCCCGAGTCATGGCGTAGTAGGCGCCTCGGCGGGCCAGCAGCTCGGCGTGACTGCCTTGTTCAACGATCCGGCCTTCCTCGACCACAACGATGCGATCCGCGTCCCTGATCGTCGAAAGGCGATGCGCGATAATGAAACTCGTGCGATCCCGGCGGAGCTCGGACATGGCGCGGGCAATGAGCGCCTCGGTGCGGGTGTCGACCGAGCTGGTCGCCTCGTCCAGGATCAGCAGCCGCGGCCTGGCAAGGAATGCGCGCGCGATGGTGATGAGTTGCTTCTCGCCGGCGCTGATGTTGCCGCCACCGCCGCTGACCAGCGTCTCGTACCCGGCGGGCAGGGTGTGCACAAACCGGTCGACGTAAGCCGCCTTGGCGGCCTCCACCACCTCGTCCGCACTGGCCCCGGGCCGCCCGTAGGCGATGTTCTCCGCGATCGTCCCGTCGAAGAGCCAGGCGTCCTGCAAGACCATGCCGATTCGCGACCGCAGCGACTGCCTGCTCACCGTGGTGATATCGACCCCGTCGACCAGAATCCGGCCGGAGTCAACGTCATAGAACCGCATGAGCAGGTTCACCAATGTGGTTTTGCCAGCCCCGGTGGGCCCGACGATCGCTACCGTGCTCCCCGGCTCGGCCACCATCGACAGGTCGTGGATCACCGGAATATTCGGGCGATATCCGAAGCTCACGTGCTGGAACTCGACTCGTCCGGCCGGCTGCGGGACCCCGCCGCGGGGCCGCGGCGGGATGGGCTCGGGGTCCGGCGATTCCTCGGGTTCGTCGAGCAGATCGAACACCCGCTCCGCGCTGGCCACGCCGGACTGCAGCGTGTTGTACATACCGGCCACCTGGCTCAGCGGGGCGTTGAACTGGCGTACGTACTGGATGAAAGCCTGGATATTCCCCAGGGTGATATGCCCGGTGGCCACCTGCAGACCGCCCACCACGGCGACGGCCACATAGCCGAGGTTGCCGATGAACGCCGTCGCCGGTGCCACGAGGCCGGAGAAGAACTGGGCGCCGAAACTGGCCTGGTAAACGCCATCGTTGCAATCGCGGAACTGCGCCCGCGCCGCGGCCTGGTGACCGAACGTTTTGACCACCGTGAAGCCGCTGTAGGTCTCCTCGATATGGGCGTTGAGGCGACCGATGCTCGTCCACTGCGCCACAAACAGGCGCTGGGCCCGTCGCGCGATCGCGCGCGTCGCCACCAGTGACAGCGGCACCGTCGCCACGGTGATCAGAGCCAACAGCGGCGAGATGGACACCATCATCGCCAGCACCGCGACCACCGTCAGCATCGACGTCACCAGCTGGCTAATGGTCATCGACACCGACGACTGAACGTTGTCGATGTCGTTGGTCACCCGGCTCAGCAGCTCACCGCGTAGGCGTCCATCGAAGTACGACAGCGGCAGCCGGTGGATCTTGTTCTCGACATCGGCACGCAGCGCGACCATGGTGCGCTGCACGGTGACGTTGAGCAGCCGAGCCTGGGCCCAAATCAGCAGCGCCGAAACCAGATACAAGCCCAACGCCAGCGTCAGGGTTCGCACCACCGCGCCGAAGTCCACGCCTTTGCCCGGCACCACACTCATCCCCGACAGCAGGTCAGCGAAGGTGCTGTCACCCCGAGCGCGGGCCGCGGCGACGGCCTGCGCCTTGGTGATGCCCGCGGGGAGCTGTCGCCCGATGACGCCATTGAACAGCAGATCTGTGGCGTGCCCGAGGATGCGCGGGACGACGACGCCGATCGCCGTCCCGGTGATGCCCAGGCCGATCACCGCGATGCTCAGCCGGCGCTGCGGCGCAAGCCGTTTCACCAGCCGGGCGGCCGAGCCCCAGAAGTCGCGGGACCGCCCGGCCGGGGCCGGGGTCAAGCCGCGGGTGGCCGCCACGGTCATGGCGCGCCCCCGATTTGACTCGATCGCAAGGCGCTCACCGACTGCGAGTCGGCGAACTCCGCGTAGGTGGCGCAGTCGGTCAGCAGCGATTCGTGCGTGCCGGTGCCCACCAATTTCCCGTCATCGATGACGATCACCTCGTCGGCCTGGGCGGCGGTCGAAACCCGTTGCGTGACAATGATGACCGTGGCCTCGCCCGATATCTGTTTCAGCGATGCGCGCACCCGTGCGTCGGTGTGCACGTCGAGCGCGCCGAACGAGTCGTCGAAGAGATAGATGGCCGGGCGACGGATGACCGCGCGCGCGATCGCCAGTCGTTGCCGCTGACCGCCGGAGAAGTTGATTCCGCCCTGGCCCACGCGCATCCGCAACCCGTCGTCGTGTGCGCGCACGAATCCGTCGGCGTCGGCCACTCGCAACGCTTCCCACATCTCGTCGTCGGTCGCATCCGCCTTGCCGTAGCGCAGGTTGTCGGCCACCGTCCCGGAGAACAGATAGCCGCGCTGGGGAACCAGCCCGATCGAGGACCAGAGCTGCTCGGTGTGGTAATCGCGGACATCGACATCGTCGATGAGGACGGCGCCGCCGGTCACGTCGTAGAGCCGGCAGATCAGCGACACCAGCGTCGATTTGCCCGAACCGGTGCTGCCGACGATGGCCGTGGTGGTGCCCGGGTGTGCCGTCAGCGAAATGTCCTGCAGCACTGGGCGGTCGGCGCCCGGATAGGTAAACGTCGCGTGGTCCAAGCGCACCGTCCCGGTGATCCCGCCGGGCGGGAACACCGGCATCTGCGGGTTGTTCACCGCGGCTTGGGTGGCGAGCACCTCGGTGATCCGTTCGGCGCAGACGGACGCTCGCGGCAGCACCACCAGCGTCATGGTCGCCATCAGCACCGCCATGAGAATCTGGGTGAAGTAGGCCAGAAAGGCGGTCAGCGAGCCGACCTGCATTTGGCCGCGATCGATGCGCAACCCGCCGAACCAGATCAGCGCGACGCTGGACACGTTGACGGTCAGCGTGGTCACCGGCAACATCACCGCTTGCCAGTTGCCGGCGGTGAGTGCGGTGTTCGACAGCGCGGCGTTGGCGCGGGCGAATCGGTCGCGCTCGTAGCTTTCGCGGGCGAACGCCCGGACGACCCGCACGCCGGACAGCTGGTCGCGCATGACCCGATTGATGCTGTCAATGAGGCCCTGCATTCTGCGGAACAGGGGCAGCATGTGCGACATCACCCAGTAATTGGCCACGGCCATGATGGGAACGCTCACCAGCAGCAACCAGGTCAGCGCGGCCTCCTGGTGGATGGCCATGAAAATCCCGCCGACGCACATGATCGGCGCGGTGACCAGCACGGTGCTCGATATCTGAACCAGGTACTGGATCTGGCGGACGTCGTTGGTGCTGCGCGTCAACAGTGTGGGCGCGCCGAAGCGGGCGGTCTCATGCTCGGAGAAGGTGGTGATGTGGTCGAACATCGCCGCGCGCAGGTCGCGGCCGAAGCCCATCCCGGTCCGCGAGCCGAAATACACCGCCGCGACCGCGCACAAGGCCTGCAACCCAGTGACCGAAAGCATCACGACGCCGAACCTGACGATGGTGGCCGTGTCGCCCTTGGCGACGCCCTCGTCGATGATCGCCGCGTTGACCGTCGGCAGGTACAGCGATGCCAGCGTGCTGATCAGCTGGAGCACCATCAGCACCCCAACCAGCCGCCGGTACGGCCGGATGTACTGGCGCAGCAGTGCCAGGAGCATTTCGTAAGGGTCGCATACGGGGCGTCCCGCAGCGGCCAGCAACCGCCGGATCGCCAAACGACGCACGGTATGCGGCAGCGCGACTGAAACGCCTGCTCAGGCGCGTCGGTGGTTGACCCGCTGAGCTGCCGCTACAGTGCATCGTGTGGACCTGGAGCAAAAGCAGGGTAGCGGTGCGGCGTAACTCGAGGGCGCTGGCCGTTGCGGTGTCAGCCTTGATGATCCTGATCCCCACCGTTGCGGCGTGCTCCGATTCGGGCAGCAACAAACCGGGAGCGACGTCCTCGTCGACACCGGGGAACTCAGAGGGCCACCACGGGCCGATGTTCCCCCAATGCGGCGGCATCAGCGATCAGACGGTGGCGGAGCTGACCAAGGTGACGGGCCTGATCAACACCGCCCGCAACTCCGTCGGCTGCCAATGGTTGGCGGGCGGCGGCATCCTCGGCCCGCACTTTTCCTTTTCCTGGTACCGCGGCAGCCCGATCGGACGTGAACGCAAGACCGAGGAGTTGTCGCGCGCCAGCGTCGATGACATCAACATCAACGGCCACAGCGGATTCATCGCCATCGGAAACGAGCCCAACCTGGGTGACTCGCTGTGCGAGGTGGGCATCCAATTTCAGGACGACTTCATCGAATGGTCGATCAGCTTCAGTCAAAAGCCGTTTCCGCCACCATGCGACATAGCCAAAGAATTGGCGCGTCAGTCGATTGCGAACTCGAAATGAGCAGAAGAAGCGTCCGCGCCGTTGTAGCCGTCTTGATCACTGCGCTGGTGGTGATGACGGGTTGTTCGAGGTCGGTCGGGGGTACCGCCGTCAAGGCGGGGGGCCCGACGCGCAACAACAATTCCCAGCAGCAGTATCCAAACCTGCTGAAGGAATGTGAGGTGCTCACCAGCGACATCCTGGCCAAGACCGTGGGTGCCGACCCGCTCGACATTCAGAGCACGTTCGTCGGCGCCATCTGCCGGTGGCAGGCGGCCAACCCGGCCGGGCTGATCGACATCACCCGGTTCTGGTTCGAGCAGGGCAGCCTCAGCAACGAACGCAAGGTCGCCGAATTCCTGAAGTACAAGGTCGAGACACGCAACATCGCCGGGATCGACTCGATCGTGATGCGCCCCGATGACCCGAACGGCGCGTGCGGAGTGGCCAGCGACGCGGCCGGAGTGGTCGGATGGTGGGTCAACCCCCAGGCGCCCGGCATCGACGCGTGCAGTCAGGCCCTCAAGCTGATGGAGCTGACGCTGGCCACCAACTCGTAAGTCAGCGCGGCACCTCGAAGGCGATTAGGGCGGCGCGGCCGAGTTCGAGGCCCTTCCATTCGGTCGGCACGGTCAGCACCACGATCGCCGACGTCGGGAACTTGGCCGAGATTCGTTCGGCTGCAACGGCATCGGTGCCAGTGCCGGCCAGACCGAGCGCAAGCGCAGACATCGTCGGCTCATGACCGACGACGAGCAGGGTTTCTACTTCGTCGCCGACCGCGTTGATCTCCTCGATCATGGTGCCGGGTGTGGCGCCGTAGAGCCGCTCGCTATAGCGCACTGGGGCGTCGATGCGCGTGTTGGCTAACGTCTGCCGCGCACGGGTCGCGGTGGAGCACAAGACGGCGTCGATGGCGAGCACGTTGGCGCGCAGCCAATCACCGGCGAGTCCGGCTTGCTTGATGCCGCGGGGTGCCAGCGGCCGGTCGTGGTCGGCGACCCCGGGCGGGTAGTCGGATTTCGCATGACGCATCAACAGCAACGTGCGCTGATCTTTCACGGGAGTCACGCTAACCAATCCGAAACCGGGACCCTATGCCGCGTCGTCGTCATCGTCGCCGTCCCGTAGCAGTTTTTCTCCGGTGGTGGAAGGTGTTGGTGCGGGGTTGGCCGCGGTCGAGATGGGGTGGGGGTATCCATTCGGTGTCGCGTCGGCGGAGCCGCCAAAAACGGCCGCAAAATAGCCGCTCGGAGACCTGCCGGTCGAGGTCCCGCGTCTTGTCGGTGCGCGGACTTAAGCTCGCGATGCCCTGATAACCACGCAGTCCGAAAGGGGGCCGCCGCCATGCGATTCCTGCACACCGCCGACTGGCAGCTCGGCATGACCCGGCACTTCCTCGCCGGTGACGCCCAGCCGCGGTACTCCGCGGCCCGGCGCGACGCGGTGGCCGGTCTGGGAGCGTTGGCGGCGGAGGTCGGTGCGGAGTTCGTCGTGGTGTCCGGTGATGTCTTCGAACACAACCAGCTTCCCCCGCAGGTTGTCGGGCAGTCCCTGGAAGCCATGCGAGCCATCGGGATTCCGGTCTACCTGCTGCCGGGTAACCACGATCCGCTGGACGCCTCCTCGGTATATACCAGCGCCCTGTTCACCGCCGAACGTCCAGACAACGTGGTGGTGCTCGACCGGGCGGGCGTCCATCACGTAAGGCCCGGGCTGGAGATCGTCGCCGCGCCGTGGCGGTCGAAGGCCCCGACCACCGACCTGGTCGTTGAAGTCCTCGAAGGCCTGGCGCCGGAACCGGTCACCCGGATCCTCGTCGCGCACGGCGGGGTCGACGTCCTGGACCCCGATCGCGACAAACCCTCCCTGATCCGGCTTGCCGCGCTCGAGAACGCGCTATCGACCGGCACGGTGCACTATGTGGCACTGGGGGACAAGCATTCGCGCACCGACGTCGGCGGCAGCGGCCGGGTCTGGTACTCCGGGGCACCCGAAGTCACCAACTTCGACGACGTCGAATCGGACCCAGGTCATGTGCTGATCGTCGAGATCGACGAAACCGACCCGCGCCGCGCCGTCACGGTGGAATCGCGCCACGTCGGCCGCTGGCGGTTCGTCACCATGCACCGACATGTCGACACCCGGCGCGACATCGCCGACCTGGATCTGAACCTTGACTTGATGACGGAAAAGGACCGCACGGTGGTGCGGTTGGCGCTCACCGGGTCACTGACGGTCACCGACCGTGCCGCGCTGGATGCCTGCCTGGACAAGTACGCGCGATTGTATGCCTGGCTCGGGCTGTGGGAACGCCGCACCGATCTGGCGGTCATTCCGGCCGACGGCGAATTCAGCGATCTCGGTATCGGGGGATTCGCAGCCGCGGCGGTCGACGAGTTGGTCGCAACCGCGCGCGAGGAGCATTCCGAGACCGCGGTCGACGCGCAGGCGGCGCTGGCACTGTTGCTCCGCCTCACCGATCGGGGCGCCGCATGAAGTTGCACCGCCTGATCCTGACGAACTACCGCGGCATCTCCCACCGGGAGATCGAGTTTCCCGACCATGGCGTTGTCGTGGTGTGCGGCGCCAACGAGATGGGCAAGTCGTCGATGATCGAGGCCCTGGATCTGCTGCTGGAGTCCAGGGACCGCTCGACGAAGAAGGAAGTCAAGCAGGTCAAACCCACCAACAGCGATGTCGGCTCCGAGGTCAGCGCCGAATTGAGCTGTGGCCCTTACCGATTCATCTACCGCAAGCGGTTCCACAAGAAATGCGAAACCGAGCTGACAATTCAGGCGCCGCACCGCGAACAGCTGACCGGCGACGAGGCACACGAACGGGTCCGCGCGATGCTGGCCGAGACGGTGGACAGCGATCTGTGGCATGCCCAGCGGGTGCTGCAGTCCGCGTCGACCACCGCCGTGGATCTGTCGGGCTGTGACGCACTGTCGCGCGCGCTCGACGTGGCGGCCGGCGACACCGGGGCGCTGTCCGGCACCGAGCCGTTGCTCATCGAACGAATCGACGCGGAATATGGACGCTATTTCACTCCCACCGGGCGTCCCACGGGCGAATGGGCCGCGGCGATCGCCCGGCTGGCCGACGCTGAGGCCGCGGTCGCGGAGTGCGCGGCGGCGGTCGCCGAGGTCGACGAACGGGTGTGTCGGCACGCCGTCTTGACGGAGCAGGTCGCCGAGTTGTCGCAGCAGCGCATCGCCGCTCGCCCCCGGCTCGCCGCCGCGCAGGAGGCCGCGGAACAGATCGCCGAACGGGCCGGCCAGGCGCGCGAGGCAGAGTTGATCGCCGCCGCGGCGGCGGCGACGAGCACCGCGGCGGCAACCGCCCACTACTCGCGCCTGCACCTACTCGCCGAAATCGACACCCGCACGGCCGCTGTCGCAGCCGCCGAGGCCGAAGCGCAACAAGCCGCCGACGCACGCTCGGCGGCGCGCGTCGAAGCCGAGGCCGCCGACGCCGCTGCGCAGGAAGCCACCGAGACCCTTGCCGATCTGCAACGCCGCGCCGAATCCGCCCAGCGCACCGTCGTCCAGCTCGCCGATCGCGAGGAGGCAGACCGGCTGAACGCCCGATTGGCCAAAATCGAGGCCATCCAGCGGGACCACGACCAAGTGTGTGCAGCACTCGGCGAAATCGCCATCACCGAGCAGCTGCTGCGACGTATCGAAGACGCCGCCGCCGCGGTCGATCGCATCGGCGACCAGTTGGCGTCGACGTCCGCGGCCGTCGAGTTCACCGCCGCCACAGACATCGAACTCTGCATCGGAGACCAACGAGTCTCGTTGTTCGCGGGCCAAACCTGGTCCAGCACGACCACCGGACCCACCGAGGTCCAAGTCCCGGGCGTCCTGACCGCGCGGATCACCCCAGGGGCGACGACGCTCGATGTCAAGGCGAAACACGCTGCGGCACAAGAAGAGCTCGCCGCGGCGTTAGCCGCGGGCCGGGTGGCTGACCTCGCTGCGGCTCGGTCTGCCGGTCAGCATCGCCGCGAACTGCAGGGCAGCCGCGACCAGCTGAGCGCCACCCTGGCCGGGCTGTGCGGTGACGGGGAGATCGACGAGTTGCGCTCGCGGCTCGCGCAGCTGCGGGCCGGGCAGCCGGCCGGGGCGGACCTCCCCGCGGCGGACATCGGCGCCGCCCGCGCCGAATTCGAAGCGCTCGAGACGACTCGTCTAGCCGCGATGGCCGATTGCGACGACCGCCGCCGGAACGCCACCGCCGTTACCGCCCGGCTCACCGAGTTGACCACCCGCGCAACGGTTCTGCAGAACGCGTTGGAGACGCAACGCGGTGAGCTCAACGCGGCCACCGACCGGCTGGCCGAGGAGCGGGCGTCGGCCGGTGATGACGATCTCGCGACCTCGGCGGACACGGCGCTGCAAGCGGCGCGGGCCGCTGAACGTCGGCGCATCGAGCTGGCCGAGGGGCTGGCAGCGGCGAATCCGGACGCCGTTCAGGCCGAATTAGCCGCTGCCACAAAGGAAACAGAGGAACTGCGTGAGCGCTACGAAGAGACCGCCCGCGCGTTGCGAGAGATCACCATCGAACTCTCGGTGTTCGGCAGCGAGGGGCGCCAGGGCAAGCTCGACGCCGCGGAAACCGAACGTGAGCACGCCACCAGCGAGCACATCCGGGTCGGCGGCCGGGCCCGGGCGGCGCGGCTGCTGCGCTCGGTCATGACGCGCCACCGCGATACCACCCGGCAACGGTACGTCGAGCCCTACCGTGCAGAACTGCAACGACTCGGCCGGCCGGTGTTCGGTCCCACGTTCGAGGTCGACATCGACAGCGACCTATGCATTCGCAGCCGCACGCTCAACGGCGTCACGGTGCCCTACGAATCGTTGTCGGGCGGGGCCAAGGAGCAACTCGGCATCCTGGCGCGGCTGGCCGGCGCCGCCCTGGTGGCCAAGGAGGACGCCGTTCCGGTGGTTGTCGACGACGCGCTGGGCTTCACCGATCCCGATCGCCTGGCGAAGATGGGGGAGGTCTTCGACACGGTGGGCACCCACGGGCAGGTGATCGTGCTCACCTGCAGTCCCGACCGGTACGACGGCGTCAAGGGCGCGCACCGCATCGATCTCAGCGCCTAAGCTGAGCTGCGCCAAATCCCAACTGTGGACCGGTGCGGTGCTGACCGCCGGTCGTCCCGGCAGAATGGAATCATGGCGGGCCGACACCGATGACGATGAATGCGAAGCGGCGCCGGGTGCAGGAGAAGCTTGCGGCATTGCCCGGTGTGCGGCCAGTGCGCCGGCCGGTCTCGCCGGATAACCCGGAAGAGTTCGATCTCTACTACGTGCGCACCGGCCGAAAGTCGGCGCATCCGGTGGTCATCATCCCGGGAGGTCCCGGGGTGGCGTCGGTGCAGATGTACACGGGGCTGCGGCGCCGCGCGGCCGCGGCCGGCCTGGACGTCATCATGATCGAACACCGCGGGGTGGGCATGTCGCGTCATGACGACGCCGGAGCGGATCTGCCACCCGAGGCGATCACCGTGAACCAGGTCGTCGACGACATCGCCGCCGTGCTCGACGACGCCCACGTCGACTCGGCCGTCATCTATGGCGCGTCGTACGGCACGTACATCGCCTCCGGGTTCGGTGTGTGCCATCCGACCCGGGTGCGGGCGATGATCCTCGATTCGCCGCTGCTGTCGCGGCACGACATTGTGATCGTGCGCCGCGCGATCCGTCGGCTGTTGCTCAGGGGCGACAGCCCCGAAACCGCCGCGCTGGCGCCCAAAATGCGCAAACTCGTCGACACGGGGGTGATGACCGCGGCCGCCACCCAGGTCGTGGCGACGATCTACGGCTATGGCGGCGCCGACCTGCTGGAGCGCCAACTCGACCTGCTGCTTGATGGTCGAAAGCTGCTGTGGTGGGCGCTGTCCCGGTTCGCCACCCTGAGTCACCTACCGTATCGGTACGAGGAAGACCTGGTGAGCCGCATCGCGTTCCGCGAACTGAACTACGCCGCCGAGCCCGACGGACTACCGCTCGACCCTGCCGTGGCAGAACGCGAGGTGCGCACGCAGACAGTAGCCTTCGAGGACGAGCCCTACGACCTGGTGGCCGAGATGCCGCATTTCGGCTGGCCTACCGCGGTGGTCTCCGGCGGCCGGGACCTCATCACTCCGTCGGCGGTCGCCGAGCGCATCGCCTCGCTGCTGCCCAACGCGGTGCTCTTGAAACTGCCCACCATGGCGCACAGCGCGCTGGACTTTCGCGAGCCCGCCGCGATCGCCATCGCCCGAGCGGTGTGGCGGGGCGACCTTGACGGGCTCGCCGCGAAAGCCCCTGCGCTGGACGCGCTTCCGGCGCGCCCCGAGCTGCGCCTGCTGTGGAAAATGATCGCGATGGCCGCCGCCGTGGAGGGCGCCCTGCCGATTCCGGCGCGGCTGCGCCGGATCAGCCGCGCATGAACCCTATAGCGGTGTAGCGCAGGTCGCCGAGACCGGCCGCGCCGAAATTGGCCAGCGTGCTGCGGACCGCGATGTCGCCGGGCGATTGCGTCAGCGGCAGACTGAACCCCTCGGCCCAGATGAGTTTGTCGAGATCGTTGGCCAACGCCCGCGCCTTGCCGGGATCGAGTTCTTCCAGGGTCCGCTCGATCGCCGCGTCGACCTGCGGGCTGCCGATCTTGCCGAAATTGCTCTCCCCGCCCGACAGGTAGATCTGAGTCAGTGCCGACAGTGGGAACGCGTCGCCGAGCCAACCGAATTGGGCGATGTCGAAGTTCCCGACGTTGATGTAGTTGGTGAAGAATCCGTTGCCGGCCCTCGCGACGAGTTCGAGCTTGACGCCGATCTGCGCGAGGCTGTGCTGCGCGATCTGGGCGAACTGCCGGTTGCCTTGGGCGTCATAGAACAGATCGCGAATGACCAGCTGGCGACCGTCCTTCTCGCGGAATTGGCCGTTCAGCTTCCAGCCCAAGGCGTCGAGTTCTCGTTTGGCCTCGTCCGGGTCATAGAGGGCGACGGCACTGTTGTCCTGGTAGCCCTTCTGCCCGGCGATATAGATGTGGTTCCCTAACGCCAGCGGATCACTCGTGAGCCCGTACTGGACGACCCTGGCGATGGTGCGCCGGTCGATGCCCTTGGCTACCGCGAGGCGCAGCGCCTTATCGGCCAGGATCGACCCGGGCGCACCGTTGAACGTGAAGTGAGACCACGAGGGGGCCGGGGCGCGCCGGATCGAGATTCCCTTCGTGCGCTGCGCGATGGTCAGTTGGTCGACGGTACCGACGCCGGACGCGTCGATGGTGTTGTTCTGCAGCGCCGGCAGCCGCGCGGCGTCGTCGAGTACCAGGTAGGTGATGTTGTCCAGGCGCGGTCGGACGCCCCACCATTTCGGGTTGCGGGACAACACGATCCGCTGTGTTGTCCGGTCCAGCGACGTGACGATGAAGGGGCCGGCCGAGGGGCCGGGCCCGTCGAGTTGGCCCTTGTTGAACGCCTCCGGCGTGGCGGTCATGCTCCTGGGCAGCAGCATGCCGTTACCGGCGAACATGCCGCGCCACTCGGCGTACGGCTTGGCGAAGGTCATGACGGCCTGCCGGTCGTCGACACCCCGGGTGACCGACGCGACGCGGTCGGCGCCGCTGGGTCCGGCGATCTCGAACGTCTTGTCGGTGCCGCTCAAGGCGTGGATTTGACTGGCGATGTCTTCCCACGTGATCGGTGTGCCGTCAGACCACACTGCCTGGGGGTTGATGGTGTACGTCACCACTTGGGGTGCGGTGCCGGTGAGTTCGACGCTGGTGAAGTAGTCGGTGTCGACCGTGGTCGAGCCGTCCGCGCCGAGGATGAATGCCCGCGGCAACGTGGCCTTCATCATCGCGGCGACTTCGGCCGAATTACCGTCGATGTGCAGGATATTGAAGTTGGGTGGGAAGTCGCTGAGCGCCAGCCGCAGGCTGCCGCCGTCTTGCAACGTGGCTGGGTCCTGCGGGTTGATATCGCTGGTCGTGCCGATCTCGGCGTTGTGGCCGGTTTCCGGTGCCAGGTTGATGGCCGGCGAGCATCCGGAGGCCACAAGCGCCACAACAAGAAGCGCCGTCGTGACCCGCCTAAGCCTAAACACGTTTAGTCGGATCCGGTTGTGGCACGGCGGCCAGGAGCCGCCGGGTGTAGTCGTGTTGCGGGTTGCTGAAGACCTGCTGGCTGTCGCCGTGCTCTACGATCGAGCCCGCATACATCACGACCACCTGGTGCGCGAGGTGTCTGACCACCGAAAGATCATGCGAAACAAAAAGGTATGACAAACCGAACCGCTCTTGCAGGTCTAGCAGCAGGTTGATGATCCCGGCCTGGATGGAGACATCGAGGGCGGATACCGGTTCGTCGAGGGCCAGGATTTTGGGCTGCAATGCCAGCGCCCGCGCGATGCCGATGCGCTGCTTCTGTCCGCCCGAGAACTCAGCGGGGTAGCGGGTCGCGTCCGCGCGGCGCAACCCCACGATGTCGAGCAACTCGGCGACCCGCTCGTTGGTCTCGCTCTTACCGAAGCCGTTGGCCAGCAACGGTTCGGCGAGTAGGTCGAACACGGGCAACCGCGGATCCAGCGACGCCACCGGATCTTGGAACACGACCTGAATGTCGCGTCGCAGCGAGCGTCGGCTCGCGGGGCTCAGGGCGGCGACATCGTTGCCCAGCACCTCGATCGAGCCCGATTGCGGCGCAACCAGTTCCAGGATCTCGTGCAGAGTGGTCGACTTGCCGGAACCGGACTCACCGACGATGGCCAGGGTGCGGCCCCGCTGCAGCTCGAAACTGACGCCGTCGACGGCGCGGACCTCGCCGACGGCGCGGCGTAACACCACGCCCTTCGTCAGCCGGTAGGTCTTGGCCAGATTACGCACCCGCACGACGACCGATGAGTCGCCGGCCGCTGCTGCATGGGCGGAGGTGTTGACCCCGTAGATATCCGCGGCGCTGCGTCCGCCGACCTGGTCGGTACGGATGCAGGCTGCCCGGTGATCAACGCCGACCTCGATCAATTCTGGTTCGCCCACGCGGCATTCGTCGATGACGAGTGGGCAGCGCGCCGCGAAGGGACATCCGGGCTCGAGGCCGACCAAGGACGGGGGTGCGCCGGGTATGGGCACCAGTCGGGTGCCTTGCGCGGCGTCCAACCGCGGAACCGAGCCCAACAGACCCACGGTGTAAGGCATCTGGCGGCGGTGGTAAAGGTCGTGCACTCCGGCGGACTCGACGACGCGGCCGGCGTACATGACGAGCACGCGGTCGGCGAATTCGGCGACCACCCTGAGGTCGTGGGTGATGATGAGCACCCCGGCGCCGGTGACGTCGCGCGCCGTCTTGAGCACCTCGAGGATCTGTGCCTGCACGGTGACATCCAGTGCGGTGGTGGGTTCGTCGCAGATCAGCAAGTCGGGATCGTTCGCGATCGCGATCGCGATGACCACCCGCTGCCGTTCACCACCAGACAGCTCATGCGGAAACGCGCGGGCGCGTCGCGCTGGCTGCGCGATGCCGACCAGCTCTAGCAGTTCCACCGCGCGTCGTCGGGCGGCCTTCTTGCCAACGCGCGGCTGGTGGACTTCGATCGCCTCCGCGATCTGGTCGCCGACGGTGTAGACCGGTGTCAGCGCAGACATAGGATCCTGGAACACAGTGCCGATCGCCTTGCCGCGGAACCGCGACATCGCGTCGTCGGCGAGCCCCAGCAGCTCGGTGTCGCGCAACCGGACCGAGCCGCGCACCTTCGCGTACTCCGGTAGCAGGCCAACCACCGCCATCGCCGCCGCGGACTTTCCCGATCCCGATTCGCCGACCATGGCCACCACTTCCCCGGGGTCGACGCAGTAGCTAATGCCGCGCAACGCGGTCAGCGGTTGGCCGTCCGCCGGGAAGGTGACGGCCAGGTCGGTCACTTCCAGCAGCGCGCTCACCGGGCGCCACCTCGCAACATGCCACTGCCGGGGTCCAGTGCGTCGCGCAGACCATCGCCGGTCACGTTGGCGCACACCAGGATCAGCACCAGCACGCCCGCCGGAAACAAGAACACCCACGGGAAGGTGGTCGCCGACTGGGTGCCATTGGCGATCAACGTGCCCAGCGACACATCCGGCGGCTGGATGCCGAAACCGAGGAAGCTCAGCCCGGTCTCGGCCAAAATGGCAGAGGCGACGTTGAGGGCGGCGTCGATGATCAAGATGGAAGCCACATTGGGCACCACATGGCCGAGGATGATCCGACGGCTGGACACGCCCATATACCTTGCGGCCCGGACGAAGTCGCGTTCCCGCAGGCTCATGGTCATGCCGCGCACCATACGCGAGCTGACCATCCAGCCAAATCCGGCCAGCAGCAGAACGAGCATCAGGATGTTGGCCGAGCTCTTGGTTCGCGGTGACACGATGGCGATCAGGATGAAGCTGGGCACCACCAACAGCAGGTCGACCACCCCCATCAGCACCCGGTCTCGCCAACCACCGAAGTAGCCCGAGATCGATCCGACGGTAGCGGCGATGCCGGTCGAGATGACCGCCACACAGACACCGATCAGCATCGACTTCTGCATACCCCGCAGGATCTGTGCCAACAAGTCCTGCCCTAGTGCGTTGGTGCCCAACCAGTGCCGGGTGTTCGGCGGCTGCAACAGCGCGTCGAAATCGAGGTCGTCATAGGAGTACGGCAGCACCGCCGGCAGCGTATAGCAGCCGACGAACAGCAGCACCAGCAGCGTCAGCGACGCGACCGCCAATCGGTTGCGCACGAACCTGCGCAGCACCAGGGTGCGGCGTGAGGTGAACTCCGATGCCTTCGGGGTCGGAATCCCCTGAGCGCCATCCACTTTGGGCTCGGGCGTCATGACACCCTAACCCTCGGATCAAGAGCTGCGTAGAATACGTCGGAGAGCAGGCCGGCCAGCAACACCACCGCGCCGGAAAACAGCGTGATAACCGCGATGATGTTGGTGTCCTGAGTCGCGATACCCTGCACCAGCCATTCACCCATGCCGTGCCAGCCGAATATCTTCTCCACGAATACTGCGCCAGTGACCAACCCGGCCACCCCGTAGGCGAACAACGTGGCCAACGGTATTAATGCGGTGCGCAGCCCATGTTTCACCAGCGCGCGCCGACGGGTGAGTCCTTTGGCGCGGGCGGTGCGAATGAAATCCTGGCCGAGGACGTCGAGCATCGCGTTACGCTGATAACGGCTGTACCCGGCGGCAGCAACCAATGCCAGGGTCAGCGAGGGCAGGATCAAATGTCGCAGCCGGTCGAGTAGCTGGTGCCAGGTCCCATTGACTACACCCGGTGACGTCTCTCCGATGTAGTCGAAAAGGTGGACGCCAACGGCCCAATTCACTCGCAGGGCACCAAGGATTAAGAGGCTGGCGATGACGAAAGTCGGCGTGCTGAGGATGAGCAGCGCCACCATCGTGACGACGCGGTCACTGATCCGGTACTGGCGGATGGCGCCCCACGCCCCGGCCGCGATGCCCAGCACCGTCCCCACCACCGAGCCGATGACCAGGAGTCGCAGGGTGACACCGACGCGGCGCCAGAGCGTGGTGCCGACGGGCTGTCCGGTGATGGTCGTTCCGAAATCGCCGCGAACGGCGTGTGAGACCCAGTGCGCGTAGCGGATCGGAATGGGCATGTCCAAGCCGAGCGCGTGGGCCTTGGCGTCGATCACCTCTTGTGGTGGCCGCGGATTACGCTGTAACAGGCTGTCCAGTGGTGAGAAGGCCAACGATGTCAGGCAATACGTCAGAAACGAGGCCAGCGCCAGCAGCAGCACGTAGTTGAGCAACCGGCGCGCCAGAAACCGGGTCATGCCCGACCACCGAGTTGCATTGGGATAGGGTAGCGAGCCACGGGCGATCGTGGCGCCACCACCGTCATCCCGATGATCAGCGGGGCACGCATCCGCTGCCACCAGGCCAGTTCATGATTTCTGAACGTTTGCCAAAGGCCTGCCCGCAGAGTTTGCGCAGATTCGGGCAGGGATCGCCCGGTTGGCCTACGAGTACAGACTCGAGTACGCAGATGTCGGTGGTCTGCAACGGCGGCGCGCGGTTCAGGCGGATCGCTACGGTTCCGCCAGAAACAGCAACGGTGTCCACGGCAACGGCGCTACCGGGTTGCCAATTTCGGCGGAACGGTTCCGCGTGGATTCGTAGCGCTTAACTAACGGTGCGGTCTACCGACCGCGGGTTGCGTGGCGAGTGGCGACCATAAGCAAGCATTCCCATCCGGGAACTGCACGGGATCAACAGCTTCCGGCACCACGGTTGGCGGCCGCCCGGCTCATTCCGATCGCGCCGATTCTGATGCGTGAAATCCGGGTAGCCGGTTGTTAATATCCGCCGTAGCATCGGTCTGCGTAGCAAATTTGATTTTGCGATACCCGAGGAGGCTCGCGTGACAGCCACCGATGACTACCTGGCCCACAACGCGGAGTACGCGAGTACCTTCAAGGGGCCGCTACCTATGCCTCCGAGTAAACACGCCGCGATCGTCGCTTGCATGGATGCCCGACTCGACGTCTACCGCATGCTGGGCATCAATGACGGGGAGGCTCACGTCATTCGGAACGCCGGCGGGGTCGTCACCGACGACGTCATCCGCTCGCTCGCTATCAGCCAGAGATTGCTGGGGACTCGCGAGATCATCCTTATTCATCACACTGACTGCGGGATGCTCACCTTCACCGACGTCGACTTCAAACGCGGCATCCAGGACGAGGCCGGCATCAAGCCGCCGTGGGCGGCCGAGGCGTTCGTTGATCCCTTGGAGGAGGAGGTCCGGCAGTCGTTGCGCCGGATCGAGAAAAGCCCGTTCATCACCAAGCACGAGTCGCTGCGCGGATTCGTCTTCGACGTCGCCACCGGCGAGCTCAACGAGGTGACCCCCTAGCGTGGGCGGCCCGTACCGGCATCAGCCGATCTTTTAGGTGGCGATCGCCTTCGCGATCAATGTTTCCTGCAGGTCGACGATCTCTCGCAATTTGACGAGCGACTGCCGCGCCGCAGCACGCAACCCACCCCCTGGCCCGGGTTGGGCGCGGGAGGTCATGCGGCGTAGAGGCGTACAACGGCGGATATGGCGGCAGAGAGTTCCCGCAAGTAGTCGGCCAGCAAATTCCGATGGGTTCAAATCCGAGTGATCGACTGTTAGAATCACCTACCCGAGTCGCCTGGGTCAGCTAATGACATATTCGCATAAAAATGGGGAATGGTATGACGGTTATTGATGAATACCTGGCCAACAACGCCGAGTATGCGCGTACCTTCAAGGGCCGGCTGCCGATGCCGCCGAGCAAACGTATCACGATTGTCGCATGCATGGACGCCCGGCTGGACGTCTACCGTCTTCTCGGGATCAAGGAGGGCGAGGCGCACGTGATCCGGAACGCCGGCGGTGCGATCACCGACGACGCGATCCGCTCGCTCACCATCAGCCGACGGTTGCTGGGAACCAACGAGGTCATGCTGATTCATCACACCGACTGCGGGATGCTCACGTTCACCGATGATGACTTCAAGCGCGCCATCGAGGAGGAGAGTGGTGTCAGGCCGTCGTGGGCAGCCGAGGCCTTCCGTGATCCCGCTGAGGACGTCCGGCAGTCGTTGCGTCGCATAGCGAGTAGCCCGTTCGTGGAGATGTGTCCGTGCGTGCGCGGGTTTGTCTTCGACGTCGCCACGGGCAAACTGGACGAGGTCACCCTCTAGCGTGTGCGAGCAGGTCTCGGGAGAGCTGCTCGCCGCCGTTATGGTGGAAAGCTTCCAGGCTGCACCGGCTAGTGCGAAGAGCCGCAACACGTCGTAGGAGATGCGAGTGCTTGCGCGTCTACTCGGTGTGGAGGGAAGCGGCGCTCGGCATCATTGACAATCCGCGGTGAGAGCTGGTTCCATAGTTGGATTATGCTTGCAAATACGATCAGTTTTACCTACTTTATGGGAAAACCGTGACCAGCCAGGTGACACCCCGTCCAGTGGCCGGGCAGTATGAACTCAGCCATCTGCGCTCGCTGGAGGCAGAAGCGATCCACATCATCCGGGAGGTGGCCGCCGAGTTCGAGCGGCCCGTGCTGCTGTTCTCGGGCGGCAAGGACTCCATCGTCATGCTGCACCTGGCGCTGAGGGCATTCCGGCCCGGGCGGTTGCCTTTCCCGGTGATGCACGTCGACACCGGCCACAACTTCGACGAGGTGATCGCCACCCGCGATGAGTTGGTCGCCGAGCACGGGGTGCGCCTGATGGTCGCCTCGGTCCAGGAGGACATCGACGCCGGCCGCGTCGTCGAGCCACGGCAGGGGCGCAACTCCATCCAGACCGTGACGCTGCTCCGCGCCATCCGGGAGAACAAGTTCGACGCGGCGTTCGGCGGAGCGCGCCGCGACGAGGAGAAGGCCCGCGCCAAAGAGCGGGTGTTCAGCTTCCGCGACGAGTTCGGCCAATGGGACCCGAAAGCACAGCGGCCCGAGCTGTGGAATCTCTACAACGGCCGGCACCACAAGGGCGAGCACATCCGGGCCTTCCCGCTGTCCAACTGGACAGAGTTCGACATCTGGTCCTACATCGGTGCGGAGAACATCGCGCTGCCCTCGATCTATTACGCCCACCGGCGCAAGGTGTTTCGCCGTGACGGCATGCTGCTGGCGGTCGACCGGCACATGCACCCGCGCGACGACGAGCCGGTGTTCGAAGCAACGGTGCGTTTCCGCACGGTCGGGGACGTCACCTGCACCGGATGCGTGGAATCGGAGGCCGTGACGGTGGAGGAGGTCATCGCCGAGACCGCGGTGTCCCGGCTGACCGAACGAGGCGCGACCAGGGCCGACGACCGAATCTCGGAAGCCGGGATGGAAGACCGCAAACGGCAGGGGTATTTCTGATGGCCACACCCACCACGCTGCTTCGCCTCGCAACCGCGGGTTCCGTCGACGACGGCAAGTCCACGCTGATCGGGCGCCTGCTCTACGACTCCAAGGCCGTCATGGAAGACCAGTGGGCGGCGGTGGAGCAGACGTCCAAAGAGCGCGGCCACGACTACACCGACCTGGCGCTGGTGACCGACGGCCTGCGTGCCGAACGCGAGCAGGGCATCACGATCGACGTCGCCTACCGCTACTTCGCCACTCCCAAGCGGAAATTCATCATCGCCGACACCCCGGGCCACATCCAGTACACCCGCAACATGGTGACCGGCGCGTCGACCGCCCAACTGGTCATCGTGCTCGTCGATGCCCGGCACGGCCTGCTGGAGCAGTCCCGCCGGCACGCCTTCCTGGCCTCGCTGCTGGGCATCCAACACATCGTTCTCGCCATCAACAAGATGGACCTGATCGGCTGGGACAGAGACAAATTCGAGGCCATCCGGGACGAATTCCACGCGTTCGCCGCGCGTTTGGACGTGCACGACGTGGCCACCATCCCGATCTCCGCGCTGCACGGCGACAACGTGGTAACCAAGTCGGACCAGACGCCCTGGTACGAGGGCCCGGCGCTGCTCTCACACCTGGAGGAGGTGTACATCGCCGGTGACCGCAACCTGGTCGACGTGCGGTTCCCGGTCCAGTACGTCATCCGGCCGCACACGCGCGAGCATCAAGACCACCGCAGCTACGCCGGCACCGTGGCCAGCGGGGTCATGCGTGCGGGAGACGAAGTCGTTGTTCTGCCGATCGGCAAAACCACCCGGATCACCGCGATCGAAGGGCCCAACGGTCCAGTGGAAGAAGCGTTTCCGCCGATGGCCGTGTCGGTGCGCCTGGCCGACGAGATCGACATCTCGCGCGGCGATCTGATCGCCCGCACCAACAACCATCCCCGGGTTACGCAGGAATTCGACGCGACCGTGTGCTGGATGGCCGACGACGCGGCGCTGGAGCCCGGCCGCGACTACGTCATCAAGCACACCACCCGCACCACGCGGGCGAGGGTGACTGGGCTGGACTACCGGCTCGACGTCAATACCCTGCATCGCGACAAGTCCGCAACCGCGTTGCAGCTCAACGAACTTGGCCGCATCTCGCTGCGCACCCAGGTGCCGCTGCTGCTCGACGAGTACACCCGCAACGCCAGCACCGGATCGTTCATCCTCATCGACCCGCACACCAACGGCACCGTTGCGGCGGGCATGGTGCTGCGTGATGTCTCGGTGCAGACGGCGAGCTCGAACACCGTGCGGCACAAGTCGTCGGCCGTCGCCGAAGCCCGGCCTCGGGGCAAGACCGTCTGGTTCACCGGCTTGTCCGGTTCCGGCAAGTCGTCGGTGGCCATGCTGGTCGAGCAGATGCTGCTCGAAAGGGGCACTCCTGCTTACGTTCTCGACGGTGACAACCTGCGGCACGGTTTGAACGCCGACTTGGGCTTCAGCATGGCCGACCGTGCCGAGAATCTGCGCCGGCTGGCGCACGTGGCGGCCCTGCTCGCCGACTGTGGCAACGTGGTGTTGGTTCCGGCGATCAGCCCGCTGACCGAGCAACGCGAGATGGCCCGTAATGTGCACGCCGCCGCGGGATTCGACTTCGTCGAGGTATTCTGCGACACCCCGATCGAAGAATGCGAGCAGCGTGATCCGAAGGGGCTGTACGCCAAGGCCCGCGCGGGCGAGATCGCACACTTCACCGGCATCGACAGCCCATATCAACCGCCGGCCAACCCCGACCTGCGGCTGACGCCGGACCGCACCATCGAGGAGCAGGCGCAGAGCATCGTCGATCTGCTCGAATCCCGGTCTTAGCGCACCTACACGGTGGGCCGGATCTGATTCGCGGACCGCGTCGTCGCCGAGCTACGTCGAAATTCGTACAACGAGTGGCACAATCCTGAGAGTGCGCATGTCGGCGAAGGCGGAATACGCGGTGCGGGCCATGGTCCAGCTCGCCACGGTCCCCCATGGGACGTTGGTGAAAACCGACGACTTGGCCCAGGTGCAGGGCATACCGCCGCAGTTCCTCGTCGACATTCTGACCAACCTGCGCACCGACCGGCTGGTGAGAAGTCATCGAGGCCGCGAGGGTGGCTACGAACTGGCCCGTCCGGGACACGAAATCAGCATCGCCGACGTCCTGCGCTGCATCGACGGACCACTGGCCAGTGTGCGCGACATCGGTCTGGGGGACCTGCCCTATTCCGGGCCCACCGCTGCGCTCACCGACGTCTGGCGGGCGCTGCGCGCCAGCATGCGGTCGGTGCTGGAGGAAACAACCCTGGCCGACGTCGCCGCCAACGCCCTGCCCCAGCATGTCGCCAAGTTTGCCGATGACTACCGCACGCAGGAGAGCGTGCGGCACGGCACACCGCGCGCCGGCGAGTAGGCGCTACCGCCCCCGGAGACTCAGCCCCCCGACCCGTAGGGGCGGGTGAGAATCTCCATGGCATGTCCCGAGGGATCGCGGAAGTACACCCCGCGCCCGCCGTCGTTGTGGTTGATCTCGCCGGGCCGTTTGGCGCCGGGGTCTGCCCAGTGCTGCAGGCCGCGTGACTGGATCTTGCCGTAGATCGCGTCGAAATCCTCTTCGGAGACCAGGAAGGCATAGTGCTGCCGCGGGATCTCCGCGCCGTCGGGCGCGTCCGCATAGTCCAGATTGGCGCCGTGCTCGAGTTGGACGACCATGAAGTGGCCGAACGGCTTTGGGCTGGGCAGGCCGAACAATTCGGCGAGGAACTCCGCCGACTCGTGCTTGTCGCGGGAGGCGACGATGGTGTGGTTGAAACTGATGGCCATAGTTCTTCTTTACTCCTCGACGAGCGCGCGTGTTCGCACGCCGACACGCCGCATCCACTGTCATTTTGCGCGCGTCGCCACAACACGCCGCCCTTACTTCGGTGCCGTGAGCTCCAGGGCGATGTTGTCAGGGTCGCGAAACTGAAGGATGTAGGACGGCCCGATGTCTTTCACCGGCTCGTGCGCGACGCTGAGCTCGTCGAGATGCGCTGCCGCGGAGTCTAATTCGTCCTTGTTGGCCATCCGGAATGCGATGTGGTCGAGCCCGGCGCGATCCTCGTGGAACCGGTCGGTGGCTACCGGCCGCAGCCCGAGCAGCGTGCCGCCGAGGTCATAGATGACGCCGCCGAACAGGAAGCTCAGCTGTTTGCGGGTGGCCTCGTCGGCGTTGTCGGGCACCTCCAGCAGGACCGGCCAACCGAACACGCTCTCGTAAAACTGCCGGGATCGCTCGATATCGGTGACGGTGAGGCGGACGTGCGCGATGGAACTGCTGGTGAAACCCATCTGCTCCATGCTGCCACTCCAGGCAGCCGATGTTGACTCCCATGCCAGAATCGCCGTCGTGCGGATTGCGATGACGCTGCCGGTGATGGAGCCGGACTTGGATGCGGGAGTTTTGGAGAGCTGGGCGCGCGCGATTGACGACGGCCCATTCTCGTCACTGTGCTGGGGCGAGCGCATCGCGTTCGAAAACCCGGACAACCTCACCCTGCTGGGCGCGCTGGCCGCCTGGACGAGTCGGGTGCGGCTGCTGACGACCGTGATCGTGCCGCAGCTGCACGACCCGGTGATGCTGGCCAAGTCGCTGGCCACCGGAGACATGCTCTGTGGCGGGCGGCTGAGCGTGGGCATTGGCGTGGGCGGCAGACACGAGGATTACCACGCCGTGGGTGCCGACCCGGCGACGCAGACCATGCGAGACATGGCCGAGCGGGTGGCCGTGATGAAGCGGGTGTGGGCCGGGGAAAAGCTCACCGACTCGGTCCTCCCGGTTGGGCCGGCGCCGGTGCAGCCCGGCGGACCGCCGCTGTTCGTGGGCAGCATCGGCCCGAAGACCATCCGCAGCGCCGCGGCCTGGGCCGCCGGACTGGCCGGGACCACCCTGGACCTGGACGTCGCCAAGCAGAACGAGCTGTTCGACGTCGCGCGCGACGCGTGGGCGCAGGCGGGCAGGGGCAAGCCCCACCTGGTGACGTCGTTCTGGTTCGCGTTCGGGCCGCCCGAACAGGCGCGAGCCCAGGTGCATCGTCATCTAAGGCGCTACATGAACTGGATACCGGCGGAATACGTCGACGCCATGGCGCCGACGACCGGGTGGTCCGGCACCGAGGACGAGCTGCTGGCGGTGCTGCGCAAGTTCGAGGCCATCGGCACCGACGAGGTACAGCTCATCCCGACGAGCTCGGACGTCGACCAGCTGAGCCGCGCGGCGGACGTGGCAGGCCGGCTCTAACCCGATGGTGGCGACCCGCCGCGCCCGGCTACGCCGCGCTTGCGATCGCCACTAACCCGATGGTGGCGACCCGCCGCGCCCGGCTACGCCGCGCTTGCGATCGCCACTAGGCAGACGCGCGCTCGTCGCCGGCCGCCGGCTGCTGGGGAGGCTGCCCCTTGCGCAGCGTCGCCAACAACTCGCGGTACGGGCCGACGAGGTAGACGGTGTCGCCGCCACGCAGCCAGGCATCACGTCGCGGGTGTAGCTCGACGGGCGCGTCCTGCCGGGTGATCGCGATGACGCGGGTGTGGGTGGACAGTTCGAACATCTTCAGTCCGTCGAGTTCGCTGCCGGACGCCACATGCATTCCGCCGACCATGAAGGAGCGCTGGCCGACGGAAAATGTGCCCAGCACTTGCAGGCCCATCGCAGCGCCGATGAACCATGGCGCGGCGAGTTCGACGGTGGACCGGACGTTTTCGAATCCGAACCGCTGCGCCACCGCGGCCCCCAGCGCGCGGTCGTAGACGCGCAGTACCAGGGGAACGTCGGTCCGGACGACTTCGGGCATCACCCGGGGGCCCAGCATCTCGCGCAGCACTATCCCGGTTTCGATATTCACCATGTCGTCCTGGGTCAGCACCGCCACCGCGCGGGCGTGCTCGACGCGGGCGACTTCCAGCGTCTGGCGCAGCGTCGCGTCTCCGAAGATCACTGGCACGTCGAGGTCGTCCGCCGCCGACAGAAAGCGGTTGTTTTCGTCCCGCTCGATCACGGCGACGTCGTATCCGGCTGACCTGAGGTCGGCGACGACGCGGCTGCCGAACGAACCGAGCCCGACGACGATGACGTGATTGCGCAGATGGCGCGCCCGGC
Source organism: Mycobacterium nebraskense (assembly GCF_002102255.1). GTDB lineage: Bacteria > Actinomycetota > Actinomycetes > Mycobacteriales > Mycobacteriaceae > Mycobacterium > Mycobacterium nebraskense. The sequence goes on from NZ_LQPH01000122.1 coordinate 26,822, forward strand.
GGCGGCCGACCGAGTGGGCGAAACGCCGCGATATCAGCAGGTCGGCGATGAAAGCGACGAGGAGCGCGGTGGTTGTCACGCCGGCGAACATCAACATGATGCTGAACAGCCGCAGCCAGGTGGGCTGATGGAGGAAGCTGAAATCGCCGTAACCGACCGTCGCGATCGTCTCGGTGCTGAAATACAGCGCGTCGAGCCACGTCATCTTCGGACCCGGCTGGTAGCTGAAGCGCAGGACCACCGTCGACCCGACCAGCAGGCACGCCGCGGCCAGCAACGCTCGGGCGAACATCGGATTGACGTCGTCACGCAGGGCGCGCGCACTGTCGAGCATGCGCCGCAGCCGGGGCAGGCGATAACGGGTCACGGTTGGCCGCGGCACCTTGATGCCGCGGGCCGCCAACTCGTCGGCGGTGCCGATCATCGCCGTCCAGTCACCGGCATGCACCGACAGATCACGGCCCGGACAGGACACCACCTCTCCCGGGGTGGCGCAGTTCTCGCCGTGAATGACCGCCACCGGTGCCAGATCGCCGTAGATCTCGCGCAGCGTCGCGTCACGCGGCGCCTCGGCGCCGGAGACGACGAATTCGATGCCCGCCGCCTCGAACGGGTGCACGGTGTGCGCCAGACACGCTTCGACGACTGAGGGCGCCGCAAGGTCGGCGACGTCCAGGATCGCTCCGGGGCGCTTGTCCGCGGCCATCGCCGTCCGCAGGACGTCATTGGCCAGCCGTGCCACCACGCGCACACGGGGGTTGGCTTTCCTTGCCAGCAGCGCGATTTCGAGATTTGTCGCGTCGTCATCTCCCACACAGATCACGGCGCGAGCGCGGGCGACTCCAGCGGTGTCGAGCTCGCCGGCGGTTCTGAGCTTGACGATGTGCACACCGGCGTTGTTGAGCTCCTCGACGATCGTGGTCGCCAGCGCGTCATCACCGCTGACGATGATGTGGCCGCGCATGGTCACGCACCCTTCCGGGCGTCGGGCATAACCCCCACCTCTGCTGACGTTGGCGTTTTGTTCCTATGACTATCGAACACCGTGCCGATTCATGCCAGCGCCACACCGGACGCTGGGGAGACGAGTGAATTGCCACGGGGCCGCGCGCGAGATTCGATAGCGATATGACGCAGCCGGAACTGCCTGGGCCGCTCGCCGCCTTGACCCGGCTCATCTCGGAGCGCATCGCCGCGGCCGATTTCGCCGGGGCGTTGCCACTCATGAACGAGCTGGTCGCGGTCTGCCGCCCGATCTTGGGGGAGCGCCACCCCAACGTCTTGGACATGAAGCTCGCGCTGGTGCACCTGCAGCTCCAAATGGGAGACCAGGCCGGGGCCTACGCCGTTCTCGAGCAGCTGGTGCCCGAGTTCGAGGAGGTGCTGGGCCGGGATCACATCACCACGTTGACGGCGCGCCACATGTTCGCCGACCGGCCGCAGCAGGAAGCGCGCGCCGCGTTGGCCGAATGGTCGCAGCTGCTGGCTGACGAAGAACGCGTGCTGGGCGCCGAGCACCCCACCGTGTTGACGTCCAGGGACCGCGTGGCGCACAAGCGCAAGGAGCTCGGTGATTACCCGGGTGCCATCGCCGAGGGCGAGCGGGTCCTTGCCGCCCGGCGCCGGGTGCTCGGCGACGACCACGAGGACACGTTGGGGACGCGGTTGTCGCTGGCGCAGTGGCACGGCGAATCGGTGGATGGCGCCGGCGCCGTGGCTCTGCTCGAGTCGCTGGTCGAGGTGATGCGCGAGAAGCTGGGTCACGACCACCGCCACACGCTGATCGCGCGGCACACCATCGCGCTGTGGGAGCCAGAACCGGAGGACTGCGAAGACAAGGTCGCTACCTGGCAAGCCCTGGTCGACGACGAAGCCCGGGTCTTCGGCGACGACAATCCCATCACCGTCGCGGCCCGGGAGGAACTGGCGAAGTGGCGCGACCGCATCGAGGACTATCGGTGGGTGGCCGAGATGCGCAACCGCGTCGAAGAAGCCACCAAGCGGCGGCTGCATACCAAAAGCCAAGCGACACAGCGATTTTCGGATGAGGAATACCTGCGGTGCTGGCTTGCCGAGCGCGGGGCTCAATTCCCGGTCTGGGCAGGCCATTACGGCGGCGAGGCCGTGTGGGACTTCTCCCCGGAATCGCTTGACGCGTTGGAAGAGCTCGCCATTCAGAAGGCCCCGACACCCGAGCAGCTCCTGGACGAGGAGCGGAATGCGGCGTTCGTCGACGGCGCTGTGTGGTATCTCGGGGAAGTGCTGCGCCGCGGACGGTCCATGCCGTGGCAATACACCCGTGGCGATACGGCGGATCCCACCGTCGGGCACGTCGACGTGTTCGAAGTCCTCACCCGTGTGCTGCACTCCGTCGACCGCGGCACCCTGCGCCGCACGTACGACCGCTTCACGGCATCCCAGTAGGAGCACGCACCCGCGGACCGGTGGTGATACTGGGTTGGTGCCTTTCATCGAATGCATCGCGTCCCGCGAGATCTATCGGAGCCAATGGATGGTGCTCCGCGAAGACGACATCCGTCGCCCGGACGGCAGCCCCGGCATCTACGGCGTGGTGGACAAACCGGACTATGCGCTGGTGATGCCATTCGATGGGCACCGCTTCCGGCTGGTCGAGCAGTTCCGGTACCCGCTCGGGGAGCGGCGGTGGGAATTCCCGCAAGGCACCGCCCCCGGCTTGGCGGACACCGACCCGTCCGAGTTGGCTGAGCGTGAGCTGCGTGAGGAAACGGGATTGATTGCCAGGTCATTTGAGGTGCTCGGCCAGCTTGATGTCGCTCCGGGCATGACCAGCCAGCGCGGGTGGGTGTTCTTGGCCACCGGGATCGCCGAAGGGGAACCGGATCTGGAGCACGAGGAACAGGACATGCGCAGTGCCTGGTTCGACCGCGAGGACGTCGAGCAGATGATCCGTTCGGGAGTGATCGCCGACGCGCAGTCCGTCGCCGCCTACAGCCTGTTTCTGCTGCGGCGACCATGAACAATGCGGGGACCCGCCGGGGTCCCCGCATTGTGGTGGTTGGCGTCAGGTCGAGGTGACGTACTGCGGGCAGTAGGCCGAAGCGGCGTCGACGGCGAACGTCTTGGAGCCCTTGGTGCTTAAGCCAGTCGACTGGGCCACGGCGCTGATGACCTCCTTGCTCGAGTGGCCCTGGTCGAGCGCGTTGCAGACGGCGTGTGCGTCCTTGATGGCGACCGAGGCGCTCGGCGGGGTGATGCCGTCCGACGCCAGCTGGGCGAGGAACGCGTCATCGACCGAACTCGCGCCCGCGGTGCCGGCGAGGCCGAGCGCGGCCAGGCCCAGAGCGGCGGTGCCGACGACTGAGGCGGTGAAACGGCGAGAAAACATTGGGGTCTCCTTGTGCTGATGTGGGTTTTCTGGTGGACGCTGGGTGCGTTGATCACAGAATCAGCACGGGGCCTTAACGGCTTCTCAACGAATTCTTGGCGGGCTATCAGCGGAGGGTCGCCGAACCCCCACCATGGACCTGATGTTTGCGCGGTGGCGGTTGCGACGCGTTATGGCACTTAGCGCCGTCCCGATCGCGGGCCTCACGATGCCCGCGGTTCCGGCACACGCGGCGATGCCGTCGTGGAACGGAAAGTATTCGCTGGTGAGATACGCCGTCAGCAAGTCGGGTACGAGCGCGGCGGCCAGTCAATCCGAACCCACATTCAGCGCCGACTACGTCTTCGTCACCACGTGCTCGTCAGGCAACTGCGTGGCGACCGCCACCAACGGCCCAGCCCCTAAGAACCCGACGCTGCCCCAGCCGTCTCATTACATCTGGGACGGCACCCGGTGGGTCGAGCACTTCGGCTTCCAGTGGGATTGCTACATGGGCGAAGGCGTCCCGAAGGTGTGGGCGCCCGCCAAGTCATGGGCGTTCTACATGCCGCAGGCAGACGGATCGTTGCGCGGCACCTGGCACACCGACATCACCGGGGGCCCGTGCGGTGGAACCGTCGAAATGCCCGTGGCGGCGTTTCCCGCCGTGTCTGGATGAAAGTCCTTATTACCCAACTTGAGTCACTGCCGCGGCGCGGGCGTCATCGAGGCGATGTAGTAGACCTCGTGCCCGGTCGGGTACCCGCCGCCATTGGTGGCGATATGAACGTGGTCGTAGTGGTTGAGGGTTTCCGAGCCGAGGTCGGCGGTCCAGCTGCCCCCGCCGACGCCCGGATAGATCTTCTGACGCCAGATCACGTGGTTGATTCCCCAGCGCTTCGCATTCGCCAGGGCGTAGCCGGCGATCTGGTTGCCGAGCTCGATGCCCTCGGGGCTGTTGTGGTTGGGGATCATTACGTCGATCGCCAACCCGTTGGGGTGCCAAGGCAGGGGATCTTCCCGGTACCCGAAGATGGTCGTGATCTGCGGAAACAGCACGCTGATGGCGCGCTCCGCCCAGATCGTCTTGATCTGCAGCCTGTCCTCCGAGGCGATGCCACGGGGCAACGCGACCTGGAATTGCTGAGCGGCGGCGGGCGCGCTGGCGGCCAACATTTCCACTTCCGCGGGACTCGCCGTGTGCGGCGCGCTGGTCGGTGCGGCGGCTGCGCTGGTGGGTGCCGCCGCCAGCGCGTTTGGCGCGCAGCATCGCGGCTTTGTGTCTTGGGCGTAGATCATGCCGGCCGCAAGCGCGAGCGAGCCCACGATCGCTAGCCAGCGCCCCCGGCCGTTGGCAAACACGTTCTTGCCCACGAGCTGCAGCTTAGTGCCGGGTGGGCACCTGTGGCCCGTTTTCATTTGGATTTCCAGGTCGGGCGAATATGCCCTCAGCGGCCCCAGGTCGGGCCACAATGACACCATGCCCGGCCAGTCCTTCGCCGATACCAATGCGTTCCACCGGATGATGCGTCGCTTCGCGTCCACGACGGTGGGTGCGGCGCTCCTTCGCCCCACGGCGCACCACCTCGACCGATTCATCACCAGGATCACCGGTGGTAGAAGCAGCTTCGCCGGGGTCGCAACCGGCATCCCCGTGGTCATGCTCACCACGACCGGCGCCAAGTCCGGCGAGCCCCGCACCGTCGCCGTGTACGGAATCCCGCATCCGGATGGCTTGGCCCTCATCGCGTCCAACTTTGGCGGCGCTAACCATCCCGCCTGGTACCACAACCTCAAGGCGCACCCCGAAGCGACGGTGGCCATCGGCCGTGACACCTGGCGTGCGAACGCGCGGCTCGCAACGCCCAGCGAGCGCGACGAGATCTGGGCGAAGGGCCTCGAGCTGTACCCCGGCTGGCGGAAGTACGAAGTGCGAGCCGGAAAGCGCCACATCGAGGCGTTCGTGCTGGTGCGAGGTTGAGGTGGCTGCGCGGGATTAATGCGCTGATCAGAGAGTGCCCCCGGCAGGATTCGAAAATGCCGCCCTGTTGGTTGCCCGCATCAGCAACTAGCTGCGATTACCGCCGCTGAGCTGCTGATAAGCTTAGGCTAGCGACGTGCACTAGTTAGCGCAAGCGTGCATGAGCTAGCACGTTGACAACAGGCAGATAACAGAGCGGAGCAAAAGTGGCCGGTAAGAAGGGCCGCCGCGGCTGGGGCTGGCTGCGCAAGTCAGGCAAGACAACCTGGCAGGCGTCCTACGTCGGCCCCGACCTACTACGCCACCGGGCGGCCAAGACCTTCTCCGCGAAAATGGACGGGGAAGAATGGCTCGCCAAGGAACGGCGACTCATCGAGCTGGGCATCTGGACACCACCCGCGCAGCGCGAGGCCGAGAAGCGTGCCGGCGCCCTCACCGTTGCCGAATACGCCGCCAAGTGGGTTGAGCAGCGCCCACTGAAAGGCCGCACGAAAGCCGGATACGAGAGCATCGTCGAGCGCCGGATCAAAGATTCGATACTCGGCCAGGTGCAGCTGTCCAATCTGACCGCGGAGGCCGTTCGGTCGTGGTACGCCGCCATGAACGCCGAGAAGCCGACCGCGAAGGCACACTCCTACCAGCTTTTGCACGCCGTGTGCGCCACCGCCGTGGGGGATGGCCTGTTGCCGGCGAACCCGTGCCAGATTCCGAAGGCGATGGCCGCCAAGACTCAACGCGCGGCCGTCGTCCTGACTCCCGCCGAGATCGCCGCCCTCGCCGATGCGATCGAGCCGCAGCGCCTGCGGACACTGGTGCTGGTCGCCGCATGGTGCGGCCCCCGCTGGGGAGAACTCATGGAACTGCGCCGCCGCGACGTGGCCGCCGACGGCTCGACGATCACCATTGCGCGCGGCGCCACACACCGGCAAGGCGTGTGCCGCATTGATACGCCGAAGTCGGGCAAGGGCCGCACGGTGGTGGTGCCCCCGCACATTCGCCCCGACCTAATGGCTCACCTGGCCGCTATCGCTGACGGGGCCGATACGCTGCTGTGGCCGCCGGCGCGGGGCGGCTGCCACATGGACGGGAAAGTGTTCCGCGACAGCTATTTCAACCCCGCGCTAGACACAATTGGCCGCGACGGCGTGAACAAGCCGAGACCGACTGTGCACGGGCTGCGGCATTTCAGCGGTACGCAGACAGCGCGCGTGGCCAACCTCGCCGAATCGATGCAGCGGTTGGGCCACTCCACCGCCCGCGCAAGCCTGATCTACCAGCAGGCCGTCAGCGGCCGCGACGCCGAGGTGGCCGATGCGCTGTCGAAACTCGCTGAGAAGCAAGCAAATTAGCCCAGTCAACACTAGACGTTTCGAAAGCCCAGACCTGCTGATTTTTCGACTAGCGTAACGTGCGCAAACGTCACTAGTGGGCCCAAACGTTCAGTCGACACTATTTGCCGTCAGCAACCCCGATTTGGCCAAAAGCCCTGTTAATCGTCTAGTAAACACACCTACGCCGTTTGCTACATACCGGCACTCGGCATAACTTTGAGGTATGTCACAGCAACACCTCACGATCAACCAAGCCGCCGAACGGTTGGGTGTGCACCCCGTCACCGTCAGGCGCTACTTGGCCCGAAACATACTGCGCGGCTATCGCATTGGCCCGCGCATGATTCGCATCCGCGCCGACGACATCGACGCAATGAGCAAGCCCATCGGCTGGCGCCGCATGAGTCCGCCCGCGGCGCCAGCCGCACCTCGCCCCGGCGTTAGTACTCCGCCGACCACTATGTTGAGCACCGACAAATGGAAAACCGATTGGGAGCGCCGCGCCCAGCGCGCAGCCGTCGATCCTCGCTACTTCGACATGATGCCCCGCGGCGTCCGTGAACGCGCGAAACAGCTCCAGGCGCAAGCGGGTGAATCCGCATGAGCGCCAAGAAGTCCAACAAGCCGGCCAGCGGTGACAGCGACCAGAAGCCTGACCGTGCCGCCGTCAGAGCGGCGAACCTTGCGAAGTTCGATTGGTCGCGCGATGTCAGCGCCGACCCGCATCTGTCGCAGGCGGCTAAGCATCTGGCGTCGCGGATGGCGATCGACAAGTTCGGCCCCAACGGCACAGCCAGGGCCACCCAAAAGGAACTCGCCAGGATCTGCGGCACGACGATACGCACCATTCGCCGCGCCACCACTGAATTGGGGTACGGCAACTATTGGGATGTCGTCCAATTGGGCGGGGCGAACCGTTACACGCTGGTTCCGCCGGATGAACGCGTTGAGCGGTGGTATGCCGCCTGCCGACAGTGGGATTCAATCTGCCGTAAATGGGACAGGTGGAAATTTGAAGATAATCGCCGGTTGGAAAAGGAAGCACAGGCCTCGTGGCTCGACGCCGAAGCCCGCGCAAAAGACGAATTCACGATGCCGATATTCGAGGCGGCCGCGCGACGGGCGAGCGAAAACAAGGTGACGGACCCGTACGGTTTTGCGATCCACATGTCAGAACAATGGTGGGACTGGAAGGTCAGGATCAAATGCCCGGGCTCGCCCAAGATCGTCGGGCGGATCAACGCGGCGACCGACGAGCAGATCGTGGAGCTAGCCACGCGGCGGGGCTACCACACACCGGCGCCGCGCTGCACCGAATGCGCTACCGAACTTCCGGCCGACCGCGCCGAACTGGCCGTCTGCATCGACTGCTCGTGGACCGTCGCCGAAATGCCCGAGGCGGACAATATGTCCGCACAGGCGGACAAGATCGACACCCTAGGCGGACAAAACCGGCACCCTAGGCGGACAGAATCGGTACCCCAGGCGGACAAGGCCGGCGCGCTGAACTGCGGAAACGGCAACTCTACAAGTACTTCAAGTACTCCCAAGTACGTAGAAGTACTACAAGACGCGTCCCCTACCGGGCGCGCGCCTACGGGCGCGCCGTCCGGGGCCGCTCAAAACATCCCATCACCCCAACCCGTCGCGGGTGGGCAAGCCATGGGCGGCACTGGGCGGCCGGATTGCCAGCTCTGCGACGACAACGGCCACGCGCTGCGCCTGGACAACGGCGAGCCGATCGCGGTGACGCTGTCCCTCGATTCCGACGATTGGGACGACTACGACCTGGATAACAACGAACGGCCGTTTATGTGCACCCATTCACTGGCCGGAAATAGGTGTGAACTGAAACGGCTTGCAGATGATGCCGATGCCGATTGGGCGCCCACATGGACTGGGTACGGTGAGGAAATCGACGGACCCGATTATGATTATGACGAGGAAGAAATTCACGCGGAAATGACCGGCGCGGCATCGCAATTCACAGACCAGAGGGTAGGGCAATAATGTCTCACGTTGAGAAACAATTCTGCATCGACAGGACATTTCAGGTTGGCAGTGGATGTGTGCTGGCCGTGCTCATCGACCAGGATGGCGCGCAGTCGTTCCACGCTTTCACGCCCGAATGGTTCGACGGGTCGGTTCCTGGCGAACGCCGCCGCACCCGGTACCGGCTGCCCGCCCATGAGCGGACTGGGCCGCTCCCGCCCGCATGGCAGCGCCGCGTTGAGGGCCGCCCGCTACCAAGCGGCCAATATAACCGGGCGACGTAAACCCGGCGGCCGGGCCGCGGACAACGCCGACCGCGACCGCTGCATATGGGGCCACGACCTCACGCCCGGCCACCCAAACACTTTCACCTACCGAGACAAACACGGCTACTGGCACCGGGTCTGCCGGCCATGCCGCAACCGCCGATCCCGACAGCTTTACCACCGCGAAAGGAACACCCAACCATCATGACCGAAGCGACGATGGAGCCGTTCACCCGGCCCGACGACGAAATCACCATCATCCCCAAGGACTTCAAGTTCGGCTATCTGGGCCACAGTGACAGCGAGGACGCGATCTCGATTCATGTGACCGATGCGCGCGTGGGCAGCGTCGCGCTGGTGATGAACGCGGCCAGCGCCCACCATGTCGCGCAGCATCTTGCGGCGATGGTGGCCGGCATCGACCAGTTACGCGAGGAGCACGACCGCCGAATCGGGAAGGGCGACAACTGATGACCGACACCACCGCCACCGAATCCGCTGTCCCGGCGCCCACGTCAACGGACGCGGCCGAAACCCCCGCCGTGGGCACCGATACCCCCGGAGAAGCGGAGAGCGGCTCTCAGGGCGAGAACGGCGAGGCCAGCGAGGAGCCGAAAGGCCGGGCCGCCCAATACCGCAAACGAGCCCAGGACGCCGAGGCGAAAGTCGCTGAAGTTGAGGCACAGTCGGCGGAACTGGCCGCCACGGTCGAGCGGCTGCAGCGGCTGCACGTCGAGCAGTCGATCGCCGCCACCGGACTGAAGCCGGCCGCCGTGTTCGCCGTCGCCCAGCTCTCCGAGCTTATCGGCGAGGATGGCCTGCCGGACAAGTCGAAACTCGATGCGGCCGTGCACGCAGCGCAGGAGCAGCTCGGTGCGGCACCCAAACCCGCTGCCGTGCAACGCCAGCGCGGCATGGTCAGCGGCGCATCGGGGTATCCGGCCGGGCCGAAGTCAAACGGCTGGGCGGCCGCGTTCAGCCCGCCAGACGATTAACGGTACCCCGGCACGGTATGCTGATGGGGACGCGCAGTACCGGCGCCCGAGCAGACCGTCGCCCGGCCGGAACCGTAGCGGGAACCCAACCTGTTACCTCTTGCGCGCTGCTGGCTGCCGGTGCGCCCCAGCAATTTAGGAGCCAACCATGGCCACGACCACTACCACCACAAGCGAATGGGGCTGGCGGCCCGATACCGTCTCGTTCCTCGCGACCGACGTGGTTCCAACCGCGTTGATCATGCAGACGTCCGCGATCGCCGGCGATGTCGACGGGGACGCACCATCCGTGCATGTCCCGTACCTTGTCGACGCCGGCCAGGCCGGCACCGGAGCGCTGATCAAAGCCGAAGGCGCCGCGCTCGCCGATGAGGAACCCGGCCTCGACGAGGTTGAGCTGAAAACCGCCAAGATCACTCGCTTGGCGACCATCAGCAACGAGCAGTTCATGAAGGCGCCCACGGCCGGGCAAATCAGCGCGTCCTTCGCGCGGGATCTGGTGCGCAAAGCTGACGCCCTGTACTTGGACGCGAACTCGGCGCCGCTGACAGGGCTGTTGCACGTGTCAGGCGTGGTGGACGCGCCGGCGCCGGTGACCGACTCGTTGGACGTGCTAGTTGACCTGCTGGCCGAACTCGAGGTCAACGGCGCGGAGCCCACACACATCATCCTGGACCCCCTGAGCTGGGCAGCTCTGCGGAAGTTCAAGACCGCCGATACGTTCAACTCCACGCTGCTGGGGGCCGGCACCGAGGACGCCGTGCCGAGGATTCTGTCGCTGCCGGTACTGCGGTCGCGGTTCATCCCGGCCAACAGCGGCATCGTGGTCGACCGCTCACAGATCCCGACCGCGGTTGGCCGGATCAAGGTCGCGCAGTCCGACCACGCCGCGTTCGCATCGGATTCTGTTGTGCTGCGCGCGACTTGGCGTATCGGTTTCGGTGCGGTGCCCCGCCCGGAGCGGATCGGCCGGTTCGTCGTCGGCGAAGCCGGCAGCTAAAGCGTGGCCTCGGCGCCCACCCCGCGTTCGTCATGGCCCGCGGGGTGGTGCAGCCGGGCCGCAACCGCCGCCGGCCGTGTTGGACCTCGCATAGCCAACGCGGCCGGCGGCACCCACAACAGAAAGCAGGACTTATGGAAACCGCGGGAGCGAATCGGATCCGCTCACAAGTCGTCGAACAGTTCGGCTACTTCTGCGTGTTCTGCGGAAACCGCAAGTGCCGCTTAAAGATGGACCGGATCAACCGCAGCCGCCCCGAGTCTGTCGTCAACGTGCTGCTCGTCTGTGAGGGATGCGCGGAACACGAACGGCCTGGGCTGTTTGACCGCGGCGAGGATGAGAGCAGGCGCAGGTGAACCACGATGACCTGCTCGATGACGTCAACCTCGACAGGTTGGCGCAAGCGTTCGACGCCGGATGGTCTGACGATGACGAGGCGGCGCGGGCGGCCCGCTACGACCCGACCGTGCGCAGCGTCAACGGTGTGGTGTGCGGCATGTGCGATCGTCACCGCCATTCCCCGTGCTCGCGGTGGTGCTGGGAATGACCGAGTCGTTGCGCACCAGCCTCATTGGGCAGTTCGGACGGCAATGCGGATTGTGTGGTCGATGCTTCTGCCGGTTGACCGTTGAACCGATTGCGGCGTCGTCTCCGGTCACGTTCACGAACTGCACACTGATGTGTCAGCAGTGTGTCGACAGGCGCGACCGATGAAGTTTGCTAGGACGGCTACCGCCGGGGCTGAAAGTTTGCTGGCGGCGCAGCCTCGGCGGGTGTTGCCTGCGTCAGCATCGCCGCAGGTTCAACGCGTCAGCGTTGCGTTTGCGCAGCTCAAAGCCCCGATGGGGTGGGCGGGGGACCCATGGTGGCAGCGGGCGCCCACGGCCATACTTAGCGTCTGCCTGTGCGTTGAGAGCTGCCAGAACTTCCGGACCCGCTAGAAAAGTTTGCTAGAGAGGTGACTATGACCGCAGGGGATTTGCTGAGAGCGGCACTCGATGCCGCGTTGGACCGGGAACGCGCCCAGCTCGGCGAGCCCGGCCTCGAATGGGATGAACGGGAGAGCCAGCACATCGCCGCCGCGTGCAGGGCTGCTGATGCGGTGGAATTGCTCGACGAGCAGATCGCGGCTGAGCGCGCCGGTGAGGACCGTCCGAGCATCATCGTGAAGTGCCTCGCTGAGCGTCGGTTGCAGGACGACAAGACGGCCGAGCATCTGAAATACCTTCAGCTCGACCAGTTCACGCCGTTGAAGAACCCGCACCGTGTTGCCGGTGGGCATGCCCGCTGGGCTGGCGTGCAGCGCGGCCGGAAGGGGACGGCCTAATGCCCCGGGTTCGCGCGGAGGCCGCGGCCCGTGCGCAGGCGGGCCTGTACCAGTTCCTCACGGACCGCGAGGAGTCGGCGCACCAGGACTGGGTGGGCAGCGTGCATGGTGGCAACGGCAGCTATCCGCGGTCGCGGAGGCTTGCGGCGTTGCGCGCCGGCCGGCCGGTGGCGTGCGCGGTGTATGAGCTGCCGATGTGGGCGCGCCCGGCTGGTACGCCGCCGCCGCCGCGGTCGCGCGCGGAGTGGAGCCGCGAATGTGACGTCGCCGTGGGCCGTTTCGTGACGGTGTTCGCGGATGACCGGGTGGTGCTCAAGGCGGTGGACGGTGCCCCGACGCCGCTCGACGAGTTTTTGGACTTGTGATGCGGCGGTTGTGGCGGTGGTGGTCGGTGCGGCGCCGGATCACCGAACTGGAGCGGCGGGTCGAAGCGCTGGAAGCCGGGCGGCCGCAGATCATTCGCGTCGGAGGCGATGGGCAATGACGGCGGCCGTGACCGTGGACAGCCTGGCGGCCGACGACTATGTGGACCTCGCCGCCGGCCGCGTTCGGGCGATATTGGCCCGCCACGGCTGCGATGAGCTGACGACCCCAGCGCGCTACAACTCCACCATGGTGCTGACCGCGGAGCTGCCGCTGTGCCCGCTCGATGAGGACCGCGAGGGCTGGCGGGTGTTCCGCTACAGCCATGACGGCCGGCTGATGGCGCCGTTCGAGCGGCGGCGCGCCCTGTGGGCGGACGGCGACACCGTCATCGCGTTATGTCCCCACGGCGACCGCACCCGGCTTGAGCGCTGCACATGCGGTGTTCGGTTCGTCCCCGATCCGGCGGTATTTCCGCACACCGTCGAGATGGCGAAGGCGACCTTCAGGGACGGACTTGCGTTGCCGCCCGGGTATCGGATCGTGGCGGCGACGGGGGCGGCTGAGGGTGCGGTGCATCGCGACGTGACGGCGCTGGGCGACGGCTACGTGTCCTTCCTGGAATATCGGCGGGCGCAGCGGTTCCGCGTCACCGAGCTGTTCCACACCGACTGAACGCGGGTAGGCCAGGCCCGCCGCGCCGCCCAGCCACGTCAGTTCGACCGCATAGGCTCGGGGCCGTGGCGCGCGACCATCTGATCCCAGCGGTCCTTCTCGGGCAATTCGCCATCCCCGACGATTTCGCGAAGAAGCCCCGCGACAGGGGCATATACGCCAGCACGAAACATAATCGCGCTACCGAACGCAGACGCGTCGAGAAGATTGGTTATGGAAGGCGCTTCTACGACCATGCGCCGTTGCCGAGCGGCATCGTGGCCGGCGCAACCTGGAACGCGTACGAGGACCGGATACCCGCTGCGATCGAGGAGCTGGCCGGGGCCGGCGCAATCCCTTTGATTGATTCATGGAGTTGGTTGAAGGTTCTGCTTCCATTGGTCGCCGGGTTGTACGTTCGCGGCCCCGATTTCGTACCCTCAAAACATGTCACCGAATTGGATGATAAGCACCGAAAGCTGATGCCAATATCGGACTCCGACAATATGGCCGCCGCGCGCGTCCCGGAACATGTTCGCCTCATGGCACCACTTATGGGTGCAGACTGGACTATTGTCACGCGTGCGGCTAATACCAGGCCCTTCCTAATCTCGGATCTCGGATACCAGTTGACGGCGAATGGATATCGCCCGGATGGATCTATGAACGTAAACGGGATTACGGTTCCACTCACCCCTGACTTGGCGTTGAGGGTCGATCGACGGCCTCCGGGTGCCCGCGCGATCGCCGTTGCCCTAAATGGTCGGTGGGTGACGCCGATGAATACTCAGATGCTATCGGCGGACCAGGTCGACACTTTCAACCAGTCAGTGTGCCGCAACGCACTCAGCTTCGTTGCAGGATCAACGCCAGATCTTTCGGGCATCGACATATCGCAATTCGCAGCTGGCCGTCACCCTCCCGATAACTCCTCACACAAGATGTGGGGCACAGACGCTGAACTTACGCTTAACGGAATCGAATGGTTCAACGCTCGCAAAGAGCTGAGCCATCCACCAGACGACGTGGTGTGCGTTGGACTCGTCAGGTCGAGAAAATACAACGCATCATGTGTCGAGCCACCCGGCTGGGAGCCAGCAGTGGTGCCGATGCCCGGCGCCCATATGGGCTCACTGGGGCACAGCGGAATCGAACGATGGGGCTGCGTCATCAAATACGATCCCTATGCGCGAATATTCGGCCGTCTTGCAGGAGATTGGCTTTTCGGCCCGCGCCAGCTTCCCGAGTCGTTGCGGACACTCAAGTTGAGCCAGATTCTCTGCAACCGGACCTGAACGGCTCGACGACCGGGGGGCAAACGACAGCGGCCGCCACCCCGGTGGTAGGCGGCGGCCGCCGCATTCGCGGAACTTTCAGCGTGACGGCGCCCCGCACATCGCGTTGAGGAACGCCTCATACATCAGCGTCCCGAACGGGTTCTGCACCGAGACCCGCGGATCCATCGGCACCGCCTGGCCGTTGCAGTAGACCACCGTGCCGGGAACGAACGGCGGCACAGGCGACGGCTCGGGGCCGGCTGCCGCCGGTGGAGCCGCGACGACGGCCCACACGGCTACGGCTACAGCGGCGGCCGCCCGCGCGGCGGCGTTCACGGCAAGGTCCTGGCCGGGTGGCCCTGCGCCCCGTCGGCGTAGCCGTCGAGGTGGTCGAGCAGATTAGCGCAGGCGCGGGCGGCGGCGGAGACGTCGGCGCACAGTTCGGCGCCGCGCAGGGCGGCTGGTGTGCATTCGCCGAGGTCAGGGAGGGCGCGGCCGGCGCACCGCAAAGCGTGCCGCAGGTGCTCGAGCGCGTGCGTCAGTGCGGTGTGCGGCCCGATGGTGGTGGTGGTCGTAGGATTTGGTGCGGACATGTTGCTCCATTTCGATGGTTGTATCCCGTCGCGGGCAAACCATGGGAGCGGAACCGAATCACAGCTAGATAGCACCGAGGCTGTCTGCTAAGGTCAAAAACTGCGCTTGACCTGCAAGAACATGAGTGCCCCCGGCAGGATTCGAACCTGCGGCCTTCTGCTCCGGAGGCAGACGCTCTATCCCCTGAGCTACGGGGGCGCTACGACTTTGGTGTTGCGCCATTGGGCCCCGCCAGACTAGCGCATGTTGGTAGCCGCTTTGCCACCGCAATGGATTCGAGGCGCGGGCACCTCAGCCAATAGGATGGACGCTCGTGACCCCCGCTGACCTCGCAGAGCTGCTCAAAAACACCGCGTCCGCGGTGCTGGCCGAGCACGGGCTGGATGCTGCCGCGTTGCCGGCGACGGTCACCGTGGAGCGGCCCCGCAATCCCGAGCACGGCGACTACGCCAGCAACCTGGCGTTGCAGCTCGGCAAGAAGGTCGGCGTCAACCCCCGTGAGCTGGCCGGATGGCTGGCCGAGGCGCTGTCCCAGGCCGACGGCGTCGCCTCGGCGGAGGTGGCCGGGCCCGGCTTCATCAACATGCGCCTCGAAGCCTCGGCGCAGGCCGTGGTCGTCAACAACGTCATCGACGCCGGCGATGCGTACGGTCACTCCGACGCGCTGGGCGGCCACAAGATCAACCTGGAGTTCGTCTCGGCCAACCCCACCGGACCGATCCACATCGGCGGCACCCGCTGGGCCGCCGTCGGCGACGCGCTGGGCCGGCTGCTGGCCACCCAGGGCGCCGACGTCCTGCGCGAGTACTACTTCAACGACCACGGCGTCCAGATCGACCGGTTCGCCAGCTCGCTGATCGCCGCCGCCAAGGGCGAACCCACCCCTGCCGACGGCTACGCGGGCGCCTACATCAACGACATCGCCGCGCAGGTGCTGCAGAAAGCACCCGACGCGCTGAGCCTGCCCGACGCCGAAATGCGCGAGACCTTCCGCGAAATCGGCGTCGACCTGATGTTCACCCACATCAAAGAGTCGTTGCACGAGTTCGGCACCGACTTCGACGTGTACACCCACGAAGACTCGATGCACACCAGCGGCCGGGTCGACCAGGCCATCGCCCGGCTGCGCCAGACAGGCAACATCTACGAGAAGGACGGCGCAACCTGGTTGCGCACCAGCGCTTTTGGTGACGACAAGGACCGCGTCGTGATCAAGAGCGACGGCAAGCCGGCATACATCGCCGGTGACATCGCCTACTACCTGGACAAGCGGCAGCGGGGCTTCGACCTGTGCATCTACATGCTCGGCGCCGACCACCACGGATACATCGCCCGGCTCAAGGCCGTGGCCGCCGCGTTCGGTGATGACCCGGCGAGAGTCGAGGTGCTCATCGGGCAGATGGTCAACCTGGTCCGCGACGGCGCGCCGGTCCGGATGAGCAAGCGGGCCGGAACCGTGATCACGCTCGACGACCTGGTCGAGGCGATCGGCGTCGATGCGGCGCGCTACAGCCTGATCCGTTCCTCGGTCGACACCCCGATCGACATCGACCTGGCGCTGTGGTCGTCGGCGTCGAATGAAAACCCGGTCTACTACGTGCAATACGCGCATGCCCGGCTGTCGGCGCTGGCCCGCAACGCCGCCGAACTCGGCCTGATCCCCGACAGCGGTCACCTCGAGCTGCTCAGCCACGACAAGGAGCGGACGCTCCTGCGCACTATCGGGGAATTCCCTCGCGTGCTGAAAACGGCTGCATCCCTGCGGGAGCCGCACCGGGTCTGCCGTTACCTGGAAGACCTGGCCGGCGACTACCACCGGTTCTACGATTCGTGCCGGGTTCTGCCCCAGGGCGACGAACAGCCCACCGGCCTGCACACCGCGCGTTTGGCGCTGTGCCAGGCCACCCGCCAGGTCATCGCCAACGGGCTGACGATCCTCGGTGTCACCGCTCCGGAGCGAATGTGAACGTACATCCCGCCGGTCCTCGGCACGCCGAAGAGACCAGGCACCCTGATAGCACGCCGCGACCGCAATCTCCCGACGAGCTGCTGCGGCTTGCGCCGAACGTGTGGCCCCGCAACATCGTTCGCGATGACACCGGTGTGGTCAGCCTGGCCGGGATCCCGCTCACCCAGCTCGCCCAGGAGTACGGCACCCCGCTGTTCGTCATCGACGAGGACGACTTCCGTTCCCGGTGCCGGGAACTCGCGACGGCCTTCGGCGGCGGGCGAAACGTGTGCTACGCGGCGAAAGCCTTCCTGTGCACCGAGATCGCCCGCTGGGTCGATGAGGAAGGTCTCGCGCTCGACGTGTCCACCGGCGGCGAGCTCGCCGTCGCGCTGCACGCCGACTTCCCGCCGGAGCGGATCACCTTCCACGGCAACAACAAATCCGTCGCGGAACTGACCGCGGCGGTCAAAGTGGGCATCGGGCACATCGTCTTGGACTCGATGACCGAAATCGAGCGCCTCGATGCCATCGCGGGGGAGGCGGGCGTCGTCCAAGACGTCTACGTCCGTCTCACCGTCGGGGTCGAGGCCCACACGCACGAGTTCATCTCCACCGCACACGAAGACCAGAAGTTCGGGCTGTCGGTGGCCAGCGGCGCGGCGATAGCCGCGGTGCGCCGGGTGTTCGCCACCGATCACCTGCGACTGGTCGGGCTGCACAGCCACATCGGCTCACAGATCTTCGACGTCGACGGCTTCGAGGTCGCCGCGCACCGCGTCATCGGGCTGCTGCACCAGATCGCCGACGAATTCGGCATCGACAAGACGGGGCAGATTTCGACCGTGGATCTCGGTGGCGGACTGGGCATTTCATACCTGGGAACCGACGACCCACCGCCGGTGTCCGAGTTGGCGGCCAAGCTGACGGCCATCGTCGGCAACGAGTCGGCGGCCGTGGGACTGCCCACCCCGAGACTGGTGGTAGAGCCCGGGCGCGCCATCGCCGGGCCCGGCACCATCACGCTGTATGAGGTGGGCACCGTCAAGGATGTCGACGTGAGCAGCAAGGCCCAGCGCCGCTATGTCAGCGTCGACGGCGGCATGAGCGACAACATCCGCACCGCGCTCTATGACGCGCAGTACGACGCCCGGCTGGTCTCGCGGGCCAGCGACGCGCCGGCAACGCTGGCGCGGATCGTCGGAAAGCATTGCGAAACCGGTGACATCGTCGTGCGCGACGCGTGGGTGCCCGACGACCTGCGGCCCGGTGACCTGCTCGGGATCGCCGCGACCGGTGCGTACTGCTATTCGCTGTCGAGCCGCTACAACATGATCTGCCGGCCGGCCGTGGTGGCGGTGCGTGCGGGGCGGTCCCGCCTGATCCTGCGCCGCGAGACGGTTGACGATCTACTGAGTCTGGAAGTGAGGTGAACTGTGCCCCGTGACGAAAAGCCGGTCGGCGTAGCGGTACTCGGGTTTGGCAACGTCGGGAGCGAAGTTGTGCGAATCATCGAGAACAGCGCCGACGACCTCGCGGCTCGCGTCGGCGCGCCCCTGGTGTTGCGCGGCGTCGGGGTGCGGCGGGTCGCCGCCGACCGCGGCGTTCCGATCGAGTTGCTCACCGACAACGTCGAGGAACTCGTGTCCCGCGAAGACGTCGACATCGTCGTGGAGTTGATGGGGCCGGTGGAACCGGCGCGGAAGGCGATCCTGCGCGCGCTCGAGCACGGTAAATCCGTCGTCACGGCGAACAAGGCGCTGTTGGCCACTTCCACTGGGGAATTGGCGCAGGCGGCCGAAAACGCCCACGTCGACCTGTATTTCGAGGCGGCGGTTGCCGGTGCTATCCCGGTCATTCGCCCGCTCACGCAGTCGCTGGCAGGCGACACGGTGCTGCGGGTTGCCGGCATCGTCAACGGCACCACCAACTACATCCTGTCCGCGATGGACAGCACCGGCGCCGATTACGCCACCGCGCTGGCCGAGGCGAGCGCGCTGGGCTACGCCGAGGCCGATCCCACGGCCGACGTCGAAGGCTACGACGCGGCGGCCAAGGCCGCGATCCTCGCATCGATCGCCTTTCACACCCGGGTGACCGCCGACGACGTCTATCGCGAGGGCATCACCAAAGTCACGCCCGCCGACTTCGCCTCCGCGCGGTCCCTGGGTTGCACCATCAAGCTGCTGTCCATCTGCGAGCGCATCACGACCGACGACGGTCAGGAACGGGTGTCGGCCCGCGTCTACCCGGCGCTGGTGCCGCTGTCGCATCCGTTGGCCACGGTCAGCGGGGCGTTCAACGCGGTCGTGGTCGAGGCCAAGGCCGCCGGCCGGCTCATGTTCTACGGCCAGGGCGCCGGCGGCGCGCCCACCGCATCCGCGGTCACCGGTGACCTGGTGATGGCCGCCCGCAACCGGGTATTGGGCAGCCGCGGGCCGAGAGAATCCAAGTACGCCCAGCTTCCCATCGCGCCAATGGGTTTCATCTCCACTCGCTACTACGTCAGCATGAACGTCGCCGACAAACCGGGTGTGTTGTCCACGGTGGCGGCCGAATTCGCCAAGCGCGAGGTGAGCATCGCCGAGGTCCGCCAGGAGGGCGTGTCTGACGAAGGCGGGCGACGGGTGGGAGCCCGTGTCGTGGTGGTCACCCACAGCGCCACCGACGCCGCGCTCTCCGAAACCGTCGATGCGCTGGCGGATCTGGATGTCGTGCAGGGCGTCACCAGTGTGCTGCGACTGGAAGAGACCGGCTCATGAGCGTCCCGCATACCGCCGTGCACCAACCGTGGCCCGGGTTGATCGCGGCGTACCGCGACCGGCTCCCGGTGGGCGACGACTGGACCCCGGTCACCCTGCTCGAGGGCGGCACCCCGCTGATCGAGGCGACGCGCCTCTCGGAGAAGACCGGCTGCACAGTGCACCTCAAGGTCGAGGGCCTCAACCCGACCGGCTCGTTCAAGGACCGGGGCATGACCATGGCGGTCACCGACGCCCTGGCGCGCGGTCAGCAGGCCGTGTTGTGCGCATCGACCGGCAACACCTCGGCGTCGGCGGCGGCATACGCCGCCCGCGCCGGCATCACCTGCGCGGTGCTCATCCCGCAGGGCAAGATCGCGATGGGCAAGTTGGCGCAGGCGGTTATGCACGGCGCCAAGATCATCCAGATCGACGGCAACTTCGACGATTGCCTGGAACTGGCCCGCAAAATGGCCGCCGACTTCCCGACGATCGCGTTGGTCAACTCGGTCAACCCAGTGCGCATCGAGGGCCAGAAGACGGCGGCGTTCGAGATCGTCGACGCGCTGGGCACCGCGCCGGACGTGCACGCCCTCCCGGTGGGGAACGCGGGCAACATCACCGCGTACTGGAAGGGCTACACCGAATATCACCACGACGGCGTGATCGACAAGCTGCCCCGCATGCTGGGCACCCAGGCGGCCGGCGCGGCACCACTGGTGCACGGCGCCCCGGTCAGCCATCCCGAGACGATCGCGACCGCGATACGCATCGGCGCTCCCGCCTCGTGGGCGGCCGCTGTCAACGCGCAGCAGCAGTCCAACGGGCGCTTCTTGGCCGCTACCGACGAGGAGATCCTGGCCGCGTACCACTTGGTGGCCGAGAGCGAAGGTGTCTTCGTCGAGCCCGCGTCGGCAGCCAGCATCGCGGGTCTGCTCAAGGCCGTCGACGACGGTTGGGTGGCGCGCGGCTCGACGGTGGTGTGTACGGTGACCGGCAATGGCCTCAAAGACCCCGACACGGCGCTGAGGGATATGCCGACCGTGTCCCCGCTGCCGGTTGATCCGGTGCTCGTCGTCGAGAAGTTGGGGCTCTCCTCGTGACGATCGCAAGCGCGGCGAAGCCGGGCGCAACGGGGCGGCACGCATCGGAAATGAAAGCCTGTCGGTGACCCAGATGCTGCCCGCCGGGCTGGTGGCAAGCGCCGTCGTGTCGGCGTCCAGCGCTAACCTCGGTCCCGGTTTCGACAGCATCGGCCTGGCATTGAGTCTGAGCGACGAGATCGTCGTGGAGACAACGGATTCCGGCCTGGTGGTGCTGGTCGAGGGGGAGAGTGCCGAGCAGGTGCCGCGGGGCCCCGACCATCTGGTGGTGCGCGCGGTCGAATGCGGGCTGCGGGCTGTGGGCGTCCGCGCCGCGGGCATGGTGGTCCGGTGCCGCAACGCCATCCCGCACTCCCGCGGCCTCGGCTCGTCCGCGGCTGCCGTGGTCGGCGGCCTGGCAGCGGCGAACGGCCTTGTAGCACAGGCAGATTCGAAACCGCTGAGCGATACCCAGCTGATCCAGCTGTCCTCGGAGTTCGAGGGTCACCCCGACAACGCCGCGGCGGCCGTGCTGGGGGGTGCGGTGGTTTCCTGGATCGACCGCTCCGGTGATCGGCCCCGGTATTCGGCGGTGTCGGTCCGGCTTCACCCCGACATCCGTCTGTACTGCGCGATACCCCAAGAGCGCTCCCTGACCGCGGAGACCCGGGTGCTACTACCCGCCCAGGTGAGCCACGACGACGCCCGGTTCAACGTCAGCCGTGCCGCCTTGCTGGTGGTAGCGCTGAGCGAACGCCCGGACCTGCTCATGCCGGCCACCGAGGATGTGCTCCATCAACCGCAGCGTGCTCCGGCGATGCCCGCCTCCGCGGAATATTTGCGACTGTTGCGGCGTCATAACGTGGCAGCGACACTTTCGGGGGCTGGTCCGGCACTGATTGCCCTGAGCACAGCGCCGGAGTTGCCCACGGGAGTGGTGGAGTACGGGGCCGCGAACGGATTTGCCCTCACTGAGATGACCGCCGGCGAAAGAGTTCGCTGGAGCCCGGGAGTCACAGTCCCCGGTTGATCCACAGCGTGGCCGGAGGGTTTGCTTGCTTCCAGGGAGGATGCGGGCTATCCTCGGACCCGTCCAGCAATCGCAGCATCTGCATCTGCATCCATACTGCCTTGCCGCTAGGACAACACCAATTCTTCTCGTGGACGAGGTTCGCCGCTTACTCCGCCGATTAAGGCGATCACCGTTGCAGAGTCGATATTTGGGTGCACTCGGCGATTTGGCTGAATGCAACGAACCCCCCGGATGACCTGATCAGCGGGGGAAGAAAGGAAATCCGTGACCGATACGGACCTGTTCACGGCTGGCGCGAGCGCCGACAGCAATGAGGTGCCGAACGCCGTGACCCCGGACACATCCGACGTCGAAACCACAGCCCCGGTTGGCTCTCTGTCGACCATGGTGCTTCCCGAACTGCGCGCGCTGGCTAACCAAGTCGGCGTCAAGGGGACGTCGGGCATGCGCAAGAACGAACTCATCGCCGCCATAAAGGAAATCAGGGGGCAGTCCAACGGGACTGCCGCCCCTGCCGCCTCCGAGGACAGCGGCAAGTCCGACACCGCCAGTGCTGACGCACCGGCCGCCGAGGACCACCAAAACGGTTCAACGACCGAGGCGCCCCGCCGCGAACGGCGCAGCGCTTCGCGCGAGCCGGGATCGGCCCGCACCGGCGACGAGGCGGATGGCGAGCGCTCACGCAACCGCGAAGGCGCGGCCACCGGCGAGGACGACACCCGCCAGGGCGGCAAGCGGGACTCCCAGAGTGACGAGCGCGGCCAAGATGGCGGTGGCGAAAGAGGTGATCAGCAAGGCTCGGGCGGCCAGCAATCGCGTGGCGGCTCGAACCAGCAGGACGACGACGGCGAGGGCCGTCAGGGCAGGCGTGGCCGCCGCTTCCGTGACCGCGATCGCAGGCGCCGCGGGGAGCGGTCCGGCGAGGGCGGCGACACCGAACTGCGTGAGGACGACGTCGTGCAGCCGGTCGCCGGCATCCTTGACGTTCTCGACAATTACGCGTTCGTCCGCACCTCCGGCTACCTGGCCGGTCCGCACGACGTCTACGTGTCCATGAACATGGTGCGTAAGAACGGCCTGCGCCGTGGCGACGCGGTGACCGGCGCGGTTCGTGTGCCGAAAGAGGGCGAGCAGCCCAACCAGCGCCAGAAGTTCAACCCACTGGTGCGCCTGGACAGCGTCAATGGCGGTCCGGTCGAGGACGCGAAAAAGCGGCCCGATTTCAGCAAGCTGACGCCGCTCTACCCCAACCAGCGCCTTCGCCTGGAAACCACCCCCGACCGGCTGACCACCCGGGTCATCGACCTGATCATGCCGATCGGTAAGGGCCAGCGCGCCCTGATCGTGTCGCCGCCCAAGGCCGGTAAGACCACGATCCTGCAGGACATCGCCAACGCGATCACCAAGAACAACCCGGAATGCCACCTCATGGTCGTGCTCGTCGACGAGCGGCCCGAGGAGGTCACGGACATGACTCGCTCCGTCAAGGGCGAAGTCATCGCCTCGACGTTCGACCGGCCGCCTACGGACCACACGGCGGTCGCCGAGCTGGCCATCGAACGCGCCAAGCGGCTCGTCGAGCAGGGCAAGGACGTTGTGGTGCTGCTCGACTCGATCACCCGCCTGGGCCGCGCGTACAACAACGCGTCACCCGCGTCGGGCCGGATCCTGTCCGGTGGTGTCGACTCCACCGCGCTGTATCCGCCGAAGCGGTTCCTGGGTGCCGCACGAAACATCGAAGAAGGCGGATCGCTGACGATCATCGCCACTGCGATGGTCGAGACCGGATCCACCGGCGACACGGTCATCTTCGAGGAGTTCAAGGGCACCGGTAACGCCGAGCTCAAACTGGACCGCAAGATCTCCGAACGGCGGGTCTTCCCGGCGGTCGACGTGAACCCCTCCGGCACCCGTAAGGACGAGCTGCTGCTGTCGCCCGACGAGTTCGGCGTCGTGCACAAGCTGCGCCGCGTGCTGTCGGGTCTGGACTCGCATCAGGCCATCGACCTGCTGATGTCGCAGCTGCGCAAGACGAAGACCAACTACGAGTTCCTGGTGCAGGTCTCCAAGACCACGCCGGGATCGATGGACAACGACTGACCGAACCCAGTTCCTCGGCGGACCGTCACCGCGACACTTAAACCACGTACACGACACGCCGGCTGACGTCGCCATGGTTTAAGTTTCGGCGCAACCCATGCGCCGGGAATGCCGAGAGGCACCCCGTTGTTTTGGGAGAACAATGGTTGACCTGGCATAATCGGTGCTCGACAAGATCGAAGAGGACAGCATGAAATCTGACATTCACCCCGCCTACGGGGAGACCACCGTGCACTGCGGGTGCGGTAACACCTTCCAGACGCGCAGCACCAAGCCTGGCGGCAACATCGTCGTCGAGGTGTGCTCGCAGTGCCACCCGTTCTACACCGGCAAGCAGAAGATTCTTGACAGCGGCGGCCGGGTGGCCCGCTTCGAGAAGCGCTACGGCAAGCGCAAAGGCGCCGCGACGGACAACACCGACAAATAGCTGCGTTGCCGACGCCCGAACTGTGCGAGGAGCACAGGCCGGGCGTCGGTTTGCGTTTACGGCAATCACAACGCGGGCTGAACGGGCAGGAGGTGACACATGACGCAGCCGGTGCAGACGATTGACGTGCTGCTGGCCGAACACGCCGAGCTCGAGCAACGGCTGGCGGATCCCGAATTGCACAGCAATCCCGCCGAGGCGCGCAAAGCCGGCCGCCGGTTCGCCCGATTGGCCCCGATCGTTGCCACGTACCGCAAGTTGGAGTCGGCGCGCGGCGACCTGGAGACCGCGCGTGAGCTGGCCGCCGACGACGAGTCGTTCGCCGATGAGGTGACCGAACTGGAGTCACGGGTCACCGAACTGGACACCCAGCTGACCGACATGCTGGCCCCGCGCGACCCGCATGATGCCGACGACATCGTGCTCGAAGTCAAATCCGGTGAGGGCGGCGAGGAATCGGCGCTGTTCGCGGCTGATCTGGCCAGGATGTACATCCGCTACGCCGAGCGGCACGGCTGGAACGTGACCGTATTGGACGAAACCACATCGGATCTCGGTGGCTACAAGGATGCGACGCTCAGCATCGCCAGCAAGGGCGACGCGGCCGACGGAGTGTGGTCCCGAATGAAGTTCGAGGGCGGGGTGCACCGGGTGCAGCGCGTCCCCGTGACGGAATCCCAAGGCAGGGTGCATACTTCGGCGGCGGGCGTCCTGGTCTATCCCGAACCCGAGGAAGTGGGCGAGGTGCAGATTGACGAGTCGGATCTGCGCATCGACGTCTACCGTTCGTCCGGCAAGGGTGGGCAAGGGGTGAACACCACCGACTCCGCGGTGCGGATCACGCATCTGCCCACCGGCATCGTGGTCACCTGCCAGAACGAACGCTCGCAGCTGCAGAACAAGGCGCGTGCGCTGCAGGTGCTGGCCGCCCGCCTCCAAGCACTGGCCGAAGAACAGGCGCTGGCCG
Organism: Mycobacterium nebraskense; assembly: GCF_002102255.1. Taxonomy (GTDB): domain Bacteria; phylum Actinomycetota; class Actinomycetes; order Mycobacteriales; family Mycobacteriaceae; genus Mycobacterium; species Mycobacterium nebraskense. Next base: position 52,246 of record NZ_LQPH01000122.1, read on the forward strand.
ACGCGTCGGCCGACCGGGCCAGCCAGATCCGGACCGTGGACCGCAGCGAACGGATTCGCACCTACAACTTCCCGGAGAACCGGATCACCGATCACCGAATCGGTTACAAGGCACACAATCTCGATCAAGTGCTCGACGGCGACCTCGACGCGATGTTCGACGCGCTGGGCGCCGCCGACAAACAGTCCCGGCTGCAACAGGCATGAGTGCCCTGCGGCGCGCGATCGACTCCGCTGCGGCCACGCTCGCCGAAGCGGGGATCGACTCCGCGCGTTGGGATGCCGAGGAGCTGGCCGCTCACCTGATGGGCACCGAGCGCGGTCGGCTCGCCTTGCTCGAGTCGACCGACGACGACTTCCTCGGTCGTTACCGCGACGTCGTGGCCGCGCGTTCGCGGCGGGTGCCGTTGCAGCATCTCACCGGCACGGCCGCGTTCGGACCGCTGATGCTGCATGTCGGCCCCGGCGTCTTCGTCCCGCGTCCGGAAACCGAAGCCCTCTTGGCGTGGGTCACCGAACAGCGCCTCCCGGCGCGGCCCGTCATCGTCGATCTGTGCACCGGTTCGGGCGCATTGGCGGTGGCCCTGGCCCAGCACCGGGCCAACCGCGGACTTCAGGCCCGGATCATCGGCGTCGACGACTCCGAAGCGGCCCTCGAGTATGCGCGCCGCAACGCGGCGGGCACCGCCGTGGAACTCCTGCAGGCCGACGTCACGGAGCCCGGCCTGCTGCCCGACCTCGACGGCGGCGTCGACGTGGTGGTGGCCAACCCGCCCTACGTCCCCGACGCTGCCATCGTGGAACCCGAAGTCGCCCAACATGATCCACACCACGCGGTGTTCGGCGGTCCGGACGGGATGGCGGTGATCGCCCCCATCGTCCGCCTGGCCGGGCGCTGGCTGCGCACCGGCGGCATCTTCGCCGTCGAGCATGACGACACCACTTCCTCACAGACGGTCGAATTGATCCGCAAGACAGGACTTTTCGAAGACATCGAGGCGCGCCACGACCTGGCCGGCCGGCCGCGATTTGTGACGGCACGCAAAAAGGGCGGCGCCCGTGACTGAGGTCTTCGACTGCGCCGATCCCGGCCAGCGTTCGCGCGGAATCGCCTCGGCGGCAGGGGCGCTCAAGGGCGGCCGGCTGGTCGTCATGCCGACGGACACCGTCTACGGCATCGGCGCCGACGCCTTCAACAGCGCCGCGGTGGCCGCCCTGCTATCGGCGAAGGGGCGCGGCCGCGACATGCCGGTCGGCGTGCTGGTCGGCTCCTGGCACACCATCGAGGGCCTGGTTTACACCATGCCGGGCGGGGCCCGCGACCTGATCCGCGCGTTCTGGCCGGGCGCGCTGAGCCTGGTGGTGACGCAGGCACCGTCGCTGCAATGGGACCTCGGCGACGCCCGCGGCACGGTGATGCTGCGGATGCCGCTGCACCCGGTAGCCATCGAACTGTTGCGTGAAGTGGGGCCGATGGCGGTATCCAGCGCGAATGTGTCCGGCCGTCCCCCCGCGGTGGACGCCAACGAGGCCCGAAATCAACTCGGCGATCTCGTCGACGTCTATCTCGACGCGGGGACGGCCGAGCAGCAGGCCGCCTCCACGATCGTCGACCTCACCGGGCCCGCCCCGCGCATCCTGCGACCCGGTCCGGTGAGCGCCGAACGGATCGCGGAAGTGCTCGCGGTCGACCCCGAAAGCCTGACCGCCCAGGCCTAACCGGAGCGGTTCTCTGGTTGCCAGGTTTGTGCAGTACGGTCTCGACGTGTCCAGCGACCCGGTCAGCCAGGTAGCCAACCTTGCCGGTGGTTTCCTTGCCCTGTCTGACCGCGGCACCGGTGTCCCACTGCGTGAACTCGCGCTCGTGGGACTGACCGCGGCGATCATCACCTACTTCGCCACCGGACCCGTGCGCGTGCTCGCCACCCGGCTGGGCGCGGTTGCCTATCCGCGGGAACGCGACGTACACGTAACCCCGACGCCGCGCATGGGCGGGCTGGCGATGTTTCTCGGCGTCATCTCGGCCGTCTTCCTGGCCTCCCAGCTTCCGGCGCTCACCCGCGGGTTCGTCTACTCGTCGGGTATGCCCGCGGTGTTGGTGGCCGGCGCGGTGATCATGGGCATCGGCCTCATCGACGATCGCTGGGGGCTCGACGCCCTGACGAAGTTCGCCGGCCAGATCACCGCGGCCAGCGTGCTGGTCACCATGGGCGTGGCCTGGAGCGTCCTCTACATCCCGATCGGCGGTGTCGGCACCATCGTGCTCGACCAGGCCTCGTCGATCCTGCTCACCCTGGCGCTGACAGTGTCCATCGTGAACGCGATGAACTTCGTCGACGGGCTCGACGGACTGGCCGCCGGGCTCGGGCTGATCACCGCGCTGGCGATCTGCATGTTCTCGGTCGGCCTGCTGCGCGACCACGGGGGCGATGTCCTCTTCTATCCGCCCGCCGTGATCTCCGTGGTGCTCGCGGGGGCATGTCTGGGCTTCCTGCCGCACAACTTCCATCGCGCCAAGATCTTCATGGGTGATTCCGGCTCGATGCTGATCGGGTTGATGCTCGCCGCGGCCTCCACCACCGCCGCCGGCCCCGTCTCGCAAAACGCCTACGGCGCGCGCGACGTGTTCGCCCTACTGTCGCCGTTCCTGCTGGTGGTGGCGGTCATGTTCGTGCCGATGCTCGATTTGCTGCTGGCCATCGTGCGCCGCACCCGCGCGGGCCGCAGCGCGTTCAGCCCCGACAAGATGCACCTGCACCACCGGTTGCTGCAGATCGGTCATTCCCACCGCCGGGTGGTGTTGCTGATCTACCTCTGGGTGGGCATCGTCGCGTTCGGTGCTGCGAGCACGATTTTCTTCAATCCCCGCGACACCGCCGCGGTGATGTTGGGCGCCATTGTGGTCGCCGGCATCGCGACGGCGATACCGCTCATGCGCCGCCGAGACGAGTACGACGACGAGGACTACGACAGCTAGTAGTAGTGGTGTCCGCCGTATGGTACGGTGCAGGTAGAACCCCAAAAAGCCGCACAGATTGCCGGTCCATCGGACGCAGATCCGGTTGGGTCGGCTGGGGAGTCGCGTCGGGAGATACCCCTTGGCCGATTCCGCTGTGACGTGCGATACGCTCGGCGGGCCACCGATCAGTCGGTCGGGGGACTCCCGCTTCACCAACCTGGGATTGAGGTGCTGCAGTGACGACACCAGCGCAGGACGCGCCGTTGGTGTTTCCCTCTGTTGCGTTCCGCCCGGTCCGCTTGTTCGTCCTCAGCATTGCCGTGACTGCGGTGGCAGTGGTCGTCGCCGGCTTGGCCGGTCACCCGATGGTCGGGGTGTTCTTCGGCGTCGGGTTGCTGCTCGGTTTGCTCAACGCCCTTCTGGTGCGTCGTTCGGTCGCGTCGATCACCGCGAAAGAGCATCCGCTGAAAAGCTCGATGGCGCTGAATTCGGCCACCCGGCTGGCCATCATCACCGTCATCGGGCTGATCATCGCCTACATCTTCCGGCCTGCCGGACTGGGCGTCGTGTTCGGATTGGCGCTCTTCCAGATCTTGTTGGTGGCATCGACGGCGCTTCCGGTGTGGAAGAAGCTGCGTGCCGGTGATTGGGCGGAGGCCCATCCCTCGGACGGTTCCGGAGGCGGCGTGATCGCGGGATCGGAAGGAACGGAAGGAAGAAGCAGCAGCGATGACTGACACTACGTTCCTGGCCGCCGCAATCGAGGTCGGCGAACACAGCCACGCGACATGGCTCGGGATGACCGTTAACACGGACACGATCCTGTCCACCGGGATCGCCGCGGTGATCGTGCTCGCGCTGGCCTTCTTCCTCCGCGCGAAGATCACCTCCACCGGCGTGCCCAGCGGCGTTCAGTTGTTCTGGGAGGCCATCACGGTCCAGATGCGCGACCAGATCGAGAGCGCGGTCGGAATGCGGATCGCGCCGTTCGTCTTGCCGCTGGCCGTCACCATCTTCGTGTTCATCCTGATCTCCAACTGGCTGTCGGTGCTGCCGCTGCAGTACACCGACAAGTCCGGGCACACCACAGAGCTGCTGAAGTCGGCGGCCGCGGACATCAATTACGTTCTGGCGCTCGCCCTCTTCGTGTTCGTCTGCTATCACGTGGCCGGCATCTGGCGCCGCGGCATCGTCGGACACCCGCTCGCCGTCCTCAAAGGCCACGTGGCGTTCTTGGCGCCGATCAACCTCGTCGAAGAGCTCGCCAAGCCGATCTCGTTGTCGCTCCGACTTTTCGGCAACATCTTCGCCGGCGGCATCCTGGTCGCACTGATCGCGCTCTTCCCGCCCTACATCATGTGGGCGCCCAACGCGATCTGGAAGGCCTTCGACCTGTTCGTCGGGGCGATCCAGGCCTTCATCTTCTCGATCTTGACCATCCTCTACTTCAGCCAAGCCATGGAGATCGAGGAACACCATGACTGAGACCGCCATGAATTGCTTTGTCCAACACACCATTACAGAGGCCTGGTAGACCGCTACCAGCTATCAAGGAGGATAAGAATGGCTCTGGACCCCCAAGTCGCTGCCGCTGCTCTCATCGGCGGTGGACTCATCATGGGCGGTGGCGCGATCGGCGCCGGTATCGGTGACGGTATTGCCGGTAACGCGCTGGTCTCCGGCATCGCCCGGCAACCCGAGGCGCAAGGCCGGCTGTTCACGCCGTTCTTCATCACCGTCGGTCTGGTTGAGGCGGCCTACTTCATCAACCTGGCGTTCATGGCGCTGTTCGTCTTCGCCACACCCGTCGGCACCTAATTCGCTGTGATGGGTGACGCGAGCCTGAGCGTTCTGGCATCCAGCCAGGTGATTGCCGAGGGAGGCAACAACTTCCTCGTTCCGAACGGCACTTTCTTCTTCGTGCTGGCGATCTTCCTGATCGTGCTGGCCGTCATCGGCACGTTCGTCGTGCCGCCCGTCATGCGGGTGTTGCGCGAGCGTGACGCCATGGTCGCCAAGACGGTCGCCGACAACAAGAAGGCGGGCGAGCAGTTCGAAGCGGCCAAGGCCGACTACGAAGAAGCCCTGACGGAAGCCCGGGTTGAGGCGTCGTCCTTGCGCGACAATGCCCGTGCTGAAGGTCGTAAGGTGGTGGAAGACGCGCGCGCCCGTGCCGAGCAACAGGTGATGTCGACGTTGCAAATGGCATCCGAGCAATTGAAGCGGGAGAGGGACGCCGTGGAACTGGATCTGCGCGCCAACGTGGCCACCATGTCGGCGACGCTGGCCAGCCGGATCCTCGGTGTCGAGGTTGCCCCCGTCGCTGCTACATCCGCATCAGGGAAGTCCGGACGGTAATCGCGAAATGTCGACATTCATTGGGCAGTTGGTGGGATTCGCGGCCATCGTATTCCTGGTGGTGCGCTACGTAGTGCCGCCGGTGCGTCGCCTGATGGCCGCTCGGCAAGACACCGTGCGCCAACAGCTGAAAGATGCTGCGACGGCGGCCGATCGGTTGACCGAGTCCACCACGGCTCACAGCAAGGCTGTCGAAGCCGCCAAGTCGGAAGCCGAACGGGTCGTCGAGGAGGCGCAGACGGATGCAGGCCGCATCCTCGAACAGTTACGGGCCCAAGCCGACGTCGACTCCGAACGCATCACCGCACAGGGAAGCCGCCAGGTCGACCTGCTGCGGACACAGCTGAGCCGACAGCTTCGTCTGGAACTCGGCCACGAAGCGGTGCGCCAGGCGGGCGAGTTGGTGCGTAGCTACGTCGCCGACTCGGCACAGCAGTCGGCCACCGTCGATCGCTTCCTCGAAGATCTCGATGAGATGGCGCCGGGGCCCGCCGAGGTCGAGTATCCGCTCTTGACGAAGATGCGCTCGGCCAGTCGCCAGGCGGTGGTCAGCCTGGTCGAGCGGTTCGGCGACCTGGCGAAAAACCTTGACAACAAAGACCTTTCCTCGCTTTCCAGCGAGCTTGTCTCGGTGGCCGAAATGCTGGACCGCGAGATCGTTGTCACCCGGTATCTCACCGTGCCCGCCGAGGATGCGGCGCCCCGGGTGCGGTTGATCGAGCGGCTGGTCTCCGGCAACGTCTCCGACGCCGCACTCGACGTTCTCCGGCTGGCCGTCTCGGAGCGCTGGTCGGCCAACTCCGATTTGATCGATGCCATCGAGCACATCTCGCGGCAAGCGCTGCTCGAAGTTGCCGAACGCGAGAACAAGGTCGACGACGTCGAAAACCAGTTGTTCCGGTTCTCCCGCATCCTGGATGCGCAGCCGCGACTTGCCATCCTGTTGGGCGACTATGCCCTGCCAGTGGAAGGCCGAGTTGGTCTGCTGCGCAACGTACTTGACAGCGCAAGCGGCAGGTTCAACCCGATTGTGGTGTCGCTGCTGACCCAGACTGTCCAACTGCTCAGAGGTCAGTCGGCCGAGGATGCCGTTCAGTTCTTGACAGAAGTCGCGGTGGCACGCCGCGGTGAAATCATCGCGCAGGTCCACGCGGCGGCCGAACTCAGCGATGACCAGCGGTCTCGTCTCACCGACGTGCTCGGCCGTATCTACGGTCATCCGGTGACGGTGCAGCTGCAGATCGATGCCGAACTACTGGGCGGCCTGCTCATCTCCGTGGCCGACGAAGTGATTGACGGGACACTCGCTTCTCGCCTTGCCGCGGCCGGGGCTCAATTGCCCGACTGACACCAACCAATCAGCACAACCACACGCGAACCAAGATCAAGTAGGAAGACGAAACGCCATGGCCGAGTTGACAATCTCCGCTGATGACATCCAGAGCGCCATCGAGGAGTATGTGGGCTCTTTCACCTCCGACACCTCCCGCGAAGAGGTGGGCACCGTCGTCGACGCCGGGGACGGCATCGCGCACGTCGAAGGGCTGCCCTCCGTCATGACCCAGGAACTGCTCGAGTTCCCGGGCGGTGTCCTCGGCGTAGCGCTGAACCTCGACGAGCACAGCGTCGGCACGGTGATCCTCGGCGACTTCGAGAAGATCGCAGAGGGCCAACAGGTCAAGCGCACCGGCGAAGTCCTGTCGGTCCCCGTTGGCGACGGGTTCCTGGGGCGTGTTGTCAACCCACTCGGGGTGCCCATCGACGGCCGGGGAGACATTGACACCGACATCCGCCGCGCACTGGAGATCCAGGCGCCCTCGGTGGTGAACCGGCAAAGCGTCAAGGAGCCGCTGCAGACCGGGATCAAGGCCATCGACGCGATGACGCCGATTGGCCGCGGCCAGCGGCAACTGATCATCGGTGACCGCAAGACCGGCAAGACCGCAGTCTGCGTCGACACCATCCTCAATCAGCGGGAAAACTGGGAGAGCGGCGACGAGCGCAAGCAGGTGCGCTGCGTGTATGTGGCGATCGGACAGAAGGGCACCACGATCGCTTCGGTTCGGCGAGCGCTCGAAGAGGGCGGCGCAATGGACTACACCACCATCGTCGCGGCCCCGGCGTCGGACTCTGCCGGCTTCAAATGGCTTGCGCCGTACACCGGTTCGGCGATCGCCCAGCATTGGATGTACGACGGCAAGCACGTGCTGATCGTCTTCGACGACCTGAGCAAGCAGGCCGAGGCGTACCGCGCCATCTCGCTGCTGTTGCGCCGGCCGCCCGGCCGTGAGGCCTATCCGGGTGACGTGTTCTACCTGCACTCGCGGCTGTTGGAGCGCTGCGCAAAGCTGTCCGACGATCTCGGTGGCGGCTCGCTGACGGGGCTGCCGATCATCGAGACCAAAGCGAACGACATCTCGGCCTACATCCCGACCAACGTCATCTCGATCACCGACGGGCAGTGCTTCCTGGAGTCCGACTTGTTCAACCAGGGTGTGCGGCCGGCCATCAACGTCGGTGTGTCGGTGTCCCGCGTGGGCGGTGCCGCGCAGATCAAGGCCATGAAGGAGGTGGCCGGCTCGCTGCGCCTGGACCTGTCGCAGTACCGCGAATTGGAATCGTTTGCGGCCTTCGCTTCGGACCTGGACGCCACGTCCAAGGCACAGCTGGAACGCGGTGAGCGGCTGGTCGAACTGCTCAAGCAACCGCAGTACCGGCCGATGCCGGTTGAGGAGCAGGTGGTTTCGATTTTCCTGGGCACCGGCGGGCACCTGGACTCCGTGCCCGTCGAGGACGTCAGGCGCTTCGAAACCGAGTTGCTGGACCACATGCGGGCCTCCGAGGAGAAATTCCTGGCCGGCATCCGCGACACCCAGAAGCTCTCGGAGGAAGGCGAGAACCAGCTCACCGAGATCATCAATCACTTCAAGAAGGGCTTCGCGGCCGCGGGCGGCGGATCGGTGGTCCCCGATGAGCACGTCGAGCCGCTCGACGAGGAGGACCTGGAAAAGGAATCGGTGAAGGTGAAGAAGCCGGCGCCGGAGAAGAAGAAAGAGAAGAAGTAGCAACCGATGGCTGCCACACTTCGTGAATTGCGTGGGCGGATCCGCTCGGCTGGGTCGATCAAAAAGATCACCAAGGCCCAGGAGATGATCGCGACATCGCGCATCGGCAAGGCGCAGGCTCGCCTGCAATCCGCGCGGCCTTACGCGTTCCAGATCACCGCAATGCTCACCACTCTCGCCACCGAAGCCGCTCTGGATCATCCGTTACTGGTGGAGCGAGAAGAACCCAAGCGGGCCGGCGTCCTGGTGGTCTCATCCGACCGTGGTTTGTGCGGCGCGTACAACTCCAGCATTTTCCGTCGCTCCGAGGAGTTGATCTCCTTGCTGCGGGAGGAAGGCAAGACACCGGTGGTGTACACGGTGGGCCGTAAGGGGCAGAACTACTTCAGGTTCCGCAACTGGGACATCACCGAGTCTTGGACGGGTTTCTCGGAGCAGCCCCAATACGAGAACGCCGCGGAGATAGCTGACACTTTGGTCGAGACCTTCATGAAGGGGGCCGGCGACAGCGAGCAGTCACAGGACGACCAGGGCGTCGACGAACTGCACATCGTGTACTCGGAGTTCAAGTCGATGATGTCGCAGGCGGCGGTGGCTCACCGGATTGCTCCGCTGGTCGTGGAGTACGTCGAGGACACCGAGGAACTCCACACGCTTTATTCGTTCGAGCCGGACGCGACAACGCTTTTCGGGTCGCTGCTGCCGCGGTATGTGACGACCCGCGTCTACGCGGCGTTACTTGAATCGGCGGCGTCGGAGCTGGCGTCGCGGCAAAGGGCGATGAAGTCCGCAACCGACAACGCGGACGACCTGATCAAAGAGCTGACGCTGATGGCGAACCGCGAGCGGCAGGCCCAGATCACCCAAGAGATCAGCGAAATCGTCGGCGGTGCAAACGCACTCGCCGACGCTAAGTAGCACACGAGGAAGCGAAAAATTATGGCTGCTACTACTGAAACAACCGAAAAGACCGACAAGTCCTCCAACTCCGAGACCAGCGGTCGCGTGGTACGAATCACCGGCCCCGTGGTTGACGTCGAGTTCCCGCGCGGCTCCGTGCCGGAGCTGTTCAACGCGCTCAACGCGGAGATCACGTTCGAGGAGCTCAAGAAGACCCTCACGCTGGAGGTCGCACAGCACCTCGGCGACAGCCTGGTTCGCACCATTTCGATGCAGCCCACCGACGGCCTGGTCCGCGGCGTCGAGGTGACGGACAGCGGCAAGCCGATCTCGGTGCCGGTCGGCCAAGAGGTCAAGGGTCACGTCTTCAACGCGCTGGGAGCCTGCCTGGACAAGCCGGGATACGGCGAGGACTTCGAGCACTGGTCGATTCACCGCAAGCCGCCGGCCTTCGAAGAGCTCGAGCCACGCACCGAGATGCTCGAGACCGGACTGAAGGTCGTCGACCTGCTCACCCCGTACGTGCGTGGCGGCAAGATCGCGCTGTTCGGCGGTGCCGGCGTGGGCAAGACGGTGCTGATCCAGGAGATGATCAACCGTATTGCCCGAAACTTCGGGGGTACTTCGGTTTTCGCTGGCGTGGGTGAGCGCACCCGTGAGGGCAACGACCTCTGGGTCGAGTTGCAGGAAGCCGACGTCCTCAAGGACACCGCGCTGGTATTCGGTCAGATGGACGAACCGCCCGGCACCCGTATGCGAGTGGCGCTTTCTGCGCTGACGATGGCCGAGTGGTTCCGCGATGAGGCGGGCCAGGACGTGCTGCTGTTCATCGACAACATCTTCCGGTTCACCCAGGCCGGATCCGAGGTGTCCACGCTGCTCGGTCGTATGCCGTCCGCGGTGGGGTACCAGCCCACGCTGGCCGACGAGATGGGCGAGCTGCAGGAGCGCATCACCTCGACGCGTGGTCGGTCGATTACGTCGATGCAGGCGGTTTACGTGCCCGCCGACGACTACACCGACCCGGCGCCGGCGACGACCTTCGCGCACCTGGACGCCACCACCGAGCTGTCGCGATCGGTGTTCTCCAAGGGCATCTTCCCCGCGGTGGACCCGCTGGCCTCGAGCTCGACCATTCTGGACCCCAGTGTCGTCGGTGACGAGCACTACCGCGTCGCGCAGGAAGTCATCCGAATCCTGCAGCGGTACAAGGATCTGCAGGACATCATCGCCATTCTGGGTATCGACGAGTTGTCCGAAGAGGACAAGCAGCTCGTTCAGCGCGCGCGGCGCATCGAGCGCTTCCTCTCGCAGAACATGATGGCGGCCGAACAGTTCACCGGCCAGCCGGGTTCGACGGTGCCGGTGAAGGAGACCATCGAGGCGTTCGACCGACTGACTAGGGGCGACTTCGACCACGTACCGGAGCAGGCGTTCTTCTTGATCGGTGGCCTCGACGACCTAGCCAAGAAAGCCGAAAGCTTCGGCGCCAAGTTGGATTCCTGAGCTAAGTCGAAAGGCGCTGTGGCATGGCCGAATTGAACGTTGAGATAGTCGCCGTCGACCGAAAGATCTGGTCGGGCGAGGCGACTTTCCTGTTCACCCGCACCACCGTCGGCGAGATCGGCATCCTGCCGCGGCACATCCCGCTGGTAGCGCAGTTGGTCGACGACGCGATGGTGCGCGTCGAACGAGAAGGCGAAGACGATCTGCGGATCGCGGTGGACGGCGGTTTTCTGTCGGTCACCGAGGAAGCGGTCACCATTCTTGCCGAGTCCGCCGAATTCGAGTCGGAGATCGACGAGAGCGCCGCCCGAGAGGCTTCTGAGTCGGACGATCCTCGTGTCGCCGCCAGGGGGCGCGCAAGGTTGCGCGCCGTCGGCGCGATCGACTAACCGCCGATGAGCGCGCCCATGATTGGCATGGTCGTGCTCGTCGTTGTCCTAGCGGGCGCGGTCGTCGCGCTGAGCTATCGGTTGTGGAAACTGCGCCAGGGCGGGACGGCGGGGATCATGCGAGACATTCCCGCGGTCGGAGGTCACGGCTGGCGTCACGGCGTGATTCGTTACCGCGGAGGTGAGGCCGCGTTCTACCGGCTCTCCAGCCTGCGTTTGTGGCCGGACCGTCGGCTCAGCCGCCGGGGAGTGGAGATCGTGGCCCGGCGTGCACCGCGCGGCGACGAATTCGACATCATGACCGACGAGATCGTCGTGCTGGAGCTGCGTGACACGACGCAGGACCGTAGGACCGGTTACGAGATCGCACTGGACAAGGGCGCTTTGACGGCATTCCTGTCTTGGCTGGAGTCTCGCCCGTCGCCGCGGGCTCGTCGTCGCAGCATTTAGGTCTTGCGCCGCAGGTTAACTCGGGTTCGGTGCGCCGCCGCCTGGTTTCCAAAGTACGTCGCCGTCGGGGTTGGCCGCGCGCGCCAGGATGAACAGCAGATCCGAGAGGCGGTTCAAGTATTTCGCCGGAAGGACGTTGATCTGCTGGGGCGCGGCATCGACCGCCGCCCACGCCGAGCGTTCCGCTCGACGGACGATCGTACGGGCGACGTGCAGCAGCGCCGACAAGGGCGAACCGCCTGGGAGCACAAAAGAATTCAGCGCCGGCAGGTTCTCGTTATATTTGTCACACCAGCCCTCGAGCCGATCGACGTAGGGCTGGGTGACTCGCAGCGGGGGATATTGGGGGTTTTCCACCACCGGGGTCGACAGATCCGCGCCGGCGTCGAACAGGTCGTTCTGAATCTGCCGCAGCACCCCGGCCGTTTCCTCGTCGGGCTGACCCAGGGCGATCGCGACGCCGATCGCCGAGTTGGCCTCGTCGCAATCCGCGTAGGCGACCAGGCGGGGGTCGTTCTTGGAGACCCGTGAGAAGTCACTCAATCCCGTCGTGCCGTCGTCACCGGTTCGCGTATAGATGCGGGTCAGGTGTATCGCCATGAGCAAAACGGTACTGCGGCGCATGGAAGGACCGAGCCTCGGCTGACTGACAAGCCGATACCGCTTCACTAGACTGACGCAGGTGGCTGAGCGATTCGTGGTGACCGGCGGCAACCGGTTGTCCGGCGAAGTCGCAGTCGGGGGCGCCAAGAACAGCGTGCTCAAGCTGATGGCCGCGACGCTATTGGCCGAAGGCACCAGCACCATCACCAATTGCCCCGACATCCTTGATGTGCCGTTGATGGCCGAGGTGTTGCGTGGCCTGGGCGCCACCGTCGAACTCGACGGCGACGTCGCCCGCATCACCTCTCCCGATGAGCCCAAGTACGACGCTGACTTCGCGGCGGTGCGGCAGTTCCGCGCGTCCGTCTGCGTGCTGGGACCGCTGGTCGGCCGGTGCAAGCGAGCCAGGGTCGCGCTCCCAGGTGGCGACGCGATCGGGTCTCGTCCCCTCGACATGCACCAGGCGGGGCTGCGCCAGCTGGGCGCGCAGTGCAACATCGAGCACGGCTGCGTGGTCGCCCACGCCGACACGTTGCGCGGCGCGGAGATCCAGCTGGAATTTCCCTCGGTGGGAGCCACCGAGAACATCCTGATGGCCGCGGTCCTGGCCGAGGGTGTCACCACGATCCACAATGCGGCGCGCGAACCCGATGTCGTCGATCTGTGCACCATGCTGAACCAGATGGGCGCGCAGGTCGAAGGTGCCGGCTCGCCGACCATGACCATCACCGGTGTCCCGCGGTTATACCCCACCGAGCACCGCGTGATCGGGGACCGCATCGTCGCCGCCACCTGGGGCATCGCCGCCGCGATGACCAGGGGCGACATCTCGGTGACAGGCGCCGACCCGGCCCACCTGCAGGTGGTGCTGCACAAGCTGCACGACGCCGGCGCAACGGTCACCCAAACGGACAACAGCTTTCGGATCACCCAGTACGAGCGCCCCAAGGCCGTCAACGTCGCAACGCTGCCGTTCCCCGGGTTCCCGACTGACCTGCAGCCGATGGCTATCGCCCTGGCGTCGATCGCCGACGGCACGTCGATGATCACGGAAAACGTTTTCGAGGCGCGCTTCCGTTTCGTCGAAGAGATGATCCGGTTGGGCGCCGACGCCCGCACCGACGGCCACCACGCCGTCGTGCGAGGTCTGCCGCAATTGTCGAGCGCCCCCGTGTGGTGTTCGGACATCCGGGCCGGTGCCGGCCTGGTGTTGGCGGGCCTCGTCGCCGACGGTGACACCGAGGTTCACGACGTTTTCCACATTGATCGCGGCTATCCGTTGTTCGTGGAGAACCTGGCGATTTTGGGAGCGGAGATCGAGCGGGTAGAGTAACCAAAGTCAGTGCCCCGCAGGGCCGGTCGCCACACCAGGCGGCCGACACCCCGGGCCCTTGACTCCCTCGCTGGATTGGTACTAGCCTGGCACGGCTGCTCCCGAAACGGTCTTTTGAAGACCAAGACTGGGAGTTGACTCCACTGCCGGACTTGTATTAAGCTGGCAGGGTTGCCCCAAAACGGGCGAAAACAAGTGTTGTTTGAGAACTCAATAGTGTGTTTGGTCTTTTTTATTTGTTGTTGTTTTTTTGGCCATACCTAGCACTCCCCGTGTGTGGGTATGGCAACTTTTGATGCCAGTTATTTGGTGTCTTTTTGTTAGGTCAGATTTTCTCTGATTGTAAATTCACCTCGTTCGCGAGGAGTTTTTGTTTGGAGAGTTTGATCCTGGCTCAGGACGAACGCTGGCGGCGTGCTTAACACATGCAAGTCGAACGGAAAGGTCTCTTCGGAGATACTCGAGTGGCGAACGGGTGAGTAACACGTGGGTAATCTGCCCTGCACTTCGGGATAAGCCTGGGAAACTGGGTCTAATACCGAATAGGACCACTTGGCGCATGCCTTGTGGTGGAAAGCTTTTGCGGTGTGGGATGGGCCCGCGGCCTATCAGCTTGTTGGTGGGGTGATGGCCTACCAAGGCGACGACGGGTAGCCGGCCTGAGAGGGTGTCCGGCCACACTGGGACTGAGATACGGCCCAGACTCCTACGGGAGGCAGCAGTGGGGAATATTGCACAATGGGCGCAAGCCTGATGCAGCGACGCCGCGTGGGGGATGACGGCCTTCGGGTTGTAAACCTCTTTCACCATCGACGAAGGTCCGGGTTTTCTCGGATTGACGGTAGGTGGAGAAGAAGCACCGGCCAACTACGTGCCAGCAGCCGCGGTAATACGTAGGGTGCGAGCGTTGTCCGGAATTACTGGGCGTAAAGAGCTCGTAGGTGGTTTGTCGCGTTGTTCGTGAAATCTCACGGCTTAACTGTGAGCGTGCGGGCGATACGGGCAGACTAGAGTACTGCAGGGGAGACTGGAATTCCTGGTGTAGCGGTGGAATGCGCAGATATCAGGAGGAACACCGGTGGCGAAGGCGGGTCTCTGGGCAGTAACTGACGCTGAGGAGCGAAAGCGTGGGGAGCGAACAGGATTAGATACCCTGGTAGTCCACGCCGTAAACGGTGGGTACTAGGTGTGGGTTTCCTTCCTTGGGATCCGTGCCGTAGCTAACGCATTAAGTACCCCGCCTGGGGAGTACGGCCGCAAGGCTAAAACTCAAAGGAATTGACGGGGGCCCGCACAAGCGGCGGAGCATGTGGATTAATTCGATGCAACGCGAAGAACCTTACCTGGGTTTGACATGCACAGGACGCGTCTAGAGATAGGCGTTCCCTTGTGGCCTGTGTGCAGGTGGTGCATGGCTGTCGTCAGCTCGTGTCGTGAGATGTTGGGTTAAGTCCCGCAACGAGCGCAACCCCCGTCTCATGTTGCCAGCGGGTAATGCCGGGGACTCGTGAGAGACTGCCGGGGTCAACTCGGAGGAAGGTGGGGATGACGTCAAGTCATCATGCCCCTTATGTCCAGGGCTTCACACATGCTACAATGGCCGGTACAAAGGGCTGCGATGCCGCAAGGTTAAGCGAATCCTTTTAAAGCCGGTCTCAGTTCGGATCGGGGTCTGCAACTCGACCCCGTGAAGTCGGAGTCGCTAGTAATCGCAGATCAGCAACGCTGCGGTGAATACGTTCCCGGGCCTTGTACACACCGCCCGTCACGTCATGAAAGTCGGTAACACCCGAAGCCAGTGGCCTAACCCTTGGGAGGGAGCTGTCGAAGGTGGGATCGGCGATTGGGACGAAGTCGTAACAAGGTAGCCGTACCGGAAGGTGCGGCTGGATCACCTCCTTTCTAAGGAGCACCACGAAAGCACTCCAATTGGTGGGGTGCGAGCCGTGAGGGGTTCTCGCCTGTAGTGGGCGAGGGCCGGGTGCACAACAGCAAATAATTGCCAGACACACTATTGGGCCCTGAGACAACACTCGGCCAGTCCGTGTGGTGTCCCTCCATCTTGGTGGTGGGGTGTGGTGTTTGAGTATTGGATAGTGGTTGCGAGCATCTAAACGATGCGTTGCCGGCAACGGTGGCGTTTTCGTTAAAATGTGTAATTTCTTTTTTGATTTTTGTGTGTATGTAAGTGTCTAAGGGCGCATGGTGGATGCCTTGGCATCGAGAGCCGATGAAGGACGTGGGAGGCTGCGATATGCCTCGGGGAGCTGTCAACCTAGCATTGATCCGAGGATTTCCGAATGGGGAAACCCAGCACGAGTGATGTCGTGTTACCCGTATCTGAATATATAGGGTGCGGGAGGTAACGCGGGGAAGTGAAACATCTCAGTACCCGTAGGAGAAGAAAACAATTGTGATTCCGTTAGTAGTGGCGAGCGAACGCGGAACAGGCTAAACCGCACGCATGGGTAACCGGGTAGGGGTTGTGTGTGCGGGGTTGTGGGATTGATATGTCTCAGCTCTACCTGGCTGAGGGGTAGTCAGAAAGTGTCGTGGTTAGCGGAAGTGGCCTGGGACGGCCCGCCGTAGACGGTGAGAGCCCGGTACGCGAAAACCCGGCACCTACCTTGTATCAACTCCCGAGTAGCAGCGGGCCCGTGGAATCCGCTGTGAATCTGCCGGGACCACCCGGTAAGCCTAAATACTTCTCGATGACCGATAGCGGATTAGTACCGTGAGGGAATGGTGAAAAGTACCCCGGGAGGGGAGTGAAAGAGTACCTGAAACCGTGTGCCTACAATCCGTCAGAGCCTCCTTGTGGGGTGATGGCGTGCCTTTTGAAGAATGAGCCTGCGAGTCAGGGACACGTCGCGAGGTTAACCCGTGCGGGGTAGCCGCAGCGAAAGCGAGTCTGAATAGGGCGCATCCCCTTTGGGGTGTAGTGGCGTGTTCTGGACCCGAAGCGGAGTGATCTACCCATGGCCAGGGTGAAGCGCGGGTAAGACCGCGTGGAGGCCCGAACCCACTTAGGTTGAAGACTGAGGGGATGAGCTGTGGGTAGGGGTGAAAGGCCAATCAAACTCCGTGATAGCTGGTTCTCCCCGAAATGCATTTAGGTGCAGCGTTACGTGTTTCACCACGGAGGTAGAGCTACTGGATGGCCGATGGGCCCTACTAGGTTACTGACGTCAGCCAAACTCCGAATGCCGTGGTGTATAGCGTGGCAGTGAGACGGCGGGGGATAAGCTCCGTACGTCGAGAGGGAAACAGCCCAGATCGCCGGCTAAGGCCCCTAAGCGTGTGCTAAGTGGAAAAGGATGTGCAGTCGCAGAGACAACCAGGAGGTTGGCTTAGAAGCAGCCACCCTTGAAAGAGTGCGTAATAGCTCACTGGTCAAGTGATTGTGCGCCGATAATGTAGCGGGGCTCAAGCACACCGCCGAAGCCGCGGCAACCGCAAGGTTGGGTAGGGGAGCGTCCCCCATGCAGCGAAGCCATCGGGTAACCGGTGGTGGAGTTTGGGGGAGTGAGAATGCAGGCATGAGTAGCGATAAGGCAAGTGAGAACCTTGCCCGCCGTAAGACCAAGGGTTCCTGGGCCAGGCCAGTCCGCCCAG
Source organism: Mycobacterium nebraskense (assembly GCF_002102255.1). GTDB lineage: Bacteria > Actinomycetota > Actinomycetes > Mycobacteriales > Mycobacteriaceae > Mycobacterium > Mycobacterium nebraskense. Next base: position 69,423 of record NZ_LQPH01000122.1, read on the forward strand.
GGTGAGTCGGGACCTAAGGCGAGGCCGACAGGCGTAGTCGATGGACAACGGGTTGATATTCCCGTACCCGTGTTTGGGCGTCCCTGACGAATCCATTCTGCTAACCACCCAAATGGTGGTCTATCAATCCCTTCGGGGTGCGAGGACTACCGGCTGCGTGGGACCCGGGTGGGTAGTAGTCAAGCGATGGGGTGACGCAGGAAGGTAGCCGTACCAGTCAGTGGTAATACTGGGGCAAGCCTGTAGGGAGAGCGATAGGCAAATCCGTCGCTCATTAATCCTGAGAGGTGATGCATAGCCGATTGAGGTGAATTCGGTGATCCTCTGCTGCCAAGAAAAGCCTCTAGCGAGCACACACACGGCCCGTACCCCAAACCGACACAGGTGGTCAGGTAGAGCATACCAAGGCGTACGAGATAACTATGGTTAAGGAACTCGGCAAAATGCCCCCGTAACTTCGGGAGAAGGGGGGCCGGAAAACCGTGAACACCCTTGCGGTGGGAGCGGGATTCGGCCGCAGAAACCAGTGGGTAGCGACTGTTTACTAAAAACACAGGTCCGTGCGAAGTCGCAAGACGATGTATACGGACTGACGCCTGCCCGGTGCTGGAAGGTTAAGAGGACCCGTTAACCGTAAGGTGAAGCGGAGAATTTAAGCCCCAGTAAACGGCGGTGGTAACTATAACCATCCTAAGGTAGCGAAATTCCTTGTCGGGTAAGTTCCGACCTGCACGAATGGCGTAACGACTTCCCAACTGTCTCAACCATAGACTCGGCGAAATTGCACTACGAGTAAAGATGCTCGTTACGCGCGGCAGGACGAAAAGACCCCGGGACCTTCACTACAACTTGGTATTGGTGTTCGGTACGGTTTGTGTAGGATAGGTGGGAGACTGTGAAACCTCAACGCTAGTTGGGGCGGAGTCGTTGTTGAAATACCACTCTGATCGTATTGGACACCTAACGTCGAACCCTTATCGGGTTCACGGACAGTGCCTGGCGGGTAGTTTAACTGGGGCGGTTGCCTCCTAAAATGTAACGGAGGCGCCCAAAGGTTCCCTCAACCTGGACGGCAATCAGGTGTTGAGTGTAAGTGCACAAGGGAGCTTGACTGCGAGACTTACAAGTCAAGCAGGGACGAAAGTCGGGACTAGTGATCCGGCACCTCTGAGTGGAAGGGGTGTCGCTCAACGGATAAAAGGTACCCCGGGGATAACAGGCTGATCTTCCCCAAGAGTCCATATCGACGGGATGGTTTGGCACCTCGATGTCGGCTCGTCGCATCCTGGGGCTGGAGCAGGTCCCAAGGGTTGGGCTGTTCGCCCATTAAAGCGGCACGCGAGCTGGGTTTAGAACGTCGTGAGACAGTTCGGTCTCTATCCGCCGCGCGCGTCAGAAACTTGAGGAAACCTGTCCCTAGTACGAGAGGACCGGGACGGACGAACCTCTGGTATACCAGTTGTCCCACCAGGGGCACCGCTGGATAGCCACGTTCGGACAGGATAACCGCTGAAAGCATCTAAGCGGGAAACCTTCTCCAAGATCAGGTTTCTCACCCTTTTAGAGGGATAAGGCCCCCCGCAGACCACGGGTTCGATAGGCCAGACCTGGAAGCTCAGTAATGAGTGCAGGGAACTGGCACTAACCGGCCGAAAACTTACCAACACACAATCGCAACCACTTTTCAGTTTCAGTGACTATTTGTCGCTGGACGCTCTGAATACCACACCCCCCACCGATACCAAATTTAAATAGAGTTACGGCGGCCACAGCGACAGGGAAACGCCCGGTCCCATTCCGAACCCGGAAGCTAAGCCTGTCAGCGCCGATGATACTGCCCATCCGGGTGGAAAAGTAGGACACCGCCGAACATACACAAAAACACCCCCGGCAACGGGGGTGTTTTTGCATTCACTGCGTGCCGGCGCATTTCCTAATCGAATAATGTCAAAGCCGCATTCGCCGATGCGCGTTTCTTCTCCAATGCGAGCAGGATGCGCTTTCGGTCCAGACCGCCACCGTAACCGGTAAGGCTCCCGTTGGCGCCGATTACGCGGTGGCAGGGAACGACGATGGCGATGGGGTTGTGGCCGTTCGCCAGTCCCACGGCGCGTGCGGAACCGGGAGCGCCGATCTGTTCCGCGATTTCTCCGTACGATCTGGTTTCGCCGTATGGAATTGTCATCAGCGCCTTCCACACTCGCCGCTGAAATTCGGAGCCGCGCAGATCGAATTCGAAATCGAACTCGGTTAATTCGCCCGCGAAATAGGCGTCGAGTTGTTCGGTGGCCTCGTTGAATGCGGCCGGATTCGGTGCCCAGCCGGTGCGGCTCGGTTCGTAGGTCTGGTCGACCATTCGAAGCATCGTCAGAACCGAGTCCTGGCCGGCTAGGGTCAGCGGCCCGATCGGGCTGTCGATGGTGCGGTACTCGATCATGCGACCTCCTGTGGTGGCCATTGGTTAACCGGGTGCTCGAGGGTGGTCCATAGGTATTGGGTGGCGTAGGAGCGCCAGGGGCGCCACCGGGCGCCGTGCGTGACCAGGGTCCGTTCGTCACTCGGCAGGCCCAGCTGCTTCGCGGCCAGGCGAAGGCCAAGATCGGTGGCCGGGAAGGCGTCCGGGTCTCCGAGGCCGCGCATCGCAATCACCTCTGCGGTCCAGGGACCTACTCCGGGCAGTTCCAGCAATTGTCTGCGGGCGGCCTCCCAGTCGCTCCCGCTGTCCAGGACGACACTGCCGTTGGCAAGGCCGGCAACCAATGCGCTCAGCGTCCGCTGCCGGGCCTTGGGGACCGCCAAGTGGACGGGGTCGATCTCCGCGAGCTGCTCCACCGACGGGAAAGTATGGGTCAGGCCGCCGTCAGGGTCCGCGACCGGCTGCCCGTAGGCCGCGGCCAGGCGGCCGGCGTGGGTTCTGGCCGCCTTGGTCGACACCTGTTGGCCCAGTACCGCCCGCACGGCCAGCTCCGCCTCGTCGACGGTGCGCGGAATGCGTTGTCCGGGAGCCTTTGTCACCACGGAACCCAGGTGGGGGTCACCGGCCAGCGCGTCGTCCACCGCTTCGGGGTCGGCGTCGAGATCCAGGAGGCGCCGGCAGCGGGCGATCGCCGTCGTCAGGTCACGAAAGTCGTCGAGCACGAGCACGCAGCGCACATGATCGAGGGCCGGTTTCAGACTGACGACTGCGCTGCCGAACGGAAGGCGCAGGCTGCGTCGGTACGCACCGTCGCGGACCTCCTCGCAGCCGGGCACGGTGCCGGCGGCCAGATGGCCGAACACACCCTCATAGGCGAACGGGGTGCGTACCGGCAATCGAAGGGAGACCGTCCCAGCCGAAGCGGCTCCCGATTTCAAGTCTCCGGACGGATCCGTTGCACGCCGGCGCAGCTCCGTCGGTGTGTTCTCGAACACCAAGCGCACGGTGTCGTTGAACTGGCGAATGCTGGAAAACCCCGACGCGAACGCGATGTCCCCGAACGGCAGGTCCGTGGTCTCGACGAGCAGGCGGGCGGTCTGCGCTCGTTGGGCGCGGGCCAGCGCGAGTGGGCCGGCGCCGACCTCGGCCTGCAACAGCCGCTCCAGCTGGCGGGTGGTGTAACCGAGGTGGGCCGCCAGGCCGCCGACGCCTTCGCGATCCACGGTGCCGTCGGCGATCAGGCGCATCGTCCGCGCAACGACGTCACCGCGCACGTTCCATTCCGGCGAACCCGGAGACGCGTCGGGACGACACCGCTTACATGCCCGGAATCCCGCCCGCTGAGCGGCGGCGGCGGTCGGATAAAACCGCACGTTGCGAGCGAACGGCGGTCGCACCGGGCAGCTCGGCCGGCAATAGATGCGGGTGGTCAGTACCGCCGTGACGAACCAGCCGTCGAACCGGGCGTCCTTGGACTGGACGGCGCGGTAGCAGCGTTCGAAGTCGTCATGCACACTTCAAGACTTACACCCGCCAACCGACAAAACTGGCGGAAAACCGACATGGTAGTGAGTGGGCGGATCAAGCAGGCGCTATGACGCCGGGGATCCCGACGTCATAGCTGGACGGCTACGGGCCGGGAGGGGTTCCGGCGCAGATGCCGCCGGCGCAGGCGCCCGCGCCGCCGGGCCCGGCGGAAGCCCCGGCACCCGGCACACCCGCGCTCGCCCCACCGGGCCCGGTACCGGCTCCGGAACCACCCGGTCCGGCGGTCGTGGCGCCACCCGGTCCGGTTTCGGGACCGCCCGGTCCGGCAGGAGTTGTCGCCGCCGGGGCCGTCGTTGTGACGCTGGCCGGCGTCGTGACAGTGGTGGTGACGGTCGAAGTCGTCGGGTTCTTGTTGTTGTTGCCTGAGCCGCAGCCCGCGGTCAACGAGCTCAAGGCGATCGCCGCGGCGATCCCCGCAGCGACCGAAACACGGCGGGCAGTTGCGCTACCGGTCATGTCAACACCAATCTCTTTAAGGGGCGATGTCCTTAAAACCCCTTACCCACTGAGATCGGAGATCGATCGCATCAGGCCGACTGGTCGGCGGCCTCGGACGGCGAAGCGAGCCGAGTGGGGCGCTCGTGGCCGCGAAGGGTCAGGGTCTCGCCCAAAGACCAATGGCCGCGCTCGTTCTCGCTCGCGCCTTCCAGCGCGTCGGCCGTCGCAAGCAGCCGGCCCGGGTACGACTTGGCGAGCTCGCACAGGCGGGAGGCCTCGTTGACCGGCCCACCGATGACGGTGTACTCGAAGCGCTCCCTGGCACCGACGTTCCCGGCGACGACTTGCCCCGCCGCCACGCCAATACCGGCCTGGCACTCCGTCATTTCGTTGTTCAGCCGCTCGGCGATACTGCGCGCGGCGGCCAGCGCCTCTTCTTCCGGACGCTCGAGACGATTCGGAGCCCCGAACACGGCCAGCGTCGCATCACCCTCAAACTTGTTGACCAGCCCGCAGTGTCGGTCCACCTCTTCCACCACGACGCCGAAGAATTGGTTGAGCAACTGCACGATCTCTGCCGCGGGCCGGCTCGTCACCAGCTTGGTCGACTCGATGATGTCGATGAATACGACTGCCACATGGCGTTCTTCGCCGCCCAGCTTCGGTCGCTCGCGTTCGGCGGCCAGCGCGACCTCGCGTCCGACATGCCGGCCGAAGAGGTCGCGAACCCGTTCGCGCTCGCGCAGTCCGTCGACCATCGTGTTGAAACCGCGTTGCAGCTCACCAAGTTCGGTGCCGTCGAAAACGACGAGTTCGCCCCGCAGATCACCTCGCTCGACGCGCCGCAGCGCCGCCCGGACCACCCGGACCGGTGTCGTCGTCAGCCACGCCAGTATCCACATCAGGACGCACCCGAAGATCAGGGTGGCGAACGACAAGATCAGCACGCCGACCGCGAACTCGGTCTCGGTCAGGTTCCGCATCAGGATCTGAAACATTGCCAGCAGGCCGATGCCGATAACGGGCACACCGGAACCCAGGAACCAGACCACCATGGTTCGGCCCATGATCCCGGCCGACAACCGCCGTGGCGGCGGCCCCGCCTCCAGCGCCTGGGCGGCGACCGGGCGCAGCGCGAACTCGGCGAGCAGATAGCTGGCGGTGGCGACCAGAACGCCGCAGAAGCTCACCACGAGGAGGAACCGCGGGATGAACACTGTGTTGGCCAGACCGTACAGCGTCGTGTACAGCACCGTCCCGATACCCCACAGGATGAGGTCATACATCGCGAGTCGCCACGGGGCCAGGAAGGTGTTGCGCTCGTCTTCGGCAGTCGGCGGGCGCTCCTCGATCGCCCAGCGCAACGAGAGCACCGTCCGGCGGGTGATCCAATACGTGCCCACCGCCAGGGCCAACACGATGTAGGCCGGTGAAGCCCCGAACGTAATCCAGGCCGGCGCGTCATGGAAGATGCTCGGCTGGGGAATGGCGACTATCACCAACAGCAGCGCGACGGCGATGCCGAGCAAGTTCGCGCCCAGGACCAGCACGGTCAAAATGATCTGGATGCGGATGCGGCGACGTCGTTGGCTTTCGGAGACCCGTCCCAGCAGCAGGGAGCCATACGCGGGCGTTTCCGGTAGCCGGCCGCTCTGACGGGTGACCGTCTCGAGCACCCGGCCGATGCGTTTTGCCAAGCTCTGGTTGGCCGACATGGTGGCGTCAGCCTAATTTGTCGGCCACGCTCTAAGGTGAGTCGGGTGCGTCTAGTGATCGCCCAATGCACTGTCGACTATGTCGGCCGGCTCACCGCGCATCTTCCGTCGGCCCGCAGGCTGCTGCTGTTCAAGGCCGACGGATCGATCAGCGTGCACGCCGACGACCGCGCCTACAAGCCGCTGAATTGGATGAGTCCGCCCTGCTGGCTGACCGAGGAACCCGGTGATCAGGCGCCCGTGTGGGTGGTGCAGAACAAGGCCGGCGAACAGCTGCGCATCACCGTCGAGGAAGTCGAGCACGACACCAGCCACGATCTGGGCGTTGACCCCGGGCTGGTCAAGGACGGCGTCGAAGCCCACCTGCAGGCGTTGCTCGCCGAGCACGTGCAACTGCTCGGCGAGGGCTACACGCTGGTTCGTCGCGAATACATGACCGCCATCGGGCCCGTCGACCTGCTCTGCCGCGACGAGCAAGGCGGTTCCGTCGCGGTGGAGATCAAACGGCGAGGCGAGATCGACGGCGTCGAGCAGCTCACCCGCTACCTCGAATTGCTCAACCGCGACAGCGTGCTCGCCCCGGTGAAGGGAGTGTTCGCGGCCCAGCAGATCAAGCCGCAAGCGCGCACCCTGGCTGCCGACCGCGGGATCCGTTGCATCACACTGGATTACGACAAGATGCGTGGGATGGACAGCGACGAATACCGGCTTTTCTGAGCTGCGCGGCTAGGCTGGCGGTATGGCTCGGCGCCGCACACCGCCCCGTCGGCAGCGGCAGTCATTGCCGCCACCGGTGCCGCGCCGGGTGGAGATCGGCCCCGACGGCCACGAGTACGAAGTCCGTCCCGTACCGGGGGCCCGCGCGGTCAAGACCTACCGTTGTCCCGGTTGTGACCACGAAATACGTGTGGGCACCGCACATCTGGTGGTGTGGCCGGCCGATCCGACCCTCGGGGGAGCAGACGATCGGCGGCATTGGCATGGCCCGTGCTGGACCCACCGCTCCACGCGCGGCCCGACCAGGAAGTGGTCGTGATCGGCCGGGTCTCAGGCGGCCGGTTCGACCAGCTCGATGAGAACTCCGCCGGCGTCCTTGGGGTGGATGAAGTTGATCCGCGAGTTTGCCGTGCCGCGGCGGGGCGCCTCGTAGATGAGCCGGATGCCCTGGGAGCGGAGGTGCTCGATCACGCTGTCGAGGTCGCTCACGCGAACCGCCATCTGCTGGATGCCGGGCCCGCGCTTGTCGAGGAACTTGGCGATGGTCGAGGACTCGTCGAACGGGGCCATCAGCTGGATCTGCGCGGTACCGGCCGGGGCGCCGCGCACGGCCAGCATGGCCTCGCGGATTCCCTGCTCCTCGTTGACTTCCTCGTGCACCAGGACCATGCCGAGGTGGTCGTGATACCAGGCGATTGCCGCGTCCAGGTCGGCGACTGCGATGCCGACGTGATCGATCGCCGTCACCAGCGCGCTGGCCAGGACCTGACGGGCGTCAACTTGATCGGTCGTCATCACATAAAGGTAACCTGGCGGCAAAGATTGCGCTTCTCCAGGAGTCCGAATCGGCCGTCCGGGAGCGCCTTAGTAGGCCTGAGGAGATTGTCATGACGACGTCAGTGATCGTTGCTGGAGCGCGGACGCCGATCGGCAAGTTGATGGGTTCGCTGAAGGATTTTTCGGCCAGCGATCTGGGTGCCATCGCGATCGCCGGTGCGCTGGAGAAGGCCAACGTACCCGCGTCGGCGGTCGAGTACGTGATCATGGGCCAGGTGTTGACGGCCGGGGCCGGCCAGATGCCCGCGCGCCAGGCGGCCGTAGCGGCCGGCATCGGCTGGGATGTTCCGGCGCTGACCATCAACAAGATGTGCCTGTCGGGCATCGACGCCATTGCGCTCGCTGACCAGCTCATTCGTGCCGGGGAGTTCGACGTCGTGGTGGCCGGTGGGCAGGAGTCCATGACCAAAGCGCCTCATTTGCTGATGGACAGCCGGGCGGGCTACAAGTATGGCGACGTGACGGTGCTGGACCACTTGGCCTACGACGGCCTGCACGACGTCTTCACCGACCAGCCGATGGGCGCGCTCACCGAGCAGCGGAACGACGCGGACAAATTCACCCGCCAGGAGCAGGACGAGTTCGCTGCGCGGTCGCATCAGAAGGCGGCCGCGGCGTGGAAGGACGGCGTCTTCGCCGACGAAGTGGTGCCCGTCAACATCCCGCAGCGCAAGGGTGATCCGCTGCAGTTCACCGAGGACGAGGGGATTCGCGCCAACACCACCGCCGAGTCCCTGGCCGGCCTCAAACCGGCCTTCCGTCGCGATGGCACCATCACCGCCGGTTCGGCGTCGCAGATCTCCGACGGGGCGGCGGCCGTGGTGGTGATGAACAAGGCCAGGGCGCAGGAGCTGGGGCTGACCTGGCTGGTCGAAATCGGCGCGCACGGTGTCGTGGCCGGACCGGACTCCACCCTGCAGTCGCAGCCGGCCAACGCGATCAAGAAAGCGCTCAGCCGCGAGGGCATCTCCGCCGACCAGCTCGACGTCGTGGAAATCAACGAGGCGTTCTCGGCGGTCGCGCTGGCCTCGACCCGCGAACTCGGGCTGGATCCCAAAATCGTCAATGTCAACGGTGGTGCGATCGCCGTCGGGCATCCGATCGGCATGTCGGGCGCACGGATCACGCTGCATGCGGCCCTGGAACTGGCCCGCCGCGGCTCCGGTTACGCCGTTGCGGCCCTGTGCGGGGCCGGTGGGCAGGGCGACGCGCTGATCCTTCGGGCAAACTAGCCGGACTCAACCGGATCGCGCTGACGCCGTCGTGAGGTTGCTGGCGCAACACACACGGGAATTTTTGTGATCTTCGTCATATGGCCCGCTCGCGGGCCGCTGTTGGGGCGATTGCCGGCCCGGCAAGCGGCGTCCTGGCGTGCGCGCCACCGGGTGGATGGGTCACCGACGCGCATGACAAACTTGACCACGTGACGCGTCCGCGACCCTCGATCGGCCCCGCGCTGGCTGGCGCGGTCGACCTGTCCGGTCTCAAGCAGCGGGCCCAGCAGCCGCCGCCCGGTGGGCCCGGCGGCGGCGTAACGGCCGGCGAGGGCGGTCCCGGAGTTTCCGCGATCACCGAGGCCAATTTCGAGACTGAAGTCCTGCTGCGGTCGGAAGAAGTGCCCGTCGTGGTGCTGCTGTGGTCACCGCGCAGCGACGCGTGTGTCCAGCTCGTCGATATCCTGTCCGGCTTGGCTGCCGAGGACAACGGCAAATGGTCCCTGGCGACCGTCAACGTCGACGTGGCGCCCAGGGTGGCCCAGATATTCGGTGTCGATGCGGTGCCGACCGTCGTGGCTCTGGCCGCCGGGCAGCCGCTGTCCAGCTTTCAAGGCATCCAGCCGCCTGACCAATTGCGGGGCTGGGTGGACTCGCTTCTGTCCGCGACAGCCGGGAAACTCAGGGGCCCAAGCGATTCCGCGGCTCCCGACGAGGTCGACCCCGAGCTGGCCGCGGCCCGCGAACAGCTCGAGACGGGTGATTTTGAGGTGGCCAGAGGGTCGTATCAGGCGATACTGGACGCCAATCCGGGCAGTGCCGAAGCAAAGGGCGCGATCCGGCAGATCGACTTCCTCATGCGCGCAACCGCCCATCCACCGGACGCCCTCGCCGCCGCCGACGTTGCACCGGGCGACATCGATGCGGCCTTCGCGGCTGCCGACGCGCAAATCCTCAACCAGGACGTGAGTGCGGCCTTCGAGCGCCTGATTGCCTTGGTGCGCAGCACATCGGGGGACGAGCGCACCCGGGTACGCACCCGGTTGATCGAGCTTTTCGAATTGTTCGATCCCGCAGACCCCGAGGTCATCGCCGGACGACGCAACCTCGCCAACGCGCTCTACTGAGGTTCTCGGTCGGCGAGCAGACGCACAATCGCACAGATCCTGGTGTTGCAGAGCGATTTTGCGTCTGCTCGCGGCAAGGGGTCTACTCAGGCTCCAGCCACAGGGCCGAGTTGGGGGGCAGCACCAGCACCGCCGATGCGGGCCGGCCATGCCACGGGTCCTCGGTGGCATCGACGCCGCCCATGTTGCCGATCCCGGTGCCGTTGTAGTCGGTGGCGTCGGTGTTGAGCACCTCGCGCCAGCGGCCGGCGGATGGCAGGCCGAGCCGGTAGCCGCTGTGCTCGTTGCCCGCGAAGTTGAACACACAGGCCATGACCGAGCCGTCGCTGCCATACCGCAGGAAGCTCAACACGTTGTTGGCCGAGTCGTTGGCGTCGATCCAGGAGTAACCGTCGGGGATGGTGTCCTGGCTCCACAGCGCCGGGTGGCTGCGGTAGATGTCATTGATGTCGCGCACCAGACGCAGGACGCCGTTCGAGAACCCTTGCTCGTCGAGCTGCCACCAATCCAGGCCGTATTCCTCGGACCACTCGGCGCGCTGGCCGAACTCCTGGCCCATGAACAGCAATTGCTTGCCGGGATGTGCCCACTGGTAGGCGAGCAGGCTGCGCAGCCCGGCGGCCTTGACGTGGTTGTTGCCCGGCATCCGCCCCCACAGCGTGCCCTTGCCGTGCACCACCTCGTCGTGACTGATCGGCAGCACGTAGTTCTCGCTGAACGCGTAGAGCATCGAGAACGTCATCTCGCCGTGGTGGTAGCTGCGGTAGATCGGGTCGCGGCTGATGTAGTCGAGCGTGTCGTGCATCCAGCCCATGTTCCACTTCATCGAAAAACCCAGGCCACCAAGGTTTGTCGGACGCGTGACCCCGGGCCACGACGTCGACTCCTCGGCGATGGTGACGATGCCGGGGGCCGACTTGTGCACCGTGGCGTTCATCTCCTGGAGGAACTGCACGGCCTCCAGGTTCTCGCGCCCGCCGTAGATGTTCGGTGTCCAGCCGCCCTCGGGGCGCGAGTAGTCCAGGTACAGCATGGAAGCAACCGCGTCCACCCGTAACCCGTCGACGTGGTACTCCTCGAGCCAATACAGCGCGTTGGCCACCAGGAAGTTACGCACCTCGTTCCGGCCGAAGTCGAATACGTAAGTGCCCCAGTCGAGTTGCTCGCCCCTTTTGGGGTCGGAGTGTTCGTACAGCGGGGTGCCGTCGAACCGTCCCAGCGCCCAGGCGTCCTTCGGGAAGTGCGCCGGCACCCAGTCCACGATGACGCCGATGCCGGCGTCGTGCAGCGCATCAACCAGCGCCCGGAATTCGTCGGGCGTGCCGAACCGCGATGTCGGCGCGTAGTACGACGTCACCTGGTAGCCCCACGATCCGGCGAACGGGTGCTCGGCGACGGGAAGCAACTCGACGTGGGTGAACCCGTGCTCCACCACGTAATTGGTCAAGTCCTCGGCAAGCTGCCGGTAGCCGAGTCCGGGGCGCCACGAACCGAGGTGAACCTCGTAGGTACTCATCGGCTCGAACACCGGATTGCGTTGGGCGCGCTGCTGCATCCACTCGGCGTCCTGCCAGGTGTATTTGCTGCGCGTCACGCGGGAGGCGGTGTGCGGCGGCACCTCGGTGGCGAAGGCCATGGGATCGGCCCGCTCGGTCACCACGCCGTCGGCGCCATGCACGCGGAACTTGTACAGGCCGTCCGCGGGGAAGTCGGGCCAGAACAGCTCCCACACTCCGGAGGAGCCCAGCGACCGCATCGGAGCGTCGCTGCCGGTCCAGCCGTTGAACTCGCCGATCAGGCTGACGCCCTTGGCGTTGGGCGCCCACACCGCGAACGACACCCCGTTGACGACACCATCGGCTGTGGTGAACGAGCGAGGGTGCGCGCCAAGGACTTCCCAGAGGCGCTCATGACGACCCTCGCCGAACAGGAAGAGGTCGACCTCGCCCAGGGTGGGCAGAAACCGGTAGGCGTCGGCGACCGTGTATGGGTCGGACCCCTCGTATTTCACTTCCAGCCGGTAGTCGATCAGGTTGACGAACGGCAATGCCGCGGCGAACAGGCCGGATTCGACGTGCTGCAGCGGATACCTGTCCTCGCCGACGAGCGCGACAACCTCGGCCGCATGCGGGCGGAACGCCCGGACGACGGTGTGGTCGGAGTACTCGTGGGCCCCCAGTATGCCGTGCGGGTTGTAGTGCGTGCCAGCCAGCAGGCGCGATAGGTCGGCCGGATCGGGCGCCAGGTGCGTCCTGGCGAGTTGGTCGGCTTGGCTCATGTCCTTTTCACCTCCGGTCCGTTTCATCGCCTGCGCAGCAACGTCATTCGAGACTCATACGGTATGAGTGGCATGTTGATGACATGCGCCACCGCTCGCGCAGGGTCGATGCGAACGTAATTTGCTTGCCCCCATTGGAATTCCTGGCCGGTGATTTCATCGCGCACCCAGAAACGCTCATAAGGCTCCATACCCAAAGCCGCCATATCCAAAAACAGCGTGGCTTCCTCGGGGTCGTACGCGTTTAGCGTCACCACCACCAGTACGCAGTCGCCGGTCGCCGGGTCGAACTTGCTGTAGGCGAGCAGTGCATCGTTGTCCACGGCGTGGAAATGAATGGTGCGCAACTGCTGCAGCGCGGGATGCAGCCGGCGGATCGAGTTGAGCAGCGTGATGAACGGCTCGAGCGACCGCCCCTCCGCCAGAGCACCCGCGAAATCACGAGGCCGCAATTGGTACTTTTCGGAGTCCAGATATTCCTCGCTGCCCTCCCGCACCGCACGGTGCTCGAACAGCTCATAGCCCGAGTACACGCCCCAGGCGGGGCCCATGGTCGCCGCCAGCACCGCGCGGATGGCGAACATCCCGGGCCCGTTGTGCTGCAGGATGGCGTGCAGGATGTCGGGTGTGTTCACGAACAGGTTCGGTCGGCGGAAGTCGGCGAGCGCGGCGATGTCATTGCCGAACTCGGTCAGTTCCCACTTCGCCGTGCGCCAGGTGAAGTAGCTGTAGGACTGCGTGAATCCGAGCTTTGCCAGCCCGTACTGGCGGGCCGGCGGGGTGAAGGCCTCCGAGAGGAAAAGCACATCGGGGTCGATGCTCTTCGCTTGGGCGATCAGCCACGCCCAGAAGTTCGGCGGCTTGGTGTGCGGGTTGTCGACCCGAAAGAACTTGATGCCGTGGTCCATCCAGTGCCGGACGACCCGTAGCACTTCGTCGTAGAGGCCTGCCGGGTCGTTGTCGAAGTTGAGCGGATAGATGTCCTGGTATTTCTTGGGCGGGTTCTCCGCGTAGGCGATCGTGCCGTCGGGCAATTCGGTGAACCACTCGCGATGATCGCGCGCCCACGGATGGTCCGGCGCGCACTGCAACGCCAGGTCCAGCGACACCTCCATGCCCAGCTCGCGCGCCGCGGCAACAAAGGCGTCGAAGTCCTCGATGGTGCCCAGGTCCGGGTGGACGGCATCATGGCCGCCCTCGTCGCTGCCAATTGCCCACGGAGAACCCACATCTCCGGGGGCGGCGGTGGGAGAGTTGTTGCGGCCCTTGCGATGTACCTTGCCGATCGGATGGATCGGCGGCAGATACACGACGTCGAATCCCATTGCCGCGATGCGCGGAAGCTGGGCGGCCGCCGTGGCGAACGTGCCGTGCACCGGCTTGCCCTTGGCGTCCCACCCGCCGGTCGAGCGGGGAAACATCTCATACCAGGAACCGAAGCGGGCCAGCGGGCGGTCCACCCAGACTCCGTATTGATCGCCGCGGGTGACCAGGTCGCGCAACGGATACTCGGCCAGGATTTCGTCGATTTCCGGCGCCAGTGCCAACGCGGTGCGGGTGACCGGGTCCCCGGCGCTCCGCAACGCCGCGGCGGCCGCCAGCAGCGGGTCGCGCAGCGCGCGCGGCACCCCCGTGGCGGCGCGCTCGAACAGCGCGGCCCCGAGCAGGAGGTCGTTGGACAGTTCCGTCTCGCCCTGGCCGGCCTCGAGCTTGGCAACCACGCCGTGCCGCCAGGAGTGGATCGGGTCACCCCAGCCGTCGACCCTGAAGGTCCACAGCCCGACCCGGTCGGGCGTGAATTGCCCGTGGAAGACGTAAGGCTCGAGGCCCATCGTCATCGGCAGCAGCAGCGGCTTGATCCGTTGCCGGTCCACACCGCCGTCGACGTCGGTTGCGACCTTTACGGGAGCCTGAACCGCTTTGATTCGGCGGGTTTCCATTGGTTGCGGATAATGCGGCCCGAGATAGCGCACGACCAGGGTCGCCGCGACAGCCTCGTGGCCTTCCCGCCATACCGCCGCGCTGACCGGGATGGTCTCACCGACCACGGCCTTGGCGGGGTACGCGCCGCAGGAGACGACGGGTTGGACGTTATCGATCTCGACACGACCAGGCACAACACTCCGTTCCGATTGTGTGCGGCCAAACCGCGGTGTGCTCCGTCGCGGAATGCCTCTCGTCTGGCGAAACTTCCTGTCGTGGGGAACTTCCTCTGCGGGGAAGCACCGTTGCGGCCCCAATAACTAACCGATACCCACCCTAGTGTCCGGCCACACCCTTGGCGGGAAAAGCGGTCTTCACCGCCGCCGTGCGCGGGGCGAAATCCTCAGTAAGGTAAGGACGCGTGAAAGCCCTCCGCCGCTTTACCGTCCGTGCGCACCTTCCCGAACGACTGGCCGCGCTGGACCAGCTGTCGACCAACTTGCGATGGTCATGGGACAAGCCGACCCAGGACTTGTTTGCGACCGTCGACGTGGACCTGTGGGAACGGTGCGGCTCTGATCCGGTGGCGTTGCTGGGCGCGGTGAATCCGGCACGGCTCGATGAGTTGGCGCTCGACGGGACGTTCCTTGGCCGGCTCGATCAGTTGGCCGCCGACCTGAACGATTACCTGAGCCGTCCGCTGTGGTACCAGCAGCAGCAAGCCGAAGGTATGGCGATGCCGACGGCCATCGCCTATTTCTCAATGGAGTTCGGCGTGGCCGAGGTGCTGCCCAATTACTCGGGCGGTCTGGGCATCCTCGCCGGGGACCACCTGAAGTCGGCCTCCGATCTTGGGGTGCCGCTGGTGGCCGTGGGCCTCTACTACAGGTCCGGGTATTTCCGCCAGTCGCTGACCGCGGACGGCTGGCAAAACGAGACGTACCCGTCGCTGGATCCGCAGGGGCTGCCGTTGCGGCTACTCACCGACGCCGCTGGCGATCCCGTGCTGGTCGAGCTGACGCTTCCCGACTCCGCCCAGCTGCATGCGCGGATCTGGGTCGCGCAGGTGGGCCGGGTTCCGCTGCTCCTGCTCGATTCCGACGTCCCCGAGAACGAGCACGACCTGCGGAGCATCACCGACCGGCTGTACGGCGGTGACCAGGAGCACCGGATGAGGCAGGAGCTGCTGGCCGGCATCGGCGGGGTGCGGGCGATCCGCGCGTTCACCGCCATCGGAGGGCTGCCCGCGCCCGAGGTGTTCCACATGAACGAGGGGCACGCCGGGTTCCTCGGAGCCGAACGCATCCGCGAGCTGATGACCGATGCCGGATTGGACTTCGACACCGCGCTGGCCGTCGTGCGATCCAGCACCGTGTTCACCACCCACACTCCGGTGCCCGCCGGTATCGACCGGTTCCCGATCGACATGGTGCAGCTCTACTTCGACGGGCATGTCGAGCACGATCCCGGTAAGAAAAGCGAGAAAACCGGCGGCAAGAGCGCTCCCGCGTTGTTGCCGGGCGTGCCGACCGCCCGGATTCTCGCGCTCGGCGCCGAGGACGATCCGACCAAATTCAACATGGCGCACATGGGTCTGCGGCTGGCGCAGCGGGCCAATGGAGTCTCGCTGCTGCACGGCGAGGTGAGTCGGGCCATGTTCAACGAGCTGTGGCCCGGGTTCGATGCGGGTGAGGTGCCGATCGGGTCGATCACCAATGGCGTTCACGCGCGCACCTGGGCGGCGCCGCAATGGTTGCAGTTGGGGCGTGAGCTGGCCGGCTCGGATTCGTTCGGCGATCCCGGTGTCTGGCTGCGACTGAACCAGGTTGATGCGGGCCATCTCTGGTGGATCCGCTCCCAACTCCGCTTGCTGCTGGTCGAGGACGTCCGGCGAAGGCTGCGCAAGTCATGGCTGGAACGCGGTGCCTCGGACGCCGAATTATGTTGGATAACAACGGCTTTCGATCCAAACGTGCTCACCATTGGGTTTGCCCGGCGGGTGCCCACGTACAAGCGGTTGACGCTGATGCTGCGCGACCCCGAGCGGCTCGAACGCCTGCTGCTCGATGAGGACAGGCCGATTCAGCTGATCGTCGCCGGGAAGTCGCACCCGGCCGACGACGGGGGTAAAGCGTTGATCCAGCAAGTGGTGCGCTTTGCCGATCGGCCGGAGGTGCGGCACCGCATCGCGTTCCTGCCCGACTACGACATGTCCATGGCCCGGCACCTGTACTGGGGGTGCGACGTCTGGCTGAACAACCCGCTGCGGCCGCTGGAGGCCTGTGGCACCTCCGGAATGAAGAGTGCGCTCAACGGCGGGCTGAACCTGTCCATCCGCGATGGCTGGTGGGACGAATGGTACGACGGCGAAAACGGTTGGGCGATACCGTCTGCCGACGGCCTGGCGGACGAGGGCCGTCGGGACGACCTGGAAGCCAGCGCGCTCTACGACCTGCTGGAACAGGCCGTGGCGCCCAAGTTCTACGAACGTGACGAACACGGAGTGCCGCCACGGTGGATCGAGATGGTGAGACACACCTTGCAGACGCTCGGCCCGAAGGTGCTGGCTTCGCGCATGGTGCGCGACTACGTGGAGCAGTACTACACGCACGCGGCCCAGTCGTTGCGCAGGACCGTGGGGCCCGCCGAGGACGGTGAGGACGGCCGTGAGTTCGGCGCGGCGCGCGAGGTGGCCGCCTACCGGCGGCGCGCCGAAGAGGCATGGCCCAAGATCACCATCACCGACGTGGACAGCACCGGGCTGCCGGACACGCCCGTGCTGGGCTCCAAGCTGACCCTGACCGCCACCGTGGCGCTGGCCGGGCTCGCGCCCGACGAGGTCACGGTCCAAGGGGTGGTGGGCAGGGTGGACGCCAGCGACGCGCTGCTGGACCCGATCACCGTCGAGATGTCGTACACCGGGACCGCCGAAGGCGGCAACCAGGTGTTCTCGACGACGCTGTCGCTACCGCTGGCGGGGGCGGTCGGGTACACGGTGCGCGTGCTGCCCCACCACCCGATGCTTGCCGGCAGCACCGAGCTGGGTCTGGTCACTCTGGCGCGCTGAGGCCCGCTGACCTCAGGAGGGCAGGCCCTCCGACGTTGTGCGCAGCCGCTCCAGTGCGGCGCGGACCTGCGCCGGGTCGGCGGTCTGCCAGAACGGCGGCAGCGAGGCGCGCAGGTAGCCGCCGTAGCCGGCGGTCACCATCCGGGAGTCGAGGACCGCGACGACGCCGCGGTCGGTGACGCGGCGCAGCAGCCGGCCCGACCCCTGCGCCAGCAACAGCGCGGCATGGTTTGCGGAGACGGCCATGAAGCCGTTGCCGCCGCGCGCGGCCACCGCGCGCTGCCGCGCGCCCAGCAGCGGGTCGTCGGGCCGCGGGAACGGGATGCGGTCGATCAGCACCAGCGACAGCGACGGCCCCGGCACGTCGACGCCCTGCCACAGCGACAGGGTGCCGAACAGAGACGTCTGCGGCTCGGCGCTGAACTGTTCGACCAGCGCGGAGGTGCTGTCGTCGCCCTGACACAGCACCGGCGTCGACAACCGTTGGCGCATGGCCTCCGCGGCGGCCCGCGCGGCCCGCATCGACGAGAACAACCCCAGGGTTCGCCCACCCGCCGCGGTGATGAGCTCGGCGATTTCGGTCAGCTGCTCGGCCGACCCGGTGCCGTCCCGGCCCGGTGGTGGCAGGTGGGCGGCGACGTAGAGGATTCCGGCCTTGGCGTGGTGGAACGGCGAGCCGACGTCGATACCCCGCCAGGCGGCGGGCTCCTCGGAGTCCGTTCCCGCCAGGCCCCAGGCCGCGGCCATGGCGTCGAAGGACCCGCCGATCGCCAGCGTCGCCGACGTCAACACCGTCGTCGAACGCGAAAACACCTCGTTGCGCAGCAAGCCCGCGACCGACAGCGGCGCCACCCGCAACACGGGCCGCACCGAACCCCGGTTGTCCTCGTGATCGAGCCAGACCACGTCGGTGCGATCGGGAATTGCCGGGGCGAACGACGTGAGGACCCGAGAGGCGGTATCGGATATCTCGCTCAGTGCCGCTACCGCTTCGGCGCGTGCCGCGGCCGCTTTCGCGTCGCTCGTGGTGTCGATCGCCGAGCGTGCCGCGCTCGCCGCGTCGCGCAGGGCGGTCAGGTATGTCGCCAGCTCCTCGTCGAGGCGGTCGATGCGGCCCGGTATGGCGTCATGGATCGCCGCGGCGAAGTTGGCCGTCGCTGCGTCCAGCCGCTGGGTCAGTTCGGGATTCACCAATCTTGCGATCCGCCGGGCCGCGACGCCCAGGGTGGCCGGCGTCAGCTCCGCGGTGGCCACCGACGTCACCCGGTCGACCAATTCGTGAGCCTCGTCCACCACCAGCAGCGCGTGTTCGGGAAGCACCAACGAGTCGGCGACGGCGTCGATGGCAAGCAGTGCGTGGTTGGTGACCACGATGTCGGCCGCGCCGGCCCGGCCGCGCGCCCGTTCGGAGAAGCACTCGGAGCCAAACGGGCAGCGGGCAACGCCCAGGCATTCCCGGGCCGAAACGCTGACCTGGGACCAGGATCGTTCTGGCACACCGGGTTTCAGGTCGTCGCGGTCGCCGGACTCGGTCGTCGACGCCCAGGCGGTGAGCCGTTGGACGTCGCGGCCCAGGGCGGTGGCCGCCATCGGATCGAAGAGCTCCTCCTGCGGTCTGTCGCCAGCGTCTTCTTCGGTCTCGGCCCCGCCATTGTGAATCTTGTTCAGGCACAGATAGTTTCGGCGTCCTTTGAGCAGCGCGAACTGCGGGCGGCGCGGCAGGGCGTCGGCGATCGAGTCGATCAGCCTGGGCAGATCGCGATCGACGAGCTGCCGCTGCAGCGCGATGGTGGCCGTGGACACGACGACGGGTGAGTCGTCATCGATGGCGCGGACGATCGCGGGCACCAGGTAGGCCAGTGACTTTCCGGTGCCGGTACCGGCCTGCACGACGAGATGCTCACCGGTTGCGAACGCCTGTGCGACGGCGTTGGCCATCTCGAGCTGGCCGTGGCGCTCGCTGCCGCCGAGCGCGGCCACGGCGACGGCCAGCAACTCGGGCACGGACACTTCGGACGTGGTTACCCTCTTCTGCTCTGCGGTGCTATCGGCGGCCGGCGGGGATCAGCGTCGTCGGGATCGCGGGCTCGCCCTGCGACAGGTTCAAACCCTCCCACGGCAGACTGCGCAGCCCGGAAGCTACCAGCTCGCGTGCCGCGGCCACATTCGGTTTGGACACCACTTCGCCGCCGCTGACCAGCGGGACGGTCAACACCCGAGACGGCTCGCTGACCGTGGGCCGGCGGCCCACCGGATAGACCACCTCCTCGGTGACGGTGCCGGACGTACGCGTGAGGCGCAGCGCCTCCTTGCGGCCGCCGCGGGTTTCCTTGTGGCTGCTGCGCTTTTGCACCGGCATCCCGTCCACTTCGACCAGTTTGTAGACCATGTTCGCCGTCGGTGCGCCCGACCCCGTCACGAGCGACGTGCCGACGCCATAACTGTCCACCGGTTCGGCACCCAGCGCGGCGATAGAGAACTCGTCAAGGTCACCGGAGACCACGATGCGGGTCCTGGTGGCTCCCAACCGGTCGAGCTGCTCGCGGACTTGGCGGGTCAGCACGCCCAGCTCGCCGGAGTCGATGCGGACCGCACCGAGCGACTTCCCGGCGGCGGCCACGGCATTGGCCACACCGGTCGTCACGTCATAGGTGTCCACCAGCAGCGTGGTGTCAACGCCGAGCGCGTCGACCTGGGCGCGGAATGCGGCCAGTTCGGTCACTTCAGCGGGTTCCTCGCTCGCGTGCAGCATGGTGAACGCGTGCGCCGAGGTGCCCTCCGCGGGGATTCCGTATCGGCGCTGCGCCTCGAGGTTGGAGGATGCGGTGAAGCCGGCGATATAGGCGGCGCGCGCGGCGGCAACCGCGGCGTGTTCGTGGGTCCTCCGTGATCCCATCTCGATCAACGGACGGCCCCTGGCCGCAGACACCATTCGCGCCGCTGCCGACGCTACCGCGGTGTCGTGATTCAAGATCGACAACGCCAGCGTCTCGAGCACCACACATTCGGCAAAGGTGCCGGTCACCGACAGCACCGGGGAGCCCGGGAAGTACAGCTCACCCTCGGCGTAGCCGTCGATATCGCCGCGGAACCGGAAATCGCGCAAGTACCGCAACGCATCTGGATCGAGGAATTGCGCCAGTAACTCGCACGCCTCGTCGTCGAAGCCGAACTGGGGCAATGCTTCGAGCAGCCGGCCGGTCCCGCAGACCACGCCGTAACGGCGGCCCTCCGGGAGCCGGCGCGCGAACAACTCGAAGGTCGTCGGGCGATTGGCGGTGCCGTCTCGCAGCGCCGCAGCCAGCATCGTCAACTCGTACTTGTCGGTAAGCAGCCCAGTTACGACCGGGTCGTTCATTCCATAACGGTATCGGCTGCCATCAGGGGCTCGGAAACCTCACCGGTCCCTCGGTATCGTGTAGGCCATGGTTGTTATGTCAGCGCCCACCAAGCCGGGCACTACAGGACAACGCGAGTCCGCTCCGGTAGACGTCACGACGAGTCCGTGGGTCACGATCGTGTGGGATGACCCGGTCAACCTGATGACCTACGTGACGTATGTATTCCAGAAGTTGTTCGGCTACAGCGAGCCGCACGCCACCAAGCTGATGTTGCAGGTGCACAACGAAGGCAAGGCGGTGGTGTCGGCCGGCAGCCGGGAGTCCATGGAAGTCGACGTGTCCAAGCTGCATGCCGCCGGGTTGTGGGCGACGCTGCAGCAGGACCGCTGATCTTCGAGGGCCGCGGCGATCACCTGTGCGCAAATGGAAGCGCGTCGAGACCGCGGACGGTCCCCGTTTTCGGTCCGCCCTGGCGTCTCACGAGGCCGCCCTGCTGAGAAACCTCGCGACCGCCATGGTCGGGTTGCTCGATGAGCGTGAATCTTCCTCGCCCGCAGACGAACTCGAGGAGATCACCGGCATAAAGACCGGTAACAGTGATCCGCCGAAGGATCCGACCCTGCGCCGGCTGTTACCCGACTTCTTCCACTACGACGCCAACGACCCGTCGGCTCCCGACGCCGCCGATAGCCTCAACGCCGCGCTGCGCAGCCTGCACGAGCCCGAGATCATCGACGCCAAACGCCTTGCCGCGCAGCGGTTATTGGACACCGTTCCGGGTGACGGCGGCCGGTTCGAGCTGACCGAGGAGGACGCGAACGCCTGGGTCGCGGCGGTCAACGACATCCGGTTGACGCTGGGAGTCATGCTCGAGGTCGGGCCGGAGGGGCCGGAGCGCCTGCCCGCCGACCACCCGCTGGCCGTGCACTTCGACGTGTACCAGTGGCTGACCGTCTTGCAGGAATACCTCGTGCTGGTGCTCATGGGAAAGCCGGCCGGATGAATGCCATTACCGACGTCGGGGGCATCCGCGTCGGTCACCATCATCGACTCGACCCCGATGCGACCATGGGCGCCGGATGGGCCCGAGGCGTCACCGTTGTACTGACCCCGCCCGGGACCGTGGGCGCGGTCGATTGCCGCGGTGGCGCGCCCGGCACCCGGGAGACCGACCTACTGGATCCAGCCAACACCGTCCGGTACGTCGACGCGGTGTTGCTCGCGGGCGGCAGCGCCTACGGTCTGGCCGCCGCCGACGGCGTCATGCGCTGGCTGGAAGAACGAGAACGCGGCGTGGCGATGGACGGCGGGGTGGTGCCCATCGTGCCCGGGGCGGTGATCTTCGATCTGCCGGTCGGCGGCTGGGACTGTCGCCCGACGGCCGAGTTCGGCTACCTGGCCTGCGAAGCCGCCACCGGAGGCGAGGGTCCGCCGGCCGTCGGGTGCGTCGGCGCCGGCGTCGGGGCGCGGGCCGGGGTGTTCAAGGGTGGTGTCGGGACGGCCGCGACGGCGCTGCCGTGCGGCGTGTCCGTGGGCGCGGTGGCGGTGGTGAACTCCGCCGGCGAAGTCGCCGACCGGACCACCGGCCTGCCATGGATGGCGGACCTGATCCAGGAGTTCGGGCTGCGGCCACCGCCGGCGGAGCAGGTCGACGCCTTCGCGCAGTTGCCCACCGCGGCGAGCCCGCTGGAGAACCCGCTCAACACGGTCATCGGGGTGGTGGCAACCGACGCGGCGCTGAGCCCGGCCGCGTGCCGGCGCATCGCCGTCGCCGCGCAGGACGGCCTGGCCCGTGCCATCCGCCCGGCGCACACCCCGTACGACGGCGACACTGTCTTCGCGTTGGCGACCGGGGCGGTAGAGGTGCCACCCGCGGCCGACGCACCCGCCTCGTTTTCGCCGGAGATGCGGCTGGCCGCGGAGGTCGGCGCCGCGGCGGCCGACTGCCTGGCGCGCGCGGTGCTGGTCGGCGTGTTCGCCGCGGACTCGGTGGCGGGCATACCGACCTACCGCGACGTGTTGCCCGGGGCGTTCGCCCGATGAGAAGTTCACCGCTGTCCGCGCCGGTAACCTGCAGCTATGGGTAAGACCACGGGACACCCCGGCACACCGGCGACCCAGGCAAAGCGGCCCGGGTGGATGGTGGGCGGGGCCACGATCCTGACCTTCGTCGCGCTGCTCTACCTGATCGAGCTGATCGACCAGCTGACGCGGCATTCGCTGGACGCCAACGGCATCAGACCCCTCGAGGCCGACGGCCTGTGGGGGATCGTCTTCGCCCCGGTCTTGCACGCCAATTGGCAGCATCTGATGGCCAATACGATTCCGCTCTTGGTGCTGGGTTTCCTGATGACGCTGGCCGGACTGAGCCGCTTCGTCTGGGCCACCGCGATCGTGTGGATCGTGGGCGGATTCGGCACCTGGCTCATCGGCGACTTGGGCAGCTCCTGCGGGCCCACCGATCACATCGGGGCCTCCGGCCTGATCTTCGGCTGGCTGGCCTTCCTGCTCGTGTTCGGGATCTTCGTGCGCAGGTTCGTCGACATCGTGATCGGGCTGGTGGTGTTGTTCGCCTACGGCGGCGTGCTGCTGGGCGCCATGCCGGTCCTGGGCAGATGCGGTGGCGTGTCCTGGCAGGGGCACCTGTGCGGTGCGATCGCCGGCGTCGTCGCCGCATATTGGTTGTCCGCGCCGGAGCGCAAGTCCCGCGCGAAGAGAAAAGCCGGCACCGCCACGCCGCGTCCGAAGATATGAGCTCGCCGTTGGCGCCCGTCGGGATCTTCGACTCCGGCGTCGGGGGATTGACCGTAGCGCGGGCAATCATCGACCAATTGCCCGACGAGGACATCATCTACGTCGGCGACACCGGCCACGGGCCGTACGGTCCGCTCACCATTCCCGAGGTCCGCGCGCACGCGTTGGCCATCGGGGACGACCTCGTCGGGCGCGGCGTCAAGACGTTGGTGATCGCGTGCAACACCGCGTCCGCGGCTTGCCTGCGGGACGCGCGCGAGCGCTACGACGTACCGGTTGTCGAGGTGATCCTGCCGGCGGTGCGTCGTGCCGTGGCGACGACGCGCACCGGTCGTATCGGTGTCATCGGCACGCAGGCGACCATCACATCGCACGCGTACCAGGACGCGTTTGCCGCCGCGCGTGACACCGAGATCACCGCCGTGGCCTGCCCGCGCTTCGTCGACTTCGTGGAGCGCGGCGTGACCAGTGGCCGTCAGGTGCTCGGGCTGGCCGAGGGCTACCTCGAGCCGTTGCAGCGCGCCCAGGTCGACACGCTCGTGCTCGGATGCACGCACTACCCGCTGCTGTCCGGGCTGATCCAGCTGGCGATGGGTGACGACGTGACGCTGGTGTCGAGCGCCGAGGAAACCGCAAAGGAAGTGCTTCGGGTGCTCACCGAGCGCGACCTGCTGCGCCCGCATGACGCGGCGCCCGCGACCCGGGTCTTCGAAGCCACCGGCGACCCCGAGGCATTCACCAAGTTGGCGGCGCGATTCCTGGGCCCCGCGGTCACCGGTGTGCAACCCGTTCACCACCTGCGGATCGACTAGCGTGCCGACGAGATTCTCATCACACGAATGCGGCGATGTTTTCGTCACGGTCGTATCGGGCATGGCACAGTAGTGTCCGTGCGAATAACCGTGCTCGGCTGCTCGGGCAGCGTAGTGGGGCCGGATTCGCCCGCGTCGGGTTATCTGCTCCGGGCACCGGACACTCCGCCGTTGGTCCTCGACTTCGGCGGGGGTGTGCTGGGCGCGCTTCAGCGCTATGCCGATCCCGCCTCCGTGCACGTGCTCTTGACGCATCTGCACGCGGATCACTGCTTGGATTTGCCCGGCCTGTTCGTGTGGCGGCGATACCACCCGTCGCGCCCGGACGGTAAGGCGTTGTTGTACGGCCCCGGCGACACCTGGTCCCGATTGGGGGCTGCGTCGTCGCCGTACGGCGGCGAAATCGACGACTGCTCAGACATTTTCGACATTCGGCACTGGGTCGACGGCGAACCGGTCACGTTCGGGTCGCTCACGGTGACGCCGCGGGTGGTGGCCCACCCGACGGAGTCCTACGGCATGAGGATCACCGATTCGACCGGTGCCTCGTTCGTCTACAGCGGTGATACCGGCGTCTGCGACCAGCTCGTCGAGTTGGCCCGGGACGCCGACGTCTTTCTCTGCGAAGCCTCCTGGACGCACTCGCCGGACCGCCCGCCCGCCCTGCATCTGTCAGGTACCGAGGCCGGCCGGACCGCGGCGCAGGCCGGCGTTCGCGAGCTGTTGCTGACCCACATCCCGCCGTGGACCTCACGTGAGGACGTGATCAGCGAGGCCAAGGCCGAATTCGATGGTCCCGTGCATGCGGTGGTGTGCGGCGAATCTTTCGATATCCGCCGCTCTGAAAGGGTCTGAGCATCCCACGTTAGGGTTGGCCTAGGGTTATTGGGTGACCAGACGAGAAGACGGCCGCCTCGACGACGAGCTTCGCCCCGTAGTCATCACCCGAGGGTTCACCGACCACCCTGCGGGGTCGGTACTCATCGAATTCGGGCACACCAAGGTCATGTGCACCGCCAGCGTCACCGAGGGGGTGCCGCGCTGGCGCAAGGGATCCGGCCTGGGATGGCTGACCGCGGAGTACGCGATGTTGCCGTCGGCCACCCACACGCGCTCCGATCGCGAAGCGGTGAAAGGACGCCTATCCGGGCGCACCCAGGAGATCAGCCGGCTGATCGGCCGGTCGCTGCGGGCCTGCATCGATCTGGCGGCGCTGGGGGAGAACACCATCGCCGTCGACTGCGACGTGCTGCAGGCCGACGGTGGCACCCGCACCGCCGCCATCACGGGCGCCTTCGTGGCGCTGGCCGACGCCGTGACTTACCTGGCGGCGGCGGGCAAGCTGTCCGATCCCCGACCGTTGTCGTGTGCCATCGCGGCGATCAGCGTGGGGGTCGTCGACGGCAGGGTCCGGGTGGATCTGCCCTACGAGGAAGACGCACGCGCCGAGGTCGACATGAACGTCGTCGCCACCGACACCGGGACCCTCGTGGAGGTTCAGGGGACCGGCGAGGGGGCGACGTTCCCGCGTTCGACGCTGGACAAGCTGCTCGACGTGGCGCTGGCAGCCTGCGACAAGTTGTTCGCCGCCCAACGTGACGCGCTGGCCCTGCCCTACCCGGGTGAGCTGCCCGAGGGGGCTACTCCGCCGAAGGCGTTCGGCAGCTGACCCGGCTGCTGGTAGTCCACCCAGACGGAACACCGCCGGCCTGCGGATCACCCTGACCGGGTCGATGATGCCGTCGGCAAGCAAGGCGCCATAGCTGAGCTTGTCATCGTGTGCTTCGGCTAGCGGATCGGGTCAAGCAGTTCGAGTCCGCGGGCGCTGTCGTGTTGGTCCCAGGGTGGGGCATTGGTCGGCCGCAGCTTCGCCATTCGTCGTCGACTCAAAGTGGCTGGCCAGAGTCGTGCACAATACCGTTATGGTAAACTCTCGACGTCCATTGAGTTTTGTCAAAACAATGTTTTGCCACGTTTTTAGGATCATTTGATGGTGAGTCGGCCAGTCCCACTTGAACATGCTTTTCTCAATACGCCGTGGTGGGCAATGGGGCAGATGACGCATACACATGCGGAACCGCGCATCAACGAAGTTGCGACCCGCGCAAGGGCAGGTTTGCTAAATATTATCTCGGCAATCACGATCGCATTATTGCTTTTGCGTCCGGAAACCGATCCGGTGATCATTGTTGGTCCGCTCGTTCTTTTTGATATGTTGGCTGCGGCGGCTACCGGCTTAACTCCGTTCAGCCCCACCGGTATTCTGGGCACAGCGTTAACAATGCACATTCGTCCGGTGTGGAAACCAACCCGGCCGAAACGGTTTGCATGGTTGCTCGGTGCCGGTCTAGCGGCGACGTGTCTTGCCATGCGCCTGTTCGGGGCGTCGCCCGTAGCGATGGCGGCTGTTGTTGCGGTCTGTTTTGTCCTGACGTGGTCGGAGGCCACGCTGGGATTTTGTGTGGGCTGTTACATGCACAAATTGATTTGGGGTTGTGAAGAATGCGAAGTCCCTTATGTCAGGGGAATAGCACCCCGACCGGCAATAAACGAGGAAAGTCCAGCAATAAACTTGGAAAGTCGCGCGTAGGCCCGGGACCGCAGCCGGTGCGGCTTAGTCGGTCCGGGCAGTGACGACGATGCTGAGGATTCGACAACTGCCCGCGATGCAAGCCGAGATGGTTCCTGTAGAGGTGATGACCATGTTTCGGATTGATTGGTGACCCAGCTGCCGTTCGCCAGCCGCTTGCGGCGAACCCGTCAACGCCTACTCAGAGGCCCCCGCACTGTGCAGGGCCACTGAAGATCGTGGCCCAGGGAGGGCAACTAGGGTCACGCGGCGCCGGGCCTGTTTCTGCTTGCATGTGCGGCCCAGGCGGGTAGTCCTGATCGGAGAAGTGGTAGTCGTGGCAGGCGTTCATGTCCCAATCGCCTACTACATTGCCGCCAGCGGGCAGGCGTTGCCCTGGGCACCAACATGCCGAGTATTGACCGCAACCGGGGGGGTTGGCCTGAGCGGCACCTGCGCCCAGTCCCAGACCAGCCAGCCCTAAGCCCCCGGACATCAACGTCGCTGCCCACCCCGCGGTGAGTCGCTTCATAAACCCGCATTGTCCGCGATTCCATCCGGCCTGTACAGGGGCCGGTGCTGGCCACCCCATTGGTACAGGCACAGCCGGACAACGGAGACCCGACGCCCACCCACGCATCGCCTAGCGATGTACTTAGGCATGTTCGCCATCGTCCCGAGCCCATCATGAGCCGGCCTTGCCGCCACGAGATGTATTGGAGTGATTGGTGACCCGGCTCCTGGTCGCCAGCCGCAACCGCAAGAAGCTCGCCGAATTGCGCCGGGTCCTCGACGCGGCTGGCTTGACGGGCCTGACGTTGGTGTCTTTGCATGACGTGCCCCCCTTCGACGAGGCGCCCGAAACGGGCGCGACCTTCGAGGACAACGCGTTGGCCAAGGCGCGGCATGCGTTCGCCGCGACGGGCCTGGTCTCGGTGGCCGACGACTCCGGTCTGGAGGTGGCCGCACTCAACGGCATGCCCGGCGTGCTGTCGGCGCGCTGGTCGGGCAATCACGGCGACGACGCCGCCAACACCGCGTTGCTGTTGGCGCAATTGGGTGACGTGCCCGACGAACGGCGCGGCGCGGCGTTCGTGTCCGCCTGCGCGCTGGCCGGGCCGTCCGGCGAGATCGTCGTCCGCGGCGAGTGGCCCGGCAGGATCGCCCGGGAACCGCGGGGTGACGGCGGCTTCGGCTATGACCCGGTCTTCGTTCCGAACGGTTCGGACCGCACCGCGGCGGAGCTCAGCCCCGAGGAGAAGGACGCCGTCTCCCATCGCGGTCGCGCTCTCGCGCTGCTGTTGCCGGCGCTCAAAGTGCTTGCCTAACAGGGCGCTTCGTGACTCGTTTGGGCGGTTGAGCCACACTGGCCGCGCCCGTCTCCGCGGCGAGGGGGACCGACGACGTGCCCACCTCCGAGCGACAATCGGCGACGCGACTGAGGTTGTCGCTCAGAGGCGGGCACCACGGGTGCCGCGTCTGGGAGAGATGCGTGTGGCGGATGGGGGTTAAAGCCCGAAGCGAGCCTTGACGTCCCTGGTCTGGAAGTGCTCGACGATGATGCCCAGCAGCGGGATTGTCCCGGCGAGCAGGACACCGATCGTCTTGGGAATCGGCCACCGCACCTTGACCGCCAGATTGAAAGCGGTCAGGACATAGATGAAATACACCCAACCGTGGACCACCTCGATCCAACGGATCTCGTGGTGGAAGGCGAGATGCGAGACGATCTCGTAGCAAAGCGCGACCAGCCAGAGGCCCGTCGTCCACGCCATGACCCGATAGCCGAGCAACGCAGTCCGGATCTTCTCGACGGGGAATGCTGACGCTGGCGCTCCGGGTGGCTCCGGTGTGGTCATGCGGTCGTCCTGTTCTGTTTGTCGGTGTCTTGTTTGGCAAGCTCGGCGAGGTAGGCGTTGTACTCCGCCAGCGCGGGATCGTCGGACGGCCGTTGCATCGGCTTGGGGCGCTCGGGCAGCAAGCCGGCGGGAATCTCGGTGAGGGCGGCGTCCTGCCGAGGCTCCGGCGGCATCTCTTCGTAGCGCACGTACTTGCGGTACGCGTACACGCAGAACCAGGCGAACAGCGGCCACTGCAGCGCGTAGCCGAGGTTCTGGAACGTGCCCGAGACCGACTGGAACCTTGTCCACTGCCACCAGCCCAGCGCCAGGCAGCCGCAGGCCGCGACGATCACCAAGGCGATCAGCGCGGGCCTGCGACGGCGTGTAGTGGACACCCCATGAAGGTACCGCTCACGATTTGGGTCCGACGAATTCGTCGAGGCGCGCCACCGACAGGTCCGTCCGCGAACTGAGCGGTACGATCGGCACGCTGCGGGCGTGGTGGAATTGGCAGACACCCCGGCTTTAGGTGCCGGTGCTCGAAAGAGCGTGGGGGTTCGAGTCCCTCCGCCCGCACTGTTATTGCGCCTTCGCGAAGCATCAAGTTCCCTTTGCGGGGTATATGCACTGCACTGCACACGGGGGAGACGCCATGGCCACCGGAAACCAGTCATGCGAGGAAGACGCCGAGCTCGTAGAACGCAGAGCTGCGGAGGCTCGCGAACGTGCCGCGAACGCGGGGCTCTCGGCCGCGCGCAGCTTCGAAGTATCGGCCGTCAAACACGAACAAGTCGCACGGGTGCAAGACCGGACCGTCGAACAAGGCGTGTCTCATGTGGGCGTACACCGCGAATCAGCGGCTCACCATCGCGAATTCGCGGCCGAAGACCGAAAGCTGGCCGAGCTGAGCGCATTGAGTCCGAGGCCGACCTAGCCGTCGACGCCGAAAGCTAGGCGTCCAGGAAGCGAGCGCGAACCTCCGGCGGCGGCAGCGGACACGTGTCGTATTTGCCGAAAATGCGATAGCGGACGTCGGCGACCCTGTCGTAGAGCCAGTCGCGCAGGGGAGCGGGGATGATGCGGGCAACCTCGAGCAGCTTCCACGGCCCGCCGAGGTAATCCACCACCCGCAACGCGGCGGCCGACCGGACCGCGACGCGTTCTCCGGGCTGTTCGGGTGAGTCGACGAACACCACGGAGTCCACGTCTTTGATGGTTGGGTGCCGCGCAAAGACCGCTTGGGCGAAGTCGCTGTCTAACGCCGCGAAGCGCAGTGCGCCGTGGGGATCGAACCGAAGTATCGTCCGCACCGCGGAGTTGCAGACGCCGCAGACCCCGTCGTAGAGCAACACGGGCGGCACCGATTCAGCGCTCACGCCTCCAGGCTACTGGCGATCCCGAGCACCCAGGTTGACCTTTGGTAAGGCAACCCTTAGTTTGTGTGGTGACTTATCGAGCGGTGGGTCAGCGCGGACGCCAGGCTGCCGATCAACCCCGCCGCTCGATCCGGGGGCTGGTGGCGCCGATTCGGCCGGGCCGCCCGTTCGGTGACGTCGCCGCCGAGTTGAGCGCCGCGAGAAAGGACCGCCGATGGCACGCGGATTCTCCGGTGTGATGTTGCGAAGCTTCGGCGCGCGCGACCACACCGCAACGGTGATCGAAACCGCCGAGATCGCACCGCATTTCGTGCGGGTACGGATGACGTCACCGACGTTGTTCGAAGACGTGGACGCCGAACCCGCCGCGTGGTTGCGGTTCTGGTTCCCGGACCCGGAGGGGTCCAATACCGAATTCCAGCGCGCGTACACGATCTCCGAGGCGGACGTTCCGGCTGGCCGCTTCGCCGTCGACATCGTGCTGCACGAGCCCGCAGGCCCGGCGTCGAAGTGGGCGCGCACTGTTCAGCCCGGCGCCACGATCGCCGTCATGGCGCTGATGGGCTCGTCGCGATTCGACATGCCCGACGAACAGCCGGCCGGTTATCTGCTGATCGGTGACTCGGCGTCGATCCCGGGCATGAACGGGATCATCGGGGTCGTCCCCAATGATGTGCCGATTGAGATGTATCTCGAGCAGCACGACGACAACGACGTCCTGATCCCGCTCGCGCAGCACCCCCGGCTGCAAGTGCACTGGGTCGCCCGGCGCGACGAGAAATCCCTTGCCGCGGCGATCGACAACCGGGACTGGTCAAACTGGTACGCGTGGGCGACGCCCGAGGCCACGGTGCTCAAGCACGTGCGCACGCGGCTGCGCGACGAGTTCGGTTTCCCCAAGTCGGAGATACACGCCCAGGCGTACTGGAGTGCCGGGCGTGCGATGGGTACCCGCCGCGGCGACGAGCCGGTGCCCGCGAATGACGTTGCAGAAGAGCAAGTTCCGACGCCGCAACCTCCCGGCAAGACGGCCGCCCCAGCGGCGCCTGGCCGTTGGCGCGCCCAGGCCGCCGGCCGGTTGCTCGCGCCGCTGCGCTCGGCGCTGATCCTGTCCGGTGTGTTGCAGGCCGTCATCACGGTGGTGCAGCTGGCGCCGTTCGTGCTACTCGTCGAGCTGGCCCGGCTACTGGTGGCCCGGGCGCCCGCACCACGACTCTGGGACGTCGGGATCGCAGCCGTCGCGCTGCTGGGAACGGGCACCGTGCTCGGTGCGGCCCTCACGCTATGGCTGCACGTCGTCGACGCGCGGTTCGCCGCCGACCTGCGTTCGCGGCTGTTGCGCAAGCTATCTCGATTGCCGCTGGGCTGGTTCACCGCGCGCGGATCGGGCTCGATCAAGCAGCTGCTGCAGGACGACACGCTGTCACTGCACTATTTGGTCACCCACGCCATCCCCGACGGGGTTGCGGCGATCATCGCGCCGGTGGCGGTGCTGGTCTACCTGTTCGTCGTCGACTGGCGGGTGGCGCTCGTGTTGTTCCTGCCCGTTGTCGTGTACCTGGTGTTGACGTCGTCGCTCACGATTCAGTCGGGCCCGCGCATCCCGCAATCGCAGCGCTGGGCCGAGAAGATGAGCGGCGAGGCCGGCGCCTATCTGGAGGGCCAGCCGGTGATCCGCGTCTTCGGTGGTGCGGCCGCATCGAGCTTCCGCCACCGCCTGGACGAGTACGTCGAATTCCTCGTCTCCTGGCAGCGCCCACTGGCCGGCAAGAAGACGCTCATGGACCTGGTCACCCGGCCCTCGACGTTCCTGTGGCTCATCGCGCTCACCGGCACCCTGCTGACCGTCACCGGGCGGATGGATCCGGTGAACCTCTTGCCGTTCCTGTTGTTGGGCACCACCTTCGGTGCGCGGCTGCTCGGTATCGCGTACGGGTTGGGCGGTATCAGCGCCGGCATGTTGGCCGCCCGGCGCCTGCAGAACACCCTCGACGAGCCCGAGCTCGAAGTGAGAGCGCGAGATCAGTTTGGAGATTCGTCGGCGACTGTGGTGTTCGACGACGTCAGCTTCGGCTATCGCCCGGGTGTGCCGGTGATCGGGGGCGTGTCGCTGACGCTGCGCCCCGGCACGGTGACCGCGCTCGTCGGCCCGTCCGGGTCCGGAAAGTCGACACTGGCCGCGCTGCTGGCCCGGTTCCACGATGTCGAACAGGGCGCGATACGCATTGGCGGGCAAGATATCCGGTCGATGACCGCCGACGAGCTCTACGCGAAGGTCGGCTTCGTCCTGCAGGAAACGCAGCTGGTGCACGGCACCGTTGCGGACAACATCGCGCTGGCCGTCCCCGATGCCACCGCGGCGCAGATCCAGGAGGCGGCGCGCCAGGCGCAAATCCACGACCGCATCATGCGAATGCCGGACGGCTACGACACGGTGCTGGGCGCGGGAACCGGCCTTTCCGGCGGGGAACGGCAGCGGCTCACCATCGCGCGTGCGATCCTGGCGGACACCCCGGTGCTGATCCTCGACGAGGCCACCGCGTTCGCCGACCCTGAATCGGAATACCTTGTGCAGCAGGCGCTTAACCGGTTGACCCAGGATCGCACCGTCTTGGTGATCGCCCATCGATTGCACACCATCACCGGAGCCGACCAGATCGTTGTGCTCGACCACGGCCGGATCGCCGAACGCGGCACGCACGACGAGCTGCTGGCCGCCGACGGCCGGTACCGACGGCTGTGGGAGGGCGGCCGGCGGGACCCGGTGGCCGCCATAACGGCTCAGGACGGGGCGCGATGATTCGCACGTGGTTGGGCCTGGTGCCTGCGGATCGCCGAGCCAGGGTCATTGCCTACGCCGCGCTCGCGTTGCTCTCCGTGGTGGTGCGGGCGGTGGCCACCGTCCTGCTTGTGCCCTTGGTGGGCGCTTTGTTCGGCGACGCCCCGGACCGCGCGCTGGTGTGGTTGGGCTGGCTCACCGCCGCCACCGTGATCGGATGGGCGATCGACACCGCGACGGCGCGCATCGGCTTCGATCTGGGCTTCGCCGTGCTCGACCACAGCCAGCACGACGTGGCGGACCGGTTACCCGGCGTGCGGCTCGACTGGTTCACCGCCGAGCACACCGCGACGGCGCGGCAGGCGATCGCCGCCACCGGGCCGGAACTGGTCGGTCTCGTCGTCAACCTGCTGACACCGCTGCTCTCCGCCGTCCTGCTGCCCGCGGCCATCGCGGTGGCCTTGCTCCCCCTCTCGTGGCAGCTCGGAGTGGCCGCGCTGGGCGGTGTGCCGCTGCTGCTGGGGGCGCTGTGGGCATCGGCGCGATTGGCGCGGCGCGCCGATGCCGCGGCCGACGAAGCCAACAGTGCGCTCACCGAGCGGATCATCGAGTTCGCCCGCACTCAGCAGGCGTTGCGGGCCGCGCGGCGGGTAGAACCGGCGCGCAGCCTGGTCGGCGATGCGCTGGCCGCGCAGCACGGGGCGACCATGCGGTTGCTGTCCATGCAAGTTCCGGGCCAGCTGCTGTTCAGCCTGGCCAGCCAGCTGTCCCTCATCCTGCTGGCCGGGGCGACCGCGGCGCTGACGGTGAACAAAACGGTGACGGTGCCCGAAGCCATCGCCTTGATCGTCGTGATCGTGCGCTACCTAGAGCCGTTCACCACGATCAGCGAACTGGCGCCGGCCTTGGAAAGCACCCGCGCCACGCTCGACCGCATTCGCTCGGTCCTCACCGCGCCGCTGATGAACGCCGGGACCGCCACGTTGTCCGCCGGCGCGGCGCCCCGCATCGAGTTCGACGACGTCGCGTTCCGCTATGACGGCGCGACCCTACCGGTGCTCGACGGGGTGAGCTTCACCCTGGCGCCGGGCAGCACGACGGCGATCGTTGGACCGTCCGGATCGGGCAAGAGCACCATCCTGGCGCTGATTGCCGGGCTGCACGAACCCACCCGCGGCCGGGTGCTGATCGACGGCGTCGACGCGGCGACGCTGGACGCCGACGCCCGGCGGGCGGCAAGCAGCGTCGTGTTCCAACACCCGTACCTGTTCCACGGGTCCATCCGTGACAACGTTTGCGCCGGGGACCCCGGCGCCGGCGATGGCCAGCTCAAGCGGGCCGTGGCCCTCGCCCGCGTCGACGAACTCATCGGCCGGCTGCCCGACGGCGCCGACACGATCGTCGGGGAAGCCGGCTCGGCGCTGTCCGGCGGCGAACGCCAACGGGTCAGCATCGCGCGGGCGCTGCTCAAACCGGCGTCCATCCTGCTGGTCGACGAGGCCACCAGCGCTCTGGACACCGAAAACGAGGCCGCGGTGGTCGACGCGCTGACGCTGGACCCGCGGTCGCGCACCCAGGTGATCGTCGCGCATCGATTGGCCAGCATCAGTCACGCCGACCGCGTGCTGTTTCTCGACGACGGCCGAGTGATCGAGGACGGAACGGTCGGCGAATTGCTCGCGGCGGGTGGGCGTTTCGACGAGTTCTGGCGGCAGCAGCATGAGCCCGGATTTTTCGTGGATTATTGTGAGTGTCGGGGTGTAGATACGCGAAAGTGCCTGTCCTGCAAGGGATAATTGGA
>NZ_LQPH01000123.1 GCF_002102255.1 Mycobacterium nebraskense
TTTGCTTTAGAAGCCTTGCCTAGCAACATATTTGGAGAATTCTAGGCCGCTAGTCCACTTAAGCAGATAAGCAGTACGTACGTTCGAAACATCGGGCGGGAGTGTGGCGGGAGTCGCAGCCAAGTTGCCGCTCCTTTGGAAGAATCGGTGCCATGTCGCGTTCCTTCGACATCCTGATCGAGTCGCCCGCCACCGTCGAGCAAATCCACACGACGTTCGGCCGCGAGGACTATTGGCTGGCCCGCCTCAAGGCCAGCAACGCCCCCACGACGCTGGATTCACTGGTGGTTGACCCCGACGGCACGGTGACAATGCGCGCCACCCAATATGTGGCCCGGCAGATATTGCCCACGCTCATCGCCAAAGCCGTCCCCGGTGAGCTGAAGATCGTCCACAGCGAGACGTGGCAACCGGCCGACGACGGCGAGGTCCGCGGGCAGATCAGGGTCGTGACTTCCGGCGGGGTGGGATCAGGCCTAGCGGAAGCCTGGATGGCGCCGACGGGCAACGGCGCGCGACTGCGCTTCGCCGTGCAGGTGGCGGTGAAAATCCCGTTGGTGGGGCGCAAACTCGAGAAGTCGATGGAAGCCGACTTGGCTGAGAGTATCCCTGCCTTGCAGCGCTTCACCTCTACCTGGATCGCCGAAAACCCCTAATCGGGGCCGGTTCGTCAGTTTTCCGCTGCGGGCTCGACTCCAACCAGTTCGGTCAGGCCGCTGATGGTCAGGATCGGCATCAGGATCGGATGGGCGATCAGGTGGATGTGGTTGGCGTGGGTGAACAGAGCATTGATGGCGGCGCTATCGAGATACTCGACGCCACTGAGGTCGACGGTGAGCGGCCCGCCGCCGGCGGCCTCGCCGCTGGCGCTGGTGAGGGCTTGGACGAAGGCGTCGATGTTGCTCAGGTCGATCTCCCCCGCGGCGATCAGCATCAGTTTCCCGTCGTCGCGGCGCGCGGTGTCGAGGGTGAGCGACGTGGGCATCATGTGATCCTCGCGGATAGGTGAACCGTGGTTCCGGCGGCGTCGGGGTTGATGATGACGTCGTGCATGAGCCCTCGCATGAGAGCGATACCCCGGCCGCGGTGGGGATAGCTAGCGGGTTGCGGAGGCTTCCACGAGCCGGTGTCGGTGATGGTCAACTGCACCTGGTCGACCAGTGCGGTCGCGCCCAGACTTATGGTGCCTTCCGGCTGGTCGCGGTGACCGTGCTCGATGGCGTTGGCGACGGCTTCCCCGGCGGCGACGAGCACGTTCATCGCCTGCTCTGGGTCCAGCCGGGTCCGAGTCAGCCAGGTGCGCAACGCCGTTCGGGCGGGGGCGAGGTGGCTGACGTCGGCGGGGAACGTCAGCTCCAGCGGCGCGGGGTGGCGATAAAGCAGGAGGACTACGTCGTCCTGATAGCCGCCGCTGGGGGCCAGGCTGGACATGATGTGGTTGGCCAAGTCATTGAGCGTGGACGCGCGGCCGTCCTGCACGAGCGTGGCGGCGCGGGAAATGCCCTGCCCCAGTGCGATGCGGCGACGTTCGACCAACCCGTCCGTGTAGAGCAGCAGGGTCGCGCGGGCCGGCAAGGTCACCCGGCCCTCCGGACGGGACCAGTCGGGTCGTATGCCCAACGCGATGGTGTGGCCGTCGTCGAGCATCTGGGTGGTGCCGTCCGCGTGGACCAGGATGGGCGGCGGGTGCCCGGCACTGGAATACACCAGGTCACCGGTCTCGGGGTTGAGCACCGCGCATACGGCGGTGGTGCATTGAGCACCGGGCAGCCGCGCGGCGAAGCGATCCATCCCGGTGAGAGCGGTCGCGGGGCTGGGGTTGTCGAACAGCAACGCGCGGCAGGCGCTGCGCACCTGCCCCATCACGGTGGCAGCGGCGAGGCCATGACCCACGCAGTCGCCGACGACCATTGCGATGCGCCCGTCGTCCAGGTCGAAGACGTCGTACCAGTCACCGCCCACCTGCAGGGGCCGGCTGGCGGCCTGATAGCGCACCGCGAACCCGTGCGGCAGATCAGCGGGGCCGAGGATCGCGTGTTGCAGCGCCAGGGCGGTTTCGCGTTGCTGGTCAACCTGATGGACCCGCTGCAGGCCCTGACCCAGGCGGCCCGCCAGCACCGTGAGCAAGGTCTGGTCCTCAAGGGTGAACGGCCGCCGCTCGGCCAGGTCGATCCAGACGACGAGCACCCCCTCGGGATGCTGCAGTGCGATGCCTGCCGTCCCGGCTTCCCCCGTGCCGGGGCTGAGTAGGTCGCCGTCGCGCAGCGAGCTGAGCATCTGTTGGGTATGGGACGGCAGATCGCCCCACTCCGCGGGTTCGCCGACCGACACGACTTGCGGTGCGCCATAGGCGGTTTCGTTGGAGTAACTGTGGGTCGGGAAGGTGACGGCCAGGACGCGGCGGGCCCGCCACAGTCGGCGCAATTCCTCGGCGGCGGCGCTCACCGCGTCGTCGACGGTGTCCGCCTGGGCAAGTTCCTGGTTCAGGGCGTGTTCGCGACCCGCCGCCAACGCCAGGGCGATAGCCGCGTGCCGGGCGAAGTCGCTCACGAGCTCGAGGTAATCGTTGCCGAATGGCGACTGCTGGGGGTCGCGGGCGACCGCGATCACGCCGAGCACCGCGCCGTCCGCGATCAGCGGCATGACGATCGCGGAGCGCTCACCGACGTCGGTGAAACCCTCGATCGGATATTGGAAGGAGTCGGTGATCAGCGGTAGGCCGCGCCGCGCGACACCGCCCGTGGTGGAGCCGTCCATTGGGACCTGGCGACCGATCACCTCCGAGGAGTACCGCCCCGCCGTGGCGGCCACGACGAGGGTGTCGACCTCGTCAGCGGGCAGATCAGACTCCTTCGGGACCAGCAAAATCGCCTGTTCGGCGCCGGCCAGCTCCAGCGCCCGGTTCACGATGAGCTGCAACGGCCCGGTCTGGGGGTCGCCCGACAGCAGCGCGGTGGTGATCTCGCGGCTGGCCTTCGTCCATCTCGCCGTTTCACGTTCCCGCTCGAACAGCCGCGCGTTGTCGATGGCGGCCGCCGCGGCCGTCGCCAAGGCCCGCACGGCGGCCGCCTGGGAGTCGGAGAACACTCGGCCGGGCCGGTCGTCCGCAAGGTAGAGGCTCCCAAAGTCCGCTCCCCGCACCGTGATCGCTAATCCGAGCAGCGCGCGGATAGGCGGATCGTTTCCCTGCAGCGCGCCGGCCCGCGCGTGAGCACTCACATCGTCGAGGCGGAGGCCCTCGCCCACCGGCAGATCGCCGAGCCGCCGCGCCGTGCCGACGTCCATCCCCGCGTGGACGAAAGAGGCCAGGGTGCCGTCGGGAGCGCGGATGCCCAAGGCGGCGTACCGGGAGCCAGTCAGCTCCATCGCGCCCTTGACGATTCGGTGCAGCGTCACGCCCAGGTCGAGATCGGAACCGATCTCGCTGATGACCCGCACCAGTTGTTCCATCTGGTCGCGAGCTTCCACCAGCTCGTCGAGCTGCTCATGTATCTGGCTCACCAGCTCGCGTCGGCCCTGCCAGGTGAACGCCGATCCACCTCCCCCTTCGTTGCCCATAGCTACAAACGTAGCCGTTCAGCGTCGCGAGCCACGGTGGCGGTGATCTTCGGGGCTGGACGTGAGGGTTTACTCGATCTCGACCTTTGTATTGAATCGCCCCACCGACGATGGCCGTCCATGACTACTGCGACACAACTTCAGCCGCTCTATCTATTGGCGGACAGTCAGCTGCTGTTCTGGCGGGGGCCGGACCGACTGCTCCTGGAGGCGGCCCTCGATGGATTGGCGCGAGACACCCCGCTGAGCGCGGCCTATATCGGTGCATCCAATGGGGATCGTCCAGAGTTCTACGAAATCTTCGAGGCGGCTGTGGATGCCGTTGGGATCACCGATCGCCGCATGATCGGTTCGTCGTTCGGCTGGGCCGATCGCGCCTTCCTGGAGGGTGCCCAGTTGATCGTCCTCGCGGGCGGCGATGTGCGTCTCGGCTGGAAGACGTTCGAGGAATCCGGCATGAAGGACGTGATTTTGAGCCGGTATGCCCAAGGGGCGGTCCTAGTAGGTATTTCGGCCGGAGCGGTCCAGCTCGGAAGCTATGGAATCGTCGAGACGCCGGAATCCGGCGTGCCCGAGCTGTTCGACGTATTCAACCTCGTCCCCATGGTCATCGACACGCACGACGAGCGAGCCGAGTGGGCGCGGCTAACGCGGACGATTGAATCGCTGCAGGGTGCGGCCACCGGTCTCGGAATCCCCTCTGGCGGCGGAGTCATCGTGCACGCGAATACCACCATCGAGCCCCTGCGCCGTCCAGCGCACAGATTCGTTTTCGAGGGCAGTCACGCCGTGCACTCACTGTTGCGCGCCAAAGACGACAGCTGAGTTCTCTTGTCCTGCACCGAAGTTCGCCCCCTTGCTCCGGCTTCTATGCCATGCGCCCGTACCGCCAACCTACGTCCAAAAGCCGCGCTGGGCAGAGCAAGATCGCCATCGTGGTGACGGTTGGCCGTTGTAGTAGTGACTTTTGGCCCGAGTAACGAACGTCGGTCCGTGTTCAGAGTTAACACCATGCCAACTGCACCTCGACTCAGCGTTACGTTCCTCGCAAATCTGATCCCGCGCCGGCTACTGGTCGGGGCAATCGGTGCTGGCGCCGTTACCGGCACGCTTCTATGTGCGACCGCGGCGACCGCCGCGGCGGATCCGCCTCCTCGGCCCGCCAACTGCACAGCAGCGGACGTCGCCGGCGTCGCGGCTGGTGTGGCGGCGGCGCTCTCGACCTACCTGTTCACCCATCCGGACCTCAACGGGTTCTACACCGACCTGCAGGATCGACCCAAAGATCAGATTCGCGACGACGTGCAGCAGTACTTCAACGCCAACCCGCAGGAGCAAGCCGACCTTGAGAACATCCGTCAGCCACTGGCTGACATCAGGCAGCGTTGCCAGTGGACACCGCTGGTCGGGCAGGCCGGCGCGACTCCTTGAGCGACCGGTCAGAATAAGGAGATCCCGATGAGTGTCCGGGTACGGTCTTGGGCCGCAGGGGGGCTAGTAGCAATGACCCTGGCTGCGATTCCTGAGATGTATGCCGTCGTGCAGCCCTCCAGTGTGGCCAACGCGGACGTCTGCGCAAGCGTTGGCAGGCGTGTTTCAGTGAGCGGGTGCACCAACATTGCCGACACGGTCAACGCCAATGTCCCGCCGCCGGACGCGTATGCGCCACTGCCACAGGACTTTCCGCCCCCGCCGCCCCCGGTAAATGTCTGCGTCGGAGGCGGCCGGCGAGTTCATGTAAGCGGGTGCTTCTGAAATACGGTGCGCTGCTAGCACGTCGGCGTTGGCCAGCGTTTGCCTGAGCGGCCAGCGTCGATGCCCTGTTGCCATACCTTTCGCAGGGC
Organism: Mycobacterium nebraskense; assembly: GCF_002102255.1. Classification (GTDB taxonomy): domain Bacteria; phylum Actinomycetota; class Actinomycetes; order Mycobacteriales; family Mycobacteriaceae; genus Mycobacterium; species Mycobacterium nebraskense. The sequence continues at coordinate 5,403 of NZ_LQPH01000123.1, forward strand.
CAGCAGCCCTGTTGAATCCGGCCGGTTCGCAGGCGAAATCTACGCCGATGCCAGCGCTTCTGCGGCCGTCGCGGTCTTCGCAGCGGGCGCCGTGCCCGGCGTGCGCACGTACGCGAACCACGTGATCACCGCGCACAACACGTAGAAGGCAAGAAAGACCCAGAACGCCATCGTCGCCGACTTGGCCGGCGACAGGTACGACGCCCGCAGCATCAGGTTGATGCCGACCCCGCCGAGTGCCCCGATGGACCCGGCGATCCCGATTAGCGCACCCGACATCCGACGCGACCAGTCGGTCTTCTCGGCCCGGCTAAGGCCGTCCATGCTCTGTGCCTTCGCGGCGAAGATCGACGGGATCATCTTGTAGACCGACCCATTTGCGATTCCCGACAGGATGAAAAGCACTACGAATCCGACCACATAGGCGGCCAGGATGCCGCCCGACGGGGCGCGATGCTTGGCGTCGCCCATACCGCCGAACACCACAAGCCAGCCGGCCGCGGCGATCATTGCGGCAAACATGTACAGCGTGACCCTGCTGCCACCGACGCGGTCGGATAGCCAACCGCCGACCGGCCGCGCGATCGAGCCCAGCAGAGGTCCGATGAACGCGATCTGCGCGGCGTGTAGCGCCGCCTGGGCCGTCATCGCCGGGGTTACCTTGGCGCCATTACTGAGGTTGGCCAGGAAGCTTATTTGAAGAACTTGGCCGAACGCGAAGGAAAAGCCGATGAACGACCCGAACGTACCGATATACAGCAGCGCGATCAGCCACGAGTCGCGATATGCCATCACGTCGATCATCGAGCGGCCATTAGTGCGCTGGTTGGTCAGATTGTCCATGAACAGTGCGGCGCCGACCGCGGCGACCGACAGGAGTACCAGATACACCGCGCACACCCAGTGCGGGGAACGGTTGCCCGCCGTTGCGATTACCAACAGCCCGACGACCTGGATCATCGCGACGCCGATGTTTCCACCACCGGCATTGAGGCCCAGCGCCCATCCCTTGAGCCGCTGCGGATAGAACGCGTTGATGTTGGTCATCGACGACGCGAAGTTGCCTCCGCCGAAGCCGGCGATCGCCGCCACGATCATGAACGTTGTGTAGGACGTGCCGGGGTGTGCCATGAAATACAGCGTCAACACTGTTGGGATCACCAGCACCAGCGCGGAGAACACTGTCCAGTTGCGGCCACCGAACGTCGCCGTCGCGAACGTGTAGGGCAGGCGCAGGATCGCTCCGACCAACGTCGGCATCGCGACGAGAAAAAACTTTCCGGCGACATCGATGTGGTAGATGTTCTGCGGCATGAAAAGGACCATCACCGACCAGATCGACCAGACTGAAAACCCGACGTGCTCCGCGAAGATGGACCAGATGAGGTTGCGCCGCGCGATCTTCGCACCGCCGTTGTTCCAGGCGTCGACGTCTTCGGGGTCCCAGTCATCGATGCTGCGTTGGCGCGTCATTAATGGCATGCGACCACCGTACGAAAGTGTTGTTGCGGCAACGCTGCCCGCGATGACCTACTTGCTACAAGCTGTTCACAAAGAGGGCCTGCGTGGCTGTGAGTTAGATATGGAATCGCCTCATACCCAGCGGCTACGCGCGGGCAGCGCTTCGGGTGCGACCCAGGCCTTTGCATATCGATTGCCGGAGGCCTTCTGCGGGTCGCGGCTGCGATAAACCAAGTACGGGCGCGTCAGGTATCCGACCGGTGCACTGAACATATGCACCAGCCGCGTGTACGGCCAAATGCCAAACAGTGCGAGGACAATCAGCGCATGGACTTGAAATGTCCACGGCGCACGCGTCATTAGCTCCATCGCCGGGTGCAGCGAAAACAGGCTGCGGAACCATGGTGACACCGTCTCGCGGTAGTTATAGGTGGCGAAGACATTGGTCAAAGTGTTGAGCATCCCGGTCACCAGCGCGCCCACCAGCAGCAGGTACATCAGCTTGTCGCTGCGGGTAGTCGCCTGGCGGACGGCCCGCACTGTGATGCGCCGGTACAACAGGATTCCGAGTCCGGTTATGACTCCGAAACCCGCAAGCGAGCCCATCACGACGGCCATCAGGTGGTAAACGAACTCGGAGATTCCGGCGGCCGAAGTCCACGATTCGGGAATAAGCAGACCGACGACGTGACCCCCGAACACACCGAGCAGCCCGAAATGAAAGAGCGGGCTGCCCATTCGCAGCAGCCGGCTCTCGTGGCTCTGCGAAGACCTTGTGGTCCAACCGAACTGATCGTTGCGGTAGCGCCAGACATGGCCAAGCACAAACGACGTCAAGGCGACATACGGAATCGTCATCCAGAGCAGGGTGTTCATCGCCGACCGCCCGACATCAGCGGATCCATCGCGAACGGCTCCATTCCGACCTCTTCCTCGGGCGGACCCTGCGCGGCGAGATCAGCGATGCGGCGCCGATCGGCGGTGCTGATCGGCGGCAGCGTGGCGAGGATCGCCGTCAAGACTGAGGCGTACGCGGAACCGCTGTCCGCCAGGGATAGTCGCAGGAGTTCGAGGACCGGGACGTGCTCGCCGAGCAGTCGCTCCCCCTGCAGCGGATCGATCGTCGCGGCGAATTCGAGTACCAGGGGCAGGAAGTCGGGAAGCTCGTTGTCGCCGAGCTGCATTCCCGCCTGACGGTAGGCGTGCTTGAAGCGCAGCAGCGCCATGCCCCGCTTTCGGGTGTCTCCGTACGCGTAGTACGTCAGGTGCAGGCTGGCGCGCCGACGCATGTCGAAGGTTTCGACATACCGCACGGCGAGCTGCAATGGGTCCGCGGTGCGGAACTCATGCAGGATGTGCAGTAGCGGCTCGCGCACCGAATCAGGCAATTCCCCGGCAGCCGCGATCAGTTGGTCGGTCATCGCTAGCGTAGGCGCACCCGGGTAGTCCAGCAGCAGCGCGGCGATGCGCCACAGCAGACGCTGGTCGCGCTCGGATAGCCCGGCGGCATTTGCCGGCTTACGGGTGAGGGTCAGCATCTTCACTTGGTCGGCACCAACCCATCGGTGCTTCTGCCGTCCCAGTTGAGCAGGTTGACCCGCGCCGGCTCACCGTTGCCGCCATTGCCGTTGCTGCCTTTGCCGTCGGTGAGATGGAACTTATCGGCCATCGCGTCGAACGCCGTCATCCCGGGGCCGCCGTCGTTATCCAGACTGCACCCGGTCGCGAGCGCGTCGAGGCGATGCGCGTCTGATCCTGCCCCGTTGGGAATCACGTAACGGTCGGCGTACTTGGCGATCGCCAGCAACCGGTACATGGATTCAATCTCCTCGCCCCTCAACCGCACCGACTCCGGGATCGTGTCGTCGAATTCCTCGCCCAGGTTCGCAGCGCGCATGTAGGAGCGCATCGCCGCAAGCCGTTGCAGCGCAGCACGAACCGGCCCGACGTCGCCCGCGGTAAACAGCTCGGCCAGATACTCGATCGGGATGCGCAACGCGTCGATAGCCCCGAACAGGTTGTTGCGGTTCTCGCCGTCATGCCCGGTTTCGGCGAGCACGTCAACGACTGGGGACAGCGGCGGCACATACCAGACCATCGGCATCGTCCGGTACTCCGGATGCAGCGGCAGCGCGACCTGGTAGTCGACGATGAGGCGGTAGACCGGTGAATTCTGAGCGGCCTGGATCCATTCACCGGAGATGCCGGCGCGCTCGGCCTCGGCGACCACCCGGGGATCGTGCGGGTTGAGGAACACGCCGAGTTGTGCGGGATAGAGGTCCTTTTCGTCTTGCACCGACGCCGCGGCCGCTACCGCATCGGCGTCGTAGAGCAGCACTCCGATGTAGCGCAACCGGCCGACGCAGGTCTCCGAGCACACGGTCGGAATGCCCACCTCGACGCGCGGGTAGCAGAACGTGCACTTTTCAGCCTTGCCGGTTTTGTGGTTGAAGTAGATCTTCTTGTACGGGCAGCCGGTGACACACTGCCGCCAGCCGCGACACCGGTCCTGATCGACCAGCACGATGCCGTCCTCGCTGCGCTTGTAGATCGCGCCGGACGGGCACGACGCCGCGCACGAGGGGTTCAGGCAATGCTCGCAGATGCGCGGTAGGTAGAACATGAAGGTCTGCTCGAATTCAAGCTTCACTTTGTCGGACACCTTGGCCAGCAGTGGATCACGGCCGATCTGCTCGGGCCCCCCACCGAGGTCGTCGTCCCAGTTGGCACCCCAGGTCACCTTGGTGTCTTCACCGGTGATCAGCGACTTGGGACGGGCCACCGGTGTGGTATCCATCGCCGGCGCGGACAGCAGGTTCTCGTAGTCGTAGGTCCACGGGTCGTAGTAGTCCGACACCGTCGGCAGGTCCGGGTTCGCGAAGATATTAAGGAGCCTGCGCAACCTCGACCCCGACTTGAGTGTCAACCTCCCCCGCTTGTTGAGCGTCCAGCCGCCCTTCCACTTTTCCTGGTCTTGGTAGCCGCGCGGATATCCCTGTCCAGGACGGGTTTCCACGTTGTTGAACCAGACGTACTCCACACCGCCGCGGTTCGTCCAGGCCTGCTTGCACGTGACGCTGCAGGTGTGACACCCAATGCACTTGTCGAGGTTCATCACCATCGCGAGCTGAGCCATGACTTTCATCGTCAGTACTCCACTTCTTGCGAGCGCCGCCTGATCGTGGTGACCTCGTCGCGCTGGTTTCCGGTGGGACCGTGGTAGTTCAGCGCGAACGACTGTTGGGCGTAGCCCCCGATCAGGTGTGACGGCTTGATCATGATCCGGGTGAGCGCGTTATGGATACCGCCGCGCTTCCCTGTCTTCTCGGTCCGGGGCACATCCACCGCCTTGTCTTGCGCGTGGTACATGAACACCAAGCCCTCGGGCATCCGGTGGCTGACGATCGCGCGCGCATTCACCACACCGTTGCGGTTCGTGCATTCGATCCACTCGTTGTCCTTGACGCCGATCTTCGCCGCATCCACATCCGATATCCAAATCGCCTGTCCACCGCGGGAAAGCGTGAGCATGTACAGGTTGTCCTGATACGCGGAATGGATGGACCACTTGGAATGCGGTGTCAGATACCGCACGGTGATCCCGCCGCTGGTATCGCCGACCACCGGCTCGTCGAACAGCGCCGTCATGTCAAGCGGCGGGCGGAAAATCGGCAACTGCTCCCCGAGTTCACCCATCCAGTCGTGATCGAGGTAAAAGTGCTGACGTCCCGTCAGTGTGTGCCACGGCTTGAGCCGTTCGGTGTTGATCGTGAACGGTGAGTACCGACGCCCGCCGGTCTCCGAACCGGACCACTCGGGCGAGGTGTTTACCGGTACCGGCCGGGACTGGGTGTCGGCGAACGTGATTCGTCTGCCCTCGTTCTCTTTGGCCAGGTCGGCCAGCTCCGTGCCGGTGCGGCGTTGCAGCGCCTCGAACCCCTCCACCGCAAGCCGTCCGTTCGTTGTTCCGGACAGCGCCAGGATCGCCTCCGCGGCGTGAATGTCCTTGGCTAGTGACGGGCGGCCAGCCGCCATACCGCTGACCACCGCACCGTTGACGCCCCGCAGGTACGCGACTTCCGCGTCGGGATGTGTCGTCACGCCCTTGGTCGTGAGGCCAACCGTTTCCACCATCGGCCCGAGCGCCGCCATCTTGTCACCGACCGCCGGATAGTCCCGCTCGACGACGACCAGCCGTGGCATGGTCTTGCCCGGAATCGGCTCGCACTCACCGGCTTTCCAGTCCAGTACGAGTCCGCCGGGCTGAGCGGTGGCGTCGGCGCTGTCATGCTGCAGCGGCACCGCGACGATGTCTTTGCGCTTGCCGAGGTGCTTTTCGGCCAGCCAGGAGAACCCGCGCGCGATCCGGTGGAAGGCCTCGAAGTCGGTCTTCGTCTCCCACGGTGGTGAGATCGCCGGCGAGAACGCGTGCACGAACGGGTGCATGTCGGTGCTGGACAGGTCGTGCTTCTCATACCAGGTGGCCGCGGGTAGCACGATGTCGGAAAACAGTGTGGTGCTGGTATTGCGAAAGTCGATCGACAACAGCAGGTCCAGCTTTCCGATCGGCGCCTGATCGCGCCAGCGCACTTCCTGCGGACGCACCGCGTCCTCGTCGCGCGCGGCGACATTGGAGTCGGTGCCCAGCAGGTGTTTGAGGAAGTACTCGTTGCCCTTCGCTGACGAGCCGAGCAGGTTCGACCGCCACACTGTCAGGCAGCGCGGAAAGTTCTCTGGCGCATCGGGATCCTCGCAGGCGAACTGCAGATGGCCGGACCTCAGCCCGTCCACGACGTGCGCCGACGCGTCCTTGCCCAGCCGCGCCGCCTCGTCGGCCAGATCCAGCGGATTGCGATTGAACGTCGGATAGCTCGGCATCCAGCCCAGCCGGCTCGCCAACGCGATGTTGTCGGCCGCCGTTCGGCCGGCAAACCGCCCCTCGGCCAGCGGGGACGCCATCACCTCCGAGGTGAACCGGTCGTAGCGCCACTGGTCGGTCGACAGGTACCAGAACACCGTGCCCTGCATCTGCCGAGCCGGCCGCTGCCAATCCAACCCAAAAGCCAGCGTCGACCACCCCGTAACCGGTCGGCACTTCTCCTGGCCGACGTAGTGCGCCCAGCCGCCGCCGTTGACCCCCTGACAACCGGTCAGCATCACCAGCGTGAGGAACGAGCGATAGATCTGGTCGGAGTGAAACCAGTGATTGGTCCCGGCCCCCATCAAGATCATCGACCGGCCGCGCGAACGTTCCGCGTTGTCGGCGAATTCGCGCGCTATCCGCTCCGCCGCCTTGGCGGGCACGCCGGTGATCGGCTCCTGCCATGCCGGTGTATACGGTTCGGACGGATCGTCATAGCCCGTCGGCCAGTCGCCGGGTAGGCCTTCTCGGTAGACTCCGTATTGCGCGAGCAACAGGTCGAACACCGTCGTAACCCGTTGTCCGGCAACGATCTTTGTCGGCACCCCTCGCGTCAGCACGCCTGGGCGGTCACCGTCGAACCTCGGCAGCGTTACGGCACTCACGTCGTCGTGGGTTCCGTGCAGCGTGAGCAGCGGGTCAGCGCCCTGCAGGTCGAGGTTCCACTTGCCCTCGCCGGACGCGGTGAACCGGTGTCCCAGCGAGCCGTTCGGCACCACCGGGTTCGCCTGCGCGTCGAGTAGCACCGTCTTGGACGAGGCGCCTTCGCTTGTGTCACCGAGATCGGCTGCGGTGAGGAACTTTCCGGGCAGCCACACACCGTCGCGCTCGGCCAGTGTCACCAGAAACGGCAGATCGGTGTACTTCTTTACATAGTCGAGGAAGTAGGGGGTCGTCCGGTCGACGAAGAATTCCTTGAGGATCACGTGTCCCATCGACATTGCCAGCGCGGCGTCGGTTCCCGGCCGCGCCGGCAGCCATTCGTCGGCGAACTTGGTGTTGTCCGCATAGTCAGGCGAGACCACGATCACCTTTTGGCCGCGATAGCGCGCCTCCGTCATGTAGTGCGCATCGGGCGTCCGGGTGACCGGAACGTTGGAGCCCCACATGATCAGATACCCGGCGTCGAACCAGTCGGCCGACTCGGGCACGTCGGTCTGGTCGCCGAACACCTGCGGCGAGGCCACCGGAAGGTCGGCGTACCAGTCGTAGAACGACAGCATCGAACCGCCGATGAGCGAAATGAACCGCGCCCCAACGGCATGGCTGACCATTGACATCGCCGGTATCGGCGAGAAACCGGCGACCCGGTCGGGGCCGTACTTCTTGATGGTGTGCACGTGCGCCGCGGCCGCGATTTCTGCGGCCTCCCACCATTCGGCCCGAACGAACCCGCCTTTACCGCGTGCGGCCTTGTAGCGAGCGGCCTTCGCCGGATCATCCACGATGTCAGCCCACGCCAGGACGGGATCGTTCAGTCGCTCCTTGGCCTCGCGATAGTACTGCAATAGAACGCCGCGCACGTACGGATAGCGCACGCGCGCAGGCGAATACGTGTACCACGAGAACGAGGCTCCGCGAGGGCAGCCGCGCGGCTCGTACTCCGGCTTGTCGGCGCCGACCGACGGGTAGTCGGTCTGCTGGGACTCCCAGGTGATGACGCCGTCCTTGACGTAGATCTTCCACGAGCACGATCCCGTGCAGTTGACGCCGTGTGTGGAGCGGACGACCTTGTCGTGCGCCCAGCGGTCCCGGTAGAAGTCGTCCGCCGACCGGCCACCGACCTTGTGCAGCGCACGGCGATCCGGGGAGATCTCGCCGCGATGAAAATATTTGCTGAATCCAAGCACGGCGTCGGCGGCGGTCTGGCGATTCGCACCGAGATCGACCATGGCGCCTCCTCTCGATCAGCGCCTATCGCGCGGTCATTTACCGAGGGTAAGGGAGCTTTTTGGCTGCTCAAAAGTTCGCACCGGTGCGCGCGGGCGAGTGTGCGCTTGCCTTAACACCGCGGTCATATTCAGGCGCGTGAGGGATGTCACCGTGTTGCCGCAATCCGGGAAAAGGCGCTGCTGGACGACCGAATCGGTGACACCGCGATGGCGGCGAACCGGCGCGGCCGGCACAGCGCGGAGCTCACTAATTTTTCTTGCCGTTAACACACGTATTGCGCGTCGGGCTACGACCCGGTGACGCCATCGCGAGGCTGTTGTCCTCGACCACATCGATCCGCTGAGTTTCCGGAGAACCGGACGCCGCTTTGCCCGTCCGAGAACGACCATCGCCATATTTCGCGGTTAGTAGCCCGGATCATCGCCTTGTGCCGGCCCGCCGAGGTGGGGGTCAGAATCAACTGCCGCTCAACGGTCGGCGAAGGTGATTACACCGCCGATCATCGAGGAGATGCGGTGCCTCGACCTCGTCGCGTGCGGTGGGCTGCTAGCACGTCGGCATTTGCCAGCGTCTGCGCCTGAGCGGCCAGCGTCGAAGCCCTATTGGCGTAGGCGATCGCTTCCGTGTCGTTTGTTGCTTCCTTGCCGTGCGCCGCCGCAAAATACCGTCTCGCCTCTTCGAACCGGGTCTGGGCCTCGGCGCCGATGCTGTCGCGGTGCCTGGCGACGTAGTCGGAGATTTGACGCAATCTCCCGTCCGCGGTGGACAACGCCTGCCCCAACGAATGATCGCGTCCGTCAATGTTCACCTGTCCATCGCTGGAGTCGACCCGCCTTGCGGCGCGCCCGCGGCGGCGCGCGCGATAGAACACGAGAAGCAGGGCGACCAAGACCACGACGACCATGACGCCGATTGCGATCGGCAGCCAGCTCGGCTTTGACGAGCTGGCCGATTTGTCCAACCCGTCAGCCGCGGCGACCGCGGCACCGCTCCAGTCCTTAGCGCTCACCGCAGGTTCAATTTGGTTGCTCCGCAGACTGTTCAACTCGGCAGCGGTGAGGCCCTGCACCTGCGGCGGCACCGCTAACGCGTACAGCTTGGTGTTCGTGGCCACCGCCAGCAGCACGTCGCGGCCGCCCAATCCGCTGGCGCTGCGGGTTCGGTCGGCCCAGTTGTCGGGTTTGAACCTGGAGAAGTTATCGACGTAGACCACCCACAGTTGGATGTGCCGATCGCGGTAAAGCCGGTCGATGGCCGAGCTGACCGCGGCTCGTCCGGGATCCGTCAACACCCCGGCGCTGTCAGTGATGTGGTCGGTGAGCTTGGACGGCGGTTGCGCGCCGGCGGGGGCTGCCAGCAGCAACCCCGCTGTAAGGATCGTCAGGGCTACACCGAACAGGCGAACACCGCGCATACGGGATAATTTAGCCGTTAATCAAGATGGGGCGCTCCATCGGGGCAGGCCGACATCAGGACCGGATGCCTAACATTCGTCGCCCGATCACATCAGCACCCCGGACGACGCCATTGACATCGCCTGCAGCACGCTGAATTCAACCTTTCCGGGGTGAGCTTTTTGGCAGTTAGCCGAGTTCCGCTGTGCGAAACCTCAACCCGTCTGGCGACCTCGAACTGATCGCGGCCATAGGGCACGGCGCTCTTCCAACGTCTTGCGACACCACGCTGGCCGGGCTGACAGAATTAGTCACCGCTTTGGCGCCACTCGAGCGGCACGTGAAGGGGGAACCAACCCTCGAAAATCTCACTCGGCAAAGGGCTGTAGGGTTTGGGATACCACGCTTTGGGGACATCGCCACTGTTCCAGTCGAACCAGAAGAATGGGATCTCGGCAAGCCACACTTCAAAGAATGCGGCCAGCAGATCCCGGACCAGGTGCGACGCCGGACACCGGTGCGGCCCTCCCCCGAAACTCCAATTCCGTTGCGGACCATCTAGTTTGATGCTGTGACTCGACATGTCGTCAGCCTCGTCACGGTGAACCAATCCGACACACAACTGAACATGGGACCCGGCTGGGATCGTCGTTTCACCGATTGTCACGCTGCGACTCGTGATTCGTGAAACGGTCTTCGCCCCGCCATCCAGCCGCAGCAGCTCCTCGATGAATCTGCGTTGCCGATCTGGATTTTCGCGTAGCTCCCGCTGAAGCATCGGCTTCCGCGCCAGCATCGCCAGTCCAGCCCTGATGGCGAACGCCGTGAAAATCAAACCGCGGCCCACCGACGCCATCAGTCCCAGCACTTCCTGGTCGGTGAGCGGTTCGGCGGCGAGGCGGCTGATCACGTCGGGACCACCCTGCGGCGCTCGGCGGATCGCCCCCACCAGCTGCGCGTCGACCGCGTCGGGAGCGAGGTCCGTCGGCAGCCCGCAGACTGTGACGAATGCAGCGCGCCAAACAACTTCAGCGACGCCGGCACCGTCGCAGCGGTCCAGTTTCGTCGCGACGGCGCCGACGCAGTTTTCGATGATCTCACGCACGGGCTTCAGCATTTCCCGCGAATTTCCTGGAGTGAACAGCAGCTCGACCATAATTTTCCGGTAAGGCCCGAAGGGCGGATTGCCGGGCATCAATTCGCCTTGGCTGCTGGCGAAAAGTTCGCCATCACGAACGGCGGCGAGGACGTCGTCGCGCCGCCATAGAGCGTAGGTGCCGTCCGGCTGCCGAAGCACTCTCTGACCGGCCTGCTCTGCAGCAGCCAGCCACTCCCGAAAACCCGCGGCTGCTTCCTCGTCCGACCGTATGACTTCTAGCGCGGCGGAAGCGGCCTCGCCACCAGACCCGATCAACGCACACCACCGACTTTCACGATCGGCGGTCGCTGCGAACCAAGCATCAACGGCGCCACCTGGAACTCCGACGCCGCCAGTTTATCCGCAAGATCTGCCACACGGCGTCGCAACGGCCGCCGGCCAGAAGCCCTATACGGGGTTCTCGGTAGGGCGGGTGCGGCTCGATCCCGCGAGCATGGGATCTTTGCTCTTGTGATCTGACCCAGATCAGCCCGTTTCGACCAGATTTGGTGCGGTTGTGGCAAACGTTGGGACAGCTAGCGAGGGTAGGTCAATGAAGACGAGCGGAGACCCGAAGGCCGCAAGCGAGGACCCTGAGGCGAGCGGCATAGACGCAACGGCCGCGAGCACGGCACCAGAGGCCGAGCCCGAACAGCTAAGGCCATCAGACGTAGAAAACAAACCCATACGCCGCGGTGTGATGCAGTCCCTCACCGCGCTGTGTGTCCGGTATGTCGAACGATTGATGCCGGACCCTTATCTTTTCGCCGTCATCCTCACCGTCATCGTCGCCACGCTGGTCGCAATTTTGGTGAAGGGCGCCTCCCCCAGCGGCATGCTCAAGGCGTGGTATGGCGGTGTCTGGGGATCACAGAACATCTTCACGTTCGCCTTCCAGATGGTCCTGATCCTCGTGACGGGATACACACTCGCCGAGGCACCGGTCCTCAAGCGCGCCATCGTCTCCGTCGCCGGCAAGCCGGGGAACCAGGTCCAGGGAGCCCTCCTCTGCTTCAGCGTGAGCGCTGTCCTCTCCCTGCTGAACTGGGGCCTCGGTCTGGTGGCCGGCGCACTTGTCGCGCGGCAAGTCGCCAAGCGCTTCACCGATGCGCATTTCGGCTACCTCGTCGCGGCGGCGTTTATGGGCTTCATCGTCTGGACGCAGGGGCTCTCGTCGTCGATCGCGCTGGCGAACACGGACAACGGCAGCCCAATCAACGTGATCCACAAGATAACCGGAATTACGGTGCCGCTGAAGCTGACAATCTTCCAGCCCTACAGCTGGCTGTCGGTGCTCGTCGTGCTCGGGCTGCTCGCGCTCGCCATCTGGCGTATGGAGCCGGCGCAGAGCCTTGCGCCGGATCCCGCGGTGTTCGAGGACGAGGACCAGCCGGAGGTTATGGCCCAGGGCAAGAAGACGTTTGCTGAATGGCTGGAAAACCTGTGGATCCTGAATGTCCTCGTATTCGCCGCAGGCATTGCTTATTTCTGCATCAGCGGTTTCGCACTGAACATCTCGTCGATGATCATGTTGTTCACGGTCACGAGCGCGTTGCTGCACCGCACACCGATCCGGTTCATCCACGCATTTACCGGCGCGGCGAAGGTGTCTGGTCCGCTGCTCCTGCAGTATCCGCTGTACGGCGGCCTGGTTGGCCTGCTGGGTTATCGCGCGATTGAGGGCGCCAAGCCGCTGCAGACGCTGCTGGCCGAGGCAGTGGTTGGCGGCGCGACGCAGTACACGCTGCCGTTCCTGACCTTCGTCGGCTCCCTGGTCATCAGCCTGTTCGTGCCGTCGGGCGGCGGGCACTGGGCCGTGCAGGGCCCGATCGCGGTCGACTCGGCGCTGGCGATCGGCCAGCGCTCGCCGGGCTATCTCGGATTGATCTCCATGGCGGTCGCCGTCGGCGAAGGCGTCGCCAACATGATCCAGCCGTTCTGGTTGCTGCCCATGCTTGCGATTGCGAAACTCAATGTCCGCCAGGTGATGGGTTTTACGATCGTCGCCTTCTTGATCGGATTGGTGGTGTTGGGTGCCACCACGCTGATCGCGCCTTACGTAATCTGACGCCGACCGCCGGGAGCCTGATGAACCGAGCGATCTTGACCCCCCGTCGGGATCCGGGGACAACAGCGTCGACGTGGGTGTGGCTCGTGATCAAGGATCAGCGATTCCCTACGTGTGGACTTTCAAGCCAGCTAGTGCCTTGGCCTCTGGCTGCACAAATGACTTGTGGGGCAAAGTTGCAGAGCCACAGCACGACGCATACCGAGCCAAGAGTGCAGCGTCTTGGGGCCCATGCTGATAACGTGACGACCTGCACCACCTGCTGGAGGTGTTGGCCACCTCTCGAGCGGGCCCGCGTTGGGCGATGACAGGCGCAAGATGACCGGTAACCCTGCGCCCTCGGCGCCTAGTTTGCCGGGCGTTGCCCAATGGACGACGAAACTGACTGGTCATCAATGGATTTGCGAGTCCACGGTCATCGCGAAGACCAATGGAATTTCAGAGATCACGACCTGCGCCCGACACCGTTCCATCGATATCCAGACACTCTTGGCGCGCGAATCTAAGGCACTCCGTCGATGACCATCTCGGCTCGGATGGAGCACTTCGCGCGCCAGCATGGCAAAAAGGTGGTGGTCGGAGGAGTTCCGTGGTCCTACTACCGACTCGGTGCCGGGACGGCGGTGCTCTGGTTGACGGGCGGTCTGCGTCGGGCCGCCGTGGCCTCGGTGTTCCTCGAGAGGCTTGCCACTCGGCATACCGTCATCGCCCCCGACTACCCGCCTGTCCTATCTGTCGCGGAGTTCATGACTTCGTTCGACGAGATGTTGCGCACTGAATCTGTTGACAGCGTGGCGCTGGTGGGCCAGTCGTACGGCGGGATGCTGGCGCAGGCGTATCTCGCTCACCGCCCACAGGCCGTTCAGCGCCTCGTTCTGTCGAGCTCGGGACCGGCAGACTACGCCCGGCCGTGGCTCGCGGCGGAAAGCCTGTTCGTGCTTCTCGCGCGCTTGCTGCCGGAAAAGATGCTGAAGGAGTTGGTGTCCCTCGGGCTGACCAGATTGACCCATCAACTACCGCAACCGGAATCGACCGAAATGTCTGACGTCATCCGGACCGTCGTGCGCGAGGAGTTGCGCCGGGCCGACGTAGTGTCGCACTTCGCCGTCGCCGCAGACGTAATCCGCACGAGGATCGTTAATCCAGCCGCGTTCCAGGCGTGGCCGGGTGAGGTCATCGTTTTGAGCGCCGAGAACGATCCGACGCAGAGCGCGCGGGATATTCCGCGGTATGAGCAGCTTTTTGGGCGCCGCGCTGAGGTTATGAGTCTCGGGCAACTCGGGCACGCTGCGGTCCTAGTCGAACCTGGCCGCTACGCCGAGGTCTTGGAAAGAGCACTCGATTAAGCGGCCAATCCACCAGCCGCGTCCGGGAGTCCTCGGCCTTCAGCCGGCCGAAGTGATTACGCCAGCGTAGTGCGGGTACGCCGCCAGTAGACGATTTGCCACACGATCCGATAACCGAGGAAGAAGAGCATGAGCGGCCCCGCGATGTCGCCGACAGATGTGTAGGGAGAGTTACGCGGACCTCGGTTGACCTCGGCGACCAACAACGCGGACTCGCCCAACGCCCGGTGAGCGTGACCAACCTCTTCGCCAGTGGGAAGTCGAAATCGAAGCAGATCATCATGCTGATCGGGCCGATCCCGGTGTGATACGTCTGGTAGATACCTCGCTCTGGTCGGCGACGACGATGGCGCACGTGATCTCGCCCCACTCCTGATCGGGCAGGCCGATGACCGCCACATCTCGCAGACGGTATGCGGCGCAGCCGAACTCGCCTCCAGGGGCCGCGACCAGAAGCATCTCATCGCGGCGCTCCACCATGCCATGGCGCCTTGGACACGCCCGCCTGCCGGCGCATTCACGTTGTGGTTGAGGCGACATCGATGTGCGACCGGCGCACACGAAGCCGACGGGCGTAGCGCCCGTGCTGACCCGCCGCTTCGTCGCCGAATTGGCAGGCTCTAACCAGCAACGATGCGCACCGGCAGGACCTACTTGGCCTCGACCCGCAGATCGGTGAGTTGCAGCGACACCAGGGTCGGGAAGGGCACGGAGCGGTTGCCAGGACCGAGCGGGTGGACCCACCGGCGAGTTGGGAACAGGAGCCCGCCAGCCTGAACGTGGTCGGCACAATGATGAGCGACCCGCGCCCAGCGGCCGATCACCTCAGAGACGTAGTCGTGGCGTCGTAGGCGACCACCGGCATCGACGTAGAAGGTCTGGTGAGGCGAGTGCGTGTCGATGTTCGGCGGAAAGCTCGCCTCAAGGCGCCGCCATGTCTCTCCGCGCTCCGACCATGTATCTCCCTCGCTGACCTCGACCCCTTCACGAGTCAGGAGGTGCGGGAACGTGAGGTAGTTCCACATCGCGTAGCCGGCGAAGTAGACGGAGTCCAGCGGGTCCCAGCGAATGTTCCGGCGCAGGCCCGAGCGGCCGAAGAACGCGGCCCGTGCATCGGCGCGCGAGCTTAGGACCTCGCCGTCGTGCCCTTCGATCCGCGCCGCCCCGCGCTCGAAGACCCCGCGCTGCCCATCCTGCGGGAACGGGTCGAAGACTGTTAGGGGCTGCTGGACATGCACCGTGATGCGGTAGTCCGCGAAGCGGTTGCCCGGGACCCGCGTTCGGATCAGCAGCCCTCCCGTGCGGACGCGCGCATGGACAGTCCTTGCCTTCCCCCATCGCTCCAACCCCCCATGGGCGTCGAGCACCTCGTCCAGCAGGGCGGTCATGAAGCCACGCTATCTGCCGGACGCGTTCCCGGTCACGCTCCCAATGGGCATGAAACGCCCCGGAGATGTCTCCGAGGGCCGTTTCGGTGAGTAGCGGGGACAGGATTCGAACCTGCGACCTCTGGGTTATGAGCTAACCCGTCGCGGTCTTCCCCATACGCTCGGTCTCATAGCTGCAGGTCAGCGACATTAAGCCGTCCAACCTGTTTCGCCACGTCGCGCTTGTTCGCGTCGATTCCACCGTGTTCTGTGTCCAAATCCGTGGCCACCATACTGAGCGGTAAGTCCAACCGCCTCGGGGTCTTACGGTGTAAACCAGGAGCCACGTCGTCCGGATCGACGCGCGGGGTCAAGCTCACCAGGCGTTCATCGGGTGTTGTTTGGGATTCTTTGGCTTAGGAAGTCTGTCGACGGAGGGCTGGCTTTAATAAGGTCCACTAGTGGCGGTGGTTGTTGGGGCCGGTGTTGATGCCGGCGACGAGTGTGTGGCCGTCTCGGATGGCGGTGCAGGTAGTGGGCATCGGGTGACCCGCCGGGCAGAACTCGAGGATGTGGCCCGCCGCGTCTTCGGCTGGAAAGCGCTGCGCGCCGAGCAACTCGACGCGATGGAGGCGCTCGTCGCGCGCCGCGATGTGCTCGCGCTGATGCCGACGGGGGCCGGCAAATCCGCGATCTATCAGGTGGCGGCGGTCCTGATCGACGGCGCAACGCTTGTGATCTCGCCGTTGATAGCTTTGCAGCGCGACCAGATCGATCACATCCTTGCTGCTCACGGCCCCGCCGCCGTCGCCATCAACTCCCGCCAAAGCCAGACACTAACGTCACGCAGTTGGGAGGCCGTGCGCCGCCACGAAGTCGAGTACATCTTTCTCTCCCCGGAACAGCTTTCGAAGGACGACGTCGTCTCGCGTCTTGCCGAATCGAACGTGTCGCTGATCGTGGTGGACGAAGCGCACTGCGTGTCTACGTGGGGGCACGATTTCCGGCCGGACTATCTGCGGCTCGCCGACGCGTTCGACCGGCTCGGCCGCCCACCCGTGGCGGCGTTGACGGCGACCGCGTCCCCGCTGGTGCGCCGCGAGATCATCGAGCGGCTCGGGTTACGCGATCTCGTTGTGATCGCCAGCGGCTTCGACCGGCCGAACTTGCGCTTAGAGGTCGAGCATCACGTGTCAGACGCCGAAAAGCGTGTTGCCGTGGTGTCAACGGTCGCCGAGATGGTGGGACCGGTCCTGGTGTACACCGTGACCCGCAAAGACGCCGAGAGCTACGCCGACGCACTAGCCCTGCGGGGCAGGAGCGCCGCTGCGTACCACGGCGGCATGAGGGCGGCGCAGCGCGACGAGATTCATCGCAGGTTTCGCGACGACGAGTACGAGATGATCACCGCCACATCGGCTTTCGGTATGGGTATTGACAAGCCCAATATTCGGGCCGTCGTGCACGCCTCGGTTCCCGACTCGCTGGACAGCTACTATCAGCAGGTCGGCCGCGCCGGTCGCGACGGGGAGGCAGCGCTGGCCCTGCTGTTCTATCGACCCGAAGACTTATCGCTGGCGCGGTTTTTCACCGCGCATCACCCCGACGAAGAACTGCTGCATCGGGTCTACTCGGCGCTGTCGGCTGACAGACCCAAGCGGCTCAAAAACCTGCGAACCGAACTCGGTGTCCGGGGCCGCCGGCTCACCACCGCAGTGAACCTCCTCGACCAGGCCGGTGCCGTCACGTCGAGCTATAAAGGATTCGCCGCCTCCGGAGAACCAGAGGCGACCGCAGTGGGCCGTGCGGTCGAAGTGGTCGAGACGAGCGAACGTGTCAATCGCACGCGAGTGGAAATGCTGCGGGGTTACGCCGAAACGCGAGAATGCCGTCGGCAGATCCTGCTCGCGTATTTCGGCGAGACGCTGCCCGAACCGTGCGGCAACTGCGATCGCTGCCGCGACAACCAGATTGGTGAAGCGTCCGCCCATGAACAACGGCCGGCAATACCCGTCAACACCACCGTCGAGCACCGCGAGTGGGGACCGGGAGTCGTTATCGGCGGCACTGCCGACACCGTCACGGTGCTTTTCGAGAAATACGGCTACCGAACGCTGTCGATGAAGGTGATCCGAGAAACCGCCGTCCTGCGGCAGACGCGCGATGAGAACGTCAGCAATGCCTAGCAACCAGTGGCCTCGACTCAGACGAGATTGGCTCACGCGGAAGAGAACCCTTATCCCCGCGGCATGAAAGTGGCCCCCAGAGAAGTCTCCGAGGGCCATTTCCTCTAGTAGCGGGAACAGGATTCAAACCTGCGACCTGTAGCGCGCGGTCATCTATGATGAGCTTGGCTGGCGCTCAATCAGAACGTTCAGTCGCGCATGCTCGAAGCTCTAACACTCGCAAGCAAGACCGTCACCATCGCGGTCTTGCGAGGGGCAGTAAGCCTGATCGCCCCGCGGAATGTTGCACCTGCCGTGCGCCTTCGCGTCGGTGCAGTTCTTGTACACACAGCCACCCTCGTTGTTGACTTGCGTGCAGTTGAGGTCGGGTGGGTCTGCCATCCCTACCGGGGCTGTGCTGATGGCGGTTCCCCAGATGGCTGCGGCGATACCTGCCGACATCATGGCTCGGTTGAAAACGGAACGACGCATGACGAAAACCCCGATCAGCATGAAAGCGCCAGTTCTTGCTGAAAAAAAGTTAAAGCGCGAATTCTGACGACAAGTAGTGCCAAAAGCCCCTGGGCAGCGGGCAATGGTCCTGTTCCCGCCGCGCGGCCACCCGAAGGTACCCTCAAGAGCCGAAGAGCTGCTAGTTCCCACCCGACTCATCGCTACCGATGCCCTAGTCGCGCGAGGTCGGGCTCAGGTCTAACGGGCGGTGACCCAGCTAATTTTGTAGCGTTCCTTGTACCAATCGACTGGTGATGGACTGCCGATGGAAACGCCCGATTGACGCCCACGAAAATTTTTTTTCTTGGTTAACTCGGAAATAGCCTTCTACCTGCATAGAAGGGCGGTGGGGCGGGCGGGGCTCGAACCCGCGACCAACGGATTATGAGTCCGCGGCTCTAACCAACTGAGCTACCGCCCCGATGCGATCGTTCCGTAAGAAACGGTAGCCGAATGTCAACGTCACTGTCCGCCGGGCGGGTTCCCGGGCAGATCAGTACGAGGTTCGGCCTGTCAGGGTGCGTAAGGTCGCCGAGCGAGTCCACTCCGGATGGGTGCCCAGAGCGCAATGTGGTTGCTACCAACCGCTGGGCCCCTGTGCGGCAACGGCAACCGAGCGGTGGCGTCCCAGGAGCGGTGTAAAAGTGGTCTGACATAGGTTCCGCTCGCTTGCGTTGATGATCCTATGCGGTGG
>NZ_LQPH01000124.1 GCF_002102255.1 Mycobacterium nebraskense
GCCACACGAAAATCACCACCCCGCACCACAACTCGGCATCAGACCCAGCCCACACCAACTACCATGCAAAATCGAGGCTAGTGACCTGATTGCACAACCGACGCGTCCCGGTGCGTTCCTACGTTGTTTACCCACTTGTGCCGGCGACGCCTCACTGTTGTGGCCGCGTCGACCTCGTGCATCGGACTTACGGCGCGATCGGCCGCTTGAAGAAGCATGCGACGGAAAAGGCTCCGCGGTGGTCGGCATCGAGTCCGACCATCTCCCACCCCTGGCGACCCAGCTCGTCCGCCTTCTGCTTCATCTCGTCCATGGCAGTGTCCCCCTCCCGGTAATCCCAGGTGTATTCCCACTGCTGCGGATACCAATTGCCGTCTGAGGCCAGCCACCAACCCGGGCCCGGCGAAGGATTATTCATGTGGTCGTAAGTACCACAGGCCGCGACGGCCTCGACTCTTGCCGTAGCCGGGCGGAAGCCGATCGCCCGCGCCTCGGCCTCAGTGACTACGGCGCGTAGGCCCAACCGAGAAAGATGTTTTGCGTGTCATAGGGACTTGGTCTTATTTCCCGGATGTGCGGCGGGGTGAAGTAGTTGGCGGTGAGGTATTGGCCGTTGCCCTCGCTGAGCATGACGTGTCCAGTGCCGTGATCGAATCCCGGATTGCTCGTAAAAACGAGTGCCCCCTCCGGAATGTTGTCGGCATTGGTGTGGATCAGCCCTTTGCGGTTGAAATCGTTGAAAGCATCCATCGCCGACGGATATCTGAACGCATGGTTATAGGCCTGCTCGACAAATGCCTCGCATTGGACCGTGTTGTCGGGATCAGCGGCCATTTGGCCACGTGCCCACGACATAGCATGAGCCGCCTTATCTTCACCGATTGGTGACGCGGGCGCTCCCCCGCCGCCTCCACCGCCGCAGTCGGGACCAAGCGCGTCGAGAGTGCGCGTGTCGATGTCGACATCAGCGACGTAGTGACCGTCAGTCGTCTTGTACCAGAGGCTGTCCCAGCCTCCGTTGGCAATCTGGTAGCTGAAGAAGCCCCTCACCGGCTCGCCCGCGGCATGGCACACGAGATTGAGGACCTGGCCGGCGTTGTAAACGCCCTCTTGGCCAGACTTCAAGTTAGATCCATTCATGCGCGGAGTGGTCTGCGCTTTAACGGTGGCAGTGGTTTCGGCGTGAGCCGGCGCGGCACTCGGCAGACCTAACGCAAAAACGGCTACCGTCGCGCCCGCGATTGCTGCTTTCATTGCTTGGTCTTTCTGCCACGTCCCCTGTGAAATTGATCGGGACGCTACACCAGGAGCAAAGGTCATGTCTTTGGAATGCCGTAAGAACTCTAGGCATAATTCCTTATGGAAAACCGGGTCGTCAGCGATGACGTGGGAACCATCACCCCGGGACGAAGTTGGGGGAATGAGAAACCTCGGCGACAATGGCCGCGATTCCAATACAGCCGTCATGCGATGTGCGCTGCGGCGTTCAGCTCCCACCGCCTGGTTGATCGCGGGCACGGGGCTCCGACCGTAGCCGCGATCTCCGGGAAAGCGGGTTCAGGGATTACTAATCAGGGCCCAGGCGGCGGTGGCGGTGGCGGGGTCCATCGCCGCCCATCCGTAGTCCACCCGCACGGCAACCAGTTCAACTGTGGGCCGTCGAAGGTCAGGCATTTCGGTGTACCTGGCGGCGGCGTGGGACCCGGTGACGGCGAGTCAGCGTGAGCGACAGGCCCGCTGAGTATTACAGCCCCAACGGCCACAAATATCGCTGCCGAGTTTCTCATCGCGGTTCCGGTGAATGGGGATCCACCGATGGGATTGTCGCTAGCCTTCAGCCCGCGCGTTCACGCCATGAATTTTAGTCGTCCGGCTCGGTTTAAGACCTTGGGAATTCCTGCCAATCGGCGGTACTGCCGGCAAGGGGAGCAAGCGTCCCCAACCCGCACCTAGGTGAACTGCAAGATGGCGCTGAACAGACAAGTCCACGGCCACGGGTGGCCCCGACGTCGCGAAACAGCGGCCGGTGCAACGCCGAAAAGTCACGAACTTCCGCAACTTGGATTGCCCCGCAATGACTTTCGTCAAGGGGGTAGAGTCGCGGGCATGAATTTCGTCGAGTGGCTAAGGACCCCGCATTACCTGCGGACGCGTTTGATGATGGAACGACAACCGATAAGGAACCTCGAGATCGAGACCGTGTTCCTCGAAGTCTCCCATCGTGACGCGCTGCTGCGCTTCCCGGTGATGTTCATGCTGCTGCCAAAGCGCTCTCGCTCGTCGCGCGATCGCACCCCGCGCCCAGATCAGGACAAGTGACCGCAGACGTCGATCAGCCCTGGGTGGCTTTGCTAACGTACTGCGGGCAGTAAGACTGCGTCGCCGCGCCGATGAAGTAACCAGAATTGTTGTCGGTTAATCCGAGCGCCCCTTTTACATCGGACAAGGTCTGGGCCAAAGTCGCGCCACTGGCCCAGTCCTGGCAAACCCCATGCCCAGCGTTGACGACGGTTTGGTTCGACAGATTGGTAAACGTGATTCCCTGTTGTCCGAGCGCCTGCAGGAAAACGTCGTCCGTCGCGTCGGCGGTCGCGAACGGGGCCGCAATGACAGCCATACCTACCAAAAGGGCAGCGACCGGGCCGGTCAACCGTACCGAATTCTTCATGGTGACTCCTCAGTGGGGCTAAGTTTCTACAAGATCGAATCGTGAATATCTGTCGACGGGCCGACGAGTTAATACTTCGATCCCTCGATACTTTGGCACACACGACGCTTCGGTGCTCGGCAATCGGCAAACTCGAAACCGGTCCAACGAGAACGCCATTTATGCCGGCGCTATTGTCCGCGTGCGTGCGGCAGGTGCATAGAACGACGAATCCCTGCTTGGCGCGACGTTGCGATCGGTATCTCGTGGGCGCGTGTGGACAGCCGCGGCGAAGCCAACCGCGGCAGTGCCCGCGCATCGCTTTCATGTGTCCGTATCCAGGTTGGGAGCCGGCGCCCGATGGGGCATGCTTGCCGTATGCACATCGTCAACGGCGTCCGTGACCCAGCGGCGAGTTTTCCTCTCGACACCGTGACCGACGACGCGGCCGAGCGGCGGCAGGCTAACCGGGCTATCGCCGTCAGCGCCATCGGACTGGCGCTGACCGGGCTCATCGAACTGGCCATCGCGCTGCTGTCCGGCTCGGTGGCGTTGCTCGGCGACGCATTGCACAACCTGTCGGACGTCTCCACCAGCATCCTGGTGTTCGTCGGGTTTCGCGCGTCACGCAAAGTCCCCACCGAGCGGTATCCCTACGGGTACGAACGCGCCGAAGACCTCGCGGGAATCGGTGTCGCACTGGTGATTTGGGGTAGTGCCGCGGTGGCCGCCTTCGAAAGCGTCAACAAGCTGCTCCGGCACGGCGGCACCGAATACGTCGGCTGGGGCATCGCCGCGGCCATCGTGGGCATCGCGGGCAACCAGCTGGTGGCCCGCTACAAGCTGTTGGTGGGCAAGCGGATTCGCTCGGCGACCATGGTTGCCGACGCCAAACATTCCTGGCTGGATGCGTTGTCGTCGGCCGGGGCGATGCTCGGGCTGATCGGTGTGGCGCTCGGCTGGGGTTGGGCCGACGCGATCGCCGGGATCGCGGTCACCGGCTTCATCTGCCACGTCGGCTGGGAGGTGACCGCCGACATCGCTCACCGCCTACTCGACGGCGTCGATCCCGAAATCATCACGACCGCCGAGGCCGTCGCCGCCACCGTGCCGGGCGTCACGCACGCGCACGCCCGGGCCCGATGGACCGGCCGGACGTTGCGTGTCGAGGTGGAAGGCTTTCTCGATCCCGACACTCCCCTGGCGGCGGCCGATCAAATCGGTCGCCTGGTTGCCGCCGCGCTGGCGCCGCGGATCCCCGAGATGCACAACTTCACGTGGACGGCGCGGGCCGCGTAAGCGAGATACGCCGTGAACCGCGCGGTTTGGTCGCCCCCAGCGCTCAGTTGCCTGCTTGACCGTCCGGCTTCGGGCCGCGGTCGTCGCCGGTCACGTACTTCGGGCAGTAATGCGCCGAAGCCAGGTACGTGAACTTGGCCGCGCTGGCACCCTGAAATGCCGGGTTCTGGTTGCGGAGTTGCGTCACGACCTCCGCGGACGACTGTCCGTCGTCGAGCAGCTCACACACCGACTTGCCGATCGTGATCGCGTTGCCGCCATCCTGGTAAGTGATGCCGGCGTCTCGTAGGTCTTTGAGGAAGTCCTGATCGTTGTCGATGTCGGCGTACGCCGGCGCGGCCAGGCCAATCACGGCGGCGATGCCCGCCAGAACCAATATAAATCGCATAACGCAGCGATTGTTGCAGACCTGTTGACTGATAGCACCTCGTCGGGCAAACGCAGGGTGAATTCACACCGGCTACGCCGCCGGCGCCCGGGAGGGCCGCAGCACCGGCCGGCGCAGCGTCAACGACTCGGGCAGCGCTCCGACCTGCCGACGCTTCGCCGGTTCCCAGATGTCGCCGTCGAGGACACCGGGCAGACCGGCCTCGCTGGCGATGAAAACCGGTGCCACGCCCTGCGCGAACTGCCGGTGGTAATCCTTGAGCGCCGCGAACGCCCACTTCCCCAGTAAGCAGATGGTGAGCAGGTTCACGATGGCCATCACGGCCATCGTCAGGTCGGCAAGCGCCCAGACCAGCGTCAGCTTGGCCAGGGCGCCGAAGACGATGGACAGCAAGGTGACCACCTTCAGCACATTGGCCGCCAGGCGCCGGCCGCCCAGGTAAAACAGATTGGCCTCGGCGACCACGTAATTGCTGAGAACCGACGCGAACGCGAAAACGAACACCACCGCGGTCATCAAAACCGTGGTCCACGACCCGAGATCGGCGGCGACCGCAGACTCCGTCAGGCTCGCCCCGGCGATCGCTCCCAGGCGAGCCGGATTGTAGGTTTCGGGACCCGACAGCAGCACGATGAATGCCGTCGCCGTGCATATCACCATCGTGTCGACGAACACGGCGAGCGACTGAATCAGGCCCTGCTCCACCGGATGTGACACGGTCGCGGCACCCGCGATGTTGGGCGAACTGCCCATCCCGGCCTCGCAGGCAAACAGGCCTCGCTTGACGCCGGTGAACATCGCGGCGAGCGCACCACCCGCGAAACCGCCTGCCATTTGACGGATTCCGAAGGCACCGCCGATGATCTCCTTGATCACCGTCGGCAGCTCGGTGATGTTGACGGCCACAATTCCCAGCGCGAGCAGCGTGTACAGCAGCGCCACCACTGGAAGGACCGACCCGGCGAATTGGGCGACCCGCCGCACGCCACCGAAAAGCACGGGCGCCGCCAGCACCGCCAAAACGACTGTCGTCCAACCGACCCCGATGCCGTGTGATGACTTCAACACCCCGCTGATCGCGTTGGTCTCCACCATGTTGAACGCGGTGGAGAAGGTGAGCACCAACAGCATCGCAAAGACGACCCCGCCTGCACGTGAACGCAGTCCGCGTTGAATGTAGAACGCCGGACCGCCGCGGAAGGCGCCGTCGTCCGAGCGGACTTTGAAGATCTGGGCCAGGGTGGCCTCGATCACCGCGGTGGCCATGCCGACCGCCGCCACCACCCACATCCAGAAGACGGAACCCGGCCCGCCGACGGTCAGCGCGATTGCGACGCCGGCGATATTTCCGGTACCCACACGCGACGCCAGACCCACGCAGAACGCCTGGAAGGACGAGATCCCACCGTCGTGGTGGTGCGCTCTGCGGAGCTGGCGAAGCATGCGCCCGAAGTAGCGGATCTGAATGAAGCGGGTGCGCACCGTGAAATAGGTACCGCCACCGATCAGCAAATAGATCAGGATGTGCGTATTGAGGATGTTGCAAAGAGGTTCGACCAACTGCTGCTGAAGGAAGTCCAAACCCCTGCTTCCTTTCGACTACGGCCGCTGTCCGTCGCCGAAATGGTATGGGCGAATTGTTGATTACAGGTTTCGTTCACCCGCCGTTAGTGGGCGCAATTGTAAAAACCGCATCACGTCCGACACCGCGGCCCGCCGCTAGGAGGCGGCGTTAGGCGCCGAAAGCGCTTGGGGGCAATACGAGTTGGCAGCGATTGCCGCGAACCGGGTGGCGTCGTCCCCCTGAAGCCCACGATTGAGCATCTGGATCATCCGGACGATGTCCGCCAGCTGCGAGCCCTCGCCGACCAGTGTGCACACCGACCTGCCGGATGTAATCGCTTGGTCCGGGTCCGAATAGGTCAGGCCGGCCGCGTGAACCGTGGCGAGGAAGGCGTCGTCGCTGCTATCGGCGTACGCGGGGCCGGCCAGGCCGATCGCGGCGGCCAGGCCGAGCAGAATCAGAAATAGCCTCACGGCTCACTGATCGTTCCAGAGCTGCCGCCGACCCACATCTCGTCGATCGAATCGGCCGATTAAGAGCTGGCGGACGCGCTCGTCGTGGTGGTCGACGAGATCGCGTCCGGGCAGTACGCGCTGGCCGCGATCGCGGTGAACTTTTCCGCTTTCTCCTCGGTCAGTGCGGCTGCCTTGGAAGTCATCGCCTTCGCGATATCCGCCATGGCCGTGCCGCTTCCGGCCGCTGAGCACACGTAGTGGGCAGCCTGGATAACCTGCCCCGGATCGTTATAGGTGAAGCCGGCCGAATTCAGCGAGGCGAGGAAGGCATCATCCGTGTCATCGGCGTGCGCGGGCACGGCCATGCCAATTGCGGCGGCAAAACTTGCAACGGTGAGCAATAGCTTCATGAATCACAGATTCTCGCAGAGGCGCGACGAACCCGCATCTCGTACAGCAAACCGTCAATCTGCGGTTGACAGACTAGAGGCGTCAACCTGCCGTTGACGGCATGTCCGACTCCACTCGCATCGCCTACCCCGTCCACCTCGACGAGCTGATCAACGCCATCAAATCGGTACACACCGACGCGCTGGAGCAACTGGCCGACGCCGTGCTGGCCGCCGAGCACCTGGGCGAGGTCGCCGACCACCTGATCGGGCACTTCGTGGACCAGGCCCGCCGCTCCGGGGCGTCGTGGACCGACATCGGCAAGAGCATGGGCGTCACCAAACAGGCGGCCCAACAGAGATTCGTGCCGCGCGCGGAGGCCGCCACCCTGGACCCCGAACAGGGCTTCGGCCGGTTCACCCCGCGGGCGCACGGCGCGGTGGTGGCGGCCCAGAACGCCGCGCACGAGGCGGCCAACACCGAGATCACCCCCGACCACCTGCTGCTCGGCCTGCTCGACGACCCGGCCGCGCTGGCCACGGTGTTGCTGCACCTGCAAAAGGTCGACACCGAGGCGCTGCGCGCCGCCGTGAAGCTACCCCCGGCCGGCACCGAAACCCCCGACCTCATCCCGTTCAGCGGGCCGGCGCGCAAAGCCCTCGAGCTGACCTTTCGCGAAGCACTTCGGTTGGGCCACAACTACATTGGGACCGAGCATCTGCTGCTGGCGCTGCTCGAGCTGGAGGATGCCTCGTCCCACGAAGGACCGCTGCGCCGGTGCGGCGTGGACAAAGGCCGTGTCGAGGCCGATCTGATCAAGGCGCTGGAGTCGCTCGGCGGCGCCACGAGCGTCCGCGCCGACGGGTGATCGGGCGTGGTCTGACCCCTCCCGGCCGCATCACCGCGTGTGCGATCATTCGATGGTCCCCTTCCCAGGGTGCCTAGGAGGCGAAGACATGGCGAAGACGCACCGCTGGTTGATCGTCCTGTCCGTGTACCTCGTCGCCGCGGCGGGCGCCGCCGCCGTCGCCGTACTTCCCGCTCCCCGCGCCTGGGCCGGTGACGCGCCGATCGGCCACATCGGTGACACGCTGCGGGTGGACACCGGCACCTACGTCGCGGACGTGACCGTGACTGGCGTGTCGCCCTGCGACCCGCCCCCGGGGTTCGGCTACACGCGCGAAGGCACCTATAAGGGCTTCCCGGGTAGCACGGTCGAGCGTGCCGACGTGGTCGTGCGCGCGGTCCGGGTGCCCAATCCCTTCATCATGGCGACCAACTTCAGCTTCGACGGGGTGACCCCGTTCGCCGACGCCTACAAGCCGCGGGCCTCCGATGCGCCCGACGCGCTGGACAATGTGCTCACCAACGCGCCGAACGGGGCGATCGTGCGCGGCGAAGTGTATTGGGACGCCTACCGTGATCCCGTCTCTACCGTGGTCCTGCTGGACAAGAAGACGGGCTTCCACCTCGCGCAGTGGAACCTCTGACACGCACCGTACGGGTCGTCACGACGGGTTCCGTTGACGTTTCGCAGCTTGCCGATGTTGCCGCGCGCACATTCCCGTTGGCCTGCCCGGCCTCGATGGCGCCCGAGAACATCGCCGCGTTCGTCGAGGCCAACCTCTCGGAGGACCGCTTCGCCGAATACCTGGCCGATCCGCACCGCGCGGTTCTGGTAGCGGGGCACGACGACCGAATCGTGGGTTACGCCATGCTGATTCGTGGCGCCGACGATGACACCGCCGAGCTGTCCAAGATCTACGTTGCGCCCGAACACCACGGCACCGGGGTCGCGACCGCACTGATGGATCTCGCGCTGGCCACCGCCGACGCATGGGGCGTGGGCCGCGTGTGGCTGGGTGTCAACCAGGCGAACCAACGCGCACAACGCTTTTACGTCAAGAGCGGCTTCACGGTCAGCGGCACCAGGACCTTTCAGGTCGGCGCCGGCCGCGAGAACGACTTCATCATGACTCGCGCGCTTCGTTGACCCCGGCGGTCAGCGCAATGAGCCGAGAGATGGCCCGCAGATACTTTTTTCGATAGCCGCCGGCCAGCATCTCCTCGCTGAAGATGGTGTCCAGTTTTTCGCCCGAGGCGACCACCGGGATGCCCGCGTCATAGAGCCGGTCGGTCAACGCCACCAGCCGCAGCGCAACGTTCTGATCGTCGATGCCGTGCACGCCGGTCAAGAACACGGCGCTCACCCCCTCGATGAGGGTCAGATACCGCGACGGGTGCATGGTGGCCAGATGCGCGTACAGGGCATCGAAATCGTCGAGTGTCGCGCCGCCGACCCGCGCGGCGCGCGCGGCCACCTCCTCATCCGAGCGCGGCTGCGGCGCCGGCGGCAAGCCGCGGTGCCGATAGTCGGGCCCCTCGATCCGCACGGTGTTGAAAATGCTTGCCAGCGTGTTGATCTCACGCATAAAATCCTGAGCGGCGAACCGGCCCTCGCCGAGCTGCTCGGGCA
The DNA here is from genome assembly GCF_002102255.1 of Mycobacterium nebraskense. Classification (GTDB taxonomy): domain Bacteria; phylum Actinomycetota; class Actinomycetes; order Mycobacteriales; family Mycobacteriaceae; genus Mycobacterium; species Mycobacterium nebraskense. The sequence goes on from NZ_LQPH01000124.1 coordinate 9,220, forward strand.
GCGTGTTGGAAGTGGCGGCCACCGACACCCCCCGCTCGACCAGCGACGAGAGCAGCCGCGAGATCAGCGTGGTGTTGCCTGGATCGTCCAGCTCGAACTCGTCGATGCACACCGCCGTGCAGTTGGCCAGCAGGTCGACGCACCCGGCGAAACCGAAGACTCCGGCCAACTGTGTCAGCTCCCCGAATGTCGCGAACGCCTTGGGATTTGATGACCCCGGCCCGTCACCGGGCAGCTCGTAGTAGGCCGATGCCAGCAGGTGGGTCTTGCCGACGCCGAACCCACCGTCCAGATACAACCCGACACCGGGCAGTACCGCCCGTCGGCCCAACAACTTTCGCCGGCCGACGCGGCGTTGCACGGCCTGGCGGCAGAAGTCCTGACACGCCATGACGGCGGCGGCCTGCGTCGGCTCGGCCGGATCGGGCTGGTACGTCGCGAAGCTCACGTCGGCGAACGTTGGGGGCGGCCGTAATTGAGCGATCAGCCGCTCCGGCGACACGGTCGGATGCCGATCCACCAGGCGCGCCACCCGGCCCGAAGGGAACCCGTGCATGCCAGAACTGTAGCGGCGTGCTGCAATCAACCTCATGCCCCTTCCCGAGACGCCGCTGTCGCTACTCGGATCGGTACGCGAACTCACCGACGGTGAACTCCCCCGGCTCTACGACTATCCCGAACGCGACGGAACGTGGGTACGGGCAAATTTCATCACCAGCGTGGACGGCGGGGCCACCTCCGGCGGCAGCAGCGGAACGATGGGAGGTCCCGGCGACCGATACGTGTTCAACGTGCTGCGTGAGCTCGCCGACGTCATCGTGGTCGGCGCGGGCACCGTGCGGATCGAGGGCTATTCCGGCGCACAGCTGAGCGTCGCCCAGCGTCAGCAGCGACAGGCCCGCGGGCAAAGCGAAGTCCCGCCACTGGCGATCGTCACCAAGTCGGGTCGGCTGGACCGCGACATGGCGGTGTTCACACGGACCGAGGTGCCGCCGCTGGTGCTGACCTGCACCGCGGCGGCGGCCCCGGCGCGCCGGATGCTCACCGACCTGTGCGAGGTGATCGACTGCTCCGGCGGCGACCCCGGCGAGGTCGACGAGGCCGTCATGCTGGCGATCCTCGGCGCTCGCGGAATGCGCCGCATCCTGACCGAGGGCGGGCCGATGCTGCTCGATTCGTTGATCCAGCGCGAGATGCTCGACGAGCTCTGCCTGACTATCGCGCCGTACATCGTCGGCGGCCTGGCCCGACGCATCGCGACGGGCCCCAGCCAGCTGCTGACCCGGATGCGCTGTGGGCACGTTTTGACCGACGACGCCGGTTACCTGTACACCCGCTACGTCAAGGCCTAGCTACTGTGGTCGACATGAGTCGGCAGATCACGTTCGCCACGATCTTGATTGCGGCGACCACCGTGGTCGCCGGCTGCGTCCCGGGCCTGGCCGCCGACCCGCGCTTCGCCACCAATTACGGGGCCCGACCGCAAGGGGCGACCACCGCCAAGCCACCCCCCAGCGGCCCGCCACCGATCGCGGCCCCCAAAAACGACCTGTCGTGGCACGACTGCACGTCGCGGGTGTTCGGCGATGCCGCGGTCCCGCCCGCCGCCGGGGTCCAGCTGGATTGCGCGAACTACGACGCGGACCTGGACCCGGTCAACGGTGGGACGGGCACCGTGAGCGTCGGCGTGGTCCGCGCCCGCTCGAACCAGACCCCGCGCGACGCGGGCCCGCTGGTCTTGACCACCGGCTCGGACCTCCCGTCCTCGGCGCAGCTGCCGGTCTGGCTGTCGCGGGGCGGCGCCGACGTGCTGCAGACCCACCCGATCGTCGCCGTCGACCGTCGCGGCATCGGCATGTCGAACCCGATCGACTGCCGGGACAGCTCCGACCGCCAGATCATGCGCGACCAGGCGCAGTTCCAAACCGGCGACGACCCCGTCGCCAATCTCTCGGACGTCGCGAACACCGCCACCACCAACTGCACCGACGCCATCGCGCCGGGCGCCTCCGCCTACGACAACGCCCACGCCGCCTCGGACATCGAGCGGCTGCGGACGCTGTGGGACGTGCCCGCGGTCGCGCTGCTCGGGATCGGCAACGGCGCCCAGGTGGCACTGGCCTACGCCGCGGCGCGCCCCGACAAGGTCGCCCGGCTGATACTCGACTCGCCAGTTGCGTTGGGTGTCAACGCCGAAGCCGCCGCCGAGCAACAGGTCAAGGGTCAGCAGGCCGCGCTCGATGCGTTCGCCGCCCAGTGCGTCGCGGTGAACTGCGCGCTGGGTCCCGACCCGAAGGGCGCCGTCAGCGGGTTGCTGGCCGACGCGCGCGCCGGCAAGGGGCCCGCCGGCGCGTCGGTGGCTCAGTTGGCGAACGCCATCACCGTCGCGCTGGGCTTCCCCTCCGGCGGCCGCGTCAACGCCACCACCAGCCTGGCCAACGCCCTGGCGGCCGCCCGCTCCGGCGACACCAATCAGCTGACCAACCTGATCAACCACGCCAACGCCACCGAGGACTCAGACGGCCAGTTCGTCGATACCTGCAGCGACGCCGTCAACCGCCCGACCCCAGACCGGGTGCGCGAGCTGGTCGTGGCGTGGGCCAAGCTGTACCCCCAGTTCGGCACCGTCGCGGCGCTCAACTTGGTCAAATGCGTGCACTGGCCCACCGGCTCGCCACCGGCGCCACCGAAATCGTTGAAGGTCGACGTCATGTTGCTGGGCGTGCAGAACGACCCGATCGTGGGCACCGAAGGCGTCGCCGCGACGGCGGCCACCGTCATCAACGCCAACGCGGCCAGCAAGCGGGTGATGTGGCAGGGCATCGGCCACGGCGCCAGCATCTACTCGAGCTGCGCGGTTTCTCCGCTGATCGGCTACGTCAACAGCGGCAAACTGCCCGGAACCGACACGTACTGTCCCGCCTGATTTTCCGGCCCGGGCCCGGTGTACGGTGCGCTGGTGACGGCAGCTGAATCGACCCGAACCGGCTTGCGCGATTGGATCCTGGCCGCCTTTCGTCCCGTTAACGGCCCACCGAGCACAGCGACGATTTTGCGGTCCGCCCTGTGGCCGCTAGCCGTCTTCTCGGTGTTGCACCGCAGCATTGTGCTCACCCTCAACGGCAATATCACCGACGACTTCAAACCGGTCTACCGGGCAGTGCTGAACTTCCGGCGCGGCTGGGACATCTACAACGAGCACTTCGACTACGTCGATCCGCACTACCTGTATCCGCCCGGCGGCACGTTGCTGATGGCGCCCTTCGGATACCTGTCCTTCACGCCGTCGCGGTACCTGTTCATCCTGATCAACACCGTGGCGATCCTGATCGCCTGGTACCTGCTGCTGCGGTTGTTCAACTACACCCTGTCATCGGTGGCCGCGCCCGCGCTCCTGCTGGCCATGTTCTGCACCGAAAGCGTGACCAGCACGCTGGTGTTCACCAACATCAACGGCTGCGTGCTGCTGGCCGAAGTGCTCTTCTTGCGGTGGCTGCTGGACGGCAAAGTGGGCCACCAATGGTGGGCCGGGCTCGTCATCGGGCTTACCTTGACGCTCAAACCCGTGCTTGCGCCGCTGCTGTTGCTGCCGCTGCTGAACCGCCAGTGGCGGGCGCTGGTGCCCGCTTTCGTCGTCCCGATCGTCATCAACGCGGCCGCGTGGCCGTTGGTCAGTGATCCGCAGGATTTCGTCACCCGCACGCTGCCCTACATCGGGGGCGTCCGTGACTACTTCAACAGCTCGATCGAGGGCAACGGCGTGTATTTCGGCCTGCCCACGTGGCTGATCGTGTGCCTGCGGCTTCTGTTCACGGTGATCGCGATCGGCGCCGTGTGGCTGCTGTACCGCTACTACCGCACCCGCGACCCGCTGTTCTGGTTCACCAACTCATCGGGTGTGCTGCTGCTGTGGTCGTGGCTGGTGCTGCCGCTGGCCCAGGGCTACTACTCGATGATGCTGTTCCCGTTCCTGATGACGGTGGTGCTACAGAATTCGCTGATCCGCAACTGGCCGTCGTGGCTGGGGATCTACGGCTTCCTCACGCTCGACGACTGGCTGATTTACCGATACATGCGGTACGGCCGCGCGCTGCACTACCTCAAGATCACCTACGGCTGGTCGCTGCTGCTGATCGTGGTGTTCACCGTGCTGTACTTCCGGTATCTGGATGCCAAGGCCGAGAACCGATTGGACGGCGGCATCGATCCGGCGTGGCTGCCGTCTAAACGAGAGCGCGCTAGCGTGGATGCATGACCGAGACCGCACGTCCAAAGCTTCAACTGTCCGACGACGAGTGGCGCAAGAAACTCACCCCGGACGAGTTTCAGGTGCTGCGTCGTGCCGGCACCGAGCGGCCCTTCACCGGTGAGTACACCGACACCAAGACCCAGGGCGTCTACCAATGCCGGGCCTGTGGCGCCGAATTGTTCCGCAGCACCGAGAAATTCGAGTCACACTGCGGCTGGCCGTCGTTCTTCGACCCAGCCAACTCCGACGCGGTGATCCTGCGGCCCGACCACTCGATGGGGACGACGCGAACCGAGGTGCTGTGCGCGAACTGCCACAGCCATCTCGGCCACGTGTTCGCCGGCGAGGGTTATCCGACACCGACGGATCAGCGCTACTGCATCAACTCGATCTCGCTGCGGCTGGTGCCGGCGGGGGCCTGAACCCCATTCGGTTTCGCGACACTTAAACCACGCACACGACACGCCGGGTGGATTCATACGGTCAGTGCAACATCCGTGGATTTGGGAGGTTGCCATGCCGAGTGGATATCCGTTCGCGAGGTCGGTGCGGCGGGAGTTCTTCGACCTGGTGTGCCAGGGCATGTCGGTGACTCAGGCAGAACGCGTGGTGGGTGTGTCGTTCCTTACCGGGTCGCGGTGGTGGCGTGAGGCTGGCGCGATGAAGCTAGGAAGAAACCAGTGGTGCTCTGGTTTAGCAAACCCGGGGGACGTGTCGCGGCCGGGCGGGCGTGGGCACAGACTCAGCGTCGCCGAGCGCGTGACCATCATGCGCGGCCGCGACGCGGGCCTGAGCTACGCCGAGATCGGCAAGCAGATCGGCCGTGATCGCACTGTGGTGTATCGCGAGATTCGACGAAACAAGAATGCCGACGGGGACTATCACGCTCTGATGGCCCATGGCCGTGCCGCAGACAGGGCGCGTCGACCTGATATGGGAGAAGTTTTGTCAAGCGGGCAGGGTGAAGCGGTGGCCACAACCGTCGTCGTGGCCACCGCTTCGT
>NZ_LQPH01000125.1 GCF_002102255.1 Mycobacterium nebraskense
TACCTCGGATAGATTGGCAAAGACACGCCGATACCGCAGATACGGTGGCAATACATCACATCGGATGTCAACGGACACCGGCATATGTTCCGGCGTTGCCAACTATTCACCCCGGGTGGCCGTAGGGGCCGTCGCCGCAGCTTTCGTCACAGTGACGGGGGGTTTGGGCCGCGTCATCGGCGCGCAGGCACCGCGCGCCGCAGCAATCTGACCATCGCTGCCCGGCACACGCGTGTCCGGCGCGATCCGTTTCGTAGTTTCGTTTCGTATTTTCGTTTCGTTTCGTTGCGTCATTGCTCTGTGGCGACGAAAGCGGTAAAATGACGGAATGAGCGAAACTGCCCCGACGGACGACTCCGCGCCGCGGGATCGCTGTAACTACCCCGGCTGCACACGCACTAGCCGGCCGGACCCAGCCACGGGCCGTCCGTCGCGATACTGCGAACAGCCCGACAGCTCCGGCGGGCCGGTGCATAACCGCGCCAACGCGTGGCGGGCCCGCCGCGCGCAGCGTGGTTCGGTCGCGACGCAGGAGGACGCTGGGCTGGCCTCCGGGGTGTCCCTGGCCCGGGCCACCTTGGAGCAGCGGTTGGACGAATTACCGGAGAAGGTGGCGGACCTGCGCGTGTACCTCGATGACTTGGTGGTCCAGCTGCGGGCGGCCGGCGACGTCGAGGCTGCGGGCGCCGAGGTTGAAGATGCGCACCGGGACGCGCTCGCGAAGGTGACTGAGGCCGAGCGACGCAGCGCGGCCGCTGAGCGCGCCGCCCGGCAGGCTAACGAGCGCGAACAGACCGCCGAGCGTGAACGCGAAGAAGCCGATGCGCTGGCCGAGGACGCGATCGCCGAAACGGCGCGTGTGCGCGAGGAGCTGCAAGCCGAGATAGCCCAGGTTCGCGCCGAGGCCCAGAGCGCGGTAGCAAGCGCGCAGGAGCAGTTGGCGGCAGCGCAGGCCGAACACCAAAACGAACTCGCGCACCGCAGCGCCGAACTTGACCAAGCGCGCCGCGACGCCAATGCCGCCCAACTTGAGGCCGCCTCGGCCCAGGCCGCCCAACAGGCCGCCGACGAGGCGGCCGAGCGTGAGCGCCACACCGCTGCCGCGGTGCGTCGTGAACTCGACCAAACTCGCCGCGCGGCCGAAGAAGAACGTCAACGCCTCCAGGCCCAGGTCGACTCCGCACGCGAGGCCACGCAGCAGACCGCAGCCGAGTTAGCCGGTCTGCGCGCCGATCTCGCCACTGCGCGTGCTGAGGCCACGGCCGCACAGCGAACGATAGAAGCCGAACGGGAAGCCTTGGCATCGCTCAACCAAGAGCTCGAGCGACTACGCGACGACGCACGGGCAGAACGAGAAAGGCTTCGTATCGACCACACCGAACAGCTCACCCAAATGCAACGTAGCGCCGACGAACGGGTGCACACCCTCACTGAGGCCTTGGCACTCGCCCGTGAAACCAGCGCCGCGTATCGCGCCCAACTCCCTCAAACAGCACCGCCGAGCAGCTCTCCCCGACCACCGTCGAAACGATCATCGCGTCCAGCCCCCGAGAAGAAATGATCCGAGGACCTCGACGATGGTCCACCGATTCGTGATCCGCCGTCTGGGCTCGTTGCCTTGGCCTTCGGGCCTGGGCAAGAACGCAGGCCCGAACCATCCGTACAAGCAGCTCGAGCGCCAGCTGCGTGCCTACCTCGGCGACGACCGCCATTTCAGCGCCGCGGCCCACAAACGCGCCTACCTGACCGACGATCCTGAGTATCGACGGATCGTCTTGTACGCGCTCACTCAGACGTCGTGGAGCTCAGGCCTGCTCGATGACGTGGAGGCCGCCACCGACCTGTCCCGATCAGCGCCCCTGCTTCAATGAGCCGCTGGCCTTCGATTCTGAGTGGGACGACTGGGCGCGGCCTCACTGCGGCGACGTCGGTCTCTCGCGTGCCTGGCTGGCAAGCCCGCTGCGCATCGCAGGCCAGGCGATCGTGGACGGCCGGCATCGCCTCACATACTTGCGATTTCACCGCCCGCCCGAGTACGAGATCTTGGTACGCGTGGACACCTAGACCAGTCGAGTTTCAAGCTGGTCAGTAGTGGTATCGGGCTTTGAGGATCTTGATTTCGTGATCATCTGCGCGGTAGACGATCCGGTGTTCGTCGTCGATGCGCCGCGACCAGTACCCGGATAGTTCACCCTTGAGCGGTTCTGGTTTTCCAATCCCAGCAAACGGGTTGCGCTGGATTTCTGCGATGAGTCTGGTGATGCGCCGTGCTGTTTTGCGGTCGGAAGCCAGCCAAAATAGAAAGTCCTCCCACGCGGCGGGATCGAAGTTGATGCTTCTCACTCCTGGCCGCCGGCCATCTCCTCGAGTTCGTCGATCGACTTGGTGTAGCTGCCGGGGGTGGGCCGGGTGGCGTTGTCTCGGGCGACGGCCTCCATGAGTCGGCGGGCATTCTCGGGGGAACGCAGGAGGTAGACCGTTTCTTGCCACGAATCGTAGTCAGCGGCCGACATGAGCACTGCATCTCCGGCCTTGGACGTAATTCGCACAGGCTCGTGGTCGGTGTTGACTTGTTCAAGCAGCGGAAAGAGGCGCTGCCGGGCCTCACTTGCACTGATAGCCATGACCTCGGCCCTTCCAACCGTACCAATACCCAGTACCGTTATTGTACGGCATTATCGTACGGCGTTTGGGGTTCGTGTGCCTCAGGGCGAGGTCTTCTTGAGAGGCGGAAGAAAGACGTCCAAGGCAGCAGCGACCATTTCAGACCTGTTGGTTTCGCGTGTTCCGGGGCGCTGTTTGGCGATGCGAGCGCTGGCCCAGTCGGTAAGGGTCTTCATGACTGCAAGTTCGCCTTTGGTCGGGCGGATGCGTACCGGGAGGGGTGTGTCCTGGGACGTGCGGCCCGGGGCTTCACGGAAGGGGAAGAGGTCGCCGGGTTTTGGGCCGGGTCGGCGGTTGAGGATGAGCGTTGGAAGTTCCTGGGCATGTGCGCGGAGCGCATCGAGCACGAGGGCTGTGTGACTGGGGGCGTGGGCGCGGGCGCGTTCGAACCGTTTGACGATCGAGGCCGGGATGCTCAGGACAGTCGGCGAAACGATGTGGGCGGTGGGGTCGTCAGGATCGATGTCCAGTGTTGGCATCGCGCCGGGGTCACTGTCAGCCTTGTCGTGCGAGACATCTTCGATGGCGTCGTTTTCTGCCGTGGCGCGGTCGTGTGATTCGGCCGCCGGCTGGGATTCTGCTGGCGCTGTGGCTTGCGGCTCGGCTGGGGGCGGTGAGGGCGTTGGTGCAGGCGGAGTCGCCGCCGTGGTGGTGGTGGTGTCGCTACGGCCGTCCTGGGCGGTGAGTGGTTGATCGAGCGCTTCGGCCGCCCCGAGCTTGGGGTGGCGCGGCTGGGGGGCTTGGCGGGTGCGGCGAGCGCGACGCTCGTGGAGTTGATGGATACCGCCGAGGTTGTCGCTCATGGTCAGCCTTGGGCTTTCTGGGTGTAGGTGATTACCGCCCGGGCGACGTCGGTGATCTCGTCGACGAATTGGCGGTTCTTGGCGGGCACGGGAGTGCGCGCTGCGACGGCCATACGTAGGGATCGGCGGCTGAGCCAGCCGTATTTGCCGATTGATGGGCCTACGGGGACGTTGTAGGTCTCGCTGATGCGTTGTAGCCAGTCGACCATCTTGCGCGGAGCTGCGTCGACCATGTTGGGGATGATGAGCAGCGGGAAGGCGCGAAGTTCGTCGGCCATGCCTTCGAGGGCTTCCAGAGGCCGGGTTTCCAGGACGATCGGTACAACGATGACGTTGGCGGCAGCGATGGCTCCGGAGGCGCTGGGGTTGGCGTCGTCTCCCCCACCAGGGTGGGTATCGATGACGAGGGGTCGGCGCCATTCGGCGGACCATTTCTCAAGCTGGGTCGTGACGTGGTCTTGCGGGGGCTGGTTATTGCCCCAGTCGGGGTGGGATGGGACCAGATCAGCGCGGAAAGGGCCTCCGGTGAGCGGGCGGGGTGTTCGGCTGTTTTCCATGGCATCAAGCAGCGGCGCATTGGTGCGGGTTTCGTAGCGGTATCCCCAAGCACGGGAGGCGCCGCCGCGGTCCCAGTCGAAGTCGATGAGGATGCCGGCGAGCAGCCAGGCCAGCTCTTTGGCGATTTCGGTTTTACCCACTCCCCCTTTGTGCGCTGCGACCGCCACTATGAGGTCTTGCAAGGTCGCGAGGAGTTGCGGGTCCGGGTCACTGACAGCGAGGCGCCGGGCTGCCTCAAGGGTTGATGGATTAGACAAGGGAAACCTTCTCTCCTTCACAGGGGGGCCCTACCTGGGGGGGTCGTGCCGAGAAGCGGGGCCCGAAAAGGGGCCCTCCGCCCGCTACGTCCAACTCCCCCGCGTGCAGCTACGCGAAGCATAGCGCGTAGCTGCACGCGCGCGCTACTGCACACGCTGCGGCGTGTCAGGATGCGTGAGGTAACGCGTGCGATGGGCCGCACCATCTGCCGTTGTCTATCCCGTGGCGCAATGCGTGTGCTGTTGTCTGCAATAAGTCACGCATGATCGCGTGCACTGATTCTCGCGTTATGTGCCATGATACCGCGCGCCCTGTCGTGCGCGACCCCTCTTGCGGTACCTCGTACGATAGTACGACCGCTATCTCACGCACTATCGCACGCGATATGTCAGCTGTGCTCGCACGGGATGTCTCGCGGATTGTCTTGCGCCACAGTTCGGGGTGCGCAGCGAAGGGCCCCAAATTGCATCGCCGCGAGCAGCGCGTAAGCGCTTTGGGGCCGGTAGGTTTCCCTGTGGAGCGTTTCTTGATCATTTACCAGCTTAACGGCGCGGAGGGGGGGATATACCGAGGTGACGACCGTTGAAGCCCGCCGCAATGGCGCAGTGATCCCGGGCGACCGTGACCTCGAGACGAGCACGGTCGGCAGTCCGATCGAACCGCGGCAACCAACCGGCAGTGGTGAGCTCCATACGGAATCGCGGTCGCCTATGCCTGCCTCCCGGAGGCGCGAAGAGGCGCACGACGACGCCGAGCGGACCTTGCGCCTCGTGATCCGAAGCCGCACCGCATCCGTGTGGCTCACGGTGTTTATCGCGACCATCAGCTTCGTCTTGTCGTTCAATTCGCTGCGAAGTCTTGCCGCGATGACGGCGTGGCCGGGCTGGCCGTCGTGGTTGTCGCCGCTGCTTGTTGACGGTGTGATCATTCTCGCGACCCTGGTAATCGTGTCGTTGGCGCCGTATCGCGCGCAGTTCTGGAACCGGGTTTTTCTGTGGACAGTGTTAGGTGTTGGGGCGTTGGTGAGTGTCGGCGGTAATGGCTTGCACGCGTGGCTATCTACCGGGCATCTGGTGTCGTGGATGCGGTGGGGGTCAGCAGGGTTGGCGTGCGTCCCGCCGGTGGCGCTATTGGCGACCACGCACATTCTGGGGATCTTGTGGCGGTTTGATCCGGTGCCACCGCCGGATGCGCGCTCGCAGGTGCGTGACCGGGCGCTGGAGCTGGCCGCGCAGCGAATGGACCGGTGGGAGGCAGCGGCGGCCAAGCTGCACGAAGAGGGGTACTGCCCGAGTGTGCCTACCGACAAGATGGTGCAGGTGCTGCGGTACTTGTATGAGTCTCGGCCAGCGCTCTCTCTGCGCGCGATCGGGGCGAAGCCGGAGGTCGGGCTGCACCACGACACGGTGGGAAAGATTCGCGACGCTGCCGGTGCGGCGCTGGGCATGGCGACCGGCGAGGTGTAAGTCCGCACCTCAAACAGGGAAATTCCACGTTCGCAAGCTGGATGCCGCTATGTCGTGCGCTATCTGCTGCGTTATCTCATGGAATATCTCACGCGCTTGCTGACCGGTCGGGGATGGGCGGCGAATCGATCCAAATCGGTGGGGCGCGACCGTCGCATAGTGCCGGCAGGCGGCGGTAGCGTTTTGCCCAACGACCTGCACTTAGAGGGGATTCGGCCGCGATGGGCTTATTTGACGTCTTCGATGACCTGTTGGATGACCTGACGGGCATATTCGACGGGGATGATGATGGCGGGGACGGCGGCGATGATGGGCCACCCGAGCAGTGGGGGCCGGGTCCGCTGCCCAACGCAGGCCCGCCGTGGGGGCCGGCGCCGCAAGTTCCCAACGGCCCCAGTGGTTTACAGCAGGGCGTCGATCAGGCCGGAACCACCTATCAGCAGGCGAGCGGGGCGGTGAATCAGACGGATGACAAGCTATCTGACCTGCTGAAACAGATCTTCGCCGCCAATGATGCGGCCCGGTCGAAAATTAGTGGGATCGTGGGCAACATTGAGACAGCGCGCCGCGCGCTGGCGGCGAACCCACAGATGGCCAATGATCCGCACGCGATGGCGTTGTTCAACCAATTCTTGGATGGTCAGCTGGCCGAGATTCAACAGGTTCTGGACAGCTCGAAGGTCGATAGCAAAAAACAGGCTGAGTTGCTGGCCGCCCTGGGTGATGAGTACCGCGGTACCGCGGGTGGGGATCATCCGAAGAAAAAGGGCGCAGGTGGGGCGAACGGCGGCGGCGGTGATGGCGGCAACGGTGACACGGGCGGTAACACCACTGACGGCGGCGGTGGCGGTGGTGATGGCGGCAGCGGTGGTGGTGATGGCGGGGGCGCCGGTGGGGGCGGAACCCCTACGGGCAGTGGGGGATTGACCGACCCGTTGGCGGGCTTGGGGGGAGCGGGCATGGGTGATCCGCTGTCGATGTTGGGTCCTGCGATGGCGGGTCTGGGTTCGATTCCGGGCGCCTTGGGTGGGGCGGCAGGCTCACTGCCGATGGACGCCCTGGGCGGCCTGGGCGGCCTGAGTGGGCTTGCCGGTCAGGGCGGTGGAGACGGGTTTAAAGACACCGGCGCTCACGATCACGGCAAGTCCGACGATTTCGAAGACGGCCCGCACGGCAAGGGTGACAGTGATGGCGGGAAAAACAATGACGGGGCGGCTGGTAAGGACGACACCGGCAGCAAGAACGGGCAGACTCAGCCCGCGGGGACGACGCAGCCTGCGCCGAGCACCCAGCCTGCCCCGCCGGCCGCGGTCCCGGCCAGTGCGGGTGGTGACCCAAGCCAGGTGGTGCAGATGCCGGACGGTTCTCCGGTGACGGCAACAACGGCCCAACACGCCGCGGCGGTGCGTGGGGTCCTCAACGGGCAGACCGTCACTGATGCCTGGAAGCAGGCTCATGTGGAGCTGCCGCCTCCAGGTACACCGGTGACCGCTCCGGCCGACCCGAGTCATTTGGTGCCCGGTGAAATCGCGCAATTTAAGAGTCGTGACCCGGTGATGTACATGGGTAATGGCAAAATCTGGCTGGATGGGCAGCTACAACCACAAAGTGCCCTGCCGACAGGTGATTTTTCGGGCTGGATCGACCCACCTGGGCTGGCGGGTACTCCCGCTGCGCCGCCTGCGCCGGGCAGCCCTGCTCCGGCGGGCCAGCCGACGACAACGAATACCAGCGGTACCTAAATGTGGGGCCTTGATGCGGGAGTCGCGGTGACCGACGAACAGCTGCCAGAGGAAGGTGCCATTCCCACTGTCGCGGAGTGGTCGGCCGACGGCGCCTTGATGGTCGCGGTCGACTGGCAAGGGGAGGGGCTGCAGGTCCAGCTCGAACCCGAGGTCACCCGGTCGTGGACCGCAGAGATACTGGCGGATCGGATTATGCGTCTGCACCGGTTGGCGTTGATGCGGGCCCGCGCCGAACAGCGCCAGCGTGTCATCGAGGAATACGGCACAGCGCTGCCGACGACCCCGGGGTGGCCCAGTTTGACCGACGTCGACGAATACCGGCACACGATCGATTTTTAGCCAGCGCCGACCGATGCGTAGCCCGCTAAGTCGTTGTTAGGCTTAGCAAACAGCCAGTTCAATGGGAGGTATGCGGTGGCCGGCAATAGTGCGACGCTGGATTTCGACGAGTGGCATCAGCACGCGCAATGGTGGGATCAAGAGGGTCCGCGGGTGCGTGAGCGCCTCAGCGTCGACCCTGGCACAGCGCAAAGCGTGGGACAACGCTTCGGCGACATCGGATGGGAAGTGCGTCAGGCGTTGAACGAGACGCTGCAGGCACGTGCTGAGGCCGGTCAGGCGCTGGGACAATACTGCGAGGGTGTGGCTGGCCATATTCGGTCCAGCCTGGCCTCCTACCAGCAGACCGAAGCCGACAACCAGCAAACCCTGCAAACCTAACCATAGGGCTTGCGCGGTGGCGGATTCAGTACGGGTTGACACCGACGTTGTCCGCTCGGCGGGCCGTCAGGCCGACGCGGCGGGCGGGACCGCAACGCCCGGTTCGGGTCAGGTGCAGCCAAGCGCCGCGGACATGGTGTCGGTGGGCGCGAGCACCCGTTTCACCGCACAGGTGAGCTTGGCTCGCAAATACACCACGATGGCCAACACGATGGCGCGCCAGTTCGGGGTGAAACTCGATGCCAGCGCCGGCGCTTACGACGAGCAGGAAGTGCAGTCCGCAGGGACGTTGGGCAGCGCGGGATCGGGTGGGGCTGTGCGGGCGGTGTCGGCTACGCGGTCCCTACCGGCCGCGCCTGTGGTGCCCGCGGATCTCGTGTCAGGCGGGGCAGGTGGCGGTCTGCCCGCCGGTGAAGTCCCCACCAGCCCGCGTGACATCGCCAGGTTGATTGAGACCGGCCGGGCCGGCACGGGCAAGCAGACCTGGCAGGCCATGGAAACCAGCCTGCGCGGCGAAGCCAAACAACTGCGTGAGGCTGCCGATCAACTGGGCACCGCGATCAGCACGGCCGGTGATGGATGGCAAGCAAAATCCGCCGATGCAGCCACGACCAAGATGCGGGCACTTCAGACCTGGTATGAAGGCCATGCCCACTATGTCGACGGCCTGGCTGAGCAGGCCAAAGCCCACATTCAGAACTTCTCCAAAGTCGTCACTGATGTCCCGCCGTATCGCCACGTGCTGGACGCCGAGCGGGAGCTCAAAGCCGCGTTGCAGTCCAATGCCCGCGCCGGCGGCGCCCACCGGGTGGCCGTGGTCAATGCGCAAGTGAAGGTCAGCAAGCTCTACTCGGCCTCGACGGCCGGGTTCACCACGTACACGTTCTCCGAAGCGGCGCCACGACAGCCCGACGTACCCAAGCCGCCGCCGGGCCCAAGCCCAGATGTTGCGCCGGTTACCCCGCCGACCGGAGCCGGTGACGGCCCGGTGGGACCACGACAACCACAGCATTCACCCAAGAGCGCACCGGTGGACCCGGTGCAGGGAGGTCCTGGTCTAGGAGAGAACCTGACACCGGGGCCGACATGGCCGCCCGGCGCCCCCGACCCGGCGGCCCCCGCGGACCCACTGACCGATGCCCTACCGGCGACGGCAAGCTCACTGCCTTCGGAAGTCATCCCGGGAATCATGGGCGGCGTCGTCGGCGGCCTAGGTGGGGTTCTGGGCGGCCTGACCGGCGCGGGCCAAAAGGCACTACAGGGCTTAGAACAGGCGGCCGGGCCGGCGATGAGCGGTTTGGGCCAGCATCCCGGCGGCGGTGAACCGCAGCACGGCGGCGACCAATCCCCCCAGTCACCGGAGCCTCCCTCGGCCGGCGATCTGTCACCACCCGATGATCTGGGCGCCGGCGGGGGTGGGGGTGACACCGAGCCCGCGGGCGGGGAGAGCCCTATGGCCGCACCCCCCGAAGTCGCTGCACCGGCGGCGGCCGCGCCGGCGTCGGCACCCTCGGCGCCGGCGGCAGCCGAAGCACCGGCCCCGGCGATGGGCGCCATGGGCCCGATGATGCCACCCATGCGCGGCGGCGGTGAGGGATCGGGCCCGGACAACAAGCAGCTCTACCAGGAGCGCAAGCTGAAAGTGGTGGCGCCGCCCAACAGCGAGCCGGTCAAAAACCGTCGAGAAGGCCGCGCCAGACCCGATGATCGGAAGAAGCAGTGAGCACCCCTCAGGAAAGAATCGCCGACGTCGACCAGGGGCTTCGCGTCACGCGAGCGTTGCTGGCCGAACTCAACGCTGCCGCCCACAACATGCGCGAACGCGACCCGATCAGCGACGTGGTGATAGCGTCCTTCGACTCCGACGGGTATCTGAGCGACCTTTTCATCAAACCGACCGCACTGGCCGATTACACCCACACCGGGCTGGAAGATCTGATCACCGACGTGCTACGCGAAAGCTTCGATCGTTTATTCGAGGCCAGTAATGCAATCATCGACCGGTACTGGGGCCCGGAATCATCCTGGCACGAGCTCAAGGCACTGCGCGACGACTGGTAGCCCACCACTCGGCGCGCTATCGCATCAAATATCTCGACGACTATCTCATCGCATGTCTTGCCGGTGTTCACCGCCGCGACGATGGGGAGGTACGGGCGCGCGTCACCGCAGGTTAGCGCCACAGGTCGTGTCGAGTCGCGTCCGGGGTGGGAGTGCCGGTGCGGCGGGCGCGGTCGATGAGCGCTTCGATGCGTGCCTGTTCGGCGGCAGCCTCAGCGGTTCGACGCTGCGCGGTGCGCTGTCGGGCGGCCGCCAGGGCGGCGAACACGTCAGCGTGGCCGGGACCAGACTGGGCGGCCTGGCCGGCGGCCCGGCCGGCCAGATGTGCGCGGTGCTCGGCCGCACTGTGGGCGCGGCGCCGTTCTTCGGCGGCGCGGGCTTGAGCTTCGCGGGCCTCGTCGAGAGCGGCCGGGCGTTCGGTCAGGTTGTCGGTGCCGTGCCAGGCCAGGATCGCCCCCAGCAGCCCTATCGGTCGTGTGGGGCTGTCGGGGATGCGCCGGCCGACGCCGAGCCAGTCGGTGATGAGCTGGTTGAGGTCACGTGGGGTCCAGCCGGCGGCCGCCGGCGCGGCGAGCATGGCCGCCCAGCTGGTCGGGGTGAAGCGGCGTGCCCACGGTGGGGCGTGCGAATCGGCTCGCCAGTCCGCCGCCAGCCGCCAGCCTGCCGCGTCTGGAGCTGGGCGGCGCGTAGCGACGCCGTGCCGGGCGCCCTTGTGGCGCCCGTGGGTAGTAACCAGTCGTTCTGAAGGTGAGGTGTGGGTGGTTACTGGGGACCGTTCCAGGTGGGGTGACACGGTGTGGATAACCCGGTTGACCTGGGCGTCGTCGTGCAGCGCCCACACCGAGGCCCAGCCGCGGTGGCGATCGCCCATCCGCCAGGACGCCATACGTTCGATGTAGGTGCGTTGGCGGCCGCGCAGGACCTCGGTGGCCACCCCAAGCAGGCGCAGGCATTCGCGGGCCCGCTGGACGGTGCGCTCGGTAAACCCGGTCGCGCGCTGCAACTGTTCGTTGGTCGGCCGGGCGTTGCGGCCGGTGTCGGCGTCGGCAGTGCGGGCGAAGGCGGCCGCGATCGCGACCAGGGTGCGTTTGGCGATGCCCCCTGAGGTCATCTGCGACCGGATCTCGGTGTAGCGCAGGTCGTAGGCCGCGGCCACGGTGACGTGCGCCCAGTAGGCGCCCCCACCGGACCAGCACGGCACGCCTGCGTAGGTGTCCTCGGCGAGCTCGAGGTTGACGAACACGCTCGCCGGCGGGGGATCGCCACCGTGCAGTCGGCGGCCGCGGCGGATCTGCAGCACCTCGGCTACCGGGGTTGTGCGCACGACACCGCGCCGCGGGCGAACAGCGCTACAACCGCGATACGTTCGGGGCCGCGTAGCAAACGGCCGACTAGGAGCTCGGCCGCGAGAAATGTCACGGTTTACACACCGTTCGCGCGGCGGATCTGGAACCGCGGCAAGGTATGCGCTACCGTGAGACGAGCTGTCCAAGCTACGTCCCTTTCAGGGGCAACGGGTGCGGACCCGGAACTGAGCTGCCAACTCGGTTTGAACCCTCTAGACAGAGGCCCCGTTAACGCGGGGCCTTCGTCATGTCAGCGGGTAGAGCCGCACCGCCTATTGAGATGTCATATCTGCCCGGCAAGAGTCAGCCAAGACGAAAGGGAGGCCGGGCTAGGGGGTTTCACATGGCCAGCGGCAAGCCCTCCTCAACGCAGGTGGGGGTTCGGGCATACTCGGGCAACCCGACGTGGACCGCGAGGACGTCCGCGATATAGGGGGCCACTTGGCCGCGGTGCGAACCCGACTGGGCCGCCTGTCGAGCAAGCCGTTCAGAAACCTCGCGATGCGGCCGCGTCATGATCCTGTTGTCCCGCGAGTCACCCCGCAGGCCGTCCAACTTCCGGGTCGCCGCGATCGGCAGCTGATTGAACTCGCGAACATGCTCAGGTAGGCCGACATAGAGAGCCAGAACGTCAGCGATGTACTGAGACATCGACGACGAACCCGCCTCTTCTGCCATGGCGATGAGACGTTGCGTAACGGCTGGATGGTTTTTCACCATGTGCGCGCCGCGATCACCTTTGCTTGGAGGAGCCATAGAAGTTCACCTTGCCAGGGGGTTCGGTTGCAGCAACCGTGACACGCCGAAGGATCGACGATTTGTCAATAAGGTCTGGAGCAGGGAGTATCGGGAATTCCCGATTAGCAATGAATCAGCGAGAATTCGGGTGCGGGGGTCCGCGCCGTCGAACGCACGCTCACGCCGCATTGACCTGTCGGCCGGGGGCGTCGCTGTTCCAGACCCAACCGGGCAGCGCTTGCAGGCGTGCGGTTCGGCGCGGGTCCAGCGCGCCTTGCCGGTAGGTGTAGCGCTGCGTGTTGACCCATTGACCCAGCCGGAACCTGTCGGCGCTGATGTGGCCGTGCGGGACACGGGCGTGGCCGTGCTCGTCGACGAACTGGGTCAAGGCGGTGAAGCCACGTTCCCAGCGCTGCTCGCCGCTGGCGCCCCATACCCAACCCGGCAAGGCTTCCAGCCGTGCCGCACGGTCGGCGTCCAGCGCGCCTTGCCGATGGGTGTGGCGCTGTGCGTTGACCCATTGGCCTAGGCGAATGCCGTCACCGGTGATGTGTGCTGACGGGACGCGAGCGTGGCCGTGCTCGTCGACGAACTGGGTCAATGCGCGGAACCTGCCGTCCCAGCCGCAGTAAACGCCTGGGGTGCGGTCGCGCCGGCGCCATACCCAGCCTGGTAAGGCTTCCAGTCGTGCGGCGCGGCCGTCGTCGAGCTCGCCGCGGTGGTGCTTGCGGCGTTGGGCGGACACCCAGTCACCGAGGTGGAAGCTGTCGCTGCAGGTATGCCGTGACTCAACGTTGGCGTGGCCGTGCTCGTCGACGAACTGGGTGAGGGCGGTGAAGCCGCGTTCCCACTGCTCGTCGAGCCTGTCGCTCCAGGTCCAGCCGGGCGTGGCTTCTAGCCGTGCGACACGCTCGGCATTGACGCGGCCTTGGCGGTACTTGCGGCGCTGGTCACGCGCCCACTGGCCAAGTTTGATCCCGTCGCTGGTGATGTAGTCGTTGGGGAAGCGGGCGTGACCGTGCTCGGCCACATACGCCCCTAACGTGGCGTAGAGCCGTTCCCACAGGTCCTCGCGGCTTTCTCGCCATACCCAGCCCGGCAATGCTGCTAGCCGCGCGGCGCGAGCGGGGTTGAGCCGGTTGTCCTGATGGGAAGCGCGTTGGTTATCCACCCAGTCGCCGAGGCGAAAGTTGTCGGTGGTGATGTGAAGTCGAGCCACGTTGGCGTGGCCGTGTTCGGCAACGTACTGGGTGAGCGCGGTGAAGCCGTGTTCCCAGCGCTGCTCGAGCCACTGCTCGTGGCCCGCGTTCCCGTTCCAGGCCCAGCCCGGCAACGTTTCTAGACGTGCCGCGCGTGCGGGGTCGAGGCGGTTTTTGCGCTGGTCTCGCCGCTGGTCTGTTACCCATGCGCCGAGGCGGTGACCGTCATCGGTGATGTGGGAGCCCGGGACGCGGGCGTGGCCATGTTGGGCGACGAACTGGGTCAGCGCGGCAAAGCCGCGTTCCCAGCGGTCTGCGCGGCTGTCGCGCCATACCCAGCCGGGCAACGTTTCTAGACGTGCCGCGCGTGCGGGGTCAAGGGTGTTTTGTTGGTGGCGGGAACGTTGGTTGCCCACCCATGTTCCGAGCGGGGTGCCGTCTCGAGAGACATGGTTTTGCGGGACGCGCGCATGCCCGTGCTGAGCGACGAACTGGGTCAGCGCGGCGAACATGGCATCCCAATAGGCCTGGTGGGGTGTAGCCCAGCGCGGGCCGAGCAACGCGGCAAGCTGCGCTGCCCGCTCATCATCAAGTAGGTTGGTGCGGTGGGCTTTTCGCTGCTCATTAAGCCAGCGGCCCGGGAAGCGACCGTTTTCAGTTCGGTAGTCCTCGGGTATGCGGGCGTGGCCATGCTCGGCGATGAACGCGGTCAGTTCGTCCAGCATGTCAGCCCAGCGAGTCGGTGTGCGATGCTGCGGCCCAGCGTGCTGCGGTTCGGGGTGATCGCCGGCGGCCGGCGATGCGGGAGTTTGTGGTACCAAATCCTGTGTGGCCGTGGTCATTTGGTGTCCTTTCTGCGTCGGGTGATCCGTGATGTTTGTGCACATGTGTGAATCACAGGCTGGGAGAATGGGAGTCGCCCCTATTTAGGTGCGGGACGGCCCTGGGTGGGTGAATGGTGTTCGCCAGCTTGGACTCGTGGTCGTAGACAGCTCGGAATCAGGCCGGTGAAAGCGCCAGTGCGCGCGCCGTGGCGGTGGTGCGTGACGTTGTTGGCGGCCGATGCTGGCACCGCAGGGCCGGCTGGCCGGCGCGGTTCGCGGCTGAGGTGGTCAAGCAGGCTCGCCTCGTCAATCGCCGAGGTGAACACTTCGTGGATGGTCATCATGAAAGTCCTTGTGTATGTTGGGGATAAGGGTCCGGTCACCGGCCTCGGGCTTAGCTGCCCACGGCCGCAGGATGCGTGTAGAGGTGGGCGATGAGTTCAACCCACCGACACGCGTCCTCGCGGCGCGCAGCCAGTACATGCGGGGGTGGGATCTGGGGGGCCGGACAGCCGGCGCTGGCGACCGTCGCGGCCAGATACAGCCGCCAGTAAAGGTGGCCGGCGGGCCGAAATGCCCCGCAGATCACCGACGTATCGTCATCGAAGACCGTGATGCGTTCCGTGCCGTTGTCGTCGACGCTAGCGATGACGGGATGCTCTGCAACCGCTGAGCTCATGGGAACCTCCGTGGTCTAGGAGTGCTGTGTCCACCAGATTGGCTGCGCAACGTTGACCCGAGCCGTGGTACCAACCGCCGATGTTGTCGTCGAAGTGTCTTGGGGTTCGCGCCCGGGCGATGTGATGAATCCCAAGGTGCACGTTCGCCGCACGTCCAAGGAACGCGGCCTTTTGGAGGACACTGTTCTGGATGTGGTCGCCGTCGCCGACCAGCACGAGCAGCGGTCGGAAATCAGAGCACGGCAGGCCGATACCGCGCTGCAGTCGTTGCTCCACGGTGGCGAGGACCGCGTGTATCGCACGCGAATCGCGTGGTCCAACAACAGCTGCCCCGAGGCCGAAGACCTTAGCGCGCGCGGTCTGCGTGATCGGACCGTTGGACGTGCTCTCGATCATGAGACAGTCCCACGCCTCACCGCGAACCTCGGCAACGATCGCCTCGACCCCGCCTGCGTACCACCCTTCTATCCATGTGTGCGTCAGGCCAGCCGCGTGGGCCGTATGCGGCTGCCAGTCACCGCCTTTGAATGCCTCAGTCAACATGCTTTCCACACCCCTCCTGATTCGTTCGACACCACGGCGCAACCGATTTCACGTGACGGCACATCTAGGCGGCGCCGACCTGAAAGACCAGGGGATCGTCGTCGGCGTCGGTTTCCTCGTCGTCAATGAGCTCTGGTAGCGGCGCGACTCGAATATCGCCGAGCTCGGTGCGCCGGCGCTGTTCAAACTGGGCGGCCAGCCGGGCGTAGACGGGTTTGAGGGCCTTGGGCTGGGCGCCGGGCAGGATCACTCCGCCCCAGATTCCATGGGTGGCGCCGGTGGCCACGGCGTTGTAGCCGCAGCGGCCCCGAAAAGGGCAGTCGTTGCACCGCTTGATGGCGCGGTGCTTGGTGCGGGGGTTGAAGAACAACTCGGGGTCTTCTTGGCAGGCCAAATGCTGGGTGGTCTGGAAGAGACGCACGTCGGCGCGCATCTGGAAGGACGCGAAGGGTCTGGCGCCAGCGGGGGGGTTATCGACCGAAGGGGTTAGGGCGGTGGTCATGGGAGGCGTCCTTTCTGTAGGTCGTCGGTTCTTCAGCGGCTCGATCGCCCGTGAATTACCCGTAATCTAACAGAATTTCTGACGCTTTTGACGGTTCTGACGGTTGTAACCGTCAGAACCGGGGGTGTCGGCGCATCGACGCAGAGATGGCAGGCGGACGCCGTGCGCACTGTTGCCGCATGTCATGCGCTGTTTCAGTGGTCGAGGTCCGCCCGGAAGGGCCCGTCAGATAATCAGCCACAAATTTGACGGTCTTGACGGCTAAGACAGGTGGATTTGACGGTTCGTCGGGCAAGATAGCGAGTTATGACCTCAGATCGGCTCGGCGTTGCGGTGCGGCTTCGCCGCAAGCAGCTGAAGCTGACCCAATCTGAGGTCGCCGAGCGGGGAGGGCTGTCGGAGTCAACCGTTCGCGGGGTGGAAAACAACCGGTTATCCCAACCACACGCCAGCACACAGCGTGCATTAGAGCGAGGCCTTGCGTGGCTGCCCGGCAGCGTCGAGGCAATCCTGAAAGGCGGCGCCCCTCGCATCCAGGAGACGGGCGCGCCGGCCGCCCCCGCGGACAGGGATACCGCTACGGCCGCCGGGGACCGCTTGGCCCTTGCTCAGCGCCTGATCAAGATGCGTCAGGCGTTCCTCGAGCACCGCGACACCATGCCCGAAGCCGCCCGCGCCCGGATGGACGAAGAGTTCAGCGCCGCGTCTCGTGAAACTGAAGAGGCGTTGATCTGGATGTTGGCATGGCTACGGGAGGATGAGCGCGACGAAGCGATCCGAATTTTGGCTCAGCTCCGAGAGTTCCGGCCGTAAGCCGCCGCCGCGCTGATCATCTGGGCGGCCACCAGCATGCCGGTCATCCGCGACTATCAGGCACAACCCGTCCAGTCGAATACCAATTATTGGTATGATCGGCGGGTGGGTAAAAACACGTCCTTCAGTCTCGATGAGCATTACAGCGCCTTCATTGAGGCTGAGGTGGCTGCGGGACGTTACCGGTCGGCCAGTGATGTCGTGCGCTCCGCGTTGCGGTTACTCGAGGACCGTGAAATTCAGCTTCGGGCACTGCGCGAGGCGCTAGTGGCCGGTGAGCGCAGCGGCACTTCAACACCGTTTGACTTCGACGCCTTCCTCGACGGCAAACGCGCCGAAAAGCCGCAAGGCCGGTGAGCGCATACGTCCTTTCACCCGCTGCGCAAGCAGATTTGGAACAGATCTGGGACTACACGCACGAGCACTGGGGCCTGGATCAGGCTGAGCAGTACCTGCGAGAACTTCAACGCGCTATCGAGCGCGCAGCGGCGAACCCCCGGATCGGGCGGGCCTGCGACGAGATCCGCCCGGGCTATCGCAAGCTGGCAGCCGGGTCGCACATGCTGTTTTATCGGGTGACAACCCAAGGCTTCCTCGATGTCGTGCGTGTCCTGCACCAACGCATGGACGTCGACCGCCACCTTTGACCTCAGAGAGCCCCGGTCTGATCTTTACGGGAGATGCGACCGGGGCCTCCGGGGGAGGCCCGCACAGACAGGCATCCGGCCTGTGTGTACGACCACCAACAAGGGTAGAACAGCCATCCTGGCGGCCGCGCCGCAGACACGGACACATTCGATTCGTGACAACCGGGGTGTCCGCTGATTCGGGGCCGGTGTCATATGCGAAAGCTATCCTGCGGCCATGTTCGATATCCCGATGCCAGGAATGCCGCCACCGCAGCGGCATAACCTTCCGGTGAGCCGGGCCACGTCGACGCCGGCGCGCGCCCACGACAGCCCTGCTGGCGGGTCCAACCATGCGCGCCAACCCCAGACGGCATGGCAGCCGCGCACCGCTGCCGAGCAGTGGTGGCACTACAGCCGCGGTTGCGCGGCAGCGCTGCGGGCCGGGCGCGCGCCAACTCCGGTCCAGGTGTACGGGCCGGTTCTGGAACCGGGAGAACAGGCGTTGCTGAGCGCCGAGATCGACTACAGCCGCTTTTGTGGCGGCGACGGCCGATACTCACCGCTGCCGCTGATGGTCGCGGGCCGCCCAGCGGTCATGTTCGGCGCGTTGGCTGTTCAAGGGGTGGTGAATCATCGGCGTAAGGTGGCCGCGGCCCAGCGCGCCGCGGCTCAGTGGCGGTTTCACCAAACCTGCCCGGTCATTGTGACGACCGACCGCCTGATCTGCACCACCGCGGCGCACGGCATGGTCAGTTTCTGGTTCGGAGCGTGCACGGAGTTCTACCCGGATTTGCAGCAGTGGACGTTGACGTTGGGCTTTGACTCGACTTACCCGGTGCGGTTCAGCGGCGCGGCGGCCCCGGCGCTGAGCCTGTGGAGCGCCTACGGCGTCTTGGGCGATGGCTGGGTCGGCGATCCGCGCTTGGCGCTTCTGGTCAGTTGATTAAGGGGTGGTGATGCCGAAATCTAAAGGGCGCAAAAAGAAGTCGTCGACTCGCCGACCAGTGAACGCTTTTGGCAGCACCTATTGGGACCGGCTGCTTACGAAATGGGCGCAGTCCCGCCTCGTCGGCACTGCTGAGGAAGTCGCCTTGGGCGGCGCGTTGGTGCTCTGGGCGGGCGGCGGTAACCCTGCTCGCTCGTGGGCCGGAATGCGGCAATGCTGGCCAGCCTGCTACTTCATCGGCGAGGCGTTATCGGCGCTGGGTGGCTTCAAGCCCGTCATCGTGCCCGTTTCAGTCGAAGTCAGGAAAAACGGCGCGGTCGTGGAAACAATCGGTTCACCCACACCAGAACACCGCGGACAGTACTGGACCGGTCATGTCGCACTTCACATTCCAGAAATGGCGGCTATTTTGGACCCGACAATCGGGCAAGGCAGATTCGCAACGTCGGACCACCTGCGGGTCCCGGTGCTCATCCAAGATCCGCAGTTAACGAATCAACTGCCGCCCTCGGCACAATTTCAGGTGAACCGGGACCCGCAAACAACGCTGATCTACACCACGACCGCCGGAGCAGGCGAGCCGTTCGAAACGCACCCGGCCTATCCCCAACAGCGTGCGTCCGTGGACGCAGCGGTCGCACGAGTACACGGGACGGTGGAAGCTGCGGTCGAGGAATGGCGAGCGATACAAGCCGGCGCCGGCCGATGAAGCTCATTGAAATACTGCGTCTTCAACCGCTGCTCCGTCGTCACTAACCCGGGGTAGATGCGCTCTACGCAGAACCTGGCTCACTTCCGTGCGTGATGCGCGTATGTTGGCGATATGGAGCTGTGGACCGTCGACCAAGCAGCGCGGCACTGGAGCGTGACCCCTGGGCGGGCGCGCAGCATCTTGTCCAACCGCGGCATCCACCGCATTACTGGATATCCCGCTGCAGATGTTCGCGCAGTGCGCCGCCGCCAGGGCGCGCGCACGGACCTGGCAGCACCTACCCAGGCTCTTACCCTGTCGGACGCTGCCCAGGGAATCCGGGACGTCGCGGACGACCGCACCCGGCTGCGGATCTTCTTCGAATTCACCCGCGGCGCCGACGAATCGGGGCCAGCCGCCCTGTCTTTGATCAACGACGACCCGCCTTTGACCGGCGACCCGCGCCATGACGCGTTACTGGCGGCGATCGCCGAACACCTCGCCGGCAGTTACGGGCTGCCGGGACCGCTGTGGAGCATCACAACTGAGCGCTTCCTGAACACCCCGTGGTGGATTTCCCCTCTGCCGTCTGCGCGCACCCGCGCGATGTTGTGGACCCCGGCCTCATTTCGTCGCCGCGGGATCTACCTGGACCGTTACGACCTCACCCACGATGGAGCGAGCAAAATGCCTGAGCCTCTATTCGATCAGACCGAGCTGCGGCGCGCCTTCATCTCCTTGGCGCAGAAGCTGGAACGTCGCCGTATTGTCGGGCATGTCCACGTGGTCGGCGGCGCCGCGATGATCTTGGCCTACGACGAAACCCGCACCGCAACACGCGATATCGACGCTCTGTTTTCTCCTGACGGACCCATGCTCGCTGCGATCCGCGAAGTCGCTGCCGAACAGCGATGGCCCTCTAGCTGGCTGAACAATCAGGCCGCAAGCTACGTCTCGCGAACTCCCGGGCAGGGGAGCGTCGTCTTCGACCATCCCTACCTGCAAGTCGCCGCGACACCACCGCAGCATCTGTTGGCGATGAAAGTCCTGGCCGCTCGGGCCGTCAGGGACGGCGATGACGTGCAATTCCTGCTCGGCCACCTCGATATCACGTCTCGCGCCGAGGTCTGGGCGATCGTCGAACGGTACTTCCCAAATACAGAGATACCAACGCGCTCAAAAGAACTCATCAACGATCTCCTCCAACATTGAACACTGGTGAGCAGCGATCCCACCACGTGTCACAACATGGCTCTAAGGTCTCTGGGATAGCGACCGTGCGGTCTCGCGGCAGGCGCGAGCGGAGAACGAGGTGCAGGCTGTGATTGAGCTTTCCGATCAGCAACTAGAAGTGTTTTTCCAAGGATGGACCATGCAATTCGCACTTGGGAGATGGTCAGGATCAGTGCACTTCAGCGAGCGAGAACGGGCTGTCATGGGTTTAGCTGCATGTTATTTCGCAGCCCGTTGTCCGCAGATTCGAATGCTGAACGCCGGGTTGTGCTTCGCGGCGTGCAAGGTTGTCCGGGTCATCGCGCGTGAAGAAGGAATACGGACCGAACCGCTGACGGTGACGGTGGAAGCCTCACACGAGGGCCACGAACTCTCGTTAGGGAGCCGACAGCCACGACTAAAGCGGCACGCATTGGCGCAGGGAACATTGCAGACGTGGTCGGGTCACGAAATCATTCACTTTCCCGATCACGGAGCCGTTTTCGACCCGACTATTACGCAACTATCGACATGGGAGGCCACGGTGCTACCCGCAGTAGCAAAAGCCCCGGCGATACTGCGGGAAGGCGACCGCATTCCGGCTGTGCTGGAACCTCTTTCGATCAACGCGACTTATACCGTTCAGCGGGCAAACTTCGACTACATGAGGATGTCTTCTTGGCCTGATATCGAGCAGATGGCCAACGATGGCGGCAAGATCGTGGGACCGGCAGCAGACCAGCTGGTGGCGACTATGCATAGCGGTTCATCGTCGTCATAGTTCGAGCTCACCCGTCCCTCAAGGCGTCCGCAAACCGCGCAAGCAGTCGTAGCATGCGGCGCTGGGCGAATCCGTGCTGGTTAGGCGATGTGTAGCCGCGACACCGGCGGTAAGATGCGGTTTATGTCAGCAGGCAAGTTCACGATGGATGTGGCGGAAACAGAGGCAGGCTTGTCTGCCGCGGACGCCGCTACCGCTCAGCAGCCCAGCGGCGACCTTCCAGGCCTGTGCGTCGGTGGCTACATGACGTCCTTGATCGGGGCGGCCATTGGGGGACGTGCGATAGGTGAAGCCCAAGCAGTCGGCCGTGCGGCGGCGAACACCGCAAGTCGAGAGTTCAGCATCGCGACAGTTCAAACCACTGAAGCGGGCAACTCAAGCATTCTCACGACGTAACGACAGGGGAGCGGCGCATGAGTTCATCACCTTGGTCGAGGACAGGGTCACCATCGGTGACGCTGCCGCCACCTCCAGCGCCTACACCTAGGCCTGGCGCGACCCCGCCGCCGACAGCAGTTCCGTTCCCAACAGGATTCCCGCAGAAGAGAACACGTCGTCGGGTTTGGCCCTGGGCCGCGCTCGGACTGCTATTCGCGATCGTGATCTCGGCTGCCACGGGATCGATAGTGACGCTCGCGGTAGCGCACAACGATGCCCGCTCCACCGACGGGCCGTCCGCTGCACCATCAGCATCAACGTCTGCGCCGCCCGCTCCGCAAGTCAGCGCGGCCGACGCGACGGCGACGAAAACTCATTTGTGTCAAGTTTTCGATACATCGGTTCAAGGTCAGCAAGGACAAGGCGGCCTCAGAGTAAATGGGACCGTCAATATCCCCGTCATGCTGCGCACAGTTAATAGTGCATTGGCGGTGCAAACAGCGCTCGTTCCGGCATTGCCTGCCGACGTCGCCTCAGCCGCACGGAACTACATTCAGACCACGCTCGAGGCCACGACGGCGGCGATGGGGAATACCCCAACTCCTGAAGTGAATCGCCTTAACGACATATCGAACGATGCGATCAATGCGCTTGTCGGTGTGTGCGGGCTGCCGAGGTAACCCGTTCGGATGGCGGAGTTAACAAGTACGGGCGGGGACGAGTTTCCCGCGTGGTGGTCAGAACGCAATAACAAGCAGGCGGCGCGCCTGCTCAAGGCGGTCAACCGGGGGCCAGTGGGTAAAATTCAGCCGCCGTCACTACCGCATGTCGGCAGTGATCATCCGCGGCCGCAGGGAGCCTTCGTCCGGTTTCTGTTCCAACCGTATGTGTGGCCGGAAGACTCTGAGACCGCCATGAACGCCGGCGCCGACAAGTTTGCTGATGACTTCAAACTGCACGATGACAGCGCGACGACAATCCGCCAGGCGGCGAACGGCGTCTTCGACGGCGGGTCATGGGTGGGCGAGAGCGCGGACGCTGCTCGCGCGGCCCACTTTGAAGCGGCGTCGATCAAGGATTTCCAGGCGGAGATCGCGCGCGTTGCCTCCGGTTTGATCAGGCGCGGCGCCGACGATGTGGCGAGCACCAAGAAGCACATGTTCGAGCAGAACACGCAGGCGCATCAAGAGGCCGAGGCCTTCCTAAAAAGCGGCTCGGGGCAGTCGCTGGCGCAGGTAGCGGTGATTCTCGGTGTGCACCGAACGACGATCCAGGCCTATTCGACTGAGTTGCAGGGCTACGCCACCCAATACACCGTTCAGTTCACCAACCACTTTAAAGAGGGCGGCCCCGGCGGCCCAAAATTCAAACAAGCTGGCAATGGTACAGACAATAAGGACCCGTCGACTGACGGTCCAGGGACGCCAGATCTGGGTCCCCCGAGACAGCCCGGGGGTGGGCGAGTTCATGCCTCATCAGACGGTCCCAACGACGGTGCAGCACCTCCTGCACCAGGCGGATCGGGACGCGTACACGCGCCCTCGTCGGATGCTCCGTTTGGATCACCGCGTCATAACCCGTTGACGTCGTTGATGGGTAGTGGGTTGCCGAGTTTGCCGAGTATGCCTGGCGGGGGATCGGGTGGTGGGCTTCCTATGGGCCCGTTGCAGGGGTTGATGGGTAGTTTTGGCGGTCTGCCGGGCGGTATGGCCCCGCCCACGGGGCTGGGTGCGCCTGGGCTGCAGGGCTCGCCGATGCCGTCCTTGGGGATGGACTTCGGGCGAGGTTTAGCGGCGGGCGCGGCGGCGGCAGGGGGTGTTCCGCCGGTGACGTCGGCGCCGATGACGTCGTTGGCGGCGCCGATCGAGTCGGCTCCGACGTCGGCTGCGCCAGCGGTGGCTCCTGTGTCTACTGCGCCGGCGGCGGCCGCTTCCGCCCCTGCACCGGCACCGGCGGCGGGTATGCCGGCAGGAGGCATGACTTCGTACGGTTCCGTTCTTCCTCCGCAGGGCCCGCCGCCGGCCGCTCCGTCGGCGGGCGGCTCGACGCCTGCCGCCCCATCAATACCGGCTGAGCCCGGAGGTGGGTCGCCCGGGCCTGGGACCGGGTTGATGCCGGTGGCGGGTCGGCGTGATGTGGTGACGGTGCGCAAGGATGACGCATATTCGGATTTGGAAACGGCCAAGGGCCTTGTCGCCGAACTCGCTGGGGCGGCGAAAGTAACTGATCCTGGATTGGATTGGGCTGTGGCCGTTGGCCGTAACGCCTCGGGCATGCCGACGTACTGGGTTGCCACGAACGACGGCGCGACCTACATCCCGCCAGTGGTGTTCCTGCGCAAGACGATGCCCATCGCCGGTGGCCACGATGCAGATTTTGACGCGCGCTGGTTCGGCTGGGTCAACCCGGCCGATAAAGCGGTGCGGGCGGCCCGGGAGTTCGGGGACACGGTGAGTGCGGTGGCCACGTCGTGGGCGCTGCCCTCTGAGTTTTTGAGGGAGCACCCGGCGCCGGAAGTGGCCACTGGCGTGAAACCCTCTGACGTGGCGGATAATGCGGCGGCGGAATTGTTGGCGTCGCGGGCCCATCGGCTGCAGACCGTGGACGCCGCCTTATATGCGGATCTGATGGGGGCCGATGAGTCGGTGGTGCGTGACTACTGCCGAGAGTTGATCCGCCAGTTGGCATTTGGTATTCCGGGTGAGGCGTTGTCGCCGGTTGCGCAGTCCGTGGCGCACTCACTCGTCGCTGAGCGCTGGCCCACAGTCCAGGAGTGGGCGCTGCTCGGCGAGGAACACGAAGACGCTTTGGTTCAGATGGCGTGCCAGCGACCGGGACTGGACGGAATAGAAAACCCTGACCAGACGGTCAGCTACACACGAGAATTCATCCGGTGCCGCCAGATAGAGGCTCTCTTGTGCTGGGACCGTTATGGGGGCGACCTACTCAACGTAGTGTATGCAGCATGGGTGGCCGGTATACGGGCGCCATTGAAGGAACCGGCACTGCGGTGAACGAAAGCTATTCCGCAGCAGCGGATTTAGCGGACACCATAACCATGTTGATGACGGAGCCGCGGCCTTTGCCGCGGCAGTTGAAGCGGCTAAAGAAACGCAGCGAGTGGCCGATCGATGAAGCGCTGCTAGTTTTCGAAGCGGCGGTGGAGTATGTCGCTATCCGCAATAACTATGACGCCGTGGCCGATTGGAAGAGGCGTCAGGCAAAGCTCAACGGTTGGTTAGGGGTTCTTCAACGTGAGCCGGCACCGATGTCCGATGAGCAATTTGCTGCCAGCATAGTCGCGTGCGGGAGAGTGGACCCGACCGAGCTGGAAGCAGTTCTGGTCGGTACTAGGCACACGGCGGCCTTGTTGGACGACATTGCCGAGGTGATAGCCGAGCACCAGCGCGAGCACGAAGAAACTGAGCGGATGAACCGGGCGGTGGCGCGTGGGCGCGAGCGGGTGAGGATGATCATGAAGCGGTGCGTGGAGCGTCGCGCAGAAATCAGCGCGGCTACAGAAGAACGCCTACAACAAATTTCGCCGGAAGATGCCGCCTCCCAGAAGTTAGCTATTGAGGCCGCTTATCCGGATCTGATCGTGCTGAGCGAGACAGCGTGTGAACAGATCAACGCGCAGACGCGCCGCGTGTTGGACGCGCATCGACGCACGGCAGCGATGCCGATTTGGCAGTTCTGGGAGATGGCCTACAAAGACCTAATCGAGGATTGAATACCGAGATCGTAGCCGTGATCGCCGCCTTTGGTGGACATCGTGGCCGTGGGGGCAGTGGTGCTAGGAGGGACCGTTAGGGCGTTGGCCAGTAGCCGACAACGCCGTTGAATTCGAGGTCAGTTTGGGTGAAGTCGTTGCCGAGTGGCGTAGGCCATGGTGTCGCCGTAGTTGACGGCTGCGGGGTGGCGTCCCTTCCCGTAGTGGAGGTAGGCGCTGTGGGCGTCGATCGCGTGTTCGAGGGTGAAGGGTTCGGGCGCGTGCGCGCGCGCGTCTTCCCGGCGGTATGACCGTTGCCGTTGAGTGTGTTTGAGTTGCACTCATGCGGCGTCCCCTTGCGGGGTTGGGGTTTTGGCCTCTCCGCGTCCGGCCCCGCGTGGGCGGGGTCTTACGGATGCTCCGCCGGCACCGGTTGATCCGGTGTCCGCGCCATGGCCTGTACCAACCGATTCGGTTGGCCCGGGTACCGATGGGGCCGTGGTCCCGACTGGACCACAACTGGCGTAATCCGGCCAGTCACGGAGATTCAAAGCAGCATTTCTATCGCGGTCGACCATTTCACCTGTCTGCGGGCAGATGAGGTGCTTGTCGATCCGGCCCTTACCGACCAGGCGGCATGGGGTGCCGTTGGGGTGGGTGCAGCGGTGGTGGAGCTGGCTTGATGGGAACCAGCGATCCGCCACGATCAGGGTGCTGCCGTGCCGAGTGGTCTTGTAGGCCAGCATCGGCGCGACCAATCCCATTGCGGCATCAGAAACAGACCGGCGAAACGCCCGCCGGCCCATACTGCGTTTCATCGCGGCCACATCGAGATCTTCGATCACGACCTGGCCGTAGGTGCCCGCCAACTGCGTGGTGAGTTGGTGGGCTGCTTCCCGCCGCAGATGCACGCACCGACGATCCAATCGGGTCAGCTTGGCTTTCGCTGCCCGATGACCGTGCGATCCGGGGATACGGCGGGAAAGTTCACGACCAGCCCTGCGGCGGGCGGCAAGTGTCGCCTTGAGCGGGGCCGGATTCTTATACTCGACAACGGTTTCGACGCCGGTGGCGGGGTCGATCGTGGCGACGGTGGCCAGCGTGCGCACCCCCAGATCCACCCCGGCGCGCACCGTGGGCTGAGTCGGCGTTCTTCCCGCGCTCGGGGTGCGCAGCGCATAGCCGACCGACACGAACAACCGGCCCCACCGCTGGGACAGGGTCATGTTCAGGATGCGGGCGCGCCCCGATGCGAGATGACGTTGCACGCGGCGGGTGTTCTCCTTGGACCGCAGCGCGCTGATGACCGGGACCGTGATGCTATGGCGGTCATCCTCTACCCGCATGGTGCCGGTGGTGAACCGGACCCGGCCGGGATCGCGTCGCGCCGTGGCGAACCGCGGGAAACCCACCCGCCGACCCTGGCGTCTCCCGTTCTTGCTGGCGCTCCAGTTGCTCAGTGCCTGGGCCAGATCGGCCAACCCTGCCGAGTAACACTCCTTGCTGTTAGTGGCCCACCACGGCGCCACCTCGTGCTTAGCGAGATTCCACGCTTTGCGTAGCGCGCCGAGGTCCCAGCCCAACGACTCATGTTCCGGATCAGCCGATTTCGCGTCGAGGTCGGCCTTCACCCGACCCAGACCCCAGTTGAACGCCTTGCGGCGAGCACCGAAATGCGACCGCACCAACGCCGCCCGCTCGGGCTCCGCTGGCCATTCCACCTCGAACTTCGCCGCGGTCACCAGCCAACCAGAGGCCACTTCCGCACCCAGCGAACCGTTGACCGCATAACCGGCGGCGTCCCCGTCGTAGAGCTTGAACAAGACAGACACCGATTCCACCACCGCACGGTGCGACTCGAAATCCGCGCCCACATCGACATAACGTGACAATGTTTGGCTGCCATCGGGTTTCGGTTTCCCCGGCAACTGCACACCACCGGTCAGCCCGGCCACCTTCGCCGCCTGACCACAGGTGCGCATCCCGACGATCATCACGCAGCCCCTGGCTCCCGCTTGGTGGCCGTCACCGCACGCATCGCCCGATTCCGCGCACCACGACGGCCGTAGAGCCGCGCACACATACTGGTCAGGACCTCGATCATGTCGCGCACCAGATCATCGGTGGTCTCACCCGGATCAGCGACCACGATCCGGCGGCCCTGCGCCGACAACGCCGCTTCCAGGTGTTCCACCCCGAAACGCGCCAGCCGATCCCGATGCTCCACAACGATCACCCTCGCATCGGGGTCCGACAAGATGCGGCGCAGCTTGGGCCGCTTCCCATTCAGCCCGGAACCGACCTCGCACACCACCTGGCCCACCTCAAGATCACGCTCCGTGGCCCACGCGGTCACCCGCGCCACCTGACGGTCCAGATCCGAGCGCTGATCATGGCTGGACACCCGCGCATACACCACCACCGTCGCCGCCGCACCCGATACCGAGGCTGCCGCCTTGACCAGAATCAGCCGCCCAACCCGCTCCGCGGGCACCGGCAACGTCCCCTCCCGAAACCACCGATAAGCGGTATGCCGGTTCACACCAACCGATTCCGCCCAATCCGCCAGATTCACAACACCAATTAGAAGACACTAACGCACACTTAAATGCACTCACTGCGCAACAGCTCGCAACCCCGCCCACGGGGCAGGGACTGTCGCAGTAAGGGTGTAAACGGCCTGATCGGCCCCGGTGTGTCGGGGCCGGAAAGGTCGCATGATGACCGAAACTGTCGTGGCTGTGGAGCCATCGCAGAATCTCGATGTTGAGGCCGCTGCGGCGGCCATTGAAGTCCCGGATAGCCGTGAGGTCGACGAGCTCGAGGTCGCCCGGGAGCTGGTACGCCAGGCCCGCGAGGCCGGCGTGGCGCTGACCGGCCCGGGCGGCCTGCTCAAGGCGATGACCAAGACGGTCATCGAGACCGCCCTGGACGAGGAATTATCCGAGCACCTGGGCTATGACCGCCACGATCCGGCCGGGTACGGCTCGGGCAACTCCCGCAACGGAACCAGGGCCAAGACCGTGCTCACCGATGCGTGCGGGCAGATCGAGATCGACGTCCCGCGCGACCGCGCCGGCAGCTTCGAACCCGAGATCGTCAAGAAGCGTCAACGCCGCTTGACCGATGTCGATGAGGTGGTGTTGTCGCTGTATGCCCGCGGGCTGACCACCGGTGAGATCAGCGCCCATTTCGCCCACATCTACGGCGCGGCAGTCTCCAAGGACACGATCAGTCGGATCACCGACCGCGTGGTCGAGGAGATGACCGCCTGGCACACCCGCCCGCTGGAACGCGTGTACGCCGCGGTGTTCATCGACGCCCTGCACGTCAAGATCCGCGACGGCCAGGTCGGCCCCAGGCCCATCTACGCCGCGATCGGGGTGGACCTGGCCGGGCATCGTGACGTGCTGGGCATGTGGGCCGGCGAGGGCGATGGCGAGTCAAATACTGGCTGGCGGTGCTCACCGAGCTGAAGAACCGCGGGGTGGCCGACATCTTCTTCCTGGTCTGCGATGGGCTCAAAGGCTTACCGCAATCGGTGGGCGCGGTGTTCCCCGACACTGTGGTCCAGACGTGTGTCATCCATTTGATCCGTGGGACGTTCCGCTATGCCGGGCGCCAGCACCGCGACGCCATTGCCAAGGCGTTGCGGCCGATCTATACCGCGGTCAACGCTGAGGCTGCAGCGGCAGCGCTGGACGCGTTCGAGGCCGAGTGGGGTAATCGCTATCCGGCAGCAATTCGATTGTGGCGCAACGCGTGGAGTGAGTTCATTCCGTTCCTGGACTACGACACTGAGATAAGGAAGGTGATCTGTTCGACCAATGCTATTGAATCGTTGAACGCCCGCTACCGCCGCGCCGTCCGGGCCCGCGGTCATTTTCCGACCGAGCAGGCAGCGCTGAAGTGCCTATACTTGGTCACCCGGTCGCTGGACCCGACCGGGACCGGACAGAAGCGATGGACCATGCGCTGGAAACCAGCCCTGAACGCCTTCGCGATCACCTTCGCCGACCGCATGCCCGGCAGCGAAACCACTTAACCGAAGATGCCGCTTACACCGTTAATCTGACGGACCCACGGGGCTGGGTGCGCCGGGTTGCAGGGCTCACCGATGCCATCGCTGGGGATGGACTTCGGGCGAGGTTTAGCGGCGGGTGCTGCGGCGGCAGCGGGTGTTCCGCCGGTGACATCGGCGCCGATGACGTCGTTGGCGAGATCCAAATAGAGACTCAACGAGTCTTGCTGTTACACAGGCGAACTGCCGAGGTTTCGACTCGCGAGCTGTACGAACACGCGGGGCAGATGAATTAGTTGGGACCGTTAGGGCGCTGGCCAGTAGCCGATGACGCCGTTGAATTCGAGGTCGGTTTGGGTGAAGTCGTTGCCGATGGCGATGAGGGGTTCGTGTGCGAGTTTGGCGGTGGCGTAGGCCATGGTGTCGCCGTAGTTGAGGGCGGCGGGGTGGCGGCCTTTTCCGTAGTGGAGGTAGGCGCGGTGGGCGGCGATCGCGTGTTCGAGGGTGAAGGGCTGGAAGCCGAGGTTGATTTCGGATCGTAGGCGGTCGAAGACGGTGCGCGCGGTCGCGCCGTGTCGGTTGGTGAGAACGATGAGGCATTCGGCTGCGTTGGCCGTGGACATGACGGGGCTGGGATCGGCGGCGATGGCGGCCGCGATCTGTTCGGTGTAGGGGTCCTCGCCCTGGATGAGGGCGACGATCGCGGAAGAGTCGATGATCAGGATCAAACTCCCGTTGCTGTGTCGTATCCGAGGGCTTGTTCGCGTTCGGTTTTGGTGATTGGGGATCGGTCGTCCAGTAGTGGCCAGATCTCGGTTTTGAGGACGTCGAGCAGTTCTGCGGAGCGGTTTGCGGTGCGGGATTGGGTGACTTCGATCTGGGCTCGCAGGGCGTAGCGGATGGCGTCGATGCGGCTGGGGAGGTGGAGGCGCGCGGCGAGCTCGTCTGCGAAGCGGATGACCTCTTCGTCTTTCACGTTGAAAGCCATGGGTACATGGTACCCCGTGGACGGTGTCCGGTACTTCGCGGGTGATCGCTTTGCCGGCGTGGGTGTGGCCCGGCTGGGTAGTGCCGGGTTAATTTTGTGGGGTGAGTGTTGCGGCGTTTGTGGCTGGGGTTGATCGGTTGCTGAGCCGTGCGCATGAGTTGTTTCCGGCCGGGGGTGCGGGCGGGGCACTGCCGAGCTCGGGTGATGTTGCGGTGCCGGGCTCTCCGGAGGGTGGCAGTGGTTTGCGGGCCGGGGTGGTACGCGCGGCCGGTTCTTATCAGCAGGCTCGCAGTGGGGCGGCGGGCCTGGATGGGGAGCTGGCGCAAAGCGCCGAGGAAGGCGCGCAGATCGGGGCCCAGGGCCGGGAGGCGTCGGGGTTGATTCGCGATCAGGCCCGTACCAGCGCGGCCGCGCTGTTGCCGATGGCTCGCACGCCAGCGGGTGCGCACCTGCTGATGGCGACGATGGATCAACATTTGGCGGCGATGCAGGACCAGCTGCAGACCACCAAAACCCAGTACCAGGCCATCTCGGCGGGATTGCGCCAAACCGCCGCCGGCTATCACACCTTGACTGACGGCGCGAAGGACTCACCGCCGGCGGCGCCGCTGGACTCATCGGATAAGTGGAAGCCAGGCGACAAGCATCATGAGCCTTACGGGGCTGGCGTGGGCGGGATGGGTCCGCCGAACTATCCCCATTCGCCGCCGTGGGTGGACATTTACGACAGGACGAAAGATCCGGATCAGGTTCCGCACTATTTCGTCAGATCTGACGAGATTCCCGGCTACCAGGTCCTTCCGCCGGGGCGCTATGGTCCCGCGACGGTTTACGACGAGCACGGCAACCCTGATCCTTATGTCCAGTTGGGCCCGAATTCTGGTGTGTGGGTGCCGCAGTCGGCTTTCCCGGGGGCGAAGGTCTATCCGCCGGGTGGGGGTGAGTTGCCGCCGTATGGGTGGAGTGAGTATGTGCCGGGCTCGGGGATTTTCTTGTGGCACGGGGATTTGATGCCGGAGCCGTATAAGCCGTATGGCCCGTCCGGGCCGCCGACGATTCCGCAGGGCGGCCGCTAAACCGGCCCGAACTGGCGGTGCGTGGCTGTGGCCGGGGGGATTTGCTCGGGTTAATTTTGGTGGGTGAGTGTTGCGGCGTTCGTGGCTGGGGTTGATCGGCTGCTGAGTCGCGGTCATGAGTTGTTCCCGGCCGGGGGGCCGGGTGGTGGGCAGGTGTTCGCCGCTGGGGGTCGGGTGCCGGTGCCGGAGGCCCCGGATGGCCACAGCGGTTTGACGGGTGGGGCTCGGGCCGCCGGTGGGGCGTATCAGCAGGCGCAGGCCGGTGCGGATGGTCTTGACGGGGACTCGGGGCAGGCGGTAGCCCAAGGTGGTGAGGTTGGTGCGCAGGGCCGCGCCGGGTCGGGGTTGATTCGGGATCAGGCCCGCGCGGTGGGTGCTGCGACCGCGGGGATGGGTCGTTCGCCGGCGGGCGCGAAGTTGATCATGGCGGCCATGGATGATCATTTGGCCGCGATGCAGCGTCAGTTGGATCAGACCACGGCCGAAAACCGGCTGTTGGCGATGCGGATGCGTCAGCTGGCGGCGGGCTATCGCGGTCTGGGTGCAGGTGGGATGGGCGGCGGTATGCCCCTGTCCGGGCTGGGCGGCTTGATGTCGGGCGGCGGCGGTGGCGGCGGCCTGAGCGGGTTAAGCGGCTTGGGGAGCGTGCCTGGAGGGTGGAGCCGTTTGGTGGGATCGGTCCGCGGGGGCCGGGGGCCGCGGAGCGAGGAAGCGGCGCCGCGCGGCGATGTGGGGACTGCGCTGGGCGGGTTGACGCAGGATTCGTCTCCGCGTGAAGTGGCTGCAGCGATCATCCATGAGGCTCGCCGGCGCGGCTACTCGCCGCACCAGACGATCGCGATCTTGTCTACGGCGATGCAAGAAAGCGGGTTGCGTCCTCGGGCTGTGAGTCCGAATGGGTTGTGGAGAAGCATTTTCCAGCAAGACTCGGGTTATCCGGGCCGCAATAATCCCAACACGGCGATTTCGGGATTTTTCGATCGGCTGGCCCACCATGGCGGTCCGTCGTCACCGGACATTTGGAAGTCGATCTTCTGGTTACAGCAGCGCCCGGGCGATTCGTCGGCTGAGGCGGCAGTGGCGCACGGACGTAGGGGCTATTTGAACGAGATCCAGAGTCAGTTGCCCAGGGCGACGGCGTTGTATCGCAGCATCGCCGGAGTTTGACCACCACCACCACAACGATGTACGAGGATGCTGCGAATTTTGCGTGGCTGTGGCCGGGGGGATTTGCTCGGGTTAATTTTGGTGGGTGAGTGTTGCGGCGTTCGTGGCTGGGGTTGATCGGCTGCTGAGTCGCGGTCATGAGTTGTTCCCGGCCGGGGGGCCGGGTGGTGGGCAGGTGTTCGCCGCTGGGGGTCGGGTGCCGGTGCCGGAGGCCCCGGATGGCGACAGCGGTTTGACGGGTGGGGCTCGGGCCGCCGGTGGGGCGTATCAGCAGGCGCAGGCCGGTGCGGATGGTCTTGACGGGGACTCGGGGCAGGCGGTGGCCCAAGGTGGTGAGGTTGGTGCGCAGGGCCGCGCCGGGTCGGGGTTGATTCGGGATCAGGCCCGCGCGGTGGGTGCTGCGACCGCGGGGATGGGTCGTTCGCCGGCGGGGGCGAAGTTGATTATGGCGGCCATGGATGATCATTTGGCCGCGATGCAGCGTCAGTTGGATCAGACCACGGCCGAAAACCGGCTGTTGGCGATGCGGATGCGTCAGCTGGCGGCGGGCTATCGCGGTCTGGGTGCAGGTGGGATGGGCGGCGGTATGCCCCTGTCCGGGCTGGGCGGCTTGATGTCGGGCGGCGGCGGTGGCGGCGGCCTGAGCGGGTTGAGCGGCTTGGCGTCGGGGATACCGGCGTCACTGATGGGCAGCCTGAGTCGCGGCGGCGGTGAGAACGGGGGGCCGGGTGAGCAGTCGGGCGCTTCGCTTCTGGGCGGCGGTGGCAGTGGGACGGCGCTGCGGGCGGTGCAGTTCGCCGAGACCAAGTTGGGTGATCCGTACGTGTGGGGCGCGACAGGGCCGCGCCAATACGACTGCTCCGGGTTGGTGATGGACGCCTACCGGCACGCGGGGGTTCAGTTGCCGCGCATGACCTACGACATGATTCACAAAGGTATGACGGTGGATCGCGCTGAGGTGCGGGCCGGTGATCTGGTGTTTTCCAATTTCTCGAGCAGAGGGCCGGAGCATGTGCAGATGGCGGTGTCCTCGACGAAGGTCATTGAGGCGCCCACCCCGGGGGGCCACGTCCAGTATTCGGGCTTCCCGCGTGGGCATGTTGTCGTGAAAAGAATTGTCGGATAACGATTTAACGGTGGGTATTGACGGTGGTTGAGCCGGGAGTGGATAAGGACGACGAGTCGCGCTGGCGCGGGCGCGGTCTGGGGCTTTCGACGCGGGTACAGGTGTCGGGGCACATGTTTTTCGCCCGTCGCGCGGTGGCGGCGATGACTCGGCGGCGGGTGCGGATGGAGGCCGAGCCGGGCCGGCGCCAGTCGATGGCGATGTTGGCGGGTGTGACGCTGACCGCTGTGCTGTGTCTGGGGGCGTTGTTCTGGTCGTTTGTGCGCCCGGCCGGTTCGGCGGGGCAGGCGCGGATTGTGGCCGATCAGGATTCGGGGGCGCTGTATGTGCGGGTGGGCGAGAAGCTGTATCCGGCGTTGAATTTGTCCTCGGCGCGGTTGATCGCCGGGGAGGCGGCCAGCCCGGTTCGGGTGCGCCGCAGCGAGATTGACGCAGCGCCGCGCGGGCCGCTGGTCGGTATTGCCGGCGCCCCGCAGGATATGGTGGCGACGTCGCCGGGTCGCTCGTCGTGGTTGGTGTGTGATGAGATCACCAAGGCGTTCGGGGCGGCTGCGCCTGAGCCGGTGACGGTGACCGTCATCGACGGCCAGCCCGAGCTGGGTCCACGCCGCCACGTGCTGGGCCCTGATGATGCGATGGTGCGCCGCTATGGGGATGCGGTGTGGTTGATCCGCGATGGGCGGCGCTCGTTGATCAATCAGGGTGCTCGGGCGGTGCTGTTGGCGTTGGGGCTGGGCGAGGATGCGGTGTTGGGGTCGCGCCCGATGAGCCGGGCCTTATTCGATGCGATCCCGGTGGGCCCGGAGTTGTCGGTGCCGGTGATCCCGAATGCGGGCTCGCCGGCACGGTTCGCGGGGGCGCCGGGCCCGGTGGGGACGGTGGTATCGACTCCGCAGGTGGGTGGGCAGACCGCGTATTCGGTGGTGCTCACCGATGGCGTGCAGCCGGTGTCGCCGGTGGTGGCTCAGGTGCTGCAAAATGCCGGGCCGGCCGGTGCGGTGATCCCGGTGGTGGCTGGCCCGGTGTTGGCGAAGTTGCCGGTGGTGCAAACCCTGGACTTGTCGGCGTTCCCGGCTACCCCGCCGCGGGTGATCGATAGCCAGGTCAACGCCGCGGCGTGCTGGCACTGGGAGAAGGTGAGCGGTGAGGCGCTGGCTAGCACGTCGGTCATCGCCGGCCCGAGCATCCCGGTGGCCGAGGGCCAAGTGGACAAAGTGGTGGACTTGGTGAAAGCCCCGGGGCCACAGATGCAGGCCGACCGCGTGTATCTGGGCCCTGAGTACGCCAATTACGTGGTGTCCACCGGTAATTCGCCGTCAGCGGCCACGGTGGAGTCGTTGTGGTGGATATCCGAATCAGGGGTGCGGTTCGGGGTGCCGCGCCAGGAGGACACGATGAACGCTTTGGGTTTGAAGAAGCATTCCCCGAGCCCGGCGCCGTGGCTGGCGCTGCGGCTGCTGGCCGCCGGGCCGGCGTTGTCGCGCTCTGATGCGCTGGTGCGTCACAACACGCTGCCTGTCGATGCCAACCCGGCCGAACTGGAGGTCCCGAAGTCATGAAGATTGGGTTCGCGCGCAAGCAAACTGCGCAGGCGCCGCCGTTTAAGCCTGAAACCCTTGACCTGCCGACTCCACTGAAAGTGCCGCCGCCACAAAGCAAACCGCTGTGGTCGGTGGCGTTGATCATCGGCCTGCTTGCGCTGTTCGGCGGAATGATGTGGATCAGCTTCGCCAGTGGTGCGCGCTCGTTTACCGGCGCGGGGTCATTTTTCCCGCTCCTGATGGTGGGCGGGCTGGTTGCGATGCTGTTCGGTGGCCGCGGCGGGTCGCAGGAGATGTCGCGCTCGAAGCTCGACGCGCTGCGGGCCCGGTTTTGCATGGTCATGGACGAGCTGCGAGGAACCACCTCAGAGTTGGCGGACCGGCTCGATCAGAATCACCGCTGGTATCACCCCGCACCGGGCACCCTGGAAGCGGCCGTGGGCAGTATGCGGATGTGGGAGCGCAAGCCCAACGGGTCTGATACATGGTTCGGGGTGGCCCGGGTCGGGGTGGGCATGACGGATCTGATGGAATCCAATGCCGCCGTGTTCAACGAGCCGCAGGACGCGCCGACCGATATCGAGCTCGAACCGGTGACCGGCAAGGTCCTCCAAGAGTTCATGCAATACCAGACGGTGGCCTACGGCACGCCGAAACTGGTGTCGCTGATGGTGGAGCCCGGCTATGAGCTACGCGGCCCGCGTGAGCGGGTGCTGGGCCTGATGCGCGCGATCCTGTGCGAATTGGTGTTTTTCCACGGCCCCGATCATCTGCGGCTGGTGGTGGTGACTTCTGATGCGGCCGAGTGGGATTGGGTGAAGTGGCTACCACACGCCGGTGATCCGAAGCTCATTGACGGTGCGGGCCCGGTGCGCATGGTCTATGGGTCGGTCGCTGAGTTCCTTGACGCGCAAACTGAGGCAATGTCGCTGTCCACCCGCGGGGACTTCCGCTCGCGCCTGGGCGCGTCGAAGGACCCTATTGAGCCGTTGCCGCACACGGTGGTCGTGTGCGACACCGAAGCGGGATGGGAGCGTCTCGGAAGCTCCGAAGGCGTCGCTGGGTTGACATTTTTCGACGTGCGCGGCCTAGGCCGCGTTCCGGCGTGCCGCGACGCGCGCCGGCGAGTGTTGTACATCGGTGAGAACGCTGTCATCTCGGCGGTGCCGCGCGACCCGATGACATGGGATCCGCAGGGGAACGATCCCCAGTTTTTCGCCTACGCCGATCAGATGAGCCGCGATGAGGCCGAGACGTTCGCCGAGCGCATGGCGCGCTTCCGGCTCGCCGAGGCCTATGAGGCGATCGAAGTTGATTCCGGCAAGCAGGTGATGGCCCGAGACATCCTGTCGTACTACGGGATTGAGGACGCCGCCAATATTGATTTCGACAAGTTGTGGGGCCCGCGTAGTGACATCAACTCCCTGCAGCGGTTGAAGGTGCCACTGGGTAACCGGATGGACAACAATGAGCTGTTTTTCGTCGACATCAAGGAGGACTCGGAAGGGGGCCAGGGCCCGCACGGGGTGATGGCCGGCACGACTGGCTCGGGCAAGACGACGATGCTGCGCGCCTTCATTGAGTCTCTGATGTTGGGGCACCCGCCGCAAAACCTGCAGTTCATGTTGGCCGACCTCAAGGGTGGCTCGGGTGTTCGGCCCTTTGCCGGGGTGCCTCACGTTTCGCAGATCATCACCGACCTCGAAGAGGACCAGGGTTTGATGACCCGTTTCATCGACGCGCTGGATGGCGAGATCGCGCGGCGCAAAGCCTTATGCGATGTGCCTGGCGCTGATGATGTGGGGGTATACAACAAGATCCGTGCCGATCAGCTCGCAGCGGGGGCTGCTGAGGTGTTGCCGCCGCTGCCGGTACTGGTGGTGGTCATTGACGAGTTCGCCGAACTGTTTAAGTTGATGGGTCAAGAGATTCAGGACTCGTTGTATCAGATCGCCCGCCAAGGCCGCGCGTATTGGATTCATCTGCTGATGGCCAGCCAGCAGATCGAAACTCGCGCTGAGAAGCTGCTAGAAAACGTGGGGTACCGGATGGCCCTGCAGACCAATACGACACAGTCAGCCACGGCGATCGGTGTGCCGAATGCGGTGAACCTCAAGGGTTCTGGGCAGTGCTATTTCTTGCAGGGCAGCCCCGCGAACGGCACGCTGACGAAATTTCAGGGCGAGTTCTTGTGGCGTGAGTACCGCAAGCCTGGCACGGAGGACCTCGACGACGCGCCGCAAGTGAGCGCGGCGTCAGTGAGTTATTTTGCGCCGCAACTGTTCTCCACGGACTTCACACCGTTGCCGCCGCCTGATGAGCT
Organism: Mycobacterium nebraskense; assembly: GCF_002102255.1. Classification (GTDB taxonomy): domain Bacteria; phylum Actinomycetota; class Actinomycetes; order Mycobacteriales; family Mycobacteriaceae; genus Mycobacterium; species Mycobacterium nebraskense. Next base: position 37,512 of record NZ_LQPH01000125.1, read on the forward strand.
CGACGAGTCGCCAGCTGTGGATGGGGAAGTGGCTGATGTCGACGAGGTGACCGACGCGGGCGATAGCGAGGACGCCGAGGAGCGCAATGCGTTGATGCGCCCACAGGTGGGGCGCATCATCATCGACCAGCTGCGCCGGATTGACTTTGAGCCTTACCGGTTGTGGAAGCCGCCGCTGGATGCGCCGTGGAGCATCGAGAAACTGGTGAACACCTATCTGGGGCGGCCCTGGGACAGCGACTATGCGCGCACCCCGAACCTGGTGTTCCCTGTGGGGCTGGTGGACCGGCCATTCAAGCATGACCAGCATCCGCTGACCATTGACGTGTCGGGCCCGGGCGGCAATGTGGTGATCGTGGGTGCTCAGGGCTCGGGCAAAACGACTGCGCTGCAAGACCTGATCTGCGCGGCGGCCATGACGCACACCCCTGAGCAGGTGCAGTTTTACTGCCTGGCGTTTTCGTCGGCGGCCCTCAGTAGTGTGTCGGGGCTACCGCATGTGGGTGGTGTGTCGATGTCGCTTGATAGTGACGGTGTGCGCCGCACCGTGGCGGAGATCGCGGCGTTGCTCGCCTCGCGCAAGCGCAGCTTCGAGGCGACCGGCGTGATGTCGATGGAGGTGTTTCGCCGCCGCAAGGCTGGGCGTGAGCCCGGGGCTGTGCCTGAGGACGGTTACGGCGATGTGTTCTTGGTGATCGACAACTATGCGGCGATGGTTAGCGAATATGAGGCGCTCGTCGAAGACAAGGTGAACAGGATCATCAAAGAGGGGCCCACGTTCGGGATTCACGTGGTCGCCGCGGTGACCAAGAACACCGATCTGCAGGTGACGGTGCGGGGTAACTTCGGGTCTCGGGTGGAGCTTCGTCTGGCCGACTTCAACGAAGCGACGCTGGTGGCTAAGGCGAGACTGGCCACGGCTGTGCCGGCGCGGCCAGGGCGCGGCATGATTGGGCAAAATTACGAACGCACCGGCGTAGACCCCGTGGGGTTGCACACGTTGATGGCGCGCCCGGCGCTGGAGTCCACCGCCGCGGAGGTGTTCGATTCACGCAGTGTCGCCGAGGCTGTCAGCCGCCAGGCCGGTAGGTTCAATCCTGCACGTAAGGTGCGCAGGCTGCCAGGGCGGGTTTCGCCGGCCGAGCTGGCGGCGACAGCCGCCACCGATGATCGCACCCCCACGTCGATCGTGTGGGCGCTCGACGAGACCGAACGGCCGGTGTTTTTGGCCAGTCAGCATCTGATCATCGCCGGGCAACCCAAGTGTGGGCGCACGACGGCGTGTGCAACATTGATGCGCGAGATTCGCAGGGTTTACGCCCCGGGCGCTGACGGCGCTACGGGGCCGGGGCTGGAAGAAACGGCCGACCGCCCCGCGGCCCAGGTGTGGCTCATTGATCCGCGCCGCCAGCTACTCAACGTGCTGGATAAGTCCTACGTGCAGCGTTTCGCCTCGACGCCGGACTCGGTCAAAGCGCGCATGGGCGAGCTGGCCGCGGTCCTTGCGCCGCGGCTGCCCAGCGACGATTTATCGGTCGATGACATCGGCCGGCGCCACTGGCAGGGTCCGGAAATCTTTTTGATCATCGACGATTCTGAGCGGTTGCCGGTCGGCTTCGACTCACCTCTGGGGGTGATCGAACGGTTCGTGCAGGCCGGCGACGACGTCGGGTTGCACATCATCTACACCCGCCAGTTCGCGGCGTTCATGGCGGGCCTGGGGGCCGACCCCGTGTTCAGGATGCTCAAGCAGGCCAGGGAGCCGGAGCTGATCATGGATTCCGACCCCGATCAAGGATTCGTGAAGGGCAAATGGAAAGGCCATTGGATGCCCAAGGGCCGCGGATTCTTGCTGAATACCGCCGAATCGGGCGAATCGGGAATTTATGTCCAAGTCGCTGACGCCGGCCTCGGATAGATCTGCGATGGGCCGCGCGTAAGCCCGCGGGCGTCGATACACTTTTGTCATCAGACCGGTCAATGTCCGGTCGGCTCTTTACGGGAGGGTTCCATGTTTGTCGAGGCATTACCTGCGGGCATTGATGCATCCGCGTCCGGGTTGGCCGGGATCGGGGCGGCGGTAGCGGCGGGCAACGCCGCAGGAGCCGCACCCACACTGGGCGTGGTGCCGCCGGCGCCAGAGCCGGCGTCGGTTCTGTTGGCCGCGGCGTTCGGCACCCATGCCGGCGTGTATCAGGCCACCCAAGCCATCGGGGAGGTCGTCCACCAGATGTTCGTCTCGACCATGGGCATCAGCTCGGCCGACTACGCCGCCACCGAGGTCCTCAACACCGCTGCGATGGTCTAGGTCTAGCCCGCGGGTTAGCGCCCACAGCCATGGATTACGAGCTGCCACCTGAGATCAACTCGGGCCGCATGTATGCCGGCCTGGGTTCAGCGTCTCTGATGGAATCAGCCGCCGCATGGCAGGCACTGGCCGCGCAGCTCGGGTCCGCAGGAGCGGCGTTTGGGGCGGTGATCGAAGCGCTGACCAGCACGGCGTGGGCGGGGCCCTCGTCGATGTCGATGGCGCTGTCGGCAGCCCCGTACGTGGTGTGGATGATCGAGACGGCCGCGCAATGCCAGGAAGCCGCCGCGGCCGCGGCGGCGGCCGCGGCGGCGTTCGAGGCTGCCCGGGCCGGGGTGGTGCCCCCACCGGTGATCGCCGAGAACCGGGCGCAGCTGGCGGCCCTGGTGTCGACGAACTTCATGGGGTTCAACACTCCGGCGATCATGGCCAACGAGGCTCACTACGGTCAGATGTGGTCCCAAGACACCGCGACGATGTACGACTTCGCCGGGAATGCCTCGGGGATCACCGGCGCGCTGGTCCCGTTCGTGCCGCCAGCGCCCAACTCGGACCCGATCGGGTTGGCCGCGCAAGCGGCCGCGTTGGGCCAGTCGGGCGGCACCGCCGCCGGGCAGCAGCCGTTCAATTTCGCCAGCAGCGCGGGAAGCATGCCGGCGGGTTTGGACGGCGAATCCATGTTGTCGATGGGCCCGCAGCTGGTGAGCACGATTCCCCAAGCGCTGCAAGGGCTCTCGTCACCGCTGAGCCAGGGGTTGGGGGGCAGCGGTCTGGGCCAATTCAATTCGCTGCTGAGCCCGTTTATGAGTTTTATGAATCCGGGCATGTTCGGTGGGGGCACTGCGTCGACCTTGACCAGTGCGACCGGGCCCGGACTTGCGGGGATGGGCGGGGCAGCCTCGGAGGTGGAGGCCGTGGCGGGCCGCGCGGGATCGCTGGGCGGGTTGTCGGTGCCGGCAACCTGGACGGCCGGCGCCAGCGGGGAGTCGGCTAGTACGGCGCGGGCGGTCGCACCGGTGGCCGCCTCGGGCGGGGGCACGTCGATGGGGGCTGCACCGGCCACCACCGGGGGCTCCGGCATGTATGGGGGCACGCCGATGGCCGCGGGTATGCACGGGCGCGGCACGGACAGCGACGGCTCACCTCGCTATGGAAAACCCGTCAAAGTGCTACGCCGACGTTAGCGCCGAATTGGTGACATCATGTGCACGGAAAAATTCGTTCAAATAGCTTGCGCCGGCCGTTGCCCGGCGTTAGATCGGGCCAATAGACTGGCAACACAGCAACGCTGAAATAAAATCACTCGCGCTTTAAGGAGAACGTTATTATGGCCACCCGCTTTATGACCGACCCGCACGCGATGCGGGACATGGCCGGGCGTTTCGAGGTGCACGCCCAGACCGTTGAGGATGAGGCCCGCAAGATGTGGGCGTCTTCGCAGAACATCGCCGGCGGCGGCTGGAGTGGGCAAGCCCAGGCCACCTCCTACGACACTATGGGCCAGATGAATCAGGCGTTCCGCAACATCGTGAACATGCTGCACGGGGTGCGCGACGGCCTGATCCGTGACGCCAACAACTACGAGCAGCAAGAGCAGGCTTCTCAGCAGATCCTGAGCAGCTAACCGCCAGGTCCCTACCCACTTTTACGCCAAGGAGACGTACAACCATGTCGATCAACTATCAGTTCGGCGACGTCGACGCCCACGGCGCCCTGATCCGCGCCCAGGCCGCTTCCCTGGAAGCCGAGCACCAAGCGATCGTGCGCGATGTGCTCGCGGCCGGGGATTTTTGGGGTGGCGCCGGGTCGGTCGCCTGCCAGGAGTTCATCACCCAGTTGGGCCGCAACTTCCAGGTGATCTACGAGCAGGCCAACGCTCACGGACAGAAGGTGCAGACCGCCGGAAGCAACATGAACAGCACCGACAGCGCCGTCGGATCTTCGTGGGCCTAGCCCGCACTGTTCCAGCCAACGACGTGGCGGCACCGGATTCGGTGCCGCCACGTCAGCGTTTGAGCAAGGAAACCTGCTATGACGAGCGCCGAAATTCCGGCCACCCCGACTTCTGACATCACCGTCAACCTCGAGGGACTGTGGCTGCTGCAAGCCATGCTGGGCATTCCCCAGCTCGCCCCCGAACTGCGCGGACGCCCCTACGGACAACCACGAAACACCGACTGGCTCACCGCGCACCCGGGTTTGGCGGTGCTGGTCGACCAAGGCATCGCCGATGAGGATGCGATGGTGCGTGCTGATATCGCCGCGCGCATGAAGGTGCTGGCCGCGCCCGACGTTGAAGTCATCTTGCTGGTCTGCCGCGGGGCGATGAACGTGGTGACACCGGTGGTGATGGATGATCCCACTACCTGGCGCGCGATCCCCGATGAGCAGCTGCGCGTTGTGCTGGCCCGCCGCGACGGCCGGTGGGCCTCTGCGGTGCGCGCCGGGTCCTACGTCACCATTGACGACTGTCCGGGCACCGACCAGGAATGGGTGCAACGCCTAGTCTTTGAAGCTCTGGACTCGGTGCACTGGGTGGAGCCGGCGCGGATCAGCGCGGTCAACGTGCCGCTGGATGACATGCGTACCGCGATCACGTTGCACGCCAAGGCGGGCTCGGCAGCAGCGAAAATGGCTGCGCTGCGCGCACTGGGGCTGCGCGGGGGTGCGCTGGCTGAGCTGGGCGCGGCGTTAGAAGATCCCCAAGCTGAGGCGTTGGTTTATGCGCGCGCCCATGTGGATGCCGACACGGTGTGGAGCGAAACGGTGCTCAACCTGCGCGACACTGCCTCGGGGCGGGTGGCGCTGTACCGACTGAACCCGCCCGCGGGCAGCCAGCAGGAGTGGCTGGCCATCGCCCCGGCGGGTCCTGCCCAGCTGCATCACGCGCTGACGACGGTCTTCGACAGTGTCGGTGTGCGCGCCTGGGACAGTCATGAACGAATGGCCTGACAAAAAGCGGTACCGCCGTGCCAGCAAAGTGTTCTCGATGAATACCGAGCGGGCGTGGTATAGCGAGAATTCTGCCTTTAGGATCGGACATAGTAACCGCCAGCCATATGGGGACTAGGAATGACTGACAATTCGGACTTCATGTCGCGTTATCTGCCGCCGGAAAACAGCGAGCAACAGCGCGAGCATCCGGCGCCTGCCGAGGATGCCACCGAGGAGGTGTCGTTGGCTGATGTGCGGGTGCCCGAGCCGGGTGCGCCGCCGCCACCTCACATGCCGCCGGTGGGTGGCTACGAGTTCGGGCCACCGCCAGCCGAGGGGAACCGCCACGAGGCGTGGCCCGCGGCGCCGGGGGGCACTGAAGGTGCTCATGCTCAGGCCGAACCGGCACCACCGCCGCCGCCGGGTGCGGGGCCCTCGTTCGGGCCGCCGCCGCCGGGCGGGCATCCCCATGCTGTGCCGCGGCCCCCGGCGCCTCGGGCACCGGACGCGGAGCCGTCAGTTGGGCGCGGCCCGGGAGGGCAGGCGCCCGACCCGATCCCGCCGCGCCCGCAGTTCGATCAGCGCAACCCGCCGCCGCCGCCGCGGTGGTCACCCCCGCGTGTGGACCCTAAGCAACGGTGGGCGCCGCGGCCAGACCTTCGCACTCCCAGCTCGGCACCGACCCGGCATGTCCAGGTCGAGGAGGTCGTGAAACGGCGCCGCGAACCGGCGAAAATGGGGTGGCGCAAGGCGGTTCACGCCTGCACAGGTGGGCTGGTCAATCTGGGTGCGGGTGCTCATGAGCGTCAACTGATCGACTGGAAGTCTCGTGTGGCTTCCAACATTCCCGGCACGTATCAGATCGCGGCGATTTCGATCAAAGGCGGCGTCGGCAAGACGCGGGTGACTGCCGGTGTGGGCACCGTGTTCGCCTTTGAGCGTGGGCAGCCGGTCTTGGCGATCGACGCCGACACCACCTACGGGGGCCTGGGTCGCTTCGTTGATCGCGAGGCGCTGAACTCGATTGGCGATCTGCTTGCGGCCAAGGAGGTGGTTGTCGACTATCCCAAGGCTCGTCACTACACCGGGAAGAACCCCCAGGGCCTAGAAGTGTTGCCGGGCAACCAGAATGTGGCCAACCCGATGGACCTGGACAAGGACGTGTTCTACGACACCGCTGAGCTGACGCGGCGCTTTTACCAACTGACACTGGTGGATTGCGGCGCCGAAGTCGAGACCGAATTTTTCAAAACAGTGTTGTCGAACACCGACGCGTTGATGATCATCGGCAGCTGCAACGCCGAGGGCGGACTGGCGATCGAGACCACGGTGGAGTGGCTGGCCGCACGCAACGGTCACGAACTGCTCAAGCGCTCGGTGATTGTGCTCAACGACATCCATGACTGCGCGTCCAAGGCGTTTATCTCCCATATCACCGAGACGCTGGGGCCGCGGGTGCGTTCGGTGAAGACGATCCCATGGGATGCGCATTTGCGCGACGCGGATACGCTCGATTTTCCGGCCTTGCACAAGCGCACTCGGTTGGCGTTTTTGGAGCTGGCGGCCGAGCTGGCCGAAGGGTTCCCGACCGCGGGGGCGCTGAGCGCGTGACCCTCGAGCGGCAGCACGACAACCCTGTCACGGCGGCGGCTGCGCCGGCCCTGCCTGATCGGGTGTTGGTGGCGGTCATCGCGGGGGCCACCAAGATCGGGGTGGTGTTGGATGCCACCGCCTCAGTGTCAGTGCAGTTGGCGGCGCTGGTGGATCTGGTCAACACTCGACTCGGTGAACTGGGGGAGCCGGCGTTGACGGCAGGCCCGCGGGGCCGCTGGACACTGTGCTGGGTCGATGGCAGCCCCCTGAAGCCAGGCCTGTCTTTGGCCGCCCAAGGGGTCAGCGACGGCACCCGGTTGTGGCTGCGGTTCGCCGCCGACACCGAGGCCCGGATCAACGTCGTCGAACACGTCACCTCGGCGGTGGCCGCTGAGCTGAGCAGACGCTGGCCTGCTGTCACGCCGGTGTGGGCGGCGCGCGTCGGCGCGGGCATGGTGGTGGCCGGCGTGCTGGCCGCCACGGCCCTGCTGGGGCGTTGGCGTTACGGGCATCTGGGCTGGGCGCCGGCCATCTATTGTGGCGGGCTGGCGGCGCTGCTGCTGGCGGCGGCGGCGATCATCTTGGCGCGCCAAGCCAGTCGGCTGGCGCGCGGCGTCGGTGACACGCTGTTGTTGACCGGATGCCTCCCGTTGGCGGTGGGGGCTGCTGCTGCGGTACCGGGGCCGATGGGTGCCCCGCACGCCGCGTTGGGATTGGCGAGCGCGTTGGTCGCCGCGGTGCTGGTAGTGCGGTTCACCGGCCGCCATATCGCGTTGGGCACGACGGTGATCGTCACTGCGGCAGTCGGTGTTGTGGTGGGTTCGGTGCGTATGGTGCTGGTGACCTCGGCGCCGATCCTGTTGGCGGTCGTGCTGCTGGTGTCGCTGATCGGGATGCATGTGTCGCCCACCGTGGCGCGCTGGGTGGCCGGGATTCGGCTGCCGGTCTTCCCTTCAGCGTCGGGCCAGTGGATTTTTGAGGCGCGTCCGGATTTGCCGGCTGATCATGCGGTGGCCAGCGGTCAGGTGGCCACGTTCGCCGGGCCTGAGTCGGTGCGTGAGGTGACGGTGGCCACCGACCGGGCCCACTCCTATCTGACCGGGTTGCTGGTTGCGACAACAGGTTTGGTGGTGGTGTGCAGCGTCGGGTTGTGCGATCCGCATGCGCCGCGACGCTGGCTGCCGCTGGTGTTGGCGGGGCTGGTGGCGGTCGCGGTGCTGCTGCGCGGCCGTTCGTTCACCGATCGCTGGCAGGCGACGATCTTCGCGCTGGCCGCCGTGGCATTGGTGATCGGGGTGGCCGGGCGCTATGTGTTGGGGTTGTGGACGATGCCGGCATTGCTGGCGGGGGTATCGGCGATGGTGGCCGTCCCGGTGGCTGGCTTGGTGGCCGGTGTGGTGGTGCCCAACCGCTTCTACACTCCGACGTTCCGCAAGATCGTCGAGTGGGTCGAATATGTCTGCCTGACAGGCATTTTCCCGTTGGCGTTTTGGCTGATGGGTGTGCTGGCCGCGATCCGGTACCGATAGCGGGGGTGGTTGTTCGGTGAGTCGTGCACAAAAGGCCTGTGCGGCGGTATCGGCTGTCGCCGTGGTGGGGTTGACCGGGTTGTGGGGCGCCCCGGCTGCGGGGGCGGTGGAGCCCCCGCAGATTGATGTGGGCGCAACTCCGCCCGATGGGCCGCCGGGTCCGGATCAACCGATGCGCCAGGGCGCGTTTTGCCCGAAGGTGGGCACGCTGCCGGGTACGGACTATCGGGTGCAGCCGCATTACATGGACATGCTGGATTTGGCTGAGGCGTGGCGGTTTGGGCGCGGGGCGGGGCAGAAGGTGGCTGTGATCGACACCGGCGTCACCCCGCATCCGCGGCTGACCGACCTTGTCGGTGGCGGCGACTATGTGATGCCCGGCGATGGCTTGTCCGACTGTGATGCTCACGGGATGATCGTGGCCTCACTGATCGCGGCCCAGCCCGCCGATGGCAAGACGCCGCTGCCCCCGCCGCGCCAGGCCCGCCGTCCTGAGACAGTGCCCACCACCGAGGCGCCGCCGCCCCCGCCGCCACCGCAGACCGTGACGGTGCAGCTGCCGCCCCCGCCTCCGCCTCCACCCCCAGACGGGGCGAGCTGGCATCCTCGCGCGACTCCCACGGTGGTGGTGCCCGCCGGTCACCCGAAACTATCCCCGCAGAGTCCCGCGCCTGGTCCTGATGATCCGGTGCCACCCGCGCCGCCTGGCCCGCCGGAGCCCCCGCCGCCGCCGGCGCCGGCTGCGGACGGGTTTTCTGGTGTGGCCCCTGATGTGCAGGTCATCTCCATCCGGCAAAGCTCAAAAGCGTTCTCTCCCAAGGACGCTTTCGCAGGCAACCAAGACCCGGCGACCCGGCGCAAGGCGGGCGATATCCGCACGATGGCTCGTGCGATCGTGCATGCGGCCAACATGGGTGCCACGGTGATCAACATTTCGGAGGTGTCGTGTATGAGCGCGACCGACATGATTGATCAGCGCGACTTGGGCGCGGCGATTCACTACGCGGCCGTGGACCGCAACGCGGTGATCGTGGCCGCGGCCGGCAATGTCGGCAACGAAAGCGCTGCCATGGGCAACGACTGTAAACAGAATCCGATCTATAACCCGTTGAATCCCAACGATCCTCGCGATTGGGCGGGAGTGACCACGGTCGTTACTCCGGCGTGGTTTTCCGACTATGTGCTCACCGTCGGCGAGGTGGATGCCACCGGCGCTCCGCTGGACGGCAGCGTGGCCGGACCCTGGGTGTCGATCGCGGCGCCAGGCACTGACATCGAAAGCCTCTCACCGCGCGATGACGGGCTGATGAACGCGGTCGAGGGCAGCAAGAACACGCTGGTGCCGCAGTCGGGCACCTCGTTTTCGGCGGCGATCGTATCCGGCGTGGCCGCCCTGGTGCGCGCGAAGTATCCGCAGCTGACCGCCCATCAGGTGATCAACCGGCTGCTCTCAACCGCCCGGGCACCGGCGCGCGGGGTGGATAACCAGGTCGGGCACGGCATCGTCGACCCGGTAGCCGCCCTGACCTATGACCTGCCCCCCGGTGAACCTGTTGGGCCGCAACACCTGGCGGCACCCCTTGTGCTGGCCCCGCCCAAGGTGGGCCGCGACATGACCCCCGTGTGGGTAGCCGCCGCTGGTGTGGGCGGACTGGCGCTGGTGTGTTCGCTGGTGCTGGGCTCAGCAGCGCTGATGCGGCGACGAGGAGCGCGGTGATGAGGACGACCTTTCCGTTAAGCGTGGCGGCCGGCTGGCCGCGCCTGGTGGCGCTGTTCGTCGTCGACGTCGCATTAGTGGCCACCGGGGCGGCCGTGGCGGGCCGCCCGGGCTGGTGGGCCGGCGCCGCGCTCGCCCTTGTGGTGTCGCTGCTGGCGTTGCTGCGTTGGCGCGGTGCAGCACTGTTGACGCTGGCGTGGCGATCGGTGAGCAAACGGCACGTAGCTGATCTGCCGGGCGGTGAGCTGGCCGACTACGAGCGCCACTTCGGCTCAGGGCGGGTCGGAATCCGTGCTGTGGGGCCACATTTGGTAGCGGTGGTGGCCGTCGATGGGCCACCACACAGTCCCTCGGCGCTCGATTATTCCCGGGTCGAGTCGATGACGAAGCTGCCGCTTGAGGCGGTGGCCGCCGGGCTGGAGCAGTTCGATGTCACCTTAGAAGGCATCGACATCGTCAGCGCGGGGGTGCGCCGGGCATCCAAAAGCCACCACCCGTATGCCCCGGTGTATTCAGGGGCGGTGGGTGATCATCCCGCGGTCGGGCAGCGCCGCACCTGGCTGGTCGTGCGCCTGGACGCGCTGGCCAGTGCGCGGGCGATCGTGTGGCGCGAGTCGGTGGCGGCCACGATGAGCGCGGCCGCCGAATGGCTGGCCGCAGAACTGACCAGCCTGCGTATCCCGGCGCGGGTGTTGACCGCGGCCCAGATCCGCTCGGCCGATGAGGCGCTGCTGGCCGGGATCGACCCGAACGGATTGACGCCAGGGTGGAGCCGGCTGCGTCACGCCGGTGGTTACGTGCAGACCTATTGGATGTCGCCACGCGACATTTCGAGCACCACGATTGACCGGCTGTGGGCGCCGGAGACCGCTGCCACGGTGGTGTCGATCCAGGTGCGCCGCGCCGATACCGGCGCTACGGCCGTGGGGGTGATGGTGCGCTATCACAGCGGCGGGCCGCTGGCTGAGCCGCCGCTGACCGGGCTGAACCCGTTTGTGGGTCGTCATGACGCCGGGCTGCGGGCCGGGCTGTTGAGCGCGGGCAATGGCGGGCTGGCGGTGCCGGCGCGCGAACTGGCGGCCAACGAAAAGGTGGCGGTACCGATCGGCGCGACGGGCATCATCGTTGGCACGCTTCCCAGCGGTCACCCGCTGCTGGTCGACCTCAGTGATCCGACCGAGCTGGCCACCGTGACAATCTGCGGCGAGTTCGCCTTGCTGGTGCAGGTGTCGTTGCGTGCGGCCGCAACCGGGTACCAGGTGCTGGTCTGCACGCAGCGGCCCGGGCGGTGGCGCCAGGTCATTGCGGCCGGGTTGCAGGTGATCGACACCGCCGGGCTGGTCGAGCAGTTGCCGGCCTCGCAGTACCCGTATGTGATCGTCTACGACGAGGTGGCGGGCTCGGTGCCCGCGGGGGCGGCCGTCACGGTGCGCACCGTGGACAAACGGTCGGCCAGCGGCGCTGACATCCATATCGAACAGGAAGGCCCGGGTGCGGCGGTGATCCGCACGTGGGCGTTTCAGCATCGGCTCCGGATCAACCTCGATTATGAGCGCCGCTTGCTCGAGGGCGGCCCCCGGCGGGCCGCCTAACCGGTTAGATTCGTAGCTGATCATGACAGGTATTGAGGCAGAATCCCCGGCTCGCAGCGCCTTTCGCCGCGGCCTGTTGGCATCGGGCATCGGCGTGGACGGTCTGGTGCCCAGCCATAACCGGCAGGTGGCCGCCGACATGTTCCGCACGGTCACCCAGGCCGACCCGGGCGTATGTGACGGCTGGATGGGCCGGGTGCTCGCCGGTGAAGACAGCGTGGAAGTACTGGCCGGAGGCTGGGCAGCCGCAGAAACCTTCGGCCGGGAGATCCGCCGGCTAGGGGTGCTGGGCGCAGACTTTCGCCCGCTGGTGTTCGACGGCCTGTTTTTGCAGTTGCCGATCGGCTCAGTGGATGCCCTGCGTTGCGCATACGCGACCGTGTTGATCCGGGAAGCCAACTACAGCCAAGCCCACGAGCTGCTGAGCTCGGCGACCAAGCCGACCGATCCGTTTGACGCCGACATGCACACCTACGCCTGCGGGCTGTTGCATTTCCGCACCCAACGCTGGAGCGATGTGTTGGGCCTGTTCCCGATCGACAAACGTTGGTATCGGCCCGAATACGAATGCGCGGCCACCGCGATGGCCACCACAGCGCTAGCGTCGCTGGGGGTATTCGAGGATGCGTTTCGCCGCGGCGACAAAGCTGCCCGCGATGACCGCGTACCACCGGCGGCCACGGTGATCCTCTACACCCAAGCGATGTGTCTTCGTCACTTGGGCCGCGAGGACGAGGCCGCCCAACTGCTGCGCCGCGTCTATTCCCGCGACCCGAAATTCGCCCCCGCCCGTGAAGCGATGGACGACCCGAGCCGGCGCCTGGTGCTCACCGACCCAGAAACCATCGAGGCCCGCACCGACCCGTGGGACCCCGCGAGCGCCCCGAGCCGACTAGAGGCCGAAACGGCCCGCGACGCCGAAAAGGCCTCGCAGTATCTGGCCGAGGGGCAAGCCGAGCTGGACGCCATGCTGGGCATGGAGACGGCCAAACGAGAAATCAAACGCATCCGCTCGACCACGAAGGTCAACCTGGCCCGCACCAAGGTCGGGTTGCGGGTGCCGGTCACCTCTCGACACACCCTGCTGCTGGGCCCGCCCGGAACCGGAAAGACCTCTGTGGCACGGGCTTTCACCAAGCAGCTGTGCGGGCTGAAGGTGCTGCGCAAACCGCTGGTGGTGGAGACCAGCCGCGCCAAACTGCTGGGCCGCTACATGGCTGATGCGGAAAAGAACACCGAAGAGATGCTCGAAGAAGCCCTCGGTGGGGCGGTGTTCTTCGACGAGATGCACACCCTGCATGAACGCGGCTACTCCACCGGCGACCCCTACGGCAACGCGATCATCAACACACTGCTGCTGTATATGGAGAATCACCGCGACGAACTGGTGGTGTTCGGGGCAGGCTACGCCAAAGCCACCGAGCGAATGCTAGAGGTGAATCAAGGTCTGCGACGACGGTTTTCGACCGTGATCGAGTTCCACAGCTACACCCCGCCAGAGTTGATCGAACTGACCAAGCTGATGGCGGCTGAAGATGAGGACGTGACCACCGATGAGGCCGTTGAAGTCCTGCGCCCAGACTTCGAGAAGTTCTATGCCGATGAAAGTCTCACCGCTGAAGGCGATTTGATCCGCGGCATAGACGTATTGGGCAACGCCGGGTTTGTGCGCAACGTGGTGGAAAAGGCCCGCGATCACCGCAACGACCGCCTGGATACCACCGAGCTTGATGAGCTGCTGGCCAGCGACGACGTCGAAGTCACCGACGCGCAGCTGCAGCGCCTGCGGGAGCTCACCCGCGAAGACTTGGCCGAAGGACTGCGGGCGGCGGTCTCCGAAAAGCGTTCAGAATAGGCAAGTTATGAACGATTCAGACCAGATGATGGCGCTGTTCGTGGCGATCCTCGTGATGATCGGGCTGCTTTACCTGCTTTGCCGCCTTATCTATGTCATCGTCGACGAGGCATGGGTAGCCAAGAATGCACGCGAGCAACAGCGCGTACAAGAAATCCGCTCAGCTCAACAGCGCAGCGACCTGCTGGCCGAGCTGCGCGAATTCGGCCTGAGCGAAGAAGACCTTGATCTGCCTCACGAAGAGATCGCTGCCAGGGTCACCTACGCCGCCGGGCTGCACCGCCAAGCCGCCGAAGGACTCGGGCGGGCGGGCAGGGTCGCTGCGGCCAGTTGATCCACATCAACCCAGGGCAGCAGTGCTCGTCTGCTCGTTGCGCTACGGTGAAACGGCTTTACACTCCACCGATATGGACTATGTGGAGCAAGCTGGAATGATTCTGTATGCGCTTAAGAAGATTCTCCAGGAGCGCCAAAAACTACGGGGTGTGAGCTCCCCGACCGAGGATGAGTGGCGGGCGATCAACGGGGCGATCGCGGCCACCGGATTCAAGGTCGACGAGCCGTGGTCGTCGGCGGGTATGGGCGAGTGGCAAGCCACGCTCGAGCACGCGCTCACCGCCTCATACTAGATCGGCTGCGCCACAAGCGCTTTCGGTCTCTCGTCAATGTGTGGGACGGCCCTTGACAGGGGTGCTGTCCTCGTCGACGTCGACTCTGTCGGGCTGTGGGCGCGTACTGGGGCGCTGCGGCTGGTGTGGCGGAGAGGCTGGGTTGGCGCGCTGGTGCGTGGGGCGCTCGGGGCTGCCGCCCCGGCCGGGGGCTGGGGTTGGCGCTGGTTGGGCGCCGGCAGGCGCGGCGGGACCACCTTGGGGCGAAGAGTTGGGGGCGCCGGCCGGGGGGTTGGGTTGCTGTGCGCCAGTAGAGCTGTGGTCGCGGTGGCGGCGCTGAGCGACGTGACCGGCGACGGCGGCCGCAGCGACGGCTTCGGGTGCCACGACGGCGGTGGCGGCCTCACCGGCCATCATGGCACCATCGGCGGCGGCCGCAGTCCCGCCGGCGGTGGAGGAGGCCGCCACGTCAGCGGCGGGGGCCTGTGGTGCTGGGGTTTGTTGAGAGGCGCGCCCGGGTGAGGGTGGGCGTCCGCCGGGGGGGCGGCCGTTGACTGGGGGGCCGGTGAGGGGCTGGTCGGGCTCGTCGGGGGTATCGGAGGAGTCGTCGTCGGGTTTTTTGGCCCATGGTGCGCGCGAGTTGAGGTCTTTGGCTCGGTCGTAGGCGTCTTGTCCGCGTTGGTATCCTTCGCGGCCGCGGTGGACGAGTTCACTGATGGTGTGGGTGAAATCTTGGCGGGTGTGATCGCCGAGTTCGCGTTTGAGCCACCAGAACACGCCGATGGCGACGGCGGAGATGATGGCGATCATGAATAGCCGCGCGAGTGGGTGGGTCATGCCGACCTGGTCGGCGTAGCCGCCGCGGGCGCCCATTTTGAGCACGATCATGGCCGCGATGGAGATGTAGGTGGTGTAGGCGAATACCAGGGCGGCGTGTTTGAAGAACATGGTGATGCGCCGCGCGGCGCGCCGGCGCGGGTGGCCGTGGATCATGGCGGGTGCGGCGGCCACGATGGACATCAGGGCGTTGACGAAGGCCGCGCAGCATACCATGACGTAGCTGTAGGTGACGTAGCAGACGAAGAACGCGAAGACTGCGCCCAGGAGGCCGTAGCAGGCGCCCAGGGCGAGGTTGGCGCCGCTGAGGTGTTGGGCGAAGGACAGGGCTTGGGGTGCGCCGCAGGAGGCCATGGCGTGGGCGGGTGCTGCGAGGTCGCCGGCGTTGGGTGGGGTGAGCATGGCGGCGGTGTAGGCGCCACCGCAGGTGCCGATGTTATCGACGGTGGTGCCGAAGTTCATCAGCTGTAACGGCATTCGCAAGGTGGTGTCGGCGATGAGGCCGGTGAGGTGTTGGAGCTGGGCCTGGCCGCCGCCGCTAGTGATGGTGCCGTTGGCGAAGGCTGCTTGGGAGATGCTGAAGCCGAGGTTGCGTCCTTGGGTCAGTAGCCCGTTTTCGCTGTAGAGGTCGGACAGCGGGTCGCGGGTGAGCACGATGCCCAGGATGCCAACGGCGATGGTGGACACCATGATTCCGGCGCCGAAGCCTTTGCGACCATGCCACAGGATGTGGAAGGCGCCGACTGAGACACCGAGCAGTAGGCAGATGGGGAAGACCCACAGGTCGGCAAGGATCACCCGGATTGTCTCGAAGACCGGCCGAAACCAGGTGGCCAGCCACACCAGCCACGTGTTGGACATGGCGAACCGCAGCAGCCACAGCGACATGGCGATCATGAAGATGTAGATGCCGGCTTGGGCTTGCAGCAGTTCGATCACGCCTTCATGGGTCATGCCGGTGGTGACGGCGTTGGCCAGCCAGCGGGCCCAGCTCGACGGGTCCCAGCTGAGGCCAGGTCCTGCTTTGGTGATGGCTTCGGTGGTGCTGACCACGGACAGGTAGTAGTTGCCCACGGGGACGCCGTGGCTGTCGGTGACCCCGGTCCAGTTCAGTGCACCGGCCAGGGTGGAGGCGGCCGCGGGCGGGGCGGCTCCGATCGCGGCGGCGGCCAGGGTGTGGGTGATGAACCAGAAGGTGGTGACGCGCCGCAGGCGTGGGCGGGTGGCCATCTGGTAGCCGAGGTATTCGGCGGCGCGCTGGCCGAATGTTGTTGGCGGGGTGGTCATGCCGCGCGCCCGGGGGTGGTGTCGTAGGCGTCGTGCACGGCGGCGTCGGGTTCGGTGGCTACCCAGATGGGCGATTTGCGGCGGAACTCGTCGACGAAGAATCCGTAGCCTTGCCGCGCGCCGCGGTTGGGGCCGGCGGCGGAGTCAACCTCGTCGAAGGCGGTGGGGTCGCGCATCTCATCCGGGGAGGGCTGAGCGAGGAAGAATTCTTCGATGTCGGGGTAGTCGTCGAGGCGGATGCCGACTTTGGCGGCGACTTGGCGTGCCAGGTCTTCGTTTTCAAACGGCATGATCAGTTGCTGGGTGATGAACTCATCACCCATGAGCGCGAGGTCTTTGATGGGATTTTGGGTGATGATCAACAACCCTGTGTAGTGCTTGCGAGCTTGGCGGCTGATCAGGTGTGCGTCGTCGGCGCCGGCGCGGGAGTTGAGCAGGGCGGAGGCTTCTTCGAGGACGATGAGCCCAAACCGGGTGGGATCGGCGAAAAATGTCACTCTGGCTAGTCTCACGAGCATGCCGTAGATGGCCACGGAGGCACGTTTGCGGTCGGAGAGCTGTTCGTAGAGGTGCGGGGTGTTCATCTCTTTGGCGGTGGGCAGGTCGAGGCTGCCGGTGAGCCAGATCGTGACGTCGAGTCTGGCCAGGTCGGGCACGGGCAGCGTGTCGTCGAAGATGGCTCGGGTGAAGGCGTGGCTGGCCCACGATTGCAGGGCGGCAAGGATGGGGGCGAGGTCGTCGGCGAGTCTGACGACTTGCGGGGCGCGATTGTCGGGCCCAGTCGAGGGGGCCTGGATGTGGCTGATGTATTTCATGAGCGCTGCGGTGCTGGTGATGTCGAGCGCGGCAGCGACGTCGGCCTGCAGGATGGCGCGTAGGCGGCGCACTCCAACGCTGCGCGCATCCAGGCTCATCATGGGAACCATGTAGTCCAGCCAGTAGCCGCCGGCGACGTCGGCGGGGAAGACACGCAGCGGGTCGCAGCTGAACTGGTTGCCGGCCATGTCGATGACGGCTTTGTTGTCGACATCGGCGAGGGCTTTTTCCCACTCGGTGCCGGGGTCGACGATGAATGCTTGTGCGCCGCGTTGGATTTCGCCGCGGGTGATGCGTTTGGCGGCATAGGATTTGCCGTAGCCCAGCGCGCCGCTGCACACCAGGCAGGGGTTGCGGTTGCGACGCGCGGCGGCGGGCAGGTCGAGCAGCACGGCGCTGTTGAGGGCGTTGTTTCTGTTGAATCCCAGTAGGATTCCGGTGCTGTTGCCGACCATGGATGAGGTGAACGGCACGAAGCGTGACCACTTTTTGGTGGTGGTGGGTTGGGTGAATTGGTCGATGGTGGTTTTGTGGGCGGGGGCGGCGGGGTTGAAGGCTGCCCAGAGTTTGGTTTGGGCGCCGCGGTAGTGGCGGATGGCGATTTGGCCAGATTGGGTGAGTTCTTCGCGGAGGCGTTTGACGCTGTAGTCCAGGGTGTGTTGATCGGGGGCGCCGACTGCGATGACGAACGCGGCATGTAGGGGCCGTTCGTCGATGTTGGCTTCGAGCTGGCGGTTGTATTCGGCGAGTTGGCGCCAGGTGGCGATGAGTTCGGCGTCGCCGTTGCGGACGTCGCGGCGCTGGGTGAATTGGTCGTCGATGTTGCCTTTGGCGCGGTCGTTGCGCACGAATTCCATTTCGCGGCTTACGGTTACGAGGTTGACGGCGAAGTCGAAGGTGGCGCCGGTGTCGAGGTCGTCGAGGGCTTGCAGAAATTCTGATCCGGGGAACACGATGCCGGCCTTGGGCATGTCGACGACTGGCAGGATCGCTTGGTAGCTGTCGGGATACGCGCCTTCGGGACTGGAGACTCGCAGGGTTTTGCTCCACGAGGGGATGCGCCGCAGGCCGGCGGTCCACGCGAGCAGCGCCGCGGCGGACAAGACGGCGAGGGGGGCTGCTAGCGGGAGTCCGACCAGGAGGCCGGCCGCGATGGCAGCGGCGGCGAGTCCGGCTGCGATGAGATGCAGCGGCAGGAGGCGGCCGCCGCGATGGTGTTGGTCGCCGTCGTCGAAAACCGCGGCGGGCAGCGCGGCGGTGTCGAGCTGGTCTGTGGTAGCCCGGCGGGGTAGGGGGTTGTTGAACACTCCGCGCCAAGCGTTGTGCCGCCAGAACCAGTCGATCATGTCCGCACTGACCGGTTGGGGCGCGAACTGCTCGGGAATGGCGGTGATGATGTCGTGGGCCAGGCGCTGGTAGGCGGCCACCGAGTCGTCGGAGTCTTTGTCGCGCCCGATTACCCAGTCGCGCAGTTTGGCGGCTTGACCTGCAGGGCTGTGCCCGGCGCGGCCGGCGTCGACGGGCATGGCCAGCCAGTAGATGCGGGTGCGGGGGTGGTGGTTCTTGAGGACGGGCTTCATCCGCTGGCAGGAGTTGACCCAAGCGGGCTTGTCGCGGTGACCATCAACCATGGCGCGGAGCAGCTGGCGCTGGTTTTGGGGTACGGAGAGCCCGAATACCCAGGTGCCGGCGGGGACTTCGCGGGCCAGGGCTTGGTGACTGTCGGCCACGCCGGTGCGGCGTTTGGTGGATTGCAGGTAGTAGGGCAATCCGCTGATCAGGTAGTGGGCGTAGATACCGTGGGCGGTGAAGCTCAGGTTGCCGATGACGGTGCGCGGCGGTGTCAGCAGCGGGTCGCTGGCGGTGCTGGCCAGGGTGGGGCGCAGGGCGCGCCAGGCGCTGACAATGCGGAAGCGCAGGTTGGGCCGCTGACGGGGGATCAGTGCCGCGGCCCCGGCGGTGGCGGCGGTGAGCAGCAGGCCGTAGATCAAGATGGCGCGGGCGTGCCCGGAATCCAGAGCGAGGATGGTGAGGGCGACAGTGAGGGCGGTGCCGCCGTAGAGGCTGACCGCCACCCAGAGCCGCAGCGGCTTTTTGAACAGGATGTCGGTGTAGACCGGGGTGTCGTGGACGCCTTTGAATAGTTGCGCTGATTCGGTCACGGGTTATTTTCCTCGCGCGTTGTGACCGCGGAACCGGGTCGCCGGTTGCGGTGGAAGGGATGCTGTCGCAGGGTTATTGGCCGAATTGGCCGGTGGTGATGCCGGTGCGATCGACGGTGTGTTTGGTCGAGACGTAGATCGCATAACCCGAGCCGACGATCACGGCGACGACGACGCCGGTTAGGGCCCAGCCCACGGTCGCGCCGATGCGGCCGCCGAAGAAGGAGCCGACCGCGCGTGCACCGCCGCCGAGCAGGATAAGCACGACCATCACACCTACCCCGATGGTGTAGAGGGCATGGCTGCCCGAAACGAGGTCGGCGACGGCCAAAACCGTTGTGTGCGAAGCGGTGTTCATATCAGTATTCCCTTTCATGGTTAGTGCAATGACAGCGAGAGAGGTCCAAGGATGGGGCCGAAGGCGATGACGACGGCGGTGCTGGGGGTGAGAACTCCCCATCCCAGCGCGACCATGGTGCGCCCCTGACGGGCGGACTCGACAGCGAGTGCCAAGCTGGCGAGCACAACGCACACAACGCCCCCACCCAAGCCGATGGCGCCGAGGAGGGGAGGTCCCGCAACCTGGTTGGCGGCGTCGAAAAGCGTTGGGGCTGATGCGGTATGCACGTCAGGGTTCCTTTCACGATTTACTTCAGCGGTCCGGGCCGAATTGTGAATTTGGCACAACGGGGCCGAATTCGCGGTCGTGCCCGTGGGCGAGAGGCGGCGCTGCGAACACGAGCGCCGCGGTGAGCACTGTGGTCCAGATGAGGGACGCCCAGACGCGGCGGTACACGTACACGGCGCACAGCAGCACCGAGGGGGCGATCAGGATCGGTACGAGAAGGTGATGGCGGTCGAGAAAATGCAGAAGGCTCATGGTGGGTGTTCCTTTAGCGGGGCGCGGCGGCCGCGGTGGGGATGACAGGGGTCAGTTCGGCGCCCTGGGCGAGCAGGGGGGCATAGTCGAGGCCCGAGACGCTCCAGCGGCCGCTGGTGACGGTCAACGCGATCGGGTAGTCCAGTTGAAGCGGTGCGTACTGGCTGGTCACGGCGTTGACAGTGGCCAACACGTGCACGGTGGTGCCCTCAGCAGGCACATCGTGATCGCCGGGGGCGTGGTTGGAGACGAGTTTGATGACTTGGGCGGAGCGGTAGTCCGCGGCGGGAAGCAGCCCGGAGTTGGTGGTGACGTAGCGTTCCAGCCCGCCGGCGCCGGTCAAAAAGCTGGTGATGAATCCGCTGACCGTGGTGAAAGCCGGTGAGGTGTCGGCGACCGCAGTGGAATAGCCCAGCGGCGCGTCCGCGCCGGCGCCGGGCCCGTTGACCCGGGCCGGTAGTGCGCTGGCCCGCAGTCCGTAGTTGCTGTAGACGACGGGCAGCCGGTAGTAGGCGGTGCGGGGGGTGGCGGCCTCGAACGGGCGCTCGGAGACGGTGATCACCACGCTCCACTGCTGGGTGGTGCCGGCGTCGCTGACCAGGGTGACCGCTGAGACTGCCGGGGAGGTGACGATGAGCGCGGGGGTGGTGGGCAGCTTCATGGGGTCGCGCAGCGACCAGCAGTCATGCAGGACCTGTTGGTGAGATGCGGTGGCGGTGAGCCAACGGGTCACACAGTCTTGGGCGTAGGAGCCGACCAGGGCGGTGCGGTTGACCGCGCTGCGGGCCGGGCCTGCGACGTCGATGGGGTCGTTGAAGATCCACCCCCAGATGGTGGCGATGGCCACCACGCTGCAGGAGGCCAGGCCGATGATGAGGCCCGCGCGGCGAAACGCGGTGTGGGTGCCGTGAAGTCGTTGACGCCAGGTGTTGGTGAGCATGGTTGGTGGAAGCCTCCTACTGGTGCAGGGGTGAGTGGCCGAAGATTTTGATCGACGACGACGCAAACGTGTTGTCAGCGGGATCGGTGTGACTGGTCTCGGCAGGCAGGCCAGGCAGCATCGGGGTGCTGCTGGTCGGTGCAGGATCGGCCGGGGCGGCCGGTGGTCCCATCACCTCGCCGAACAGACCCCCGCCGCCGGGAGCCGAAGTGGTGGTGGGGGCGGTGTCGGCGGGTGCGCGCCCGGTCTCTTGGACGAGCATGATGATTCGAGAGGCCAGCACCCCGCTGCTGGGCAGGGGTTTGCAGGCCTCGCCGTGCACGCTGCCGGTCTCTTGGGGGATCGCGGTGGGCGGGACGTCGTTGAAGCTCCACTGCACCCGGGTCAGGACGCGGTGCTGGTGCCATTGATCGGCGCCCGAGGCGTCGGCCCCGACCCAGCCCGGAGCGATGCAGACCGAGGTGACCACCATGGTGCGGCCGAGATTGATGACCAGGAATTGACCGACGTTGCCGCCGGTGACACAGACCCAGGCCTGGGTGGTGTCGGGGCCGGCGACTGATTGCGCGGCAGTCGATCCGGGCAGGCAGCCCACCGACGTGGCGGTGTAGGGGATGGCCGAGTCTTGGCCCTCGGGCGCCGGGGTGGTACTGGACGGGGCGGCCAGAACGCTGAGCCGGGTGCCCGGCTGTGCGGGTTGAGGCTGCTCGTTGGTGTGCGGGTCGCTGCGCATGGCCAGCAGGCCTGCGCTGACCAGGACGGTGGCCGCCACGGTGATGACCGCGAAGCCCACGGCGATCTTCTTGTTGTAGCGGGGGGTGCTCTTGGTCTTCGCGCCACCGGTGTCCTCGTCCTTGGGGGAGGTGGGCTGGTGGGCCAGATCGGTTGCCGGTGAGGGGTTTTCGGTGCTGTCACGCTCGGTGCTGGGTGCCGGTGTGTCGTCGTCTACAGTGCCGGGCTGCTCATCACGTTCGTCGGCAGGGCCGGGGCCGTCGAGATCAACGAGCTCGTCGTCATCGGCGGGCCGTCGCTCGCCGAACTGCTCGGCACTACCGCCGTCGCCGCTGGGTTCCCAGTCCGGTTCAGGATCGGGACTTGGCGGCGGAGGGAGCTCATCTCCAGGGCCGGGGACGTGCGTGGTGATCACGTCGGGGCCGTCGCTGTCGATCTCATCGAAGAACGCCTGCGTGGCAGCGCAATAGTACTCGTGATCGGTCGTGGGCTTGCTCATGGCAGACGCCGCCGCACACCGGGGGGCAGGCTGCGCGGGCGCAGCGCCGCCGAGGACATCTGGGATGGCGCCCACGGCGTCGCCGGCGGCAGCTGCGGGCTGGCCACGCCGGTCGGGTAGGCCGAGTGATGCTGCGCGCGGCGCGCCCGGCGCCGGCGTGCGCTGACGCCCCAAGCGGCGACGATCAGACCGGCGACCACGACGCCGGCAAACAGGTGTTGGGTCACGAAGACCACCGCTGTGATCAGGGTGAAAACACATCCCATGATGGCGATGACAAAAACGCCCATTACCACGCGCATCTGCTGACCTCCTGTCCTTGGGCTCAGCTTAAGGGGTGGAATAACTGATATTCCACGGCCGTAGCGAAATAACTTGATCGGTTGTTACCGTCATTCGTGTGAATGCAATCCCGGCAGACGGAGTAGGGCGGCTGCTCTTTTTCGTCGAGGACCGCCTCGCGCAGCTGCGCTGGACCCGCGAGGACCTGGCAGCGGCGGGCGGCCCGGCACCCTCGACGCTGTATAAGGCCGCTGAGCGCGGCGGCGGGCTGTCGGTCAAGACACTGGCTCGCCTGGATGTGGCACTGGGGTGGCAAGAGGGTTCGGCGCAGTGGACGCTGGCCGGCGGAAGCCCCACGCTGAGGATATCTGAGCAGGTCAGCAGGTGTGCGGCTGCGGTCGACGCGGCTCGGCGTGACGCCGAATCGGTCGGGGTGGCGCGTACTGCGGCCGAGTTGAAGAACTTTCTGCTGGACGTCGCGCAACGCCTCGGCGACTTTTACACTGAGCCTGTACGAGCCGCGGGGGGTGCTGCTGATGTCAGTGCCTCCTGACCGGTTCGACGAGATCCGCCGCAAGTGGATTGCCCGTAACCAACGGACGTTTATATTTCAGAAAAGGCGTGCAGAAATTGTTGCACGCCAAATACGAGATCGCGACACCGACCGTACCGGTGCGCGGGTTGATCCCGCTGACGACGACGTTATTCATCCGTGGTATGCGCGCGGAATTAAAACACCGTATGCAATGTTTGATTGGGTGCTTTTTATGACTGCGGCGGTGCTGGCGCCGCTGGGCTGGCCGGCAGGTAAAGCGTTGTCGGTGAGTGTCGTGCAGCTAATTCCTGGCGAACTGCGTTCATACCCGATCGCCGCGTTCATGTGGTCATCGGCCATCGTCGGTGCTCCGCTTCCACTGCTGTTGTGGCTGGCAGGCCCGGGCGATTCCCTGGTGTCGGCGGCCGCGATTCCGTGGTTGCTGGCTCAAATCCCGGCGACGCTGCTCACAGCAGGTGTCTACGGGATTTTGGAGGGCTGGCTGGCCGTAGACGGGGCCCGCGACTGGTGGCCGATGCGCCCGCCCGATGACGTCGATGAGATCGACTTCGGATTCCTGCAAGCCGACGATTTGACCGGGCCGGGAGTGTTCCCCACCCACCGTGAAAGTCCGCCGGGAGATCCCAGCCCCATCAGGAGGTCCTAGGAATGTATGTTCGGCGTGCTTCACCCTACTGCGGGTTTTGCCGCGACGACGGAAAGCTTGTCGTGGCCGAAGCACCCGCACACATCCTGGTCTCTGCGCCCACGGAAACGGGAAAGACGACCGGCGTGCTGGCGCCGGCCAGTGTGCTATGGGGCGGGCCCGCTGTCTGCGTGTCCAGCAAAGATGACCTGATGTGGTTGGTGTGCCAACGACGTTGGGGCCCAAAGCAAGTCATCGACTTACGCCCGGATTACTCGCCGGTCTATCCCACCGACGCCGAGGTGCGCTCATTCGATCCGACCGCGCTGATTCGCACTCCGGATCAGGCGGTGACCACCGCCAACACCATGATGCAGATGTCCGCGGTCGGTCTGGGATCAGGAATCGACCAGGTCTCTGATGCCGGGATTTGGGAATCCAACACCGAGGCCCCGTTGGCGGCGATGCTCTATGCGGCCTCACCGTGCGGCAACGGCAAGGGCATCGAATGGGTGCTGATGGCCGTGGACAACCTCGAAGAAGACAAAAAGGCGCCCGACGCGCCAGGCTGGCACAGCGCCGCCCGCTACGTGGCCCGTCAACCCTTGTTCCGCAACGCACTGATGCGGACCCTGGCCATGGACCCGCGCCAGCGCGACAGCATCGCCTTGACGATGCGCAAAGCGGTCACCCCGTGGATGCGGTTAGGGCTGCGCGGGATGACCGAGCCCACATTCGACGAATCGTTTCTGTCCAACCCCGATGCCACGCTGTTCATCCTGGCACCGGCCGAAGGGTCCATCGCCGGCGCCGCGGTCACCCTGCTCGAGCACCTCGTGCGCAGCTGGCGCGGCAAGACCGCACGAAAAGAAATGATGCACCGGCTGCTGATTGTGATCGACGAGGCGGCCAACGTGGCCCCGATGCCGGCCCTGCGCCGTCACGTTTCAGAGGGCCGGGGCCTGGGGGTCAACCTTCTCTTGTCGGTGCAGGGGTCGAGCCAGTTCGACACGATCTATGGCAAGGCTTACGCCCAGGAGCTGCGCGACACCTTCCCGGCCGCCCTGATCATGTACGGGGCCGCGGAGATGGAGATGCTGCAGCGCGCCGAGCAGTGGTCACGCGAAACCACCCGCCGCCAAGAGACTTTCGACCAAGCCAGCAGCGGCAAGACATTGTCTTCACACCTCGGTCCGAGTCTGGATTACCGGCGGCTGCTCCCACAAAACCTCGGCCAAGCACGGATGCTGCGGCGCGGCACAGCCGGCATCGCCACCGAGCTTCCCGATTGGCCGGTTTTTGTCAAACGGTATGACAACGCGGTGAACAGGCTGCTACAAGCCGACCCGCCGGAGCGTGAACCAGAAACGATGTGGGAATGGGTATTACAGCGCCACCGCCGAGCCATGAAGGCGCTCAAGACATGAGCGACGCCGAGCAGCTGCGCGCGCAGCTCGTTGACGTCCTGGCGGGCGCCGGCGGTCCCACCACAACCAGCGCGGCGCGCATCGCCGTCTCTGAGCATCGTGGCCGACGTGGCCGGCGACCGGTGGTGGCCGAAGAGGTCTACCGGGCCTTGCTCACCCTGCAGCGCCGCGGTGTGGTGCGCCGCGTCCACGACCAGCCCGGCCACCTGGCGCACTGGGAATTAACCCACAGCCATCGCCATCGGCGCGAGCAGGCGGGCTGATGATGAGCGCGTTGCACGACAAGACCACCGACCACTGGGTGCGGTCGAACCTTGTTCGCACACTGGCCTTTTGGTCATGCCTTCTGACCGTAGAGGCCGTCACCTGTCTGGGATTGCTAGCGAGCTTCGACTATGTGGCACGGGTACACGACCACACCGCGACGTGGCCGGCCGTCCATGCCAAATGCGTCTTTCCGGCTGACTCATTAGGTGATGTGCGGTGAGTGCGTCGATCAGCGCCCCGAGCCAGCGCAGTTGGCGTCAGCAACTATGCACTCGCCAGCCGCACCAGCGCGTACACAAACGTGACAAGGGGGACCGGTGAACGTCGAAGATGCTCAGTTCATGGCGCTGCAGCTGCTGTCGAAGTCGACCTACACCTCGGCTGCGCCGGTGACGACGCGGCGTTATTCCCACACTGCCGGTGTGGCCGCGACCGCTGGGCGGCTGGCGCGGGTACTGGCACCCGGACATGAGGAGGACATCGTTACTGCGGCGTGGCTGCATGACATTGGCTATTCCCCGGATTTGGTGGATACCGGTTTTCACCCGCTCGATGGCGCCAGATACGCCCAACAGGCCGGGATTTCACCCAATGTGGTGAGTTTGATCGCGCATCATACGGGCGCGGTGGTCGAGGCTCGTGAAAGAGGGCTGCACGAGCAGCTAGCAGCGTTTCCGTTGCCGGCCGACGTGGCGGAGCTGGCCATCCTCAGCTGTGCCGATTTGTGCACAGGCCCCGATGGCGTCCCGATCGATCCGGCCGAGCGGCTCGCCGAGGTACTTCAGCGGTACCCGACAACAGATCCCGTGCACCGCGCCATCACCACGTCAGCGCCACTGCTGATCGCTCAGGCGCGGCTGGTTCTCGCGGCCGCGGAGGCGGCCGGATACGAGGCGCCGCGGGTGGACCTTCCTGGCCGCGTTGACTATGTGCCGGCGGGGCGGCAGTGGTGTGCGGTGTGGTCGGATGTCCACTACCGTGTCAGCGCCCGCCGGGTGTCACAGGAGGTCAGCGGCAAGACGTCGAAGATTGCCAACGGCGTCGGGATCTGTCTGGCGAGCCCACCGGAGGTGTGGGATTGCGTCGAGGCCGAATCGCTGAGTGCTGATCTGGGCGCGGCGAGCGCCGCTGCGTCAGGAAATGCGTTGTTCTGGCAGGAATACCGCGCTGATCCTGCGGAATTTTGGTTCCGCGTCGACGACGAGGACCCGACTAGCACATTCTATTTCGACGATGTTGTCCAACTCCTGCTCGACATGGCAGCGCGCGCCCGTCCAGTCCGGATTCAGCAACGCACCTTCACGACCCTCAGCGACGTTAGCGAATGGACCGACATTGCACGCCTCACCAATGATCGACCGGTCGATCTGCGCAGTGTGAAGTTCATTCCACGGTCCACTGTGGTTGGCGAAAGTGCCAGCGATGCATGAAGTTACGGCGTTTATCGGCTGCGGTATCCGTGGCCGCCGGCTCTGTAACGGGACTGTGCCCGCGGCAGTGCCGGTCATCAACCACAGGACCTGGGCCAAACACTCGCGGCCCAGAACACCAACCATCACCAAGTTAAGGAGCACAAG
Source organism: Mycobacterium nebraskense (assembly GCF_002102255.1). GTDB lineage: Bacteria > Actinomycetota > Actinomycetes > Mycobacteriales > Mycobacteriaceae > Mycobacterium > Mycobacterium nebraskense. The sequence continues at coordinate 64,535 of NZ_LQPH01000125.1, forward strand.
TGAGCACAGTGGATGATCCAACCATCCTGGTAGGCAGCCCGTCCGAGGCGATGACAGCAGCTCAGGCGCTACTGGATTCGGCGTCGGCCGGACGCGACCACCACTACGACGTCTGGGCCACCGTGGCTGTGGCCCCGCTCGCGGCGATGCTGTATGCGGCATCCCCAGTAGGCAACAGCCAGGGCATCAGCTGGGTGGTGCAGGCCGCCACCACTATCGACGTGGCCACCGATGCGGACACACCCAGCTGGCGCAACACCATTGCGGCATTGGATGACCAACCGCTGCTGAGTAATTCGCTCGAACGCGTGCTGGGCTGGGACACCCGCCAACGGGACAGCATCGCAATCACCCTGCGCGATGCACTGCTGCCATGGCTGCCGACCGAAAGCGCAAGGCGCGCAAGCGGTGAATGACTCACGGAAGTTTCCGTGGCTGGGCGGCCTCGCCGCGGCCATCACCGTAGCGGTGCTGCTGATCGCGGTGGCCATCCACGGCACGCTGCAGGTGATCGACGACGTTGCCAACCAGGTCACAGACGCAAGTTACCAGCCCTAACGTTGCCCTCATCGCCGCGGCCAACTTCGCAATGGCCAGGGCGACAACAATAATCACGACCAAAGATCGGGAATCACCAATGGCTGATACGCCGCACTTCCTCGACTCCATTGACGTCGACCCAGCAGACCCAAACAGCAACGATCCCTGGGGGACGGACCCGGAACCGCGCTACGCACGCTTCGAGGCCGACGACGCTGCGGTACGCAAGGACGCAGCGATAGATTTCGCCCTCGACGAGGCGCATAGCAATGCCCGATGGTCGCGCATTTACTCCGACTGCGCGCGTAGTGAAGCCAACCGGGCCACGATCTACCGTGACACCGCCGAGACCTGGGCCGCCTGCTCGGATATCGATGCCGACAGAGCAAGTGTGAGCGCCGGCAGTGCCTGGTTAGCTGCGGAGACGGCTAACCTAAGTGCTGAAATCGCCGGCAGTGCAGCGCGATCGGCCACCGCGGATCGCCGCCTGGCGTTTAGCCTGACCATGTTCGTGCTAGGGCTCATTCTTGGCGTCATGCTCGCTGTCCTGATCTATCTGTGGGTGATCGCGATTGCCCACGATGCAGCGCCTGGAACGCCAGGGCTACTACCGCACCACGGTGCCACACCGACTGCAGACCAGCAGTTCAAGCTCGCATCGTGATCTGACAAGCGCGAAAGGCGTTCGCGAATGAACCCATCACCGCTGCCGGCGACACCCACTGAGGCGCCACCACATCTCTGCCACGCTCGCGGCTGCGACACTGAGATTGAACCGCGGTTATTCATGTGTCCGGCCCATTGGGCTCAAGTACCACCTGTGCTTCGTTAGTCGATCAAGTCGACCTATCGGCCAGGCCAGGAACTCGACAAACAGCCCAGTGAGCAGTACCTGGCATTCGCGGCCGCCGCGATCGCCGAGGTAGCGCACAAAGAAGAACGGCAGCGGCAGCGAGGCCGCCGCGCACCTTCCAAACCGGTGCAGCTGGCCCTGTTCGACGTCGCACCCAGACGATGAAAATTATTTTTGAAGATTGCAGCGCAAGGAGATTAGGGCAGGATGCGCGAAGGCGATGGCGACCCGCCACGGTATTTCGTGGCGCTGAGCTCGGGAACCGGGTACCTCACTGACCATACCGGTCTTGTCGAGACGCTTCAGCGACAGAGCGAGTTTGATTGGTACGTGGCCGAAGACGTGCCCATGGTCCCCACTATATGGATAAGCGTGGGCGACAGTGAGTTTCGGCAGCTCCGGATGACACGGAGACACGTCGGCGGCTCCCGAACCTGCATCGAAGAGCAATGGACGCTAATCGACACACGTACCGGGCAAGTGGTTGAACGGCTCACCACTTCCTACGCCGAACCCGAGCCGGGGTGGGCCTAGGAGCAGCACCGCTTGGCGATTCTGAACTAGTTGGTGGTTACGACATGTCCTATGCCGCTGAGAGAATGCCGCAAAGATAAGAATCGAACTGGGGTGGCGATGAGCATTGAAGATGACACGTTGGGGCCGGCCGATGTCACGTTCAGTGACGGTCAAACGGAGCGGTACGCGGCCGTTGAGCTACTCAATGATGGGGTTCTCAAAACCACGCAGCGCGCCGCGTTCGAGCACCCGGAGTTCGGTACCGGAATCGGCGAAACACAGGTGCGTTACCACGCGCCACACACGTGGCGCTATGTAGAGCTCGTGGCCATCGAGAACGGCACCTTGTGGGTCAGCGACGCCGACTGGGAGAGCGAAGAAGCCGCCAAATGGGAACAGCTCGCAGGGTGCGTCTCGGTCGAAAACGCGTACCAGGTGATCGCCGACTATTTGCTAAAGCACTACGCCAAGTACTACGGAGCGCACGCCCTGGAGAGTGCCCGGACGACCTTCAACCTTGAGCCCAATGAATCACGGGCGTCAAAAGAGGTCAGGAACGATGAGGGCGAGCCCCGGCGGCTGGCCTTCCGCTGGGCAAGCACCCCGAGGGCGACGGGGCCTTTTAGCCCTTTTATGTGAAAGACGGGGGCGCACCAAATTGGGCTGAGCGTCGCGCACGGCCGTGGTGTCTCGGTATGGTTTTCCCATGTCGTTGCTTGCGACGTCGCCGATGATTTCGGATGTCTGGGTGGCTCAACGGCTGCCTGACTTGCCACCGGCCCGTGAGTTTCTGATGTCAGCCGGGTTCGGCGGGGCTGCGGCCCTGCTGGCAGCCCTCGTGTTGGCCGCCGTCGCACTGTTTGCGGTCGGGCGGGCCACCAAGCGCTACCAGCAAATTCGTGATGCCGAACGCGACAATGCGACAGTCCAGCAGTGCTGGCAGCGGCTGGTGTGGATAGTGGAAACCGCCGGTGTAGAACCGGCCGACAACCAACGCGCCACCGTGGGATTGGGGCCAGAATTAGCTCTCGAACTGCTGCGGGGTTTGTTGCGCGACGCTGAGGATCTGCGCGCCGACACCCTCGCCGAGGCGGTCACGGTCTATCTGAACGAATTCTCGCGGCTCTTGGCCCACCAGGGCAGCGTGCCCTCAGAACCGTCCGCTACAGCCCCGGCCGACCAGCGGCCACGAGGAAATCAGCCCGCGGCCGAACCGGCACAGACTAATGGCGCACCGCCCGAGACCCCCAGCAAAGTGGCGGTCGCCAGCGATCGCCGCCGTCAGCGCCGATGACACACCTGCGGCAGCACATCGAGGAACTCGACGTCGATCGCTGGGCGCCGATCACCAAACGGGCCGCCACCGCCGCGGTCGATGCTGCGCAGCGGCACGGCAAAGCCTCGCCTGCAGAGGTAGCCGCGGCGGCCGCGATGAGTGAATCTGAGCTCATCGAGCACCGCAACCGCGAAGGCCCAGCACCGCAACATCTTTCACCGGTGATGCGGCTTGTCGAGGCCGATCATCGTCGCGCGGTAGCCGAGCATCAGACGCGCCAGGCCCAGCAGCTCCAACGCGACGCGGAAGCGGCCGCACAGATAGCTCGCAGCGAGGCCGCGGAGTCCGCCCGGGCGGCCGCCGAGGCCCGCGAACAGGCGCGCAGAGCAGACACCGCGGCCGCGAGTAAGGCCGCCCAACACGCCGCCGAACTTCGCAGCGCCCAACAGACTTTGGACGAGCTGCGCGCCGAGCTCGAACAGGTACGCGCCGACGCCGCCACCGAGCAGACCACGGCCGCCGAGCAGCTGCGCGCCGCCAATGAGCGGGCCGAAGAACGAGCTGCAGAGCGCCGCGAGGAACGCGCAGCCGCTCAGCAAGCCCTCGAAGAGGTCCGAGCCGAGCTCGAAAGGGTACGCGCCGACGCCGGCGCCGAAGTAGCAGCCGCCCAGGAGCAGGCGCGTGCCGCACAGGAACGCGCCGAACAACGCAGCGCCGAGCGGGCCGCCGAGCGCGGTGCAGCGCACCAAGCCCTAGAAGAGTTGCGCGGCGAGCTCGAAGAGGTCCGCGCTCGCTCGGCGGCCGAGGTCGCGGCCGTGCAGGGCCGCGCCGATGGCGAGGTTGCCACGGTGCGCGCTGCACTGGCACGGGCCCGGGCAGAAGCTGACGACGCTGTGACGGCTCTACATGCGGCTCAAGCAGAGGCCGCGCAGGCACGCGCAGAAGCCGAGCAGGCCCGCCTGGCCGGCGCGGGCGCCCCGGATCTGCTCAGTGTTCCTATTCCCGCCCCGGAAGTGCGGGCGCATACCGGCCCGATCGAAGACGCGCTCTCGGCGGTCGCTGCCCTTGACCAGGTACTGGAAGCCGGCATGATCAGCGACGGTCAGCCGGTCGACGGTGAGGCTGTCCGCGCCCTGGTGGCGACGGTGCAGCGGCAAGCCGCCGATCTGTCTGAGCAGTTACACGCCTTGTCGGCCCGGTACAGCGATGGTTGGCAAGCCCACGCCGCGCACACCTACGTGGGCGCGGCTACCCAGGCATACGGCGGCCTGCTGGCCCGAATCGCCTCGGCGACACAGCGGCTGGGCCAGCAAGATCCGACCGGTGACGCGGTGGCTGAGGTGGTGACGGCGATGCTCGACGCTCATCCTTGGCGGCGTTGAGACCGACCGGACGCCAGATGGCGAATTTCGCCACCAAAACCTACACGGGTGGGACGGCACGCAGCAGCTGATCTAGATGCGGTGCGGCGACGCTGTGCTGGTAGGCGCTAAGGCAGTCAGTGAGTTCAGCTTTGAGGTCGGCGGGCAAGGGCACGGCGTGCTGCACTAGCGCGCGCAAGACAGTGGTAATGGCGCGGTAGGAGTCACCTGCACCGAGCACGGCGTAAAGCTGGGCACTTTCGGCGGCGGAAAGAGACGGGCTGGTGACGTCGACCAGCTTCCACGCCAAATCGGCTTCGGCCCAGGTGTCCACATGGTTATTGTCGCGGGACATCGATGAAAGCGCTGCCCGACGCGAGACGGTGGTCTGGGCCCGTGCCGGGAAAAATTACACTGCTGCACCCACACGGTGGGCGGTTAGAGTTCGAGGCCGTTGCCGCGGTCTTGGTCGCGGCCGCGTGCGCGGTCGCGGGCAGCGATGGCATCCAATCGTGCTGTGCTGGTGGCGATGTCGGCCAGCTGGCCGAGAACCTGGTCGCGTTGGCGCAACAGTTGCTCGGCGCGGCTGCGCTCGGTGCTGGGCGTGTTGGTGGCGGCCACGTGGTGGGCGGCGCGGTCGATGGCGGTGCGGGTCTGGCGATACTCGGGGTCGGGGACGCCGAGTTGCTGGGCGTGCGGCAGGTCGTTGGCCAAGACGGTGAGCAGCGTGTGGTCGGGTTGCTGTTCGCCGGGGGTGGCGATGAGCAGGAGTTTGGTGTTGGTGGCGGCGGCGCTGTGGGCGAGCCAGCGCAGCTGATCGGCGGTGAGGGCATGGTCGTCGTCGACGATGAGCAGGCTGCCCAGCGGTAAGGTGCGGTGCTTGCTGGTGACATCGTCGCGGTAGGCGTCGATGGTGGTGGTCGCGTCGGCGTAGGTGCGCTCGGCGGACTCGGTGTCGGTCACTGCGATGGCGGGCTTGTTGTGGTGGTGGGCGGTGGCGGCCAGGGCGGCCAGTGCGGCGGTTTTGTCGGCGCCCGGGTGCACGTGGAGCAGTTGGACGCTGTGGATGTTGGTGGTGATGGCGGTGACTGCGCGACGGTGCTTATCGTCGAGGGCTTCAAGGGCTGCCGGCGGGGGGCTGTACATCGCGGCGGGGCTGGCCGCGCTGGCGGCGGCAAGGAAGTCGACTTCGGCGTGGAGTTGGTCTAGGTCGGCGCCCAGATCGTAGGTGTGGGCGGGGGTTTGGGCCAGGGCACGGGCCGCGGCGGCTTCGGCGCGGGCGAGTTGGTCGTCGAGGGCGCGGGCCTGGCGGCGGGCGGCATTGAGGGTTTCGGTGTCGGCGCGCAGTGCGTAGGCGCGCCGGTCGTGCAGGTGTTGTTCGGTGACGATGCCGGCCGCGCCGCCGACGGTGGCGATGAGTTCGGCGCGGGCCTCATCGAGGCGGGCGCGGGCGGTGCGCACGGCGGTGTCGACCCGCTCGGTTTGTGCGCTGGCTTGGTTGTGGTGCTGCTGGTAGCGGTCGGCGGCGTCGTGTTCGCCGCGTTCGGTGGCCGCGGTGATCGCGGCCTCGAGCTGGGTGAGGAGTTGGCGGTGTAGCTCGGCGGTGTCTTCGGCGTGCACCCAGCGGGTGTGCGCGGCGGCTAGGGCCTGCTGGTAGGGGCGTTGGTCGACGAGCTGTTGGTGCAGTTGGGTGAGCTCGGCGGCGGCTGCGCGTTCGGCGGGCCCGCCGCCGCCGGTGAGGATGGCGTCGGCGAGCTGTTGTGCGTGCTGGTGGGCGGCGTCACGGTGGGCCCGCAGGCCGGGGATGTCGATGTCGTCGACGCGGGCGGGTGTGGCGGGCCGGGTGGTGGGCAGGTCGGCGATGTCGAGGCCGGCGAGGTCGTCTTCGACAAAGCCGTAGGGGTAGTCGTAGGGGTCGGGCGGGGGCTCGTGCAGATCGGCCTCGCTGATGAGGTGCTCGTTGAGGTCGAATTGTTGTTGGCCGGTGGGTGTTTCGGCTTGTTCGGCGGGGTGGGGGACGTCGGAGTCGATGGTGGCGGCGTGGTGGGCGAGCAGCTCGACGCGGTAGGTGAGCAGGCGGGCGTACTCGTCGGGGCGGATGGTTTGGGTGGCCGAGATGTCGTGGAGGTGTTCGGCGGCCGCGGCGAGCAGATCGTGCGGGGGCCAATCGGCGGCGGTGACCGCGGCGACCAGCCCGGGCCAGGCGGGATCGGTGATGACGGCCTCGGCGATGCGGGTACCTAGGAAGTGGTGCAAGTCGGCGGTCCAGGCGGGCCGCAGCTTGGTGTCGGTGCCTTCCAGTGAGGGGGGTGCCAGCGTACCGGCCAGTCGCCACCACAGGGCCGCGGCGGGCATTTCGGCGGGCAGGGGCCCATGTTGGGCCACGGCGTCGTGCAGCAGGGCGGCGACGTCGGCGCCGGCGCGGGCGGCGCCGTCAAGGTGGGTGGCCAGCCGCGGCCAGAACGGGTCGTCGGCGATGTGGGGGTCGAGGGTGGCGGTGAGTTGGCGCCAGCGGGTGGTGTCGGCGCCGGCGCGGGTGAGGGCGTCGTCGAGGCGGGTGTGGATGGCTTGTTGGACGATGGCTGAGCGGGTGGCGTTTTGGTGGGGTCCGGTGATGCGGGTGTCGGCTGGGTCGACGTTGTGGGCGGCGCGGAAGACGGCGATTTCGGCGAGCAGGTTGCGGTGGTCGTCGAGCAGGGGGCGCGCCCATGCCGGTGCGGTGGCGGCATCCCAGCCGCGGGCGGTGGTGCGAATGTTTTCGGCGAGTTCGCCGACGAGTTGAGCGCGTTGCTGCAGGCAGGTCGCCCACGTTGGATCGGCGGCCAGGACGTCGGGGATGGCGGGTAGCCAGCGCAGCGGGCCGAGGTCTGCGGCGGTGTTGCCGATGGGGGCGGGCAGGCGCCAGTCGAGTACGGCGGCGGGGTCGTGCGCGTCGCCGAGCTGGGTGGCCGCGGCGTCGTGTAGGGCGGCGATGGGGTCGTGTCCTTCGATGGCCAGCAGGGCGAGGTGGCGGCGCAGGACGGGCCATGCTTGGGCTTCGGTCACCTGGTGGGGAAGCGCGGCGGCGGTGGTGTCGATGCGGGCCATGACGGCAGGGCCGGCGTGGTGTTCGGCGCCGGCGGTCAGGGCGTCGGTGTACATGTCGGCGACGCGGTGCAGCCGGTTGAAGGGGTCGATGTGGGCGGCGGCGGCGCTGTGGGCCGATAGTTGGGCTCCGTCGCGGGCCAGGATCGCGGAAAGAATGTCGACGGCGGTGGGGGGGTGGGTGGCTTTGGGCGCCAGGATGCGGTGCGGGTCGGCTTCGGCGGTGGAACCGTAGCAGTGGTTTTCGGTGCGGCCGCGGGTTAAGGCCACGTAGAGCTGTTGGCGGGTGAGGCGGTCGGAAAGGACGGTGTGGCAGGTGCCTTCGATGTCGCGGCGCCCGGCGGTCATACCTTGGGCGGCGTTGATGGTGCTGGCGTAGCCCAAGGTGGTGTGGGTGCCCACATAGCGGGCGGGCAGTCGGACCGGGGTGGCTCGCCCACGCAACGGAACAACGGTCAGCGAGCCGTCTTCGTGGACGGTGCGGATGATCCAGCGGTGCCCGTTTTTGACCCATTTGCCGCGTTGTGCGGTGCGCAGCCAGCGGGCGTTTTTGCGGGTGGCGATCCAGTCGCCGGCTGAGGCGGTCAGTCCGTCGGCCAGGGTGACGGTCGTGGCGTCTGCGGGGCTGGTGGGTTGGCTGGTTGTCTGGGCTAAGCGGTCGAGGCGGGCGCGTTCGTTGAGTTCGGCGACGAGCTCGTTGGTGGGGGCTAACAGGATCGAGTCGCGGCCGGCGGCGATGTCGGCCGACCAGGCTCGGTAGGCCATGTCGGCGGCGGTGGCATCGGCGCCGACATGGACGCGGTGGTGATCGATGTAGAAGCCGATGCCGGCGGGGTCGCCGGCGCGGATGGCCAGGCTGGCGGCGGCTTCGGCTTGCCCGGTCTCGGGGTGAGTGAAGCGCACGACGGTGCTCAGAGTGACGGTCTCGTAGCGATCGGCGAGGTCACGCAGGATGCCGCCGGCGGAGATGGAAGCCAGCTGCTGGTCATCACCGATGAGGCGCACACTGGCCCCGCGTGCCAGGGCGTGGGCGATCACGATGTCGAGATCCAACGTGGAGGCCATACCGGCCTCGTCGATGATCAGCAGGGTGTCAGAGTCGATGGCGGTGAACCATTTTCGGGCCGGATCATCGGCGGGTGCGGGTTCGCCGGCGCGGGTTTCGGTGAGCTGGACGAGTTTGGCGATGGTGTCGGTGGGAGCGTTGAGGTCGGTGTTGAGAACTTCGGCCGCACCGGCGGTGGGGGCCAGCCCGATCACGTTGCCGCCGGCGTTGCGCCAGGCGCCCGCCAGTGCGGCCATCGCGGTGGTTTTCCCGGTGCCGGCCGGGGCTAGGGCGAGCTGGACGCGGGCCCCCGAAGACGCCATTTCGCGTACCAGCGCCACCTGGCCGGCGTTGAGCTCGACGTCTTGGTTGGCTTGGTATTCCAGCAGCGCCAACCCGATGCTGGTGTCATCGACGGTGCGGCCATCGCGCAGCCCGGCGGCCGCCAAAATCCGCCGCTCCGCCGACAAGATGTCCGCGCTGCTATACACCGTGGTGTCGTGGCGGGTGTAGACGCTGGAACCGTCGCGGCGGCGCAGGGCGGCGGGCTCGTTTTTCTCCGCGTCAGCATCGGTGGTCAAGGCGACACTGTGCTCGCTTAAAGCGCTCGCCACGAGCCGGTTGACCAGTTCGGGGCCGCCGGGGTGGTTGGCGTAGCGCAGCTCGCGTTGGGCTTCGGCGCGGACGTGGTTGATCGTCCAGGTGGCCCGGGATTCTGAGACGGTGGCGATGATGGCGGCGGCGTGCTCGTGGACCCATTTGTCGGTGATCTCGACCCGTTGGGACACCGCCTGATTCGTGACGTCGGCGACCATGGCGGTCAGGGCGCGCTGGCTGCCCAACACCTCGACGGCCTGCACCCGCCACACGTGGCGCTGTTCACCCAGCGAGCGCGGTTCGTGCTTGGCTTGGCGGGTTTCCAAGGTGGCCCGTTGAGACAACGCGAGCATCTCGACGACGGTGGGTTCACGGCCATGGTCGACCTGGAATTGCTTGGCCAGCTCACCGACACGATGGTCAATGGCCGCGCTTCGCGAGGAGAATTTCTCGATCAAAGCTGTAGCCATGCCGACGATTTCGCGCACCGGGCGTTTGCCGCGTTTGGCGGGGGTTTCGGCGAAACGCACACCGAGCTTTGCGATGAGCAGCGCTTCGATGCGGGTGTTGTAAAACTCTGATGCGGCGACGGTGGCGTGGTGCAGTGGGGTGCCGTCTAAGGCCAGCCAGCGCGGCACCCCATCGGGGCCAATGACTTGTACCTTGTTGCTGACCGCGGCGTGGGTGTGCAGGTTGGGATCTCCGGCGCGCGAGTCGCGGTGATCGAAGGCCGCCACGATCAATCCGGTGCTGTTGACTTGGGCTACGCCGTGGGCCCCCATGCGCGCAAAGGCTGCTTGGTCTTCGAGAAATTCCAGGGTTTCGGCCACGGCCTGGCGGTGGCATTCCTCGATCCCTTGGGCGATCGGTGTCGGCGCGATCGCCCACAGCGCCGAGACGGATTTGACCGGGGTGAAGGTGAGGTCATAGCCGGCCACCGCGGTGGTGGCCGCGCGGGAATTGCTGGCGATAAACCCCGACAGTTCTCGTTCATCAGCCGGTGGGCGAGAGTAGGTTTCGGTGAACATTTCACGCGCGAGTGCGGTGCGGATGCGGGCCTTAATGTCGGCGGCGAGGCTGGCGTGCTCCTCGTTGCCCACGGTGGTGTTGTAGTCGCGGTAGGCCTGGCGCAGCCGGGTCATGAACTGGTTTTTGGTGTTGTTGGTAGCGAACGGGCGGCCTAGCCGCACGGCGGCGATCTTGCCCGCCTGGGCGAGGCCAAATCCGGTGAGATGGTGGGTGATTCGGTCGGCGTTGGGGTGGAGTCCTTCACCGAAAAGGGCTTTCATTTGGTCTTCGCTGACTTGCGATCCGTGCGGCACCGACCACAGTTGCGCGACCAAGGGGTCTGCGGGGTCGCGGGAGACGGGCTGGCCGAGTGCGGCCAGCCCGCGGCCCATCCAGGTGCCCGGAGATTCGCCTTTGGCGCTGTAGTACTCGCCCAGGCTGGGACGGCCCCGGTCGGTGGCATCCGAGGCGGCGACTTGGCGAATCAGATACATGTAGCCATCGCCAGCGGTCAACTTGTGTAAGCCCATCACCGCCGCATCACCACCAATCCACCGTGACATGTGCTTGAGTGTTACGCGACGCCCGCGCGACACGAATATCGCGTTCGTTAGGCCACCTAACTAGCGTCCGTTACCAAACCGTGACCTGAGTGCAAGAGGTGTGATGTGCTGGAGGCGGGTGAAGTTAGGGTACCCTAAGTGGCGGTGGGATGGTGTGGCGAGGGGTCGGGTCCGGGCATAGCAGGTGGTGGCGGTGGTGAGATTTTTGGGTTCGGGTGCGGCGTAAGGGTTTTGCGGGCTTTACGGTGTGAGACATGGGAAACAAGGCGGTGAGCAAGCAAGCCCGGCGCGCGGCGCGGGAAGCGGCAACAGCGGCGCAAGACGAAGTGATCCGACGCACGAAGGCCAACGTCGAGGACTTAGCGACGTTCTTCGATGCGCGCGACCGCGCCGAAGCGGTCGATGCGTGGCTGGCCGAGCGCCAGCAGGCGCTGGCGCAGCAGGCCGCACAGCGGCGCGCCAACCAACGGGTCAAGGCAGGCGCGGCGCTGCGCGCGATGCGTGACCGCGGGGAAACGCTACGTGAGATCGGCCGCATGGCCGGGCTCAGCGAAAAAGCGGTGCGCGACTTGATTCGTGAAACCGAATCCAGCGAGCAGGCCGCGGAACCGGTAGCGGGCGCGGTTACACCGGCGCCGGCGGTCACACCAGAACGCGTGGGCGGCAAAGGCGATGACGCACAGAGCCCACCAGCGGATGCGTTGACAGCGGAGCCGATACCGGCGCACGCGTAGCCGGGCCTCGCAAGGTTGTCAGTGCCGGCGGGGATGATGACGGCGACGGGCGGCGCAGGGCCGCAAGGGAACCGAAAGCATCGGGAGTATGGGGGTTTCGGAACCGCTACGGCTGGTGGTGGATCGGCGCGTGCACGCCGAGGAGTTAGGTCGGTTCGAAAACAACGTCGTTCGGGGCCCGGGCGCCGACGATTGCGCGATCTGGTGTTCGGCGATCGGCGGGGACGGGTACGGACGGTTTTGGGTGTACCGCGGTGGTGCGCGGATGATGGTGCGGGCCAACCGGTATGCGCTGGCCGCCTCGCTGGAGGGGAAGGCGTTAGAGCCGTGGGTGCGCGCCCTGCACGGCTGTGACAATCCGGTGTGCGTGCGAGCGAGTCTGCCCGACGAACTCGGCTTGCTGCATGTCATCGGCGGCTCGCAGCGCGACAACATGCAGATGATGGCGCGGGCGCGCCGCGGCGGGGGCCGGGTGCTGGTGCGCCGGGGCGATCACGGAGTCATGGCGCGGCGAGCGCGCGCGGTGGCGCTGCGCGATGCGGTGCGCCACGGATGGGATGCCGAAGCCGTCGAGGCAGCGCTGCTGGGCTCTACCGACCCGACACTATGGTGAGCGGCCGGGCACCAACGGATTTGGCCGTGGCAGCCGGTGGCGTGGCCGTCGAAACCCAGATCGCGGCCCGAGGCCTAGAAAGAGCGCCGGGGGGGCGCGGGGATGGGCGCGTAGTCGAAGCGCGGCAGCGAGGCGGCGCGGCGCGGCGAGCCGGCGAGTGCCGGCGAGGATCGCGGACAAGACTCGAGGCCCCCCGGGTCGGGCTGAGCACGTCCGGCGGCGGGAATCGTGGCGGCGGTGGCGAACAGGTGGCGACGTGCGGCAAGCAACCGTGATGCGGGAAGAAAAAAGGGGGCCCGGCCAACCCCTCGTGGTGGGAGAGGGCTGGCCGGGCCCGGGTAGACCACCGGGGGCAGCTAGAGGGTCTGAAGCATCCGGAACGCTTGAGCTTTCAGCGATTGTCCGCTGGCCGCGGTGGTGATGTTGCGCAACGCGCGCGCGGCGCTGGCGTCGGTGGCGGTTTTGGCGCCGCGGACTGGAACGACGTGGTCCAGGTATTCGGTGACCGCGTTGTAGGCGGCCCAGCGGGTGCCGGCGATGGGCGCGATGGTCTCAGAGGACGTCCACAGTTTCACGATGCTGTTGGCGCGTTCACGACGGTGGCGGCGCGTGGCGGTAGTGCCCGCCGAGTCGACCTCGAGCAGCGTGTTGGCGAAGCTGCGCATCTCCTCGGTGTCCATCGGGGCGGCATAGAGCGCAGCTGCCTCGGCTTCGAATGCCTCGATGTAACGCCAACTGAGCTTGAGGGCGTTGCGGGCCTCGGCGATGGAGGCTCGCGCGCCGCCGGTGTGGCGGATGGAGAAGCTGGACTTGGCCGACCGGATCGCCGCGCTTTGGGTGTTCGCGCAGACAATGCGGATGGGCGACAGGAGGAAACGGAAGGCTGCACTGCCATCGTGAGAATTTAAGGCCGCGAGGTAGAAGTCAGTGCGGTCTTTGCTGCCGTCCTTACCGTCGAAGACCATGCTGCTGGGCAGCTTCATGGTGACGAAGGTTTCCCGCCCGCCGCGCAGCGCGCCGGCGGTCTCGAAGTGGGCGCCTCCGCTTTGGTCCACGAGGGCGTCGAGCAGGTCGCAGGAGGCCTCGTTTTGGAGGGGCTCGTACTTGCTGCCAACGACCCCGAGGACGTCGAGGCGACCGTTGATCGGGTTGGTGCGCACGGTCGCATAGAAGTCGGGCACCACCAGAGGCGCCGGCGTGGTGACGCCGGTGTCGTCGATGACGGGTTCCTGGGGAACCTGCAGCGGCATTTTGCGGACGTTCCAGCCGGCCATGTGCGCGGCTTCCAGTGCCTCGCGGGCGGTCATGGTGTGGCCAACGGTTTGACCGAGGCGGTGCCAGTGGTCGCTGCGGGAGTTAGCGAAGGAGACGTGCCCGTTGGTGGTGTCGAGTTCGTGTGCCATGAGAGATGTTCCTTTCCGGGAAACTGTGTTTTGTTCGCGCCGGTCAGCGCTGGGGTGCGGGTAAGCGGGTGAGGGTGGACGCTCAACCCCGAAGAGTCCCGGGCCGGGAGCTCGCCGGGTTTTCGGCCCGGGCTCGCCGGCGCGCAGCGCCTTCGGGCGAGCTTCCGTAGGGCCGAAAACAGTCACTCGGCACGGCGATGCCCGGCCCGGGCGTGGGTTGAGGGGGCGGGCCCCCGCCCGATTACCATGAGCACCCCGCTGACAGGCAAATGAGGTGAGGGGCTACGGGTTTGGTGGCCACCGCGAGGTGGCCAGTCCGGTCGCGCGGGGCGCGCCGGCCACCGCGGGGAACCGGAAGAAAAAGGGGGGCCCGGCCAACCCCTCACGATCGGAGAGGCGGCCGGGCCCGGGCGCCGGTCAAGTCCATAACAGGCTGGGGACTTTCGTCCAGGTGTGGCCAGGGTGGGTGTCGGTGAGGTAGATGCGGTCTCGTGTCCAGCGGCCGGGCCTGCCGTATCCGTAGGCGGTCAAGACGGGCAGCATGTTTCGGGGCTGCTCGTAGTCGTCGAGGGGCAGGGCGCTTTTGTCAAAGTACTCGCGGCGGTCGGCGTTGCACACGTAGATGTGGGCAGCGGGGCGCGAGGACGGCCGGGGGGTGTTGGCTGTGATGCCGGCAGCGTGGTCGATGAGGCCTTCGAACCGGACGAACTGGTGGGGTTGGATAGCCCAGTACAGATTGGTGTCCTGTCCTGGCTCGGCGGGGGCGTAGTCACCGGCCCACACCAGCCGCGATCCCCCGTCGAGGGCGAGCAGTGTTTCGACGGCGGCGAGGAAGGGTGTGCCTTCGCGGGTCTGGACGCCCAGGCGTTCACTGATCCCGTAGTCCGCGGGGTGAACTGCGCGGGTGATGCGGCCGGCCTGGTCGAGAAATGTCGCGATGTAGTACTCGCCCATGGGTGAATTCTCCTTCGTGTGACTGAGGTTGGTAGGTGAGAGGCGGTGGTGGTTGGACAGGGTGCAAAGTCGGGCCTGCCCAACCACCACCGGTGGCTAGTGATAGAGGGCGCCGTGGAGCCGCTCGGCGGTGAGCAGCTCCCAGCCGCTGGAGGCGCACGCCCAGGCGGTCTCGCCGATGACCACGACGTCGCCGACGCTGAGGCTGCGGTGACCGGCGAGCCGGTACTTGAGGGCCCATGGCTGGTCGGGCTCATCGATGTTGAGCTGCTCAAAGACGAGTTCCAGACAAGCCTTGATCTGCTCGGTGCTGGGTGGGCACGCCACGGTCAGCGTGAATCCCGCGGCAGCGGCAAGCTGCGCGGGTGCGAGCTCTCCGAAGCCGTGGAACTGATGGGCGCCTTCGTTGAGGTACACGGTGGTGATGAGGTCGTAGGACATGCGATTTCTCCGTTCTGTGCGGTGCTGGGCGCGCCGGTCAGCGCTGGGGGAGTGGGCTAACCGGGTGAGGGTGGGCGTGCAACCCCGAAGAGACCGACCCGGTTACTCGCCGGGTTTTCGGCCCGGGCTCGCCCGGCGCGAAGCGCCATCGGGCGAGCTGCCGTAGGGCCGAAAACAGTCACTCGGCACGGCGATCACCGGGTCGGGCGTGGGTTGCGCGGTCGGGCCCCCGCCCGGTTAGACTGCGACCCTTGCTGACGGCAAACAAGGTGAGGGGCTACGGATTTGGTGGCCACCGCTGAGGTGGCCAGTCCGGTCGCGCGGGGCGCGCCGGGACCTCAGCGGGCCGGAAGAAAAAGGGGGGCCCGGCCCACCCCTCACGATCGGAGAAGTGGCCGGGCCCGGGACATGTTGGGGTTATTCGGGGTTGGTGGCGTCGACGATGGCGCTGCGGATCTGTTCGGGGGGCATGCCTGAGCGCAGTGCGGTCAGCAGCATCAGCGCCAGCCGCGGCGGCGGGGTCTTGGTGGCTTCGGCTTCGTCGAGTGCGGTGCGCGCCGCGATGGCCGCGCGCACGCTGTCCTCGAGCAGGCAGTAGCAGGCGGCGGCGATCGTGAGCGCTTCGGCGCGGGGCTGGCCGCGCAGGCGCCGGCCGATGTGAGTCCACAGTTGCGCGCCGGCCTCGGTGTGTTGGGCGGCGGCGATCATGGCGTCACGCACGGCGACGTCGGCGGTGATGGCGATGCCGGCGCGGGTCGGTAGCGTGCGACTGATCTGGTGTCCCTCGAGTGCGGCGGCGATCTCTGCTGCGGCACCGATGACAAGCTCGCCGTGGTCGCCGAGGGCGATCGGCGGGGCTGGCGGCAGGGGCGCGAATTCGGCTTGGATGTCGCTGCGCGCCGGGCTGACTCGTTCACCGCCGAGCACCCGGTGCGCGGTGACCAGAGAGTCGGTGTAGGGGTAGGTGGGCCCGGTTGCGCCGGTGTCGGGGTCGTACCACTGGCCTTCGGTGGTGACATCACGAGTCATCAGGCGGCGCAGCACTGGAATCCCGGCGGCGCGCAGCGCGTCGCTCAGGGCGTCGAGGACGGTGACGGCATGCCATTCGTAGCTTTCGTCGCACACGGCCAGGAGCACGGCGGCGTGGTTAGTTTCGGGCCGCAGGTTGCATGTGGCCGGGAAGTTGGTGGCTTGTTCGGCGCTGATCGTGACATCGAAGCGAATTGCGCTGCGGACCACCAGGTCGCTGGTGTGGGTGTCACGGTGCAGCATGTAGGCGACGACGCTGTTGGTGGGTGCGAAGCCCAGGAATGCTGCTGCGGCGGCAACGATGTCGGCTTCGGTGCGCAAGGCGGTGGTGGGCATAGTGTTGTTCTCCGTTCTGTGCGGTGAGTGGTGCGCCGGTCAGCGCTGGGGGAGTGGGCTAATCGGGTGAGGGTGGGCGGTCAACCCCGAAGAGTCCCGCGCCGAACGCAGCAGGGTTTTCGGCCCGCGCTCGCCTGGCGCGATAGCGCCATCGGGCGAGCTGGCATAGGGCCGAAAAGGTCACTCGGCCTGCGTAGTTCGGTGTGGGCGTGGGTTGACCGGTCGGGCCCCCGGCCGATTAGACTGCGACCCCAGCTGACGGCAAACAAGGTGAGGGGCTACGGATTTGGTGGCCACCGGCAGGTGGCCAGTCCGGGCGCGCGGGGCGCGCCGGCACCTCAGCGGACCGGAAGAAAAAGGGGGGCCCGGCCAACCCCTCACGATGGGAGAAGTGGCCGGGCCCCGGGAATGGTGATACGTGTCAGTCGATGTCGCAGGCGGCGTCGCGCAACGCCTCAAGTAGATCGACGTTCTCACCGAGAGTCATGGTGTCGTGCCCCCACTGGCTGTACGTGCCGGTGAGGGTGTCGATGTAGAACGGGATCTCAACGGTGCGGTTTTCGACACCGCGCGTGATGGTGCCCTCGATGATCATCGCGTATCTCCTTTCAGGGTGGGCGACTGCGGGTTTAGGCGCTCCGCCGATGGGCGGCGGGCAGGCTGATGCGGGTAATGCCCCACGGGGCGCGGTCGTAGCCAGAGAGCGCCTGGACCAACATGTTCTGCAGCTCGCGGCAGAATGCGTAGGCCTCGGTGTGCTGCCAGTCCTTGGGTTCGCAGGCCTGATATTCGAAGCACTGCAACGCCTTGAGTACTTCGATGACCGACCAGCTGGTGTGCAGGGGCCGGGTGTAGCGGTACTCGTAGGGCTCGTGGATGGGGTTGTTGAAGTAGCAATAGTTGACCGAGGCGGTGTTGGCGTCGACGAGCATCTGGCCAACCTGGTCGAGGTTGTCGTCGGTGAGCTGGTTGACGCGGATCGGGTTGTCGAAGACCCAGGTCAGGTTGCCCAGCGGCCGGTGGAATCCTTGGTGGCCGGCCCACAGCAGGACGTTGATGTGTTCGGCTTCGACGACGTATGCGCTCATTGGTGTGTTCTCCGTTTCGGATGGTGATGTGGTGCGCTGGTCAGCGCTGGGGTGCGGGTAAGCGGGTGAGGGTGGGCGGTCCACCCCGACGAGTCCCGCGGCGGGTGTTCGCCGGGTTTTGGGTCCGCGCTCGCCGGCGCGAAGCGCCCTTCGGCGAGCTGGCATTAGGACCCAAAACAGTCACTCGGCACGGCGAGGCCCGGTGTGGGCGTGGGTGGACCGGTCGGGGTCCCCACCCGCTTACCATGAGCGCCCCGCTGACGGCTTAAAAGGGTGAGGGGCTACGGATTTGGTGGCCACCGGCAGGTGGCCAGTCCGGTCGCGCGGGGCGCGCCGGCACCTCAGCGGACCGGAAGAAAAGGGGGGCCCGGCCACCCCCTCGTGGTGGGAGAGGCGGCCGGGCCCGGAGAGGTCCTTGGGTTAGGTCAGGCCTGCCGCGCGGATGCGGTCGCGGATCAGCGCCAGGTCGACGCTCCGTTTTATTGGACTCACATAGTGACTGGCCCAATTTTCAAATCCGTTTATCGCGGCTTCCACTTCGCTTATTTGGACCTCAGGGCGGGTGATCGCGATTTCGTCCCCGTTCTCGCGGTCGTAGGCCTTGGCCACGACGGCGACAAGTTGTCCGATTCCGTCGACAGTTTGTCGGAACCGCATCTTGCGGCGCTTGCCGTCGGCGGGGTCAATGAAGTACCAGCCTTGGCAGTAGTCGATGTCGGTCATGTCGATCAGTCCTTTCTGGTCGGGATGGTACGCGGCCGGGCCGACGTTCACGTGTGACGCTGGCCCGGCCGCGAAAGTGGGGTTAGGCCGCCAGCAGGGCGGCGGCGGCAATGTGGTCGAGGGCGGTGTCGAGGTCCTCGTGGACGACGGAGGGTTGGTTGTCGACGGTGACGGTCCACATCGGCTGGTCGCCGATTCCGGCGGTCAGAGTGCAGGTGTGGCCGGCGTGGGCGGCGCGGTAGGACCAGTCGTGGCCGGGGACGGCGTGAAAGGTGAGTTCACTGGCGCGGACCTTGAGGATTCGGGTGTGCGGCTCGGTGTTGAGGTCAGGTGCGGTCGCCTCGACGGCGGCCATCTGACCGTGGGCATCGGTGGCGAACAGGACCAGGCGGTGCCCACTTTCGCGGGTGTAGTCATGCACGGTGGTGAGCCCGATGTCGCCGTGGTTGTGAAAGAGAATTCGGGTGATGCCGTACTGCTGGTCCTGGATGCGTCCTGCGGCCTCGTCGACGAGGTTGAAGGCGAGCTCGAATTCGTGATCCATGATGTTTGTCCGTTCTGTGCGGTGAGTGGTGCGCCGGTCAGCGCTGGGGGAGTGGGCTAATCGGGTGAGGGTGGGCGGTCAACCCCGAAGAGTCCCGCGCCGAACGCAGCAGGGTTTTCGGCCCGCGCTCGCCTGGCGCGAAGCGCCATGGGGCGAGCTGGCATAGGGCCGAAAAGGTCACTCGGCCTGCGTAGTTCGGTGTGGGCGTGGGTTGACCGGTCGGGGCCCCCGGCCGATTAGACTGCGACCCCAGCTGACGGCAAACAAGGTGAGGGGCTACGGATTTGGTGGCCACCGCCAGGTGGCCAGTCCGGTCGCGCGGGGCGCGCCGGCACCTCAGCGGACCGGAAGAAAAAGGGGGGCCCGGCCAACCCCTCACGATGGGAGAAGTGGCCGGGCCCCGGGAATGATCTGAATGCCGTTATCCGTCAGTCATGGTGGTATCGCCGGCGGGGCGATGGCCGGAGATCTCGTGGTAGCCGATCCTGTCGGTCCACGAGGCCAGCTCGTGCCGGCGGACCGACACGGTTTTGGAGTTGACCCGAACCACGGGGTACCAGTGGCCGCGATACTTGATGAGGTCACCTTTGGTGATGCTGTCGCGGCTGTGCGGGTTGGCGGCGCCGGATGCTTGCAGATCCGCGTAAACCGCTTTCCAGTAGGCGATTTGATCGCCACGTTGGGCCATGCGCGCGATCACCTGTTCACGGTAGGACCCGGAGGCGGGGGCGAACTCGTCGACGTATTCGTAGGTGGCCGTGCGCGCGACGACGCGACGGTAACCATCGAGAATGCGTTGATCGCCACGTTGCTCGGCTTCCAACTTCTCGATGCGGTTCTTCACCGTCACCGGGTTGTAGCGGTGAGCGGTGGTGGTCGCGGCGGCCTGTGCGCGGCCCTGTGCCTGGTGGGCGAGATCGGTCGCGTCAATCGCGCGGCGGGTTGCGTCGTGGGCGCGGGTGATCGCGTTACGGTGGCGGCTCTCGCTGTGATGGCCGATCTTGATCGGCTCTCCACCGGGAGGCAGGGCCTCTACGGCGCGCTGCTCGGATTCCCAGGCGGCCGAGGCGGCGGCGGCTTTGCGGTCGGCTTTGGCGGCCAGGGCGTCGGCGCGCTGCGCCTGGCGGTGAGCGCGGTCGGCTTCGGCCTCGGCTGTGGGGCGATGAGTGTCGTCGACGTCGACAGTTACCGTGTGGCCGGCGGCGCGCAGCGATTCGGCGGCACGCTCGATTTTGTATCGGTTGGGTTGACGATCGCGGCTGCCGGCGATACCCCATACACCGAGTGTGCGAAACCAACGGAATCCGGCGGCTTTGAGGATGGTGTTGGTGCCGTCTCCGCGGGCGGTGCCGTGTACGAGGGTTCCTTCATCGGCGGTGTGGGTGATTTCGATAGTCATTGGTGTTGTGCTCCTGGTCTTTTCGGGTTGAGGGGTGGGGTTGTTGGGATGAAAAGAGCCCGGCCGGCTTCTGAGTGATGCGGAAACAGGCCGGGCCCCGAGTTCGTGGTGAGGGCGTTGTCACGCTGTGACGAGTTGTCGGTGCACGTTTCGGCTGGCGTTGCCTTGGGTCAACCCGAGTCGCGAGGCGACGCGTGCCACGGTCCGCGAGGTTGTGTGAAGGCGCCAGGCGATGAGCTCTGGGTCGATTCGGCCATACATGCGTCGCACGGCTTCGTCACGGTCTTTGCCGCGCAGCGGCAGGCGTAACCCGTCGTTGGCGACTTGCAGGACAGCAAGCTCGTCGACGTCGGCCATTCGGTCGTCTTCACGGTGCCGCTCGTGCCTGTGTGGGTCGTGTGCTGACGTCTCGGGGGAGGACAGTGCTTGGGCTTCGTCTGGGCCGGTGATGGCCCATGGGTCTGGGGTGCTGATAGTGGTCATTGGTGTGTTCTCCGTTTCGGATGGTGATGTGGTGCGCTGGTCAGCGCTGGGGTGCGGGTAAGCGGGTGAGGGTGGGCGGTCCACCCCGACGAGTCCCGCGGCGGGTGTTCGCCGGGTTTTGGGTCCGCGCTCGCCGGCGCGAAGCGCCCTTCGGCGAGCTGGCATTAGGACCCAAAACAGTCACTCGGCACGGCGAGGCCCGGTGTGGGCGTGGGTGGACCGGTCGGGGTCCCCACCCGCTTACCATGAGCGCCCCGCTGACGGCTTAAAAAGGGTGAGGGGCTACGGATTTGGTGGCCACCGGCAGGTGGCCAGTCCGGTCGCGCGGGGCGCGCCGGCACCGTGTGAGCTGGAAGAAAAAGGGGGGGCCCGGCCAACCCCTCGTGGTGGGAGAGGCGGCCGGGCCCGGAGAGGTCCTTGGGTTAGTACGGGTGCAGCTCGGCGTTGACTTCAGCGGCGGCCTCGGCGACGTCGTTGAGCAGGTCGACTTCCGCTTCGTCGAGTCGAGCGACGTCGCAGGTGCTGTAGTTAGCGTGATCGAGGACCGCGCTGCGTTCTTCTCGCAGCGTGTGCAGTCGTTTGAGGGCCTGGTCGAGCTCAAGGCGGGGATGGGTTTCGCGGCGCACGTGCGCGATGACGTGGCCGAGGTAGTCGAGGATTTCGCGGCGACTTCCTTGCAGGGCGAGACCGTCGCCGTTTCCGTTCCACAGTCCCAGGACGAAGGGCCCGCTGACTGCATCTTCGTCCTCGGGGTGGAATTTCTCGATTGCCCGCTCGCGCGGGTGCAGGGTGTAGAGGCTGTCCGCGGCGTGGCCCCATTCGATGTGATTACTCATGGTGGATGCCTTGTGTGAGGTAGGTGGTTTCAGGCGACGACGTGGGTCAGGTGCGCTTGGATGCGGTGGTCGAGTTTGAGAATCTCGATCATTGCCGGCGTCTCGGTGTGCTCGCGGCGGACCGCGACGTCGACGCGGGTGATGATCGTGGCCGCGATGCCGGGATTGCCACCTTTGAGGGCGAACGCAGCGGCCAGGGTGAGGGCTTCGATTCGGGCCTGTCCGCTGAGGTGATCGCCGATACGGCCCCACAGCAGTGCGGCCCGTAGCGGCCGGCGCTCGGCGATCTTGTAGAGCAGGGTCTTATAGCTGTCGTCGACCAGGAGTGGGGCGGCGAGCTCGGCGAGGCCTCGGCTGGGGTTGCAGGTCCCGTTGACGAGTTGGTTACGCAGATCAGCCAGGATCGCGATGCGGTTGTAGCACATGATGTTTGTCCGTTCTGTGCGGTGATGTGGTGCGCTGGTCAGCGCTGGGGGAGTGGGCTAATCGGGTGAGGGTGGGCGGTCAACCCCGAAGAGTCCCGCGCCGAACGCAGCAGGGTTTTCGGCCCGCGCTCGCCTGGCGCGAAGCGCCATGGGGCGAGCTGGCATAGGGCCGAAAAGGTCACTGGGCCTGCGTAGTTCGGTGTGGGCGTGGGTTGACCGGTCGGGGCCCCCGGCCGATTAGACTGCGACCCCTGCTGACGGCAAATAAGGTGAGGGGCTACGGATTTGGTGGCCACCGGCAGGTGGCCAGTCCGGTCGCGCGGGGCGCGCCGGCACCTCAGCGGACCGGAAGAAAAGGGGGGCCCGGCCACCCCCCGATGGGAGAGGCGGCCGGGCCCGGAATGTGTTCAGGCCGCTCGATAGTCGGCGTCGGTGGGATCGGCTTTGTAGCGCTCACCGTCTGCGAAGACCGCGATCGCCACTCGGTGGACCTGTCGAAACGCGTCGATCATCGACAGGATCGCGGCGCGGTCACGCAATTGCCAGGTGATCGGGCCGGTGTAGAGCTCGACCCAGTGCAGTTTCGCGGTCTTGAGCTTGTTGAGCGCCGACTGTGCCACGACAGCGTAAGCCGGTGCCCTCGTCCACTCGACGCCGAGCACTGCGCGGCCGGCGGGCTCCTCGGCCACGGCTCCAGCGGTGGGGATTTCCGCGGGGACATGGATCATCTGAGTGCGCGCAGCGACGAAGGCCTCGAGCAGGCCCTGGGCTGTCTGGCAGTTCTGCAGGCTCATGTGCATGCCGCCGACCGTGATGCCGATACGGGCGGACGGGGTGCGGGCGTGGTGCACGGTGATGTCGGGTTCGAGCTGGCCTTTGATGGACACGATGCTGTGAGTAATGACGCCGGCCGGCGTGACGTAAATGGGTGTGGCGGATTTCGTCATTGGTGTGTTCTCCGTTTCGGATGGTGATGTGGTGCGCTGGTCAGCGCTGGGGTGCGGGTAAGCGGGTGAGGGTGGGCGGTCCACCCCGACGAGTCCCGCGGCGGGTGTTCGCCGGGTTTTGGGTCCGCGCTCGCCGGCGCGAAGCGCCCTTCGGCGAGCTGGCATTAGGACCCAAAACAGTCACTCGGCACGGCGAGGCCCGGTGTGGGCGTGGGTGGACCGGTCGGGGTCCCCACCCGCTTACCATGAGCGCCCCGCTGACGGCTTAAAAGGGTGAGGGGCTACGGATTTGGTGGCCACCGGCAGGTGGCCAGTCCCAGCGGCTGTACGCTGGTGTGATGTTTGAAGAGGCCTTCGCGCGTGACCTCATGAAGGGGCCGCAGGGTGTTGCGGTGCCGGCGATGACCTGGTTGGTGACCGGGCAGTGGCCGGTACCGGAGTTGAGCTTCGACGTGTCGTATCCGCGAGCTGATTACTCGGGATTGCTGGCGTTTTGACCGGGTCGTTCGGGCGCGCTAAGTGCGCGAAGGCCACTGGATAGTGAGGCGAAGCGGCCGTACTGTTGGCCGGCGGCGGTGGTTTTTTCACCTAGCCAAATCCCGATGATTTGCGCGTAACCCTGTGAGGTTGGCGTCCACACCGGGCCTCCGGAGTCACCGGGGATGCTGGGCGGCATCCCTGTGGTCAGGTATTGGTCTCGGCCTTGGGCGGCCGCGATTTGTCCGCAGTGCTGTCCGCTGGAAACTCCGATGCGGCAGACAGTTTCGCCGACTTGGGGTTCGGGATGGTCGTCGGTAAAGAGCGTGTGGTTGGCGTCGATGAAGGCCGATGCCATGGAGTTGGTGTTGAAGTCGATCAGCGCGTAGTCGGCGCCGCCGCTGCGCGGCGACTCGAAAATGGTGCGCACGAACTTGCCGGTGAGTCCGCTTCGCTTGTCGCGCGCATAGCCTGACGCGGGGTCAGAGCGGCAGTGGGCGGCGGTGATGGCGTAGGTGTGCAGGTCCGCGCCGGTGTAGACGTAGCCGATGGTGCAGAACTGGTTGCCTCCGGTGGGGTTGATGTAGTCGACCTCTTCGCCGGGGCTGACCACGGCTAGCGCGGCGTGTGCCGAGGGTGGACCGGCTAGAGCCAGAGTTGCTGCGGTGAGCACCCCTGCGGCGGCGGCGAATCGGCGGGTGATGGCGTGCATGAGTGGGGTCACCTTTCCGGGGGTTAGGCGGCGCGAGTGTGGCGCAGGCGACGCTCGGAGCGTAGTTGGGCGCGGGCGGTCATGCTGTCGATCCAGGCGCGGGCGGTGTTGGCGGCGGGCCCGGGCCGGCCCGGCGCTGCGGCGATGGCTGCGGCCGCGCGGTTGGTGATGGCGATCTCGAAACGCGTTGTCATGCAGACTCCTTCAACCGATCATGGCCAGCGTGTATCGCTGGCCTGCGTGTGTTGTTCCGGTAGTCAGTGGTGAGCTGCTCGAGGAGGGCATCAATGGCGGCCGCCTCGGCGCGCTGCCTGGGTGAGGGCTGCTCGCCGATGTCGTGGTGCAGGTCTTGGTGGGTGTGTTGCACTGTGCGCAGTTGTTCGGCGGCTTCGGCGAGCCATCGTGCGGCGTTGCGTGCGCTGCCGGGTACCAGGCCGCGACGGTCCTGGTGCGCGCGGGCTTCCTGCAGGGCGACGTCGAAACGCTCGGCGGCCACCCGGGCTTTGGCGGCCGCGGCCAAGGTGTGCAGTTCGGCGGGCGTGATGACGGAAAGGCCTCCGAAAAGCTCGGCGCGGTTCCACAGGCCGGCGTTGACGTGATCGGTGACGTCGGCTTTGTCGACGTCGAGGGCGGGTAAGAGCACCACGACTTGGGCAGTGATGCTGCGTAGGCGTGCATAGAGGTTGATCGCCCGCTGATAACCGGCGAGGTCTCGGTCGGCGACGATGGCGACCTTGAGTCCGGCGAAGTCGTCGACGAGTTCGGCGGGGAAGTTGGCGGCTCCTTGGGCGTTGGTGGTGGCCAGCCGGCCGAGTGCAGTCAGGGTGTCGGCGTCTTTTTCACCTTCGGTGACCCATATCCATGCGCCGCGTGTGGCTGCGGCCGCAATTGCGGCGGGCCGGTATAACACCGGGGTGAATCCGTACGGCTTGCGGTACACCCACTGGCCTCCGTCGCGGTAGCGCTGCCGGAACTGTTTGTGGGGTCGACCAGTGCATGCGCATTCTTCGCGGACGACCTGCTGCACCGGGGTTCCCGTGGGGGTCAGGTAGGTGTAGACCCGGGCCCGGCGCCAGTGGTGGTTGGTGTCTTCGCGCCCCGCGGTGATGCGTGCGGGTAACGGCCCTGGCCCAGGAGTTCGCCTGGCCCTGGGCTGCGTGACGCGAGGCCAGCGTTGCCCGGTTGCGGGGCTGGGGTTGTCGAACAGATCGGCCAGGCGCAGACCCAGTGCGGCCGCGATGGCGGCCGCGGGGGCTTGGCAGCTAAAGCAGTGCAGCAGGACCGCACCGCCAGTGCCGGCGCGGGTGTTTTCTCGCCACCCAACCGACAGCGAGGGGCAGTGGTCGGTGTGCAGGGGGCAGCTGGCCATGAAGGCCTCCGAACCACGCGGGCGGATGGCGTGCCCCGCTGCTTGCAGGGCGTCCCGCACGTGGTCCAAAGCGGCTCCGGGACTGTGGAGTTGGTGTGCGCTCGCCATCACGGTGTCTCCTGATCGATAACGGTGTGCACCACCGCGTAGGCCGCACGGGTGTGGCGAATGCTCTCGTCGAGGAAGGTGGCAACATCGCGGCCATCGCGACCCTCCACAAACTCGACGTCGTAGACGCTGTTGCTGCGCAGCTGCGCCAAGGCGCCACTCGCGTCTTGCAGGGCCTTGACTGCCGTAGAGATGTGGGAAAGCAGATGGCTTCGCGTTTCAGCGATTCGCTCGATGGCGTCGAGCTCGGTGAACTCGGCGACGGCTTGCTCAAGCGCGGTGTCGGTGTGCATGGGTGTGAGTCCTTTCGGTCAGGGGTGCAGCTGTTAGGCGGCGGCCAGGCCGGCCAAGCGATCCGGGCGGAACCCCGACCAATGCACCGTGGGCGAGACATAGACGACGGGTGCGCCCAGATAGCCCAGACTCATGACGTATTCGCGGGCCTCTGGGTGCTCGGTCACGTCGACTTTCTGGTAACTGATTCCCTTTTTATCCAGCGCCCGGAAAGTCGCGTTGCACTGCACGCAGGCAGGTTTTGTATAAACAGTGATCGGGGACATTACGAGCCTCCTTCGCAAATGGTTGGTGCTGCGATTGATAATTCAATATTACTGCCGTGATTGTCCTTATGCCATAGCCGGGAGAAAGAAATTCGACCACTTATCGACATTCTTTGGAGCTGCTTCCCGACACGTATGCGCCATTCTCTTGGGCGGTGAGCTCTGCTCAACATCGGTGAGGAGAAAGCGTGTACTACCAGCCTCGTTGAGGCGGCCAGCGCCGACTACGGCTCGCCTTTGAGCCAACCGGAACCCTACATACAGATTCAGGCTGATTCTCGCCCAGGACGATCTGGCGGTAACCGTAGCGCGACAACATACTCGCCAGTGATGCCTATCCACGTTCGCCTTTCATTCACCATGCGCCAACCACAGATGTGACTCATTACCGTATTCCTTCGATAGCGCTTCCTGTTATTTGATGCCATTCTTTTGCCCTTCTGGCATTGGGGATATAGACCGGCCCGCGGGTCGTGGAATGCAAGGCCCGGGCGCGAAGTTTTCCCAGTGAGCGCCAGCGAGCGGCTTGGGGAAAAGTTCGCGAGCCACCGGCCCGCAGCAGCGCGGAGGCCGGCGCCTTGCAAGTAGCGACCCGGCCGGTCAGAATCGAAAGCCCAGAAGGCAGAACGTGTTTAGCCGCCAACGGCGGGCATCGTGATGCTGCTGCCGCCGCAGCGAACACGCAGCAGGGCATGACGGGGGCGGATCGCCATCGCCCAAGGTGGGGCCAGAGCCGCAGCCCTGACCCCACCCGAGCGGCGCGCTACTCCTTTACCGCATCAGCCAAGTACTGCTCATACACCTCGTCGGTGCTTTTGGCCTTGGTCACGACTTCCTCGACGGGAGCCAGCGGATAGTCGTTGTCGGCGAGCCAGCGCAGGTACTCAGCGCCGCCGACGTGATGGCCCCACCAGCCGCTGTTGTTGCGCCAAGCATCCTTGGGGGTGCGCGATTCGAGCGCACCGAGAATCAGGCCCAGCGTGATCACCTGCGCGCGTGCGTCGCCGTTGGCGGGTAGCTCGGCCACGAGCTTGGCCACGGCCTGGCCGCTGTCGAGTCCGAGCAGTTCGGCGGTGGTGTCCAGCGCGTTGTTGTTCGTGAGCAACGCACTGTCACGGGCCAAGCAGTCCGCCACGAAGAGACCGGCGCCCTTGGGAGGTGTCTTTCGCGCCAACAGCTTCTTGACGAAATCACGCCGCACGCCAAGGGCCGCATCACCGAGCTTGTTGAGCGCCAACACTTTACGGCGCTCACGCTTTTCGGTCTCGGCCCGCTCGATCGCCGCCTGCTGGCGTGCGGCTTCGCGGGCCTCGTCGTCCAGGTCGACTGCTTCGCCGGTGTCGGTGTCCACCAGCCCGGCTTGCCGCGCGAACCAGCTCTGCGGCGTCAGACCGGCGGCGCGGTAGTCGAGGCAGTAGTAATCGGGAGTGAACACCTGCGCCTCGGTGACCGTGTTGGCGTGGCGCATCCCCTCTGCGGGTGTGGCGTCCGGCTGATCCTCGGTCTCCCAGTCCACGCTCTCTTCGTCAATCACTTCACCGGTTTCCACGTCGCACCATGCGGTGTCCTCAACGAGCAACACAGCCCAATGGGCGGGGTGCGTCACCGCGTCGTCGTCGGCTTCCTCCCCGTCAGCGGTCACCAGGTGATGCAGCGGGATGCAAGCCGGGTCCCACGAATCCGGGCGCTGCTCAAGGAGAGTGAACCCCTTGTCGGCGTAGGCCGGGGCCACTTGGGCGCGGGCCTCGTCAGTGGCACGTTGCTGGCGCAGTTGGGCGACCGTGTGCTCGAACCAGCCGCTGTCAGCCGCACTCATCAGCCGCTCAACGGCACCGGGCATGTCCTCAAACTCGGTGATCGCCGCCGCTTCGACCAGGCTCAGCTGGCCACTAGCCAGCGCATCCATGGCCGTCGCCGACCGCGAGGCCGTGTGGGCGGCCTTCACAGCGTCCTTGCCCACAGACAGCTTCTTGGCCACCTTGGTCACCGACATCCCCGCATCGATCATCTGCTGGATACCGCGCGCCCGTTGCGCGTCGGTGATGTCGAGCTTTTGATCGTTGGTGACGATCTGGTGCACGATGCGGTCGATGGTTTCCTGGGTGGCATCGGCAGCAGTGGACGGCAGCACATAGACGGGGACGCTGGATAATCCCGCTTCGCGGGCAGCAAGAGTGCGCCGCTGTCCGTTGCGGACACGGATGACCTCGGGCCGTTCCGCGTCGCGGACAGCCGTAATCGGCACCAGGACGCCATTTTCGGCGATGTTGGCGATGAACGCCTTGCTCAGCGCGGCATCGTCGCGAACATTGTCACCAATGTCGAGCAACGCCGGATCAAGGTGTTCCAAGGTGCCGATCGGCTGGTCAGTGGCATTGCCCGCAGTGTCGGTGCTGGTGATGTCGGTCATGGTTGAACCTTTCTGGGTGGGTCAGGCGTCCGCATGGCCGCCTGTTCTGTTTGCCTTCTGGCAATTGAGATTTGGGCCGGCATAGGGACGCGGAGTGCAAGGTCCGGGCGCACAGTTGGCCGCCGCGAGCGAAGCGAGCGTGCCGGGGAACTGTGCGAGCCTTGTGCCCGAAGCGAAGCGCAGGCCGTGGCCTTGACGCGAAGCGGACCGCCGGCATAATCGAAAGCCAGAAAGGCAAACAAACATGGGCTTGGGCAAGGCCCAAGCCATTCAGCAGCGCCGCAGGCGCTTCAACTTCAATTCCCCGCTACCATCGCAAAAATGCGGCTTGTGCAGACCCGGCGCGGGTGGGAAGAACACCGCCCGTCGCACTGTCCGGAATGCGGCGCGCAACTCGGAGCGCACCAGGTGCTCGTTGGCATAGCACACTGCCGTTGCGAACGACGAATGCACCGCTCACACCGTTGCCAGCACTGCCAGTACACGATTTACACGCCGTCCCTTGGTGATTCGTGCACGCTGCAAGCTCTTGATGGACGTTAAAGGCGGCGCCGGAATGTCTTAATTGCCCAACGCTTATGAATGGAGCTGGGATAACAGGGGCATGAGGTACTTGCCGACAGGGTCGAAGATGAACATGGCGGCCCAGACCATGGCGTCCATCACGGCGGTGGCGATGAGAGCCGAGACCGGCGCCCGCATGATGCGCAGGATCAGCAACGGCGCCATGATGCCGGTGACGTTTATCAGGATTAGTACCAGAATCTGCATTCGCTCGGCCTTCACCATTTCAGCGCTGATTGCGGGTTCGCCTTAGATTACCGACCGGGTCTGACACAAGCCGTCCTAGCCGCTGTTGGTCCAATTCTCCCAGCTGGCAGTGCGTTGTGCGATGGCCAGTGCGAGGTTATTGCGTCGAATCTGCGGGCGAGGCCGCTGGGCGATCGCCGTCGCCCTCGACTGTGGGAGCGAGTAGTTCATAGAGTGGGTTTTGCGCGGCGGCCGAGCGGGTTTCAGAGCCAGCGGCGGTGACGTAGCGTTGCGAGGTGGCCATGGATTCATGGCCTAGCAGCTTCATGAGGGTGTAGACGCTGATGTTGGCGCCGGCGAGCTCGGTGGCGTAGGTGTGCCGGAGCGCGTGAACCATCGCGCCGGGGGTGCGCTGGGCGTCGGGCCCGGCCAGGTTGAATGCGCGCAGCACACGGTATTGCAAAGCGCCGCGGGTGATTCGGGCGCCATCGCGGCCGACGAACAGAGCCGCGCTGGCTGGCCACTGTGGCCGCGGATTTTGGCCCGATCGCCCGCGGGTGGTGGCGGGGAAGCGGGCCGCCCGGGTGGTGAGGTAGCTGTTGAGGACGTCGACGAGGGCTTGTTCGATAGGAACTGAACGGTGCTTGCCGCCTTTTCCGCGTACCCGAAGGACCCCACCGCCGTCGCTGAGACGTAGGTCGCCGATGTTGGCGCCCCGGAGCTCGGCCGCGCGCAGCCCGGCCAGCAGGGCCGTCAAGATGATGGCGCGGTCGCGCTCGGGCCAGTCGGTCGCGCGTTTGTTGGCCGCCGGCGCCTCTATCGCGGTGATGAGTGCTTCAGCGGCCTCGGCGGGAAGTGATCGGGGAAGGGCCTTGGCCGGTTTGGGTTGGCCGATCACCTGCATAGGATTTCCGGGGAGCAGTTCGGTGGTGTAGAGGTAGGTGCACAAGGTGTTCCATGTCGACCAGCAGCGGCGGATCGAGGCTGCTTCGTGGGAGCCAGCGTAGGCCGCAAAGGCTTGGCGCAGCGCATCTTTGGTGAGGTCAAGCGGGTCGAGCCTTGACAGGTCTTGTCCTGGGTCGGCGCCGGTGATGGCGCTGGCGATCGCGTCGAAGTCTTGTCGGTAGGCCTGCAGGGTGTGCGGCGATGGCTTGCGGGTAGCGCGGTCGGTGAGGAATGCGCGGAACCAGCTAGGTCGTTGGGCATCAGTGCGTCCACGGCTCGGGCTCGGGGTCCGTGGACGTGTTTCACCCGCCACGGCGAGCCGGTCCGGGCATGCGCCACTTGATGAGGAATTCGGCCCACCCGTGGGTACGCCGCTGGGGCCGGCCGAGTGCTACCCAGTCGGCATGGGGTGCGTCGAAGGTCCAGCGGAATACGTCACGCCATCGCGCCGTGCGGGTGCGGGTTGGAGTCACGTAGCCAGAAAGATAGCTATGGCCCGCTGAGACAAGCACTTTGGTGAATGTGGACCACTCGCCGTCATCCTCCCACCACAGCGCGGGAAGACGACCGGTGTTTTGCAGGGCGGTCAACTGTTCGGCTTCGGTGTGGGTGTCGACCGCGTGGACGAAGCGCATCCACGTGGGATCGTCTCGGCGAGGCTTACCGAGCTTCTCCCACAACGCATGTGCATTGTCCCAATCCCAGGGCTTTTCCCAGAACGCCCACGAATCACCCGACCACGCGACAGCGTTCGTGTCGGAAAGCACCTGCGCGAACTCGAACACGGGTCGGCTGAAATCACTCCAGCTCCACCCGTCCCTGGGAAGATCGTCGATTGACGCTGGTGGCGGCCACGTGGCCTGGCTGGTCATGTCTCACATTCCTTGGTGCGCGGGTGGGCGAGTGCGGCTGGTCGCCGACATTGTTCATGCATAATAGCTGTTATGCATGAGAATGACGGCTGGTGTGGCAAATTTCGCGGTTTGGGTCGAGCCTGACCGCCGCCAGCGGGACTTGCCGTTTGCTATTTGAGGGTTGAGGCACGAGCGTGGCGATGAGTTGGTGTCTCTGCAGCGGCTGCTGACATCGCCGAGCCGGCTGTCCGTTGTCGTTCTATCTGAGGCAGGTGCGGGCGTCTGACCTGCGGTGCCTCAGATCAAATGGCGATCCTGTTGCGGGTGGTTTGTCATCTGATCTGAGGTAAATAGGCCGGATCCTGGCCGCCTACGGGGAGGCGTGTTCGTCGGCGGCTCGCTGGCGTGGGGTATGGCCCTCGAGGGGTTCCGACCCGGCCGCTGGGACGTGCTTGGCGCCCCTGGTTTTCCTGGCCGGCGTTGCCGTGAACATGTACGCTCCTCGCGGCCACTAGCTTTCGGCCGCAATCGCCCGTCGCAGCGCGGTCAGTATGACGTCACGGCTGGGCAGATCCAACCGACAGACGTCACCCGTCGGCGGCCGATCGGGACGCATCACATCGGTGCCGTCAATCAGTATCGACGGTGACGGAAAGGGTCCGACCCGCTCAACGATCGCCGTGTTGATCCCGACCACGGCCAAACAGTCGACCAGCATTTCATGGGCCGTTGCCGCGTTCGGACAGCCCGGGCTGCTCAGAATCTCAATCCGCATCCCACGGTCTCCCAACACCCGTCATTAGCATCTCAGGTGGGTCAATTTTCGCGACCCGGTGACAGTTGCAGCCGGAGTTCGACGCGCCCGGTAGCTCGGCGATTTCGGGTACGCCGTGGCAGGCGCACTCCCTTGCGGCGAGTTCAAGCCGCGGCTCGCCGCTGCTGCGGTCGCAAAGTGTGCCGAGACGCGTCTATGCCGGCCATTTCTTGCGCCTGCTCGGCTGCGGTCTGCCCTAGCCGGACCAAATCCGCTCGCTCCTGGACCGAAAGCGGCTGTTCGCCAGCGACATCTGGCCGCTGGCCGTCACCGCTGCGGGCCTGGGACATCAGCCACCGCTCATCGCGCACCCATGTATGCAGCAGGCTCGTGTCCACGTTTAGCTGGCGGGCTACCTCAGCGACTCGCCGCTGCCCGTCGATCACCATGTGCGCGGCCGTGACTCGATACTGCGGGGTGAATGAGCGCCGATGTTGTGGCATACCTACTGGCTTCACGAATCCCACGTCGCGCTATCTGGGATGTCCACCATGTGGGCGGTCTGGGGCGATCCTTGTCGGGTGTGGCGGCCGAAGCGGCGTAGCCGCAGCGAGTTGGTGACCACGCTGACCGAGGAGAGCCCCATCGCCGCTCCCGCGATGATCGGGTTGAGCAGACCGAGTGCGGCTAGGGGGATCGCGGCGGTGTTGTAGCCGAAGGCCCAGCCAAGGTTCTGGTGGATCGTGCGCAGCGTCTGCCGCGAGAGCGCGATCGCCTCCACAACACCGTCGAGCCGGCCGGACATCAGCGTGATGTCGGAGGCCTCGATGGCCACGTCGGTGCCGGTGCCGATCGCAATGCCCAGATCGGCCTGCACCAGCGCGGGGGCGTCGTTGACGCCGTCGCCCACCATCGCGACCACCCGCCCCTGGTCTTGTAGCCGCTCGATCTCGGTGACCTTGTCCTGCGGCAGCACCTCAGCCAGGACGTGATCGATGCCGACCTGTGTGGCGATCGCGGCGGCGGTGCGCGCGTTGTCGCCGGTGATCATGGCGACCTGCAAGCCCATGGCGTGCAGTTGAGCGACCACGTCGGCGGCGTCGTCCTTGACCGTGTCAGCGACGGCGAGCACGCCCACAACGTGGTCGTCGCGGCCGACGAACACCGCGGTGCGGCCCTGCTCTTCGAGTTCGGCGGCCGCCGCCGCAAGGTGCTCAGGCAGCAGCAGCTCGTGGTCGTCGACAAGTGTGCGACGTCCGACCAGCACGGTGCGGCCGTCGATCTGGGCCTGCACCCCGTGGCCGGCGAGGCTGGCGAACGCCGTGGCGGCCGGAATCTGCAACCCCAGCTCGCGCGCGGCCGCGACGATCGCCGCGCCGATGGGGTGCTCGGAGCCCGACTCGACCGCGGCGGCGATCTGCAGCACCAGATTGGGCTGGCGCCGCTTGCCGGCAATCACATCGGTGACCCGCATCTGGGCGCGGGTCAGCGTGCCGGTTTTGTCGAACACCACGGTGTCGATCTTCTTCGACGCTTCCATCACCTCGCCGCCTTTGACCAGGATCCCCAGCTCCGCGCCGCGGCCGGTGCCGACCGTGATCGCCGTGGGAGTGGCCAGGCCCAGCGCACACGGGCACGCGATGATCAGCACCGCCACCGCGGCGGTCATACCGGCGACCGGGTTGGCGGCGATCAGCGTCCACCCGGCAAACGTCACCGCGGCAACCCCGACGACGGCCGGGACGAACACCGCCGAGACCCGGTCAGCCAGTCGCTGTACCGGCGCCTTGCCGCCCTGTGCCTGCTCGACCAGGCGCACAATCTGCGCCAGCGCGGTATCGGCGCCGACGGCGGTGGCGCGCACGGTCAGCAGCCCGTCGATGTTGACCGTCGCACCGGCAACACGGTCGCCCACCGATTTTTCGACCGGGACGGACTCGCCGGTCAGCATTGACTCATCGACGACGGCGCGCCCGTCGGTGATCTCGCCGTCGACCGGGATCTTCTCCCCAGGCCGTACCCGTACCAGGTCTCCGACTTGTACCTGATCAACCGGCACGAGAATTTCTTGCCCGCCGACGAGCAGGCAGGCTTCCTTGGCGCCCATCTCCAAAAGCTTGCCGATCGCCTCCGACGCCTTGCTCGTGGATCTGGCCTCGAAATAGCGACCCAGCACCACGAACGCAATGATCAGCGCCGCCGTCTCGAAGAACAGTGCGCCACCGGCGAACAACTCATACGTGGAGTAGCCGAATGCGGTCAATGTGCCCAGTGTGATCAGCGTGTCCATGTTGGCGCTTCCCGCCCGCGCCTGCTGCACCGCGCCGCGCAGGAACGGCCACCCGGCGACGAATTGCACCGGTACCGTCGCCGCGAACGCCAACCACCCCGCCCACGGATAGGCGCCGAACACCATCGTCGACACCGACGCCAGCAGCGCCAACGGCATGGCCAGCCACAACCGCCGCAACCAGTTCCGCTGCTCACGCCTGTTCAGTTCACCCGAGGACGCCGTGCCGCACGCACCGCCCTGTCCCTGCCCGCAGCCGCCACTACCCTCGGTGTCGCGCGGCGCGTCGCTATCGGGCCGGGCGCCCAGTAATCGGCGGAGTCCACCGATGGCCTTGCGCACCACCCCGGGGGTGCGCGCATCGCCGGAATGCGGGGCACGGGTGGGCACCAACTCTGCAGGGATGTGCTCGGCTACGCCGATCGCCGACAGCACCGCCGCGGTGTCGCAGCGCTGCGGCGAATACTGGATCACCACCGATGCCGTGCGCGGATAGGCCGTCACCGCCTGCACACCGGGCACCGTGGCCAGAGTCTCCTCGATCGCGACGGCCCGGACCGCATCGACATGAAATCCGGTGATGCGCAGCCGCATCCGCCCGGACGCGTCCGATACGACCGTCGCCGTGGCGTCGGCGGCCGGCAGGACCTCAGTCGTCATGGCCGTCGCCCGGGCTCGTCACGATCGCCGGTTCGGTGTCCTCTCCGGCGCGCTCTCGTGCCTCGGCAACCACGTCGGCGACCGTCAATCGGATCTGTTCCGTGTTCGTTTCGGCCGTGCGCTGCGCTTCGCGGGCGGCCCGGATGCCCCACGCGGTCACAGCAACGGTTGCCGTGCGCAACGGAACCTTCGCCACGGCCGTGCGCACTGCCTCATACGCCGCAACCCCCACCACCCCGGTTACCACCGTGGGCGCCGCCTTCATCAAGAACCCATGCCACGCCATACCAAGCACTCCCTTCCCGTCGTTGCACCGCCAAACGGTGACCAGTCGGCCACGGTCGCTGCGGAGCGACACGAACCCATCCTTGACCTTCCAGTACAGTGGAAGGTCAAGGATGGGTTCCATGCAGATCGGCGAACTAGCGAAACTCAGCAATACCAGCGCGAAAACCATTCGCTTCTACGAGAACGCGGGGCTGCTCCCGCCACCGGCACGCACGGCGTCGGGGTACCGCGACTACGGGCCCGAGGTCGTGGATCGGCTGCGGTTCATCCATCGGGGCCAAGCCGCCGGGCTGACCTTGCAGAAGGTGCGCCAAATCCTGGCGATCCACGACCGCGGTGAGGTGCCGTGCGGGCACGTGCAACAGGTCCTGCACACCCGTCTGGACCAAGTCCGCGCGCAGATCGCCGAACTGGTCGCCCTCGAAGGCCACCTGCAGACCCTTCTCGACCACGCGGCGCACGCCGCGCCCACCGAACATGACCAGTCCACGGTGTGCTGGATTCTGGAAAGCGACCTGGATGCCGACGCCACCGTCGGTCCCGGCCACTAGACCATGAACAGCACCGAAATGCGTGAGTGGTCATGGACTGATGCGTGGTTGCCGGCCGCCCTGCTGGGTGTGGCGGGGGTGGGCTGGTGGTGGTCAGTGGTCAGCATGACCGGCGACGCCATGTCTATGGACACCGAGCCAGGAATGCCCATGGAGACCGCGCCAATGATGTCGTTCGCCGGTTTCCTCATCGCGTGGGTGGCCATGATGGCCGCGATGATGCTTCCTGCGGTCCTGCCCGTCGTTCGCGCCTACGCCCGCGCCGCCACCGGCAGCGCCGCTCCAGCGATCGTCTTCGTCGCCGGATACCTGGCCCTGTGGAGCGCCACCGGGATCCCCGCCTTCTGGGCGTGGAGCCACCTCAACGGGCCACTGGCACACGGATCACCGTGGGTCGGCCGCCTGGCCGGCGCCATAGCGCTGGCCGCCGGGATCTATCAGCTCACGCCGCTGAAAGCAGCGTGCCTGCGGCACTGCTACTGGCCATTGTCGGTTTCCCCGCCGTGCGGCAAGTACCACGACAGCCCGGCCCGGGCGCTTCGTGCCGGTGGGCGCTACGGCGTCTTTTGTCTGGGCAGCTGCTGGATGCTGTTCGTAGTCATGATCGCCTTCGGCACCATGCAATTGGCGTGGATGCTGGCGCTCTCGGTGGTGATCTGGCTGGAGCGAGTCGCCTCCTTCGGCGATTGGCTCACGCGCGTCACGGGGGCGGTGCTCGTAATCCTTGGCGTTGTGCTGCTGGTGCACCCCGCGTTGGTCATCAACCTTGTCTAGCGAGGAGTTAAGTCATGACGACGACGACACAACCACGCACCCGCCCCTGCGCTTTAGCGGCGACATTTTGATCTGGCTGTCCGCTGTCGTTTGATCTGAGGCGCTGCTGGCCGTTTGACCTGCGGCGCCTCAGATCCGTGCGCTTGAGCACAGTATTGCGGGGTTGATCGAGGATGCCGGTGCTGCCTGCGTGAGCGGGTCCAGTGCCGAGTGCCCAGTTCTCGAAGAACTGACTGAACCGGCAGTGCGGCATTCGATTTGAACGCCAACGCATTGCCGTGTTCACGTCGGTTCCCGTGGGTTGGCTCTCTGAGTATGGTGTGCGGGGCAGGTGTCTGTCACGGGTACGCGCACGGGTCGACGATCGGGTTGTGGGGCTGCCGCGTCCGGAAGCCGGGGACGCCCCGATGCCCCGGCACGGTCTCCTAAGATCAGCAATCATGGTGGCGCGTTCAATCCTGTTATTCGTCCTGGCTGCGGTCGCCGAAATCGGCGGTGCCTGGCTTGTCTGGCAAGGCGTCCGCGAGCAACGTGGTTGGCTCTGGGCGGGACTCGGCGTCATCGCGCTAGGAATGTACGGGTTCGTCGCCACCCTGCAGCCCGATGCCCATTTCGGCCGGATCTTGGCCGCCTACGGCGGCGTATTCGTCGCCGGCTCGCTGGCGTGGGGCATGGCCCTCGACGGGTTCCGACCCGACCGTTGGGATGTGATCGGCGCCCTGGCCTGCCTGGTAGGCGTTGCCGTGATCATGTACGCCCCTCGCGGCCACTAGCTCAGCATCACGTGGCGGCCGGGCAGGCCCAAACCGACCCATCGGGGGCGGATCGGGACGCATCACCTCGGCCCCGCCGATCAGTATCGACGGTGACGGAGACGGGCCGGCACGCTCAGCGATCGCCGTATCGATCCCGGGTACGGCCAGACAGTCGACCAGCATTTCATGGGCCGTTGCCGCGTTGGATAACCCGGGGGGATCTCAGTGGCGCAACAGGTTTCGGTGACTGTGGGTTTGGGTTATGTAGTGGTGCCAGGTAGCAGTTCGGCGATCAGGGTCTGGACGCGGTTGGCGATGTCGTCGCGGATGGAGCGGACGACCTCAAGGGCTTGGCCGGCGGGGTCGGGCAGTTTCCAGTCCCGGTAGGTGACTCCCGGGAAGTATGGGCAGGTGTCTCCGCAGCCCATGGTGATCACGACGTCGCTGGCTTGCACCGTGTCGGCGGTGAGCACCGCGGGGCTGTTGGCTGTGATGTCGATGCCCAGTTCGGCCATCGCGGCAACGGCCGCCGGGTTGACTTGGTCGGCGGGTTCGGTGCCCGCGGAACGGACCTCGATGCGGCCACCGGACTGGTGGATCAGCAGTGCGGCCGCCATCTGGGAGCGACCGGCGTTGTGCACGCAGACGAACAGGACGCTGGGTTTGTCGGCCATCAGCGGGCACTGCGTGATTGGGACTCGGGTCCGAAGAGGCGGGTACGCAGCGCCAGGGACACGTAGACGAGTCCGACCAGCACCGGTACTTCGATGAGCGGGCCCACGACCCCGGCCAGGGCCTGCCCGGAGGTGGCGCCGTAGGTGGCGATCGCGACGGCAATCGCGAGTTCGAAGTTATTGCCGGCAGCGGTGAACGCCAACGTGGTGGTGCGCTCGTACCCGACGTTGAGGAGGGCGCCGAGCAGGTAGCCGCCGGCCCACATGATCGCGAAGTAGGCCAGCAGCGGCACCGCGATGCGGGCGACATCGAAAGGCCGGGAGGTGATCTGATCACCTTGAAGGGCAAACAGGATGACGATGGTGAACAGCAGTCCATAGAGTGCCCAGGGGCCGATGCGGGGCAGGAATTGCGACTCGTACCAGGTGCGGCCTTTGGCGCGTTCGCCTAGGCGGCGGGACAGGTACCCGGCCAACAGTGGGACGCCGAGGAAGATCAACACCGATTTGGCGATCTGCCACGGGGAGACCTCGATCCCGGTCTGGGACAGGCCCAGCCAGCCCGGCAGCACCGACAGGTAAAACCAGCCCAGCGCGGCGAACATGAGAACCTGAAAGATCGAGTTCAACGCGACCAGCACTGCGGCGGCCTCGCGGTCCCCGCAGGCCAGGTCGTTCCAGATGATGACCATGGCGATGCAGCGGGCCAGCCCGACGATGATCAACCCGGTGCGGTATTCGGGCAGATCGGGAAGTAGCAGCCACGCCAGGGCAAACATCACCGCCGGCCCGATCAGCCAGTTCAACACCAGCGAGGACGCCAGCAGTTTGCGGTCGGCGGTGACCTCGCCGAGCTGGTCGTAGCGGACTTTGGCCAGCACCGGATACATCATCACCAACAGCCCAAGGGCGATGGGCAGCGAGACTCCGTCGACCTCAATGGCACTTAGGCCCGCGCCCAGGCCGGGCACCAGCCGCCCCAGCAGCAGGCCGGCGGCCATCGCTACCCCGATCCATACCGGCAAGAGCCGGTCCAGGGTGGACAGCTTGGCGGCCACTGCGGGTGCAGCAGTCGATATGGCGGTGTCACTCATGAGGTTTCTCTCCCGTGGCGCGAGCGGCGTACCGCTTCACTGGCAGCTGTCAACGTGAGGTGGGTCGGGGCGCGGTGGCGCGGTCGTTCGCTGCGGCTGTCTCAATCAGACGATGCGGCGGGTTTGGTGGCGTGGATGATCGCGCCGTGCATCCCTTCGGCCACCTGGTGGGTGAACGTGACCGTGGCATCGGTGAACCCGGCCGCGGCCAGTCCGTCGAGGTACTCCTGGCGGGACAGCGCTCCGGCGATGCAGCCGACGTAGGAGCCGCGTTCGGCGCGCTCGGCCGAACTGAGGTGGTCTTCGGCGACGACGTCGGAGATCCCGATCCGCCCGCCGGGGACCAGCACCCGGAACATCTCGGCGATCACGGCCGGTTTGTCGGCGGACAGGTTGATCACGCAGTTGGAGATCACCACATCGACGGCGGCATCGGGCAGCGGGATGTCTTCGATGGTGCCCTTGCGGAACTCGACGTTGGTGACACCGGCCTTGGCTCGGAATTCTTCGGCGTTCCGCCTCGCCAAGGCCAGCATCTCGTCGGTCATGTCGACGCCGTAAGCAAACCCGTCCGGGCCGACCCGGCGCGCCGACAACAAAACGTCGATCCCGCCGCCAGAACCCAGGTCAAGCACCCGCTCTCCGGGGTGCAAGTCAGCGACCGCGGTCGGGTTACCGCAACCCAGGCTGGCCGCAACCGCTTCAGCGGGAATCTCGGAGTGCTCGTCGTCGCCGTAGAGACCGGCGCCGAAGATGGTCCCGATATCGGCTGAGTCGCTGGACCCGCAGCAGCTCGCGGCGGTCAGCACATCGCTGTTGGTAGCGCCCCCGCTGATCGCGGTGGCGGCGGCGCCGTAGCTGGCCCGGACCTGATCACGCAGCTCATTGTGTTCGGCGGTCATCGCACCTACTCTTTCCATCGACAGACATCTATGTGAGCAGTGTGCGGGAAACATC
The DNA here is from genome assembly GCF_002102255.1 of Mycobacterium nebraskense. Classification (GTDB taxonomy): domain Bacteria; phylum Actinomycetota; class Actinomycetes; order Mycobacteriales; family Mycobacteriaceae; genus Mycobacterium; species Mycobacterium nebraskense. The sequence continues at coordinate 104,315 of NZ_LQPH01000125.1, forward strand.
GATGACTGTCAATGCGTGTGTCATACTGGGGCCATGCCCGCCGCGATCGCCTCCCCGACCGAACGCGATGACTCGTTGCTGGTCGCTGACGTTGCGGCGTGCTGCAGCCCGATCACCGACGGCGTACTCGACGCGGCCGCCGCCGAGCGGCTGGCCGGCGTGCTCAAGGCGCTGGCCGAACCGACCCGGCTACGGCTTGTGTCAATGATCGCGGGCCATGAGGGCGCCGAGGCGTGTGTATGCGACCTGACCGCTACTGTGGGGCTATCCCAGCCGACGGTGTCGCATCACCTCAAGATCCTGGTCGAGGCCGGCCTGCTCGACCGAACCCAGCGCGGCAAGTGGGCGTACTACCGGCTGGTGCCCGCGGCCCTGGATGCGCTCGGCGGGGTGTTTGTTGTCCGTTGTCGTTGTGGCTGAGGCAGCGCTTGAGGGCCTGACCTGCGATGCCTCGGATTCAGTGACGGCCGCCGCTACCTTGAGTTGTCCTGCCGCCGGGTGTCTCGTGCTGGCCCCGCAAGAGGCGTTATGCGTCCGGCGCGTACGCCGTTGGCGATGACGACGACTTCGGCAAGCTCGTGCACCAGTACGACCGTGGCCAGGCCGAGGGTTCCGAACATCGCCAGCGGCATGAGCACGGTGATGATGCCCAGGGAGAGTCCGACGTTTTGCACCATGATCTGCCGGGAGCGTCGAGCATGTGCTAGTGCGTGGGGCAGGTGCCGCAGGTCTTGGCCCATCAGGGCGACGTCGGCGGTTTCGATCGCGACATCGGTTCCCATGGCGCCCATCGCGATTCCCAGGTCGGCGGCGGCCAGGGCCGGAGCATCGTTGACGCCGTCGCCGACCATCGCGGTGGGCCGGTGAGCGCCCAGTTCTGCGATCAGGTGAGCCTTGTCCTCGGGGCGCAGTTCGGCATAGACGTGCTCGATGCCGGCTTGGGCGGCGAGCGCCGCCGCGGTGGCGTGATTGTCGCCGGTGAGCATCGTCACCTGGTAGCCGCCGGCACGTAGCGCGGTGATGACCTCGGGAGCTTCTGGGCGTAGTTCGTCGCGCACGGCGATGGCACCGAGCAGCCGGTCATCGCGTTCTACGAGCACCGCTGTGGCCCCGGCTTGTTGCATGTGCGCTACGTGATCGGCGAGGTCGGCGGGGTCGATCCAGCCGGGCCGGCCCAGCCGGATGGCTTGCCCGTCGAGGTGGCCGGTCAGCCCAGCTCCGGCAACGGCGTGCACGTCACTCGCGGCGGCCACCGGCGCTTGGGTAGCGGCCAGGACGGCCGCGGCCAGCGGGTGTTCACTGCGGGTTTCCAGCGCGGCCGCGACCGCCAGCACCTCTTCGCGGGTGGCGTCGTTGGTGGTGGCGATGTCGATGACGGTGGGCCGGTTGGCGGTCAAAGTTCCGGTTTTGTCCAGCGCGATCCCACTGATGGTGCCCAGGGCTTCCAGCGCGGCACCGCCCTTGATCAGTACCCCGATCTTCGAGGCGGCACCGACTGCCGCCACGACGGTCACCGGCACGGCGATGGCGAGCGCGCACGGGGACGCGGCGACGAGCACCACCAGAGCGCGTTCGATCCACACCAGCGGGTTACCGAAGATGCTGCCCGTCCCGGCGATCAGCGCCCCGGCGATCATGATGCCCGGCACCAACGGCTGCGCGATCCGATCGGCCAGGCGCTGGCTGGCGCCCTTGCGGGCCTGTTCGGCTTCCACGATCTGCACGATTCGCGCCAACGAGTTGTCCTCAACGGTCGCGGTGACCTCCACCTGCAGCACTCCGGACCCGTTGATCGACCCGGCGAACACCTCATCACCGGGTCCGGCCTCTACCGGCACCGATTCGCCGGTAATCGCCGAGACGTCCAGGGCGGTGCGCCCGGCAACAATGATGCCGTCGGTGGCCAGGCGTTCCCCGGGTTTGACAATCATCTGATCACCGACGCGCAGTTCGGCTGCGGCCACCACGGTTTCGACACCTGCGCGCAAGACCGTGGCCTGATCCGGCACCAGCGCCAGCAGAGCACGCAGGCCGCGGCGGGTACGGGCCACCGCGTATTCCTCCAAACCCTCGCTGATGGAGAACAAAAACGCCAGCATCGCGGCCTCGCCGACCTGACCGAGTCCAACAGCGCCGAGCGCGGCGATCGTCATCAACGTGCCGACACCGACACGGCCCTCGGTCAGTCGCCTAACGGTTGAGGGCACGAACGTCGAAGCGCCCACCGCGAGCGCCACGACTTTCAATCCCAACGCCACCGGCCCGAATGGAGTCAGCCACGCCGTCACCAGTGAGGCTGTCAGCACCACCCCGGAGAACGCGGCCCGCCGCAGCTTGACAACGCCCCACAGCCGCTCCGACTCAGGGTGGCTGTCGTCGTGGTCGCAGCAGCCATCGCTTCGTTGCACTGGTCGTTGTGAAACCCTGTCAGCTTGCTCGCCGGATAGCGTCCGCTCGCTCCAGTCGAGGATTCTCTGCACCACACCGGGGTTGCCTCCCTCGACCGAGTGCGGCGCCCGGGCGGGCACCGACTCGGCAGGGATGTGCTCGGCGGCGGCGATCGCCGACAAAATGGCAGCGGTGTCGCAGCGCTCGGGTGAATACCAGACCACCACGGAAGCCGTGCGCGGATACGCGCGGACCGCATCCACACCAGCCACCGTGGCGACCGAGTCCTCGATCGCGACAGCCCGCACCGCGTCGAACCGAAACCAGTTAGCACGCACCCGTATTCGTCGCGCACCCGCAGACACGACAACCAGCGCGGCCCCGTGATCGGAGGAAACCTCAGCAGTAGGCACAATCGACCTTTCCCCGTGAAAACGGCTAACCCATCACTTGGCAGCAGTCGTCATCGTCAGCCTTGGCGGCGGGCGGCCGAGGGGCATCGTCGCCGATGCGTCCGCGGGCTTCGGCGACCACGTCGGCGACTTTCAGCCGGGCCGACTCCGCTGCTACCTCTGCGCTCCGAGTTCCGCGCAGTCCCCACTCCGTCACGGTCACCGCTGCCCGGTGAACCGGCGCCGTGCCCACCGCCTTGCGCAGCACCTCGTAGGCGCTCACCCCGACCAGCCCGGTGAACACTGTCCCGGCTGCTTTGGCCACGAACCCATGTATAGCCACTGCTTATCCCTTCTGTTCTGCCAACTCACTACGATTGAGCGACCGCGATCTTCAAGGTCACCGGATCGCTGCCACTGATGGTCATCGACCAACGGTGGCCTCGGCTGCGCCCGATGCGGCGTCCTCGCCGACACAGGGCTGGTCGGTATCCACCGCCAAAACAACCTGGACCAGCTCGCCCAGAGCACGGGCGAGGTGAGGGTCGGCCAGCGCGTAGCGAACCTGCCGGCCCTCATAGGTCGCGATGACCAGCCCGCAGCCCCGCAAACACGACAAATGATTGGACACATTCGACCGTGTCAACCCCAGCTGCGCAGCCAACTGGCCCGGGTAGCACACCCCATCGAGCAGTGCCACCAGAATCCGACACCGCGTCGGATCCGCCAGCGCTCGGCCCAGCCGAGCCAGCGCCGATTCCCGCGTCTCACACGTCAGCATGCACCAAACAGTACAGCCGATACTGATATGTCAGCAAGGGCTGAATTGTGCCATGGCTCCACACGCCGCCGTCAGCCCTGACGCCGCCCAGCTGGCCCAGCCGGGCACGGTGATCGCGGGGATTGACCTGGTCGTGGTTTCCACGCGTCGAAGTGGTGTGCGCGGCGGGTGGCGCTGAGTTGTTGATCGTGGATCCACTGTTCGATGGGGCGGGTTTGGTCGCGGTGCTGGGGAAACCGGGCGCTGACGTTGACGTAGACCGCATCGACGGCGCGGGCACGGGCGGGTGTGGCTGGCGCGGTGCCCCAGATCCGGCGATGAGCGCCGGCCAGGATGGCGGCCAAGGCGATCAGGTCCGGGTAGGCGCCGATGTGCGTGTCGGCGTCGGCGCGGGCAGGCGGCAGCGTAAACGGGCTGGTGCTGCGTGCCCAGCAGCGGTGAATCCGCGCGGCATCCCTGACCGCGAAGCGCGCAGCGTCGCTGTGACACCGATCCAGTCGGGCATGGCGCTGCGCTGCGGCGATCACCGCGGGGGCGCAGCGCAGATCGCGTTGATCGTCGAGGGTGGAGGTGCCTGCACCGATCCATCGGCGGTGGCGGCAGCAGACGGTCGCGTAGTCGGGCAACCAGCAGTAGACCGGCTCATAGACACCGCGGCGTGCCATGCACAGGCGGCATGCGGGCCGGGCGTGGCGGCGTTGGCGGGTGGTGTCGCGGTCGGGGGCGGCCAGCCCGATGAGCCGGGCGTGAAGGATGCCCACGGGCTGGCCGCTGGCGGTTGCCAACCAGTCCGGCCGGGGACGGCAGATCGCTGGACCGTCGGCCAGGTAGCGCCGCAGACCTCGGGGTTCTAGGTGGTTGGCGTGCGCGAGCCGATCAAGATAGGACTGCACCGTTTCGCCACGAAACGGTGTGACGGTGCGCGGTAGTGGCGCGGCAGGCCCCTGCGGCCACGCCGGTGGGGTTGATACGTCAGCTGGCATGGCGTTGCGCCGATGTTTGGGCTGCGTAGTCGATGAGCACCGTGTCCATCAGATCCCTGGTGAGGTTCTCGGTTTCGTCGAGCATGCTGCGGATCGCAGCCGAGCGGATCAGGTGCGCCAGGCTGCCGATCATTCCGCCGGTGCGTCGATGCAGGTATTTGGCTTCGGCGACCAGCGTTCCCGCGGTGTGATGGTGCAACCGCAGGGTGCCTTCCATCGCGGCCACCAGCGACTTCCATTCCCCGGCGTACGGGAACGGGCTGGTGTTGATCACACCGCAGCGCCCGGCGAGCTGGCGTCCGCGGGTGCCGGTGAACACACCGGAGCGCTCGACGTCGATGCCGGCGTAGACGAACGTGGCGGGCAGGTGTTCGGTGAAGTACTTCAGGTGATCGGACAGTTCCTCGCCGGCCCGGGTATCGAGGTTGAGGTTGTGGATCTCGTCGACGATCACGATGTCGGTTCGGGCGTCGATGAGGACCTGGCAGACAGCGTCGGCGATATCGGTGACATTCATCCGCGGTTGCATCGGCGGAAGGCCCAGGAATCGCGCGAACTCCATCGCGAGTTTGCGCGCCGAGCCTTTCGGGGGCGCGGTCACGTATACGATCGGGATCCGGGACTTGTCGGCGAATCGTGTCCTGATACGCAGTTCGTGGAATCGGCCGAGTTGTTTGACCGCGGTGGTCTTGCCGGTCGCGGCCGCCCCGGAAATGATCAGCCCGCGCCGGGCGCCGATCTCGCGTTGGTTGAGCAGGGTCAGCAGCCGGCCTTCGTTGGTGATGCGCTGGATCGCCGACGTGGTGACCACGACCAGTTCACTGTGATGCGCTACCCGGGCTTCGTTGTAGTTGGTCCGTTCGGTCTCCGACAGGGTGCTCCACTGCTCATCGGGTAACAGGGTGAACTCGGGTGGATCGGCATCGACGAAACGGCGCCAACCCTCGAGCGTGGTGGTGGGTTGGCGCCGGTCCTCGAGTTGGCTCACCGGGGCAAAAGTGTTCACAGCCGCCACGATTCAGCCTCCTTGCGTGCATCGAACACCGGTAGTGGAATGACTTGGGCGATCTCGATGTCGTCGGCGTCCTCGTCACCGCCTGGCGGCGGCTCCTCATCGCAGGGTTCTGCGGTATCCGGCGGGCGGGGCCAGGCCGGTGTCGCGGTGGCTCGCGTTCGACCCGCCACCCTGCGATCCTTGGATTCCTGTCGGGTGGGGGCGGGGCCTTGCGCGGCCCGGTCGAGCAGGTCATCGGCCGCGCGGGCGATCTCGGCTTCGGTGGCCTGATCGCATCCGCGCTGGGCCAGCACGGACCGCGCATGCTGCCATACCAATTCGCCGAACGGTACCGGGTGGCTGCGCAAATGCGTCCAGGTCGCGGCCAGCCAGCCCTCGTCGTGATGGTTGCGCACCCAGATCCGCGACACGTCGTAGGGGTCGTAGTGCACCTCCCACTGGCCCTTCTTGGATTCCACCCCCGAGTGCTGGCGGCGGTAGGGGTTGAGTGCCTTAGCGTCGTAGCTGCGGTTGTTGACCCGGATCCCGTAGGCATTGATGCGCCGCCAGCACGACGGCAGTAACTCGATGTAGTCCTCGGCCGACAGCGGCACCGGAACATACCCGGCGACCTCGACCAAGGCGGCGTACTTTTCGTTGGGCGTCAACGCCTTGCCCGGGGTGACGGGGTCACGCAGGCCGTCGTGGGGCCGGTTTTGCCATACCGCGACGATCCACTCATCCAGCAGGGCTTGCAGCTCCACGATCGACCACACTGCGTCCTGTTCGGCGTTCTTGCCGCGCCGCTCGACGCTGGAGCCGACATACCCGGCGACATGCTGGGCGAACAAGGTGGCCACCGACTGCAGGGTCCGCTCGATCTTGGGTTTGTCGGTCGGCGTATCCGGGTGGGCGGGCTGCAGATTGATCCCCAACGTGCAACACGCCTGCCGGAAGGTTTGCGACAGATACGCCTTCCCGTGGTCGCACACTACGGTCTCCGGGGCGATCACCGGCCGGGCGGCCGCATCGGCCAACCGTTGATCCACGCCGGTCAAACAGCGATACGGCAGCACCGACCGCGACATCCGCAGCGCATCGGACCACTCCGGCCGCATCGGTTCTGGCGTCAACGCTCGGGCCAGCAGCAGCGCCGCGTCGACCGCTTTGGTCGTGGGCCGCAACACCGCGGCCGGAATCGAGCAGGTCGCGTCGTCAACCATGCCGGTCAGCTCGACCCGGTCCACCGTGCCGTCATCGAGGACCACCCGCACATCCAGGGGGGTCGAATCGATCTCGACCACCTCGCCGGGGCGCGCCACCGTCAGCGCACCGAACGGGCCGTCGGGCTGTTTGGACAACGAACGCCGGGTGCGCGCGGACCCGAACGTGTGCCGGCCCTCCGACAGCCTCTTCACCAGACGATAGAACGTCCGCTGAGACGGCATCGCCGGTGCGTCCTGGGCACCGTATTGAGCCACCAGCGATTTGGTCACCCGTCGCTGCAGGCGGCTCACCGTCCCGGTCGACACGTCGGTCTCGTCATCGATGGCCTGCCGCACTGCGGCCACCAGCCGCTCGTCGACGCGGCCGAACATCGCCCGCCGGGGAATGTGCCGGCGATCCACAACCCCCAGCAGGCCGTCTCGTTCGTAGGCATAGCGTTGCCGCTGCAACGTGTACAAGCTGATCTCGTGGCCAGCCGAGCGCAGCTCGGCGAGCTTGGCCAATTCGCGCTGCCGCAACGAACGCGACGCCGGATCGAACTCCGGCCGCGGCCGGCTACCCGCCTCGGAATCAACCCGTCGACCCGTCAACACCTCGATCAAGTGCCGTTCCCACCAGCGGGCCCGCTCGGCGGCAGCCTCGGGCACCCCGGCCAACGCTTCTTCGGAACACAAAGCCGGTCGCGATCCTGACACCAACTCCAACGCCGGGTCGCCCAGCAGCCGAGACAGCGGTACCACCGACTGCCCGCCGACCGCATCGGTCAGCCTGGCTGAACTGCCCGAAAGTGTGACAACCGTGAATACGCCGTCGGATAACCGGATTTCATCGCCCTCGCGGATGACACCCGACCGCATACCCGTCATCGTGACAACGCGGGCCCGACGATCGACTCCTCGGTCAAGACAGCCGCGGAAAGATCCACGCCCAGTCGCCGGTGCCACAACAGGTGAAACAGCACCGGCAACACCATGATCGCTTCACCGACCGGTCTCACCCCGGTCATCAGCGGCCGCGCCGAGTCGAACACCGCCTCCAACGCTGCGGCGACCGCCGGGCGGTACACCCGTGGATGCCGATACCCAGACAACCAGCGCAAATTCGCCGTCACGACCGGATCCGCAACGCCCGCTCGCCGATAGGCCCATCCCAGGGAACGGCACGCCTGCTCGGACCGGTCGAACAACTCAGCATCAGCATCCGATATTCGGTCATCGGCCCGCACGTCAAGAACCGTCGCCGTTCCGTCGGACAACCGCACGAAGTAATCAGGCACGTGGTGCCTGCCGTCACCCCAATGGAGCCGGAACGGCTGCGACGCAACACCAACCACCGCGGGATCGGCGTCCAGCGCGATCAAATGGTCACGCTCCGACCACGACTCGTACCCAACGTGCTCACGAGTCGTCGAAAACCACCACAGGCCTGGATAATTGCCCTGCCCGCGAAACGCTGGGAAACCACGCACGGGTGAGCAGTCCAACTCAAAGGCCACTGCGGCACACTCCGCCAGCGGCAAGCGCGAAGAACCCCCGGAGGAGTTGAATTCCACCTCAACGCCACCGTTGACCTGCGGCCATAGCGCCGCCGGCGCCACACTCACCTAAACAACGCTACCGGCGGTACCTCGGATAGATTGGCAAAGACACGCCGATACCGCAGATACGGTGGCAATACATCACATCGGATGTCAACGGACA
>NZ_LQPH01000126.1 GCF_002102255.1 Mycobacterium nebraskense
GCCACACGAAAATCACCACCCCGCACCACAACTCGGCATCAGACCCAGCCCACACCAACTACCATGCAAAATCGAGGCTAGCCGTCTATGCGAGCCATCGACCGGGCCGGCCCCAGCGCCACCGGCAACGACGACCAGCCCCGCAGCACGCGCGTGTCGCGCCTGCTTCCCGCACCCGCGGCGCGGGCCTCGGGGAAACGCTCGAAGAAGGTGCGGAGCCCGACTTCGCCCTCCGCGCGCGCCAGCGCGGCGCCCAGGCAGAAGTGCCGGCCCCCGGAAAACGCGAGATGCCTTCCCGCGTTGGACCGTTCGATGTCGAAGCGGTGCGGCTCAGAGAAAACGGACGGGTCGCGGTTGGCGGCGGCCAGATAGACCAGCACCAGGTCGCCGCGCCGAAGCTGCTCGCCGGCCAGCTCGACGTCACCCAGCGCCATCCGCGCGGTCAGCTGCACCGGAGACTCCAGCCGCAATATCTCCTCAACGGCGTTGGGCCACAGCTCGGGCCGTTGGCGCAACGTGTCGAGGTGGTCGGGAGCGTCCAGCAGCATGCGAATCCCGTTGCCCAGCAAGTTGACCGTGGTCTCGAACCCGGCCGCCAATACCAGCCCGGCGATCGCTTGGAGTTCGTTCTCATCCAAATATGTTTCGGCAGAACCGCTTTCGGCTATCTGGATCAGCTGGCTCATCAAGTTGTCGCTCGGGGTGCGTCGCAACTGGCTGAGGTGCTCGGCGAGCCAGGAGCTGAAGCCGACCAGCCCTCGCTGCACGCTGCGGTACTGCTGCCATGTCAGGCCGATGTCCAGGCTCGGCGCGGCGAGTTCGCCGAACTCCAAAACGCGCTGCCGCTCTCGCTCGGGGACGCCGAGGATGTCGCTGATGATCGCGACGGGCAGTTGCGAGCAGTACCGTCGCACAATGTCGACGACCCGGTCGGCGCCGGACTCGGCGGCCAGCTGATCCAGCAGGTCGGCGGCGGTCTGCTCGACGCGATCTCGCAACGCCCCGACCGCCCTGGGAGTGAACACCGCCGACACCGTCTTGCGATAGCGGGTGTGGTCCGGCGGCTCGACGGCGAGCAGCGACGGCGCACGCAGCGGATGCAGCAGATCGTCGCGGGTGCGCCGTTCCAGCCATCGCAACGGCCCCGGCAGATTCGCCCCGAATACCAGCACGCGGAAGTCGTCGGAGCGCAGCAGTTCATGGGCGAGCGCATGGTCGGCCGTCAGATAACTGACGCGGCCCTTGACCAGCGGCCCCGCGGCCCGGAGTTGGTCGTAGAAGGGCACCGGATTGGCGGCCACCCCGGGATCGGCGATCAGCCTGGCGTGCAAGTCACCCCGCCGGACCCCGAGCGTCGCGACGCCCCGGATGAACCCGTGCATCGCCAACCAGTGCAATCGTTCTTTCACCGGCCCCTCCATCGATCGATGTCACCGAGCCTAGGCCCGGACCCCGGACAGGGTCAGCACTCGGCGATGATCTTGAACTCGGTCGTCACCACTTTGTCGGGATTGCTGCTGTTGATGCCGTACGCGCTGCCGGTGATCGTGTACGCGTCGTTGGTGACGTCGGCGTGCGCGTCGCCCACCCCGCCTTCCCAGAAGCTGCCGGTGAACCCGTCGACGTTGCGGATCTTCACCCACTGGGGCATCACCCGATACCCACTGGTCAGCACCACGGCCTCGACCACGCCGTCGCGGTCCTTGATGTCGATGGTGCGGTACTGCTGGTTTTGGCTGCACGCCGGCGGGCGTGTCGTGTGAGTCGCGCCGTCGATGGTCAGGCGGGCGGGTTTCAGGGGCGTGGTTTGGGCCTGCCCGCACCCCGCGACGCCGACACCGGCGATCAGCAGGCACACAACCGCGAGTAACCGGTTTCGCACCGGTTCACCTCCTTCACTGCCGCGCCGGCATGACTCCGGGCAGGGATTTGACGATGCTGCGCCGCACGAATTCCGGACTCAGACCCTTGAACAAGTCGATCAAGCGAATGCCCTTGGGCACGTACCAGTGCAGCCGCTTCGGGTTGTGGTAGGCCTGCCAGGCCACCTCGGCCACGCTGCTCGCCGGCATCAGCCGGAACAAGCCCTTCTTAGGCGCGGTGGCCCGAACCTCGTCGGCGGTTCTCGGCGCCCCACCATCGTGGGAGTGGTTGGTCGTCGTGGTGAGGATCCCGGTGTCGATCAGGCCGGGGAGCACGTCCGCGACGCGGACGCCATGCCGATGCCATTCGACGCTGAGCGCCTCGGTCAAGCCTTTGACCGCGTGCTTGGTCGACGAATAAACGGCGAGGCGGGGCATGCCGTACGTCCCCGCCGACGACGACGTTGAAAACATCAGGCTGCCCGGAGTCTTTTTCAGGTAGGGCAACGACGCGTACGCGCCGGTCAGCACCGCCTTGTAATTGATATCGACGACGCGCATGGCGGCCTCGTAGGGCACGTCCTCGAACCACCCCGTTTCGCCGATGCCGGCGTTGTTCCACATCATGTCGAGACCGCCGTCGCCGTTGCCGGCGCAAAAGTCGGCCAGGGCGCCCTCCTGCGCCGCCTTGTCGGTCACATCAACTTGGCGGGTCCACAGCCGGTCGCTACCCAATTCTTCTTGCAGAGTCGTCAAGCCGTCGCCGTTGCGGTCCACGGCGCCGATTCGCCAGCCCTTGGCGTGGAACAGCTTTGCCCCCTCCCGGCCCATGCCGCTGCCCGCGCCGGTGATGAAGATCGATTTCACGGTGCGTCAGCCCGCCTCGACCACATCTTTGATGCGGTTGAGGGTCTTGGTCATGTCGCGGACGTTGCGTCGCTTGCGCAGGAAACCACCGAACAGCCAGTAGAGGCCGAGCCAGGGTGCCGGGTTGAGTCGGAAAGACTCGGTCACGTCGGTGCCGCCGCCGCTGGGCGCCAATCGGTAGTGCCAGTTGTTGACCGCCCGATCGCCGAGCATGACCGCGAATCCGAATTCGCGGCCGGGCTCACACGCGGTGACCTCGCATGTCGTCCAATACACCGGCCCGATCTCGTTGCGTCGCACGTGACCTCGGAATTTGGCGCCGAGGGCCGGGCCATTTGCGTCGCCCAGCCACTCGGCCTCAAACACTTCCGGGGAGAACCGTCCGGTGTTGCGAACGTTTGCGATGAGATCCCAGATCTTGTCCGCAGACGCTGCCATGTGAACAGTCGCCGAACCTTCCATGGCCTGATCCAAACACAGGTTCCCGTTCGGTCATAGACCGCAAGGCCAGTTAATCGTCAGTGCGGGGCCGCCGCCTGGATCAGCCCGTTGATGATCTCCTTGATGCCCTGCGCGGGGTGAGAGTACCAACCGATCGGCAGGCCCGATTGAGTGCCGCACTTCGGCCACGCCTCTACCCCTTGGTCGGCGAAAACCCGGTTGGCTACGGCGATTTGCTGATCCCTGGAGGCGGCCGCCGGGTTGCCGACACCGCCGTATCGTTCCCAGGTGCCCGGTTTGAATTGGAGCCCACCGTATTCGCCGTTTCCGGTGTTGGCGTGCCAGTTGCCACCGGATTCGCACTGGGCGATCGCGTCCCAGTTGGGGGTGGGGGCGGCGCTGACCACGCCGGTGGACGAAGCTATCGACGCTGCAACGAACCCGCCGACCGCCAGGGACTTGACGAGAGACTTGCAGAGGATTTTCATGTCATGGATTTCGGCCGCTGTGGCCAAAGCGTTACCTATTCGAAAATGCCGCGAGATATGCCTTCTATCTGCAGAAACGGCCTTTTCGCAGCGCAAAAAGAAAATGTTAGAAACCGATGAGGAAAAACTAAATTATTGCTGGCAATATGACTGCGTTGCTAACGCCAGCGCCCGTTGATAGAGACCGTCGAGCTGGCGCCCGCGAATGACGCCGCGCCTGGCGAGGTCGAGCTGTGCGGGGCACGCCGGCGAATGCAGCAGGTCCCAGTTGGCCACGAACTGGGTCAGCATCGTTTGATTGAGGTCGTCGATCGCCGAGCGCGACGCCGACAGGTCCGCCGACTCGGTCGGGGCGCCCCCGGGGTTCAGCTTCCAATCCGCGAACCGGCTGTATTCGACGCCTTCGGTAGCGCTGATCTGGTCGCCGAATACCCGGGTGACGTAATCGGGGTCGATCTGCCGGCCGGAGGCCTGGGCGGCCATTTTCGCGAGCTCTTGCTGGACGCGGCCCTGGTCTTCGATGGCCCCGTGGGTGCTCCACTTGAAGGCGGCCACGGGCTCGGCGATCTGCAACCGCTGGGCGGCGGCGTCGACCAACTCGGTGAGTGGGCTCGTGTCGGCTCGCGCCGGCGATGCGACCAGGATCGCCAGCCCGCCGATCACGCCGCCGCAACGGGCAATCTGGGTGATGCGGCGATTGGTCATGACCATGATTCTGCGGCAGCCCCGGGCGAGTGGGCATTTCGGAGTTAGCCTGAGGTGCTGATGTCGTCGACCATGGACAGTCGCGGACCGCGCCGCGTTGGCGGAAAGCGGGCGAAGTCGTTGCGCACGAAGCAGATTCGCGCGCTGCTCGCCGTTGCGCTGGCGATTCCTCTATTGCTGGGTGCGGCGTTCCTTCTGGTGGATCGCCTCCATTCGACGCCCGCCGACGCCCTCGACCGTCCCGCCAGTCCGGTGAGCGACGACCAGTCGAGGGCTGAGGTCGTCCAATCGGCCCAGAACATCGCCAGCACGACGGGCCTGCAGACGTCGTCGGCCGGCTACTCGCTGATGTCTTGCAAGGACCGCGACGACCCGCCGTATCAGGGCTCGATCTACCTGACGTTCTCGGTTCCCGCCGCGGCACGGGCCGATACCTATTTCTCCCGAATTGCCGCGACGCTGGCCGAGCACGGCTGGACCGAGGGCCTACCGCCCAACAATCATGCGTTCGCCAAGACCCTCACCAAGGACGCCGTCACGGCGATCGTCTACCGCCACGACGACGAACCCCGCCTGGGCGTCCTACGCGTCTACGGTCAGTGCCGGAACATGAACGACCATCGCAGGGACGCGACGACATGGACCGATATCACCGATCAATTCCCGAAGACGAGTTGATCGACTGACACCAAACGGACCCGTAACGCACTACTGCGCCTGACGGCGTCGTCGTCAGGCGCAGTAGCGACCTCGGGGCAGGTGAGGCTATCCGCCGCCGCCGGGGGTGGCACCCAGGGTGCCCTGCAGGTCGCCTTTCATGGCGTTGAGCTGGGCTCCCCAGTACTCCCAACTATGTGTGCCGTTGGCGTTGAAGTTGAACACCGCGTTGTGGCCGCCGGCCGCGTTGTAGGCATCCTGGAACTTCAGGTTGCTGCTGCGCACGAAGTTCTCCAGAAACTCCGCGGGCATGTTGGCCCCGCCCAACTCCGACGGTGTGCCGTTACCGCAATAGATCCACAGCCGGGTGTTGTTTCCCACCAGCTTGGGGATCTGCAGCGAGGGATCGTTGCGCTGCCACGCCGGGTCGCTCGACGGGCCCCACATGTCGTTGGCCTTATATCCGCCGGCGTCGCCCATCGCGAGGCCGATCAGGGAGGGCCCCATCCCCTGCGAGGGGTCCATCAAGGCGGACAGCGAACCGGCGTAGATGAACTGGTTCGGGTGGTAGGCGGCCAGGATCAGTGCCGAAGAACCGGCCATCGAGATACCGACCGCGGCGCTGCCCGTGGATTTGACGCTCTTGTTGGAGGCCAGGTACTGCGGCAGCTCGCTGGTGACGAAGGTTTCCCACTTGTAGGTCGAGCAGCCGGCCTTGCCACAGGCCGGGCTGTACCAGTCGCTGTAGAAGCTGGACTGGCCACCGACAGGCATGACGATCGACAGGCCCGACTGGTAGTACCACTCGAACGCGGGGGTGTTGATGTCCCAGCCGTTGTAGTCGTCCTGGGCCCGCAACCCGTCGAGCAGATAGACCGCGGGGGAGCCGTTGCCACCGCTTTGGAATTGGACCTTGATGTTGCGGCCCATACCCGCCGACGGCACCTGCAGGTATTCGACGGGCAGGCCCGGGCGCGAAAACGCTCCCGCGGTCGGCGCGCCGCCGGCAAGACCGATCAGGCCCGGCAGGGTGACAGCCGCTGCCGTACCGACTAATAGCCGGCGCCCCCAGGCCCGGACCTTCTTGCTCAGATCTGTCATACCTGCCCCTTGTCGCATGTGATCGTCGTCTCAGGCTGGAATTTACCGTGCGAATAGGCCGAATGTCGATCGGGACGCGAGGACATCTCAGTTTGGTATCGCTTTTTTCCACCAATTTCGTGCCCGGGATAAGAGCGCCGCGGCGTTCACGCCGGTTGTCCCGCAACCCGCCATCACGACTGGGCGACCCAAAACGGCAGGCAGCAGGGCCAGAGACGGGTGGCCGTAATGCACAAAGCCCCCATTTTCGACCCCGCCATGACGGCGACCGGCTCCGCGACGCCGAACGGCGGCCGAAAAAGTCGATTCAGTACGCAAGACTTTTATCCCCGCGAGAGGAAGGCATCGTTTCGCGGCCCCGACGGCCGTTCCCCCACCTGCGCGTCCAGTGAACGCTTCCGGTGGTTTGTCGGCTGGCTGGTTGTCCGGTGATGTTGAACCGGCGCAGCCGGTCTTGCGCCGACCGCGTAGGCTCTCACGGAGCAAGCCGATGGAGACCACGTTATCCCGGTCCGTTCCGGCTCTCACGAACCAGCTCACCAGGGTTTTCTGGTGCGCGTCGGTGCGGCTGAGGGCATCGGAGGTCCGGGATCGATTGGGGCATAAGTTTGGACACGGTACTTGGGCTATCAGTGACGCCGACCGCCATTGGGTGGGTCCTCGCTGAGGGACACGGCGCGGACGGCACCATCCTGGATCATCAGGAGCTGGAGCTGCACGCCGGCCGGGGCGCACGCGCCGTCAGTACCACCGAGCAAGTAGCGGACGAGATATTGCGGGTGGAGGCGCAGGCGGCCGCCAGCGACCATCGGCTGCGAATCATCGGGGTGACCTGGAACGACGAAGCATCCGCGCAGGCCGCTCTGCTGCTGGAGGCTTTGACCGACGCCGGCTTGGACAACGTCGTGCCGGTCCGGCAACTCGAGGCTGTCGAGACATTGGCGCAGGCCATCGCGCCGGTCATCGGCTACGAGCAGACCGCGGTCTGCGTCCCCGAACACGACGCGACAACCGTGGTCATGGTCGACACCCACGACGGGGAAACGCAGACGGCGACCAAGCAGGTGCACGGCGGCTTCGACGGCCTGACTCGCTGGTTGACCGGCATGTTCGATCGCAATGGCTGGCAGCCGGGCGGAGTTGTGGTCGTCGGCGCGCACAGCGACATCGACGGTTTCTCCTGGCATCTCGAAAAGACGCTGCCGGTACCGGTTTTCGTGCAAACGATGGCGCAGGTGACCATCGCGCGGGGCGCGGCGCTGGCCGCCGCCCGAAGCACTGAGTTCACCGACGACCAGCTGGTGCTGCCCTCCAGCGAACCCGCGGCCACGCCCACGGCGCCGCGGAAGCTGTCGTACGCCGGGGCCGCTACCACTCTGGCTGCCGGTGTGGTCACCTTCGTCTCCTCGATATCGCTTGCCGTGGGTCTGCAGCTGGCTCCGGCCGGCAACCCGGCCCCCCGGCACGCGGTGCCTGAGCCGACGCCGCAAGTCGCCGAGGCCGTGGCGCCGTCCCCGGTCGTCGCGCCGCTGACCCCGCAGGCGAAGGTTCCCATCGGTGAACCGATCGCGGAACCCACCACCCCGGAGGAGCAGCAGCAGCCGGACCCCGGTGGCCGGCAGCCCTACTTGACGCGAATGCTCGAGCACATACCGGGCGACGCCAGCGACCCGACGGGTGACTCGGCGCCGCAGGCGCCCGCTCAGCCGCGGCCCTGACGTCCCGCGGCGGGCCGGTCGCTCAGGCGTCTTTCGCGTGGATCGCGGTGAAGGACACCGAAACGTCATCGGCGACCTGGACCGAACCCATCAGCAGTGAATACGGCTTGACGCCGTAGTCGGTCTGCCGGACCGTGGATTCGGTGGACATGCGCCACTTGTCCCCGAGATCCTCTGTGCGCAGTTCGATTACGTGATCCCGTGACTTTCCCCGTACTTCGAGTTGGCCGGTGAGCCGATACCCGTCGCCGGTCTTGTCGATGGCCCGTGCGGCGTAGCGGATCTCGGGAAACCGGCCGGCGTCCAACGACTTCAAGGCGTTGGACCGCACCAAAGTCTTCTCGGGCCCGGACAATCCCTTAACGCCACCCTCGCCGCGCAGCACCTCGAACGAATCCGTTTCGACCACAAGCTGCACGGCGGTGGGTTCCGAGCCGGCCCAGCTCACGGTGGCATGCCAGCGGGTCATCGCGATCGTGAGACGATGACCCATTCGGGCGGCCCGGCCCCGGACGCCGGTGCCAAGGAGTAGCTCGCCGTCGGCTGCGTCCATGCTCCACTCGTCGGTCATAGACCGACTGTAATCACATGGTCAAGACCGTGCGGTAGTGCGCGCGTCCTTGCTCCAATGCCGCGTAGCCGTCGGCGGCTTGGGACAGCGGCAATTCCTGGGTCCACGCCCGCACACCGGACAGGACGGCGAAATGCATCGTTTCTTCAACGTCTTTCGCCGTGCCGGAAGGATGACCGATCACACTGAGCCCCGGGATTATCAGTTGTGCCGGGCTGATGGGCAGGGGGTCGGCGGTCACACCGATGGTGACCAGTTGACCTTGCGGCAGCAACCCGCCAACCGTGTCCGCCATGGCCGCAGAGTTGTTGGCGGTGGCCAGGACAACGGCGACTCCGCCCAGGGCCTGCAACGCTTTTGCGACATCACCACTGGTGGAGTCGACGTAGTGATGGGCCCCCAATTTTCGGGCGTCTTCGGCTTTGGCGGTACCACGGGCAATGGCGACGGTCTCGAAACCCATCGCGCGAGCAAACTGCACCCCGAGGTGGCCGAGCCCGCCGACGCCCAGAATGGCGACCCGGTCACCGGGCAAGGCATTGGTCTGGCGCAGCGCGTGGTAGGTGGTGACCCCCGCGCAGCCCATCGGGGCGGCTTCCACATCCGAGAGTTCCGATGGAATCCGCGCCAACGCGCTGACCGGTACCGTCACCGACTCCGCGTACCCGCCGGGGTAGTGCCAGCTGGGTACCTTGCCATTCACGCAATGGATGAAGATCCCCTTGCGGCAGGGGTCGCACTGGTAGCAGCAGCCGCCGAACCATCCGACCGCGACACGGTCTCCGACCGCAAATTCTTCGACGCCGTCGCCGAGTTCGGCTATCGTCCCGGCGATTTCGTGCCCCGGGGTCAACGGCCACGACATGTTCGGAAAGCCACCGTTTACGAATTCGCGGTCGGTGCCGCATATCCCGCATGCGGTAACCGCAATCCGCACCTCGTCGCGACCGGGCGGCTCCGTGTCGACGTCGGCGAGCTCCAGGGAGCCGCCCGCGGACTGGATCCGGACAGCTTGATGCTTTGGCATCGGCTTAGCCTATGCGCGACAGGTCATTTCGTCGCGCCGTCGGTGTGGTAGTCGACTTGCCAGTGCTTGATGCCGTTGAGCCAGCCCGACCGTAGCCGTTCGGGCTTTGCGATCGATTCCAGGTTCGGGATGCCGTCGGCAATCGCGTTGAACATCAGGTCGATGGTCATCCGCGCCAGGTTCGCCCCGATGCAGTAATGCGCGCCGGTGCCTCCGAATCCGACGTGCGGGTTGGGGTCGCGCAGGATGTTGAAGGTGAACGGGTCGTCGAAGACGTCCTCGTCGAAATTGGCTGAGCGGTAGACCATCACCACTCGCTGGCCCTTCTTGATCTGCACGCCGGACAGCTCGTAGTCCTCGAGTGCGGTGCGCTGGAATGAGGTCACCGGGGTTGCCCACCGGACGATCTCGTCGGCCGCGGTGGCGGGACGCTCCTTCTTGAACAGCTCCCACTGATCGGGAAAGTCGGTGAAGGCCATCATGCCCTGGGTGATGGAGTTGCGGGTGGTTTCGTTGCCGGCCACGGCCAGCAGGATGACGAAGAAGCCGAACTCGTCGTCAGAGAGCTTGTGACCGTCGATGTCGGCCTGGACCAGCTTGGTGACGAGGTCTTCTCCGGGGTTCTTCGCCCGATCGGCGGCCATCTGCATGCCGTACATGATGAGTTCGACCGAGGCGGTCATGGCGTCGTTGTTGGCGAACTCGGGGTCCTGGTCGCCGACCATCTCGTTGGACCAGTGGAAGAGTTTCTTGCGTTCTTCCTGTGGCACACCCATCAGCCCGGCGATGGCCTGCAACGGCAGCTCGCACGAGACCTGCTCGACGAAATCACCCCGGCCCTCGGCGGCCGCTTCCTCGACGATGCGCCGGGCGCGGTCGGCGAGGTCGCCACGCAGGCGCTCGATGGCGCGGGGAGTGAAGGCCCGCGAGATGATCTTGCGGAGCCGGGTGTGCTGCGGCGCATCCATGTTGAGCAGGACGAACTTGCCGCGTTCGATCTGCTCGCCGACCGTGCCGTCCTTATAGCGCGGCAGCGCAGTCTTCTGCAGGCTGGAGAACACGTCACTGCGCAGCGAGATCTCTTTGACGTCCTTGTGCTTGGACACCACCCAGAAGCCGCCGTCGTCAAATCCGCCCACCCCGATCGGCTGCTCGTTCCACCAGATCGGCGCGGTGCGGCGCAATTCGGCCAGCTCTTCCACCGGCAGCCGCTCGGCGTGGACGTCCGGATCGGTGAAGTCGAATCCGGGCGGGAGATTGGGGACCGGCTTGGCGGTTGGCTCGACGGTTGGCATGGCCCGCTCCTCGATACGAAGTGGTCTAGTCGTCTTTGTGCAAATAAACCATTGCCGCACCACGGTTGGGAAGCGTTGACGCAAGATCGCCGGAGGCGAATTGGAACGTGTTCTTTGTTTCCCATCCGCCCCGCCAATACGCACTTGTGGCCGACGGCCCGGTGGATATGCTTTGGTGCAGGTCACCGGTGACGACAGGCGGGGTGGAACATGATTCGGGAACTGCTCAGCGCCGCTTCGATAGCGGGCATCGCGATTGGCGTGGCGCCGTGCGCGGCGGCCGGGTACGACGGCGACGTGCCGGGCATGAACTATCAGGCGTCGTTGGGCGCGCCGTGCGACAACTATGAGCGCTTCATTTTCGGCCGGGGCCCCAGCGGCCAGGCCGAGGCCTGCCACTTCCCCCCGCCCAACCAGTTCCCGGCGGCCACCACCGGATACTGGGTCATCTCCTACCCGCTGTACGGGGTACAGCAGGCCGGCGCGAAGTGCCCCGGGCCGCAAGCCGCGGCGCAGTCGGATGCCGGGCTGCCCATGCTTTGCCTAGGGGAGCGGGGTTGGCAAGAAGGCTGGTTCACCGGGGCGGGGTTCTTCCCCCCGGCGGGATGACCGGCTGAGTCATGAACGACGGTCAGCCCGGCGAAACCCCGGTCCCGCGCTGGCTGCGCTTCGTCCTCGCGTCGGATCGCGCCGGCTCGGCGTGGTACATCGGGACCGGATTCTTTTTCGCACCGGTTCTCGCCGTGCTGTCGCCGTGGCCCGTCGTCACCGCCGTGCTGTGGGCGGCCATCGGGCTGGCCGGGCTCTGGCTGGGCCTTTTGGGTATCGCGATGGCCGTCGGACTGGCCCGAATATTGCGGTCCGGGGCCGAAATCCCCGAATCCTACTGGCGCACCTTGGTGAATTACTAGCCCGCGGCCCCGGTCTAGAGTTGGGAACTGTCCGGCGACAAAAGGAGACTCGAATGGGCTTCAATCCGAAAGATGCGGTCGACGCGGCCAGGGACATCACGACCAACGCGGTCGAGAAGGCCTCCGACATCGTCGAACACGCCAGCGACATCATCCGCGGTGACATCGCCGGCGGTGCCAGCGGCATCGTTCAGAACTCGATCGACATCGGCACCTACGCGGTGGAGAGGACGAGGGAGATGTTCACCGGTCGCGACGAGGTCGACGACGACGTCTAAAGGTCGTCAGACCGAGGAAGCCTCGTTGAGCTCGTCGAGCCTGTTGGTCGCTTCCAGGTACTCCTGCACCCAGCGCTCGATGACCGTCGCCGTCTTCTCCACCTTGGTGAACTGGCCGACGACCTGACCGACCGGGTTGAACGCGACGTCCACGCTCTCGTTCGGGTATCGGTTCGTGGCCCGCACGGCCATGCCGGAGACCATGTACTGCAGCGGCATACCGAGCGGCTTCGGGTTGTCCGGCTGTTCCCATGCCTCGGTCCAGTCGTTGCGCAGCATGCGGGCCGGCTTGCCGGTGAATGATCGGCTGCGGACGGTGTCCCGGCTGCCCGCCTTGACGTACGCCTCTTGCTGAACCGGCGTGTTCGAGGATTCCTCGACCATCAGCCACTGCGAGCCGGTCCATGCCCCCTGGGCACCCAGCGCCAGTGCCGCCGCGATCTGCTGGCCGCTGCCGATACCACCGGCGGCCAGCACCGGCACCGGGGCGACTTCCTTGACGACCTGGGGCCACAACACGATCGAGCCCACCTCACCGCAGTGCCCGCCGGCCTCGCCGCCCTGGGCGATGATGATGTCGACGCCGGCGTCGGCGTGCTTGCGCGCCTGCGAGGGCGACCCACACAGCGCGGCCACCTTCAGTCCGGCGTCGTGGATGTGCTTGATCATGTCGGCCGGGGGAGTGCCGAGCGCGTTGGCGATCATCTTCACCTTCGGGTGCTTGAGCGCTACCTCGACCTGAGGTGTGGCCGTCGCCTCGGTCCACCCGAGCAGTTGCAGGCTGTCGCCGTCGCTGTCCTCGATCGGCACCCCGTGGTCGGCAAGGATCTTCTTGCCGAAGTCGAGGTGCTCTTGGGGCACCATCTTGCGCAGCGTGTCGGCCAGCTCCTCGGCGGACAGGTGCGAATCCATGCCCTCGTACTTGTTCGGGATGACGATGTCGACGCCATACGGGTGGTCGCCGATGTTCTCGTCGATCCAATTGAGCTCGATCTCGAGCTGCTCGGGGGTGAAGCCCACCGCGCCCAGCACGCCGAAACCACCGGCCTTGCTGACCGCGACCACGACATCACGGCAATGGGTGAACGCGAAGATCGGGAACTCAATACCAAGCTCATCGCAGATGGCGGTGTGCATGCCTACTCCTGGGGCGCGGCCGAATTGAAACGTGTTCTAGTTTAGTACGGACGGCACTGACGTGGCCAGCCGGTCCTGACCTGCGTTTAGTCACTACGACCCGTCACCACGGTCGCTCACAGGCTGCTCAGACCGCCACGCTGCGTGCCAGCCAGAGCACCACGAACGCGAACATGCAGCCGGCGCACACGACGTGATCCCGGCAGACGGACCGCGCCAGGCGCGTCTGCTCGGGCGGACCGTCCACGCGGCGTCCGAGTCGCAGCGCGTCGGGAACCGTCTGCGTCACAGCCAGCATGATCGGCGTCCCCGCGAGGAAGGCCGACAGCACCAGAAGCCACCAGGGCTCCTGCCCGCGCGCGGACTGGTAGGTCAACGCCCCCAACAGCACCACCATGACGACGGCGATCAGCCGGCTCATCGGGCGGGACGTGGTCGTCGCCCGATGGTAGTAAGCCGCGATGGAAGCAAGCACGGCCTCGGGCAGATCCGTTGGCGCAGAACGAAACCGGAGAACTTGCACATCGAATATCAGATCCATCCATACGACGGCGAACAGGAATCCGCCGCAGGCCGTGAGCAACGAGGCCATGACGCTTCTCCCTCTCCGGCTCACCCGGGAGCACTCGTCGACGTGAACCCATTGTTTCCCAACACGCAACTGTGGTCACGGTATTTGTCGACTACGACGATGACGGCGCGCCGTAGCGATCAGGCTATTGATCCGCTCCCTCGCCAGCGGGTAGCGTAGTGCTGCCAATTACGAAACGGTAGGTAGCGTAATTAGGACCCCCATTCACCGAGAGGATCGGCTCGATGCGCAGCGCCTACGCCGGCGATCCCTTCACCACGCCCACGGCGGAGATCGAAGCCGCCCTCACCGATGTCAGCATCCCTACGCTGCTCCTTTCGCTCGTCCACATCACCGGCGACCCGCGCTTCATCCGCGACTTCAAGCAGATGGGCGTCTTCCTCAACGAGATTCAGGGGTTCATGTCCGAGGAGGACAAGGCCCGGGCCCGCGCGGCGGCCTTGCCAGTGATCACCGACTATCGGGACCGCGGTTGTCCCGAGCCAAAGCCGCTGAGCCTCGACCTCATTCGGGAAATGATGGACTGGGCGGCCTGCGAGCACGTGGCCGACGACTACCTGCCCCTGGTCCTGGAAGAAATGGACCTCGACGGGGTCGATCCGCGCCGCCCGCCGGCCCTGCCGGCCGAAAGCGCGGCCGACGTTCCGGTCCTCGTCGTCGGCTGCGGCGAATCGGGCATTCTGGCCGGAATCCGGCTCAAGCAGGCCAACATTCCCTTCACCATCGTGGAGAAGAACGCCGGTCCGGGCGGAACGTGGTGGGAGAACAGCTATCCCGGTGCCCGCGTCGACGTGGCAAACCACTTCTATTGCTACAGCTTCGAACCCAACAACGATTGGACGCATTTCTTCGCCGAGCAGCACGAGCTGCAGGACTATTTCACCCAGGTCATGGCGAAGCACGACCTGGCCGAGCACGTGCTGTGGAATACCGAGGTGCTGGCCGCCGAGTGGGTCGACGACGACGCCACTTGGAGCATCCAACTGCGGGGCGCGGGGGGCCAGACGAGCACCGTGCGCGCCCGGGCCCTGATCACCGCGGTCGGTCAGTTGAACCGGCCCAACATTCCCGACTTCGAGGGTGCCGACAGCTTCGCGGGCCCGTCGTTCCACTCTGCCGCCTGGGACCACTCCGTCGATGTGAGCGGCAAGCGGGTCGCGCTCGTCGGCGCCGGCGCCAGCGGTTTCCAGATCGCCCCCACCATCGCCCCGGATGTCGAGCACCTCACGGTGTTTCAGCGGACCGCGCAGTGGATGTTCCCCAATCCGATGTATCACGACGAGGTCGGCGAGGGCATGCGGTGGGCCATGCGCCACCTGCCGTTCTACGGACGGTGGTACCGCTTTCTTGTCCTTTGGCCCGGCTCCGACAAAGGCCTGGACGCCGCGGAAAGCGACCCGGACTATGCCGACCAGGACCACGCGGTCAGCGACATCAACGCCGCCGCCCAGATGATGTTTTCCCAGTGGATCACCAGCCAGGTCGGTGAAGGCCATGAGCTGTTGAGCAAGGTCATGCCCGACTATCCCGCCTGTGGCAAAAGGACCCTGCAGGACAACGGCAGCTGGCTGCAAACGCTGCAACGGGACAACGTCGAGTTGGTGCGCACACCGATCCGGCAGATCACCCCACGCGGCATCGTCACCGAAGACGGCGTGACGCATGACGTCGACGTCATCGTGTACGCCACCGGTTTCCGGCACACCGACGTGCTGTGGCCGCTCAAGATCACCGGCCGCGACGGAATCGACCTGCACGAGTTGTGGGGGAGCCGGCCGTACGCCTACCTCGGCATCACCGTTCCGAAGTTCCCCAACTTGTTCATCATCTACGGGCCCGGAACCCACCTCGCCCACGGGGGCAGCCTGATCTTCCAGTCCGAACTGCAGATGCGCTACATCGACCAGTGCCTGGCGCGGCTGGCCGAGGCGGACGTGCATTCGCTGGAACCGAAGGCCGACGCGGCCACCGATTGGCATCAGCGGACGCAGACCGAAATCAAGAAGATGGTGTGGGCGCACCCTGCGGTCAAACACTCCTACTTCAAGAACGCCGACGGGGAGATCCACACCGTCAGTCCGTGGCGCCTCAACGAGTACTGGTCCGCGGTGCGCGAGCCCGACTGGTCACAATTTGTTGTGCGGCAAAGGAAGTGAGCTCGCCGATATGCGTACGGTAGTCGTAGACGGACCCCACAGCATCCGGGTCGACACTCGGCCCGATCCCGCCCTTCCCGGCCCCGACGGGGCGATCGTCGAGGTCAGCGCCGCCGCCATCTGTGGATCCGACCTGCATTTCTACGAGGCCGATTTTCCGATGCCCGACCCGATTGCGCTGGGACATGAAGCGATCGGCACCGTTGTGGAGGCCGGGCGCGACGTGCGCACGGTCAAGGTCGGGGACCAGGTGATGGTGTCGTCGGTGACGGGATGCGGAGCTTGCGCCGGTTGCGCCACCCGCGACCCGGTCATGTGCCACAACGGCTTCCAGATCTTCGGCGGAGGCGTGCTCGGCGGCGCGCAGGCCGATCTGCTGGCCGTGCCGGCGGCGGACTTCCAGTTGCTCAAAATGCCGGAAGCGATCAGCACCGAGCAGGCGCTGCTGCTCACCGACAACCTCGCCACCGGCTGGGCGGCGGCGCAACGCGCCGACATTCCGCTCGGCGGCACCGTGGCGGTCATCGGCTTGGGTGCTGTCGGTCTGTGTTCGCTGCGCAGCGCGCTGTTTCAAGGCGCTGCAACGGTTTTCGCGGTCGATCAGGTCGACGGGCGGTTGGACCGCGCCGCACAGTGGGGAGCAACCCCTCTCAAGGCGCCGGCGGTCGAGGCCATCCTCGCCGCCACCGGCGGCCGCGGCGCCGACGCGGTGATCGATGCCGTCGCCACGGACGCGTCCCTCACGGACGCGCTCAACGCGGTGCGGCCGGGCGGCACCGTCTCGGTTGTCGGTGTGCACGACATGAATCCGTTCCCCCTCAACGCCCTGGGCTGCCTGATCCGCAGCATCACGCTGCGGATGACGACAGCGCCGGTGCAGCGCACTTGGCCGGAATTGATCCCGCTGCTGCAGTCCGGGCGGCTCGACGTCGACGGCATCTTCACCACGACGCTGCCGTTGGAAGAAGCGTCCAAGGGCTACGCCACCGCGGCGTCGCGGTCCGGCGACGACGTGAAAATCCTGTTGACGCCCTAGCTGTGGTCAGCCTCTGTCGCGGCGCACGTGCTTCGCCAGATAACGGACGGTCCGCGCCGGCCCGTGGCGACCCGAGGCCAGGCACATGACCGGCCAGCCGTGCGCCGCGGCCGCCGCCGCGAGTCCCGACCGTGGATTCACCGGCCGGGGATACCCGACGAGCGACATCGAAGCCGCGTCCTCGTCACCGTCGGCGTAAAAGTAACTACGATGCACCGCAACGCCGTTGGCGGCGCAGAATTGCTCCACCGCGGCGGCCTTGGTCGTTCCCCACACGATCGGTTTGACGATTCCGCCGGTCAGCCGCCCGTGCTCGTCTAGCTCGAAGTGGTTGCACTGCACATTGGTGATGCCGAGGAAACGCGCGACGGGCAGCGCCTGGATGGAGAGCGCCGACGAACTCATCACCACGGTGTGTCCGCGCTCCTGGTGCGCCTGCACGATCTCGTGCATGTGACCGTACAGGCGCGATGCGACGCGTTCGACAAACAGGCGCTCGCCCAATTCGTCGAGCTCGGTGAGTGATTCGCCGCGCAGGTAGCCCGCGGCCCGGACGATGAGGCGCTCGAACTCCAGGCGGCCGAACCGATACCGGAGTGCGGCTTCGAAGACGCCGAGCAACTCGCCAATCCCCACCTGGCGGCGCCGGATTCGATCACCGACGTGCACCGCCGCGGTGAAGCCGTCGACCAACGTGCCGTCCAGGTCGAAGAATGCGCCGATTCCGGGGCCCGCCGTGCTGGCGCGGATCTCCGCGATGGCGTCGACAGGGGAGAGCTTGGTGACCGGCGCCATGCGGACCACCCCCTCTTACCGTGTCGCCATTATGTATTGGGATCGCATGAAACTGTCGATCTTGACGTCGACTTCCGGCGGGGTCATCCCATAACCGGCCTGCAGGTCGAGGGTGTTGCGGACGGGTTCGACCACCCATCCGTGCGCGGCCAGTCGTTCCGCGGGATCGGTCTGCGGCTCGTAGGTCAGGGCGGAGAAATCGACGTCGCCGGACATGTTGACGCCGGGATGCGCCGTCTCCAGGGCCTCGAGCTGGTCGTGGTCCAGGCGAGACCCCAGCGCACCGATAGCGATTCGGCTGCCGGGCGCACTGAGCCCGCTGATCCGGGTGAAGAGCGTGTTCTGGGCGTCGTCAGTCAGGTAGGGCAGCACCCCCTCCACCGACCAGGCGCTGGGGCGTTCCACGTCGAAACCCGCCGCTTCCAATGCCCTTGACCAGTCGGTGCGCAGATCGGCGGCGACCTCGACCCTGCGGGCCTTGGGTGCGGCACCCTGCTCGTTCAGCACGCGCGCCTTGAATTCCAGCACCTTCGGCAGGTCGACCTCGAAAACCGTTGTCTCCTGCGGCCATTCGAGTCGATATGCCCGGGAGTCCAGTCCGGCGGCGACGATCACCGCCTGGCGTATGCCCGCGGCGCCGGCGTCGACGAAGAAGTCGTCGAAGAACCGGGTCTGTACGCCGTAGAGGCGGGGGAAGGCCATCTCGTCTTCGGAGGTGCCCGGGTTGGCAAGCGTGGCCGCCAAATACGGGTCTTGCGACGCGGCGATGAAGACCTTCGCGTAGTCGTCACGGACCAGCGGCTGCGGGCTCATGGCATGCAGCGCACGCCAGCCGGCCACCAGCAGGGCGGTGTAGCCGACGCTGCTGACGATGTCCCAGTTGTCATCGTCCGAACGGAGCGAGCCGAATTCGGGCGTCGTGCTCATGGTCGCCCTCCCGCCAGCAATCGGTCACGAAGAACCGAGATATCCAACGTACCCGCAGTCGCGTGCTCAGAGCTCCAGAAACACGGTGACCGGGCCGTCGTTGACCAATTCGACCTGCATGTTCGCGCCGAACACCCCGGTCTGGACCTCGGCGCCCAGCCGCTGCAACGCCTCGGCGAACGCCGCGACCAGCGGCTCGGCGACCGCGCCCGGTGCCGCCGCATTCCACGACGGCCGCCGGCCCTTGGCGGTGTCGGCGTACAGGGTGAACTGACTGATAACCAAGATCGGCGCGTTGACGTCGGCGGCGGACCGTTCGTCGGCGAGAATGCGTAAATACCAGAGCTTTTCAGCGAGGCGTCGCGCCTTGTCGAGGTCATCGCTGTGGGTGACGCCGACGAAGGCAAGCAGGCCCTGACCGTCGGGCCGGATGGCCCCGACCACTTCGCCGCCGACCGACACCGTCGCCGACGCGACCCGTTGCACCAAAACGCGCATGGGCCTTGATGCTGCCAGGCCGGCCGCGGAAAAGGTTGGGTACGCTCGTTGAGTGTCCGTGCTCGTCGCGTTCTCCGTCACGCCAATGGGTGTGGGCGAGGGCGTCGGCGAGATCGTCGCCGAAGCGGTTCGGGTGGTTCGCGATTCCGGCCTGCCCAACAAGACGGATTCGATGTTCACCGTGATCGAGGGCGAAACCTGGGAAGAAGTGATGGCGGTCGTGCAGCGCGCGGTCGAGGCGGTGGCCGCTCGCGCACCCCGGGTCAGCACGGTGATCAAGGCGGATTTGCGGGCCGGCGTCAGCGACGCGATGACGCACAAGGTCGCCTCCGTCGAGCGTTACCTCGAAGAGGGTTAGCCCGCTACGGCGTCCCGGAACGCCCGCTCGGCCGCGTCGCCATGGACCGCGAACACCACTTTCTCTAACGACTTCGCCTGGTGTAGCCGGACGGCGTCGACCATCAACCGCGCCGCCTCGTCGAGCGGGAAACCGCCGACGCCGGTACCGAAGGCGACCAGCCCCAGCGTCCGGCAGCCGAGCTCGTCGGCCTTCCGCAGCGTTGAGGCGGCGGCCCGGGCGATGATCTCCGCCGAGGTCGGGCCGCCGAGCTCCATGGTCGCGGCGTGGATGACGTAGCGCGCCGGCATGTCGCCGGCCGTGGTCTCGACGGCGTCCCCGAGCCCGATGGGCGCCTTCTCGGTCGACTCGCGCTGCACCGCCGGGCCACCGGCGCGCGCGATCGCCGCGGCGACACCGCCCGCGTGCCGCAGTTGTGTGTTGGCCGCGTTGGTGATCGCGTCGACGTCGAGCTTGGTGACGTCCGCCTGCAAAACCTCTAGCTCGATCATCGGCTCATTGTCGCCCAGGCCTGCCAGTAGGCTCATGGCGGTGAGCGCACGCGCAGGCATCGTCGTCACCGGAACCGAAGTCCTCACCGGGCGCGTCCATGATGCGAACGGCCCGTGGATCGCCGATCGTCTTCTGGAGCTGGGCGTCGAGCTGGCGCACATCACCATCTGCGGCGACCGTCCCGCCGACATCGAGGCGCAGCTGCGCTTCATGGCGGAACAGGGCATGGATCTGATCGTCACCAGCGGTGGCCTGGGGCCGACGGCCGACGACATGACGGTTGAGGTCGTGGCGCGGTTCTGCGGGCGCGAGCTGGTGTTGGACGACGAGACCGAGAACAAGATCGCGAACATCCTCAAAAAGCTGATGGTGCGCTTCGAAGGTGTCGACTTCGAGGCCGTGCGCGCCGCCAACCGCAAGCAGGCGATGATTCCCGCCGGAGCGCAGGTGCTCGACCCGGTCGGCACCGCGCCCGGTGTGGTCGTCCCCGGCAAGCCGACGGTCATCGTGCTTCCGGGGCCGCCGCGCGAGCTGCAGCCGATGTGGCGCCGGGCCATCGAGACGCCTGCGGCGCAGCAGGCCATCGCCGGCCGCACGCTCTATCGGCAGGAGACCGTGCGCATGTTCGGGCTGCCCGAATCGGGTCTGGCCGAGACGCTGCGCGACGCCGAGACGTCGGTTCCCGGCTTCGAGTCGCTCGAGATCACCACCTGCTTGCGGCGGGGCGAGGTCGAGATGGTCACGCGCTACGAGCCCGACGCCGCCGCCAGCTACGGGAAGCTGGTGCAGCTGATCCGCGACCGACACGGACAGCAGCTCTTCTCCGAGGATGGAACCACGGTGGACGATCTGGTCGCCCTGTCGCTGGCCGGGCGCCGGATAGCGACCGCCGAATCCTGCACCGCCGGGCTGTTGGCGGCGCGGCTGACCGACCGGCCCGGATCGTCGGACTACGTGGCCGGCGGTGTGGTGGCCTACTCCAACGATGCGAAGGCGGAGCTGCTCGGCGTCGACCCGGCGCTGATCGAGGCCCACGGCGCGGTGTCCGAGCCGGTGGCCGAGGCGATGGCGGCCGGCGCGCTGCGCCGCTTTGGCGCCGACACCGCCGTCGCGATCACCGGAATCGCCGGTCCGGGTGGCGGCACTCCCGAAAAGCCGGTGGGCACAGTGTGTTTCACGGCGATGCTCGCGGACGGCCGTAAGGACACCCGCACGTTGCGGCTGCCCGGCAACCGCTCCGATATCCGGGAGCGCTCCACGACGGTGGCGATGCACCTGCTGCGGCGCCTGCTGGGCGCCACCAACTAGGGCTCACGTCATTTCGGTTGGCAGAAAGGCGCTTTCGGCGGTTCCGAAGCGAATACCCGTGGCGTCCTTACCGATCAGCGTCAGGAACGCCACGGCGATCAGCACGGGCACGATCGTCGCCGCCAAGGCGAAGGGATAACCGTGTGACTCCGCCAGGCGCTCCTGAATGGGTAGGTTGAAGGCAGCCAGCAGGTTCCCCAACTGGTAGGTAACGCCCGGGTAGAGACCACGGATGGCGTCCGGCGACATCTCGGTCAGGTGGGCGGGAATCACCCCCCAGGCTCCCTGCACGCACAGCTGCATCAGGAACGAGCCGAGGCACAGCATCGCCGCCGTGCGCGAGTAGGCGAACAGCGGAACGATCGGCAGTCCCAACAGCGCACAAAAGATGATGGTGTAGCGGCGGCTGAAACGCTGCGACAACGTGCCGAAGACCAGCCCCCCGATGATGGCGCCCAGGTTGTAGACGATGACGATCCATTTGACCGTCGCGCTGGACAGGCCGGCGCCATGGTTGGCGGTCGACGTCAGGAACGTCGGGTAGACGTCCTGGGTGCCGTGGCTCATCCAGTTGAATGCCGTCATCAGCAGCACCAAGTAGAAGAACCGGCGGACGATCGCCCCGTCGCGCAACACATCGCGGATTCTGGTGCTGGTCAGTTTCATCTGATCCTGCGCGGCTTCCCAGACTTCGGACTCCTCCACCCGGTAGCGGATGATCAGGCTGACCAGCGCGGGGATGATGCTCAAAGCGAAGAGCCAGCGCCACGACAGCCCAAGCCAATTCATCACCACCAGCGACGCGACGCTCGCCAACAAGTAGCCGAACGCATAGCCCTCCTGCAGCAGCCCGGAGAAGAAGCCGCGTCGCTCGACCGGAACCTTCTCCATGGCGAGCGCGGCGCCCAGGCCCCACTCACCGCCCATGCCGATGCCGTAGAGCAGTCGCAGGATCACCAGCACGGTGAAGTTGGGTGCGAACGCGCACAGGAAGCCGACCACGGAGTAGAAAATCACGTCCACCATCAGCGGCAGCCGCCGACCGACGCGGTCGGCCCACAGCCCGAACAGCAGCGCGCCGACCGGCCGCATGACCAGGGTGGCGGTGGTGACGAACGCGACCTCGGCCTTGCTGTGGTGAAAAGTCTTGGCGATGTCGGCGTAGACGAGCACGACGATGAAATAGTCGAAGGCGTCCATCGTCCAGCCCAACAACGCCGCGATGAACGAGTTTCGCTGATCGGCGGTCAACCGTTGTGTGGTCACGTCAGCATCGTGGCCTACCCGGCGCGGGATGGCGAGTCTTCTCCCCGCGTGCCATCACGGCGGGGGCCCCGGCGCTCATCCCACCAGCTTTTGCATTCCCAGCCGATAGGCATAGAGGCTGTGGCGCCATACTGCGCCGAGACCGCCGCTG
This sequence comes from Mycobacterium nebraskense, assembly GCF_002102255.1. GTDB lineage: Bacteria > Actinomycetota > Actinomycetes > Mycobacteriales > Mycobacteriaceae > Mycobacterium > Mycobacterium nebraskense. The sequence goes on from NZ_LQPH01000126.1 coordinate 22,638, forward strand.
TTGATGTAGATCGCGCTGCCGACGTGCTCGTAGGGGCAAGGCGGTAGCAGCGGAATGAGATCGGAATAGTTCACCACTCGGTAGCAGGAGCTGATGGTCTCATTGAACGGGTTGACGAAATCGGTGAACCCGGACTTTGGCCCGGCAAAGGTGATGAGGCGAGGCGCAAGATTCGGCGGGATGTTCACGAAGATATCGGGCGCGGAGACAACGGAAAGCGCCCCGCCCAGGCTGTGTCCGACGATCAGGAGGTTATTGCACCCCGCGCACGCTGCGCCCAGGTTGGCCATGATGCTGGCGCGGACCATGCGATAGACGGCGTGAAAGCCACCCTGCACGCATCCGAACTTGGGAACGAATCCGTAGGGCGTGGGAATGATGTCCAAGTCCGTGAGCACGTCGTCGAGGTCGGTGGTGCCACGAAACGCCACGAATGCGGTGCCGGTGGAGAGGTTATTGCCAATGAGGCCGAAGATGTTGTTTCGCAGCACCATTTTTGCCGCCACAGGATGTTGGGCAGCCAATGCCGCCGCGAGAGCACGGTCGCCTTGGATCTGCGCGGTCGCTTGGTAGCCCGGCGGAAGGTTCAACGGGCTGCCGGACATTGCGTTGTACGCGGAAAAAGCCAAGGGAATGGCCACATTGAGGGCGAAAGCCGGGTCGAATCCCGTCGAAGACTGCGCGGCCGCGCCAATCGGAGCAGCGTTCACGTTCACCGGGGAGATCCATGGCGCGATAATTGCGGAGCCGCCCAGTAAAGCTGCTTTTGTCAGGAAGTCGCGCCGCGCCATTCCCCTCGAAAGAGAATCGCTCATCGATTTCCTTTCTAGGTTTGCCATGAATACGGTACGGGACAAATCGTCGTAGTCTTGAACCGTTGTTCTTCTGTCACTATTTCGAAATCGACGCGCGCGTAGGCGAGCCGAGAGTAGAATGCTCATAACCCTTTCGGTTCAGCAGTCCACGGGGAGACAACGGCGGGCGCTATCCAGCAATTGTCAAGAATTGGATCGGCGTCGATCGCACTCGTCTGCGCGCCGATGCGATCGCGTGAACCGTTTCAACATGCAATCCGCGAGAGTAAGTTGCGAATACATGCGCATCATCGACGCCGACGGACACGTCGCCGAGAACTCCTCGCTGGCAATCGAAGCGATCAAACGCTGGCCGCAGCACGTCAAGCCCAGCACCGACGGGCGGCTGCGGTTGACGTTCGAAGGCCGCAACTACCCGGAGGACCAGGGCCCGGGTGCCGGTTGTCCGCCCGAGCACGGCATCAGCAAGGCGCCGGACATCAACTGCCGCTCGACCGAGGGCGTGCTGGGCGATGCCGATCGCGACCACATCGACACGATGGTGTTGTATCCGAGTCTCGGCCTGTGCGCGCCCAGCCTCGAGGACCCCGAGTTCGCCGCCGGGTTCGCCCGCCTCTACAACCAGTGGATCGCGGATTACTGCGCCCCGTCGGGCGGCCGGCTAAAGGGTGTCGCTGTCACCCCGATCGAGCACGGCCAGGCGGCGATCGACGTCATGACCGAAGCGAAAGACCTTGGGCTGGTGGCTACTCTGGTCCCGCCGGCACTCAAGACCCGTAACCTCGACCACCCCGACCTCGACCCCTTCTACGCCGCCGCGGTCGACCTGGAGATGCCGCTGGGCATTCATGGCGCCCCGGGCATTCACCTGCCGAAGATCGGTGTGGACCGCTTCACCAATTACATTCAGGTGCACTGCATCAGTTTCCCGTTCGACCAGATGACGGCCATGACCGCGCTGGTCTCCGGCGGCGTCTTCGAGCGCCACCCACAAGTGCGTGTCGCCTTCCTCGAGGCGGGCGCGGGTTGGGTCCCGTTCTTCATGGATCGCCTGCACGAGCACTACGAGAAGCGCGGCGATTGGGTCGAACGCGGCTGGCGCCGCGACCCGCACGAATACCTGGCCGCGGGCAACATCTGGGTGACGTGCGAGCCGGAGGAGCCGATCCTGCCCGGGGTGATCGACGTGCTCGGCGCCGACTTCATCATGTTCGCCAGCGACTACCCGCACTGGGACGGCGAATGGCCGGAAAGCACCAAGCACCTGCGGACCCGCGCGGACATCAGCGAAGAGGCCCGCGAAAAGATCGGCGGATTGAACGCGCAGCGCTTCTACAACTTGAACTAAAACGGGCCGCCTGGTGAGAGGATCGTGAGCATGGGCCCTTTTCTGCTGCGCGCCGCACTGACCGGTTTCGCGCTATGGCTGGTCACGAAGTTCGTCCACGGGATCACGTTCGTCGGCGGTGACACGAAGCTGGAGCGGCTCGGCATCATCTTCGTCGTCGCCGTCATCTTCGGTCTGGTCAACGCGTTCATCAAGCCGATTGTCCAGCTCTTGTCTATCCCGCTGTACATCCTGACGCTTGGCTTGTTCCATGTCGTCGTCAACGCGCTGATGTTGTGGATCACCGCCTGGATCACCGAGCACACCACCCATTGGGGTTTGCAGATCGATCATTTCTGGTGGACCGCGATCTGGGCCGCGATCGTGTTGTCCATCGTGAGCTGGCTGCTGTCGCTGATCATTCGGGACGTCAGCCGCCGCTAGCGGCCCTCCCACCGCGGCGGACGCTTCTCGGCAAAGGCCCGCGGGCCTTCCTTTGCGTCCTGGGTCTCGAAAATGCGGTCGCTGTGCCGGGTTTCGTTGTCGTATGCCGACTCCAGGTCCAGCGCCAAACCCTCGACGGCCGACTGCTTCGTCGCGAAGACCGCGAGCGGCGCGTTCGCCGCGATGCGCTCGGCGTAGTCGTACGCGGTGTCCATCAGCCGCTCCGGCGGGACCACGCGATTGATCAGTCCCATCGCCAGCGCTCGCTCCGCGTCCACCATGTCGGCGGTCAGCAGCAGCTCCATCGCCAGCGGGTAGGGCATCTGCCGTGGCAGCCGCACCGTGCTCCCGCCGCCGGCGAAAAGGCCCCGCTTGGGCTCCATCACCGCGAATCGCGCGGCGGGTACGGCGACTCGGATGTCGGTGGAACTCAGCATCTCGAAGCCGCCCGCCACGCAGGTGCCGTTGACCGCCGCGATGATCGGCTTGTAGACGGGGAAGCGGTGCAGGACGGCGTGGATGGCGTCGTCCTTGTTCCATCCCTCCGGCTGCGGCAGGTCCCCGGTGAGTTCGGGGATGAACTTCTTCAGGTCGGCGCCGGTGCAAAAGTCTTGCCCCACACCGGTGATCACCGCCACCCAGGCGCTGGTGTCGTCGCGGAACGCCGCCCACGCGTGGGCCAGGTCGCGGAAATGTTCCATGTCCAGCGAGTTGCGGGTCTCGGGACGGTTGATCGTGATGGTGGCGATGTGAGCGTCCAGCGCGTAGTCGATGCTCACCGCGCCTCCCGCTGACCGGCCAGGCGGACCACGTCGCGCGCGCATCCCCACGACAAGGTCACGCCATTGCCGCCGTGGCCATAGTTGTGGATGCACCGTGCCCGTCCGAGCGGCTCGGCCTCCACCCGCACCGAGGGACGGTCGGGACGCAGCCCGGTGATGGTCTCGATCACCTCGGCTTCGGCGAGCCGCGGCTCGATCTGACGGCAGCGGTGCAGGATTCGTTCGGTCACGTCGGGGTCGGCAGCGGTGTCCCAGCGGCCGGGAATGCTGATGCCGCCGCACACCACACGCTTCGGGTGGGGGAAGTAGCAGGTCCATTCCGGGCCGCCGTTGATCTCCAGAAACAGTTGCCGCAGACCGGGATTGGTGAGCACGACGTGCTGGCCGAACAGCGGGCGCAGTGTGTCGTCGCCGGTCAGCGGTCGCGCCGCGAGGCCGGCGCAGTTGACCACGATCGGCGCGGCGTCGGCGGCCTCGGCCAGTGACCGCACCGGATGCTCCTCGATTTGGCCGCCTGCCTCGGTCAGCCGCCGGGTCAGGTAGTCGAGATACTGCGGCATGTCAACCATCGGCAGCGTGGCACAAAAGCCGTTGCGAAAGCCGTCGGGGAGGTCGGCCCGGTCGGCCGGCCGCAGGCCGGGAATCAATGCCGCGGCGGACGACATCGCATCGGTCGCAGTCAATTCGCCGACGGCCAGCGCCGGCGCCAGTTGAACACCCGAGCTGGGATCGTCGGCGAGTTCGCGGAAGACACCCAGCGAGCGCTCGGTCCAATCGAGCGTGTCGCTGGCACGTTCGGCAGGCCGCGGCGGCAGCCATACCGCGCCAGCCACCTTCGAGGTCGTGTGCTGTGGCATGGCGGCGGTCCAGACCCGCACCGGCCAGCCGGCCTCGGCCAGGCACACCGCCGACGTCAGTCCGCTGACTCCGGCACCGACGACGACGATCTGTTGCGCACTGGCCACGGCGCCACCGTAGCGAAAACGGACGGATCGCGGGGTCGCGGCCGTCCAGCGTCAGTTCCCGTCAGGAGTGGGGAGGGGGAGGCGAAGGCGGCTGCTGCCCACCCTGGCCGCCGAGCAACCCGTTGAGCAGGCCGAGCGCGCCCTGCACCCCGGCGGGCGGTGTATTGGGCGGTGGGGTGGCGTCCGGGGTCAGCTGCCAGGGCTGGCAACCCGACGTCTTGAACGCCTTGTCCGTCGGGTCGATCTGCACGACTTGCGGCTTCTTGCTCATCGAATTGTCGATGAGGTTGCCGTCGGGATTTCCCGTCCGCTTCCAGTAGCAGGTGCCGTTGTTGACGGGTCCGCCCGAGCTGTAGATGCCCGGCACGATGTCGGTCCCGACGTTGTAGATGCCGTCCTTGTCGATGGTCGTCTTCGGTCCCGGTCCGGGGGTAGCTCCCGGTGACGGCGCCGACGAGGCTGCGGGCGAGGGTGCCGGTGAGGCTGACGACGGTGGGGGTCCGGGTGGGGGCCCCTGCGACGCGGCCGGCGATGGTGAGGGTGGCGGCGTCTGGTCCGGATCGGCCCCCGCAACGCCCGCCGACACTGCCCAGCCCGCGATCATCAGTCCCGCGACGGTCAACCGCGCCGCGGTAGGTAAACCAGCCTCAAACCCCATAGCACGCCAGCGTACCGGGCTGAGCAGCCGAATTCACGTAAAGCGGCATCCGGCGGCCACTGCCCCGGGACGCGTATCCCGTGGTCACGGCGCCAACGAACCCCTAAGCGAGCCGCCGCACGCGGCCGGCATAGCCGAGCGCATGCTCGTACGTTTTGAGGTTGTCGCGAGAAATCCTCGCGTGCACCGGCCGTTCGAGAAGGAAGCGCAGCACCGGGTTGTAGGCGTGGTAGGTCTCGTGGAAGGTCAGCATGGTGGTCCCGTCCGGCTGCTCCTCGAGTTGGTGGTAGCCCTCGGCCCGGGACCAGAGCGGCGCGCCGACGGCCACATAGCGCGACAGTTTGTTGGTTTCGGCCTCCGTGACGGTTTCCCACGACCGCGCCCGGCCGCCCGACAGCAGGTACTTGGGCACTTCGTAGATGCAGGTGCGGACCAGACCCTCGCCCGCTTCGTTGCCCTCGTTGAGGATCTCCATGCTGCCGCCCGGCCATTCGAGTCGTCGAGGCCGCGGCGCGTTGGGCGGCGCGGGCGGATGCAGCACCCGCCATACCTTCGCCGGGGGTGCATCGACGTGAAATCGCACGGTGTAGGACTGCATCAGCCGTCTCCCCAGCTATCCCAGAACGTCACGGTTTCCGCGGGCGGCCGCGCGGCCGGCCGGAAGTCGGTGCCGATCGTGTAGGCCACCGGGAACAGCGCGGCCTGCGTAACCGTGTCCGGGATGCCGAGCAACTCGGCCACTTCTCGTTCCTTGGCCAGATGGATCGTCGTCCACACTGATCCCAGCCCCCGCGACCGCAGCGCGAGCAAGAAGCTCCAGCCGGCCGGGATGATCGACGCCCAGGCCGACGCGGCGACCAACAGGTTGGAGTTGTCGATGCGGTTCGCCAGGCAGGGGATCACGTGCACGGGAACCTTGCCCAGCGTGTCGGTCAGGCTCAACGCGCTCGCGTACACCCGCTGGGTTTGCGGGTCGGACGCGTCCTTGGCGGCGTACGCGAGATACTCGGCGCCGACGCTGCGGTAGATCTCGGCGATCGCGGCGCGTTTCTCCGCATCGGTGATCACCAGCCACCGCCAGTCCTGCGTGTTGCTCGCCGTGGGCGCTTGCATCGCCAGCCGGACGCACTCGAGGATCACCTCGCGACCGACCGGCCGGTCCAAGTCGAGGCGCTTACGCACCGACCGCGTCGTCGTCAGCAGTTCGTCGACGGTGGCTAGGTCCATTCGGTTCCTTACTAGAGATCGATTGCGCAGGACTGATCGACACCCAACACGGTCAACGAGCGGCCCAAGCCCAGAAACACCGCGACGCACAGGGTGAGATCGAGGATCTCGGGGTCGGAGAACGACTCCCGCAGCCGCCCGAAGAAGGCGTCGTCCAGCGACGCATGATCGGTGGCGAACCGCTCGGCGTATTCGATGGCCAGCCGCTGGCGCGGCGTGTAGCCCGGGTAGCTGGCGTACGCGGCGACGTTGTCGTAGAGCTCGGGCGCGACGCCGGCGTCCAGCACGGACTGGGCCCGAAAGTCGGAGCAGGCAACGCAGTCGTTGATCTGCGCGATGCGCATCCTGGCCAGCTCGCGCTCGTCGGCCGGCAGAACGCTCTGCTGGTATGCGCCGCGGATCATCCGCTCCACCATGTCGCCGAGTTGCGGTCGCAGCGTCCAGATCATGGCGGCTTCGCCACCCGGACCATCCGGCACGTTGAGGCGGCCCATCGGCGACTCCTGCCCGACGAAGTAATTACTGAGTCGAGCAAACCAGTTCGCAAGTCGGGTGTCCAGGGCCCCAGATCCGCACGGGCAACCACCCATGGACATGGCAACCGGTCGGGGTTAGCGTCCGTTGGACGAGGGCGTCCAAGGCCGGGCGCCGTCGGTGGGAGGTCTCGGCATGCTGTTCATGCACGAGGTGCACAAGGTGCGCGGCCGCTGCGAAGACGACTTCGAGGCCGCGTTCCGGCAGGGCTGGATGCCCATGCTTGCCGCCGGTGACGATGCCCGGCTGCTCTGGTACGCCGACCACGCCCAGGGCAGCGGCCCGTCCTACACCGTCGTGACCGTCACCGCCGTCTGCGACGGGCCGGCGTGGGAGCGCCTTGCGCTCCGGGTGCAACAGGGTGACCTGCAGGCGTGGATGCGCGAGCTGGACGAACTGCGCTACGACGTCGAGGCGAAACTGCTGGCGCCCCTGCCGTGGTCGCCGCTCCAGCAGCTGCCGTTGGGGGAGGTACCGGTCGACGGGCGTGAGCACGAACTCAGCCTCTACATGGAAGACACCATGTGGCCCTACCCGGACAAGTTCGAGGAATACATCGATCGCAGCGGCGACGTGTATGCCCAAAGCCTGCAACGACCATCGTCAATGCTGGTGATCCAGGCGGCTTTTCAGCCCGTCCTGGGCAGCCACCTTCGCCGCGAGGTGATTCTGATGCAGCGCATTCAACGGCCCGAGCAGCTGCTCGAACTGCTGCGGACCCCGATCCCCTCCGAGTACCGCGCCCCGGGGACCTGGATGCACGATGCCCTCGACTTGCGGGACCAGTGGACCAGTCGGCTGCTGCGCACCTCCGCGTGGTCACCCCTGTACTGAGCCGCACGATGAATATCGGAACGATGCTCGAGGCCGCCGCGACGGCCGATCCCGCTCGCGTTGCGCTGATCATCGATGGGCGCTCGCTCGGCTACGGCGAACTGGCGGCGTCCGTGCGTCAGTGCGCCGCCGGCCTGGCCGACCGGGGCGTGGCGCCCGGCCAACGCGTCGCGGTTGTCGACGGCGGAAGTGTGCTCTCGATCGCGGCCGTGCTGGGGGCGGCTCGCATCGGTGCCGCGGCCACGCTGATGAATCCCGCGCTGACCCCGCCTGAGCTGCACGGGCTTTTGACGAGTGCGGGCTGTGCCGAGGTGGCCGTCGCGGGGGAGCCGTACGTCGACCGGCTCCGCGAGGCCGGCGCGCCGACGGTGTTGACGGACGCCGATCTGCTGGAAGGCGTCAGTTCGTCAGCGCCGCCCGGCGACGACGCTGACCGCGATGCCTTGGTCCTGTTCACCAGCGGGACAACGGGACTGCCGAAGGCCGTCGGCATCAGCGGCCGGCAGCTGGCAAGGCGGATCAAGGGGATGGCGGCACCGTTGCGGCCCGACGCCAAACCCTCGGTGGGGATGATGTGCGTGCCGTTCTTCCACGTCGGGGGCGCACTGGGCACGCTCGGCAGTTTGTACTCGGGCAATACGTCGGTGGTACAGCGGCGATTCGACGCCGGCGAGTGGTTACGCCTGGTGTCCGAGCATCGGGTGACCACCACCTTCCTGGTTCCCACGATGCTGCAGCGCATCCTCGACCATCCCGACTTCGCCGACGCCGACTTGTCGTCTCTGCTCGCCATCGCCTACGGGGCCGCCGCCGCGCCCATCAGTTTGGTCCGCCGGGCGATGGCTGCCTTCCCACACGTGGCTTTCGCCAACGTATTTGGTCAGACCGAGACCCTCGGCGCGTATACGACGCTGATGCCGGCCGATCATCGCGACCCCGCCCGGGCGGGGTCGGTCGGCCGGCCGCTGCCCGGAGTCGACGTGCGAGTGGTGGACCCCGAAACGGGAGAGGACGTGAAGCCCGGGACGGTCGGCGAGTTGTGGGTGAACACCACCCAGAACGTCACCGAAGGCTGGCTGCGCACCGGTGATCTCGCCCGCCAAGACTCCGACGGCTACATCTTTCCGAGCGGACGGCTCAGCGACACCATCAACCGCGGGGGAGAGAAGTTCGGGCCGGTCGAAGTGGAGGAAGCGCTTCGTTCCCACCCGGCGGTGCGTGACGTGGCGGTCGCCGGAATCGCCGACGACGAACTGGGCCAGCGAGTGGGGGTCGCGGTGGTGGCAAGCGCCCCAGTGACTCTCGAGGAGCTGCGATCACACTGTCGCGAGTTGATCGCCTACTTCAAGTTGCCCGAGCGGCTGGCAATCGTCGACAACATCCCCTACAACTCGACCGGCAAGGTCAGCCGCCGCCAGCTCGCCGCGCTGATCGCCAAAGAAGCTTGAAGGCAAGGAGTCCCGATGCTGTTCCTTCACGAGACCCACAAAGTGGTCGGCGCGCGGCAGGACGAATTCGAGGCCGCCTACCGCGAGGGCTGGATGCCCACGCTGGCCGAGGAGGACAACGCGCGACTGCTCTGGTACACCAACCAGGCCCACGGGTCGGGGTTGTCCTACAACGTGGTCACCATCACCGGCATCGTCGACGGAGCGGCCTGGGAAAGGCTCGCGCGCAGAGCCCAAAGCGGTGACCTCCGGCCGTGGATGCGTGAACTCGACAACCTGCGCCACGAAGTGACGGGCAAGCTGCTGCTGCCGGTTGCCTGGTCACCGCTGCAGGCCGTCGACCTCAACAGCGTGCCGACGACCGCTGAGACCCACCCGCTGACGATGTTCATGGAGGACACCGGCTGGCCGTACGCACCGCTCGACGATTACATCCGCTCCTGGGACGAGATCTACTATCGGCCGCTGTCCCAGGCGTCGGCCAGGATGCGCATCCTCGACATTCAGGCATGCTTCCAGGTGGCGCATGGAAGCCATCGGCGACGAGAGGCCATGCTGTGGCAGAAGATCGATGACTCCAACAACTATGCGGCACTGGTCCACCTGCTGACCAAGGAGATCCCGCCGGAGCACCGGGCGCCGGGCAGCTACATGTTCGACGCCCTGCAGTACCGCGACCAGTGGCAGAGCCGCCTGCTGCGGACGTCGGACTGGTCACCGCTGTACTGAGCCCGGCCCGGCCGCGCGATTCAGGATGCGGGCGGCCTGCTCGACCATGTCGACCATGATGTCGGCCGCGGGCCGCACCTGGCGGACCAGCCCCACACCCTCGCCGACGAGTACGGCGGCGGTGTCGAAATCCTCAGCGGCGATTGCCTTTTCGTAGTCGGCCGCCGCTTCGGGCAGCGCCGCCGCCAGCTGGTCCTCGTTGCCATGCCACCTGTCGAGAAAGGCGTTACCCAGCGCCCGCGCGTTGTATTCAGCCGGCCAATCCAGCCGCCGCACAAGGTCATAGGCGCGCGTGCGGAAGGTGTCGTCCCCACCGGCCGCCAGCGCCCGCTCGTGGGCGCGGGGCGACACCAAAGCCTCCGGCGACGCCCAGAACCTGGTGCCCACGAGCGCGCCGTCGGCACCGAGCGCCAGCGCGGCGGCCAGCCCGCGCCCGTCGCTGATCCCGCCCGCCGCCAGCACCAGGGTGTCCGGTGAACGTTCGGCGACGAGGTCGACGACGTCGGGCACCAGCGTGAAGGTGGACCGGGCGGTCATGCCGTGACCGCCGGCCTCGCCGCCCTGGGCCACGACGACGTCCGCGCCGGCGTCCAGGGCCTGGCGCGCGTGGTCGAGCTTTTGCGCCTGCGCGATGACGGGGACGCGGGCGGCGCGAATGCGGTCGGCGAACGGCTGCAGTTCACCGAAGGACAGCATGATCGCGGCGGGCCGCCGGGCCAGGGCCGCGTCGAGCAGTTCGGGTTGGCGGGCCAAGCTCCAGGTGATGAACCCGCATCCGACGTTTGCCCCTTCGGCTCGGTCGAATTCGCGCCGCAGCCATTCCGCGTCGCCGTAGCCGCCGCCGATGAGGCCCAGGCCACCGGCCGCCGTCACCGCCGCCGCCAGCCGGCCGCCGGAGATCATCGCCATCGGGGCGAGCACAACGGGGTGTTCGATACCGAAGGACTTCGTGAGTCGAGTGCCGAGGCTCATTTCAGCTCCCCGGTGAGAAACTGCGCCCGGCCGAGGCCGAAAGACCAATCCTCGTCCCCGTTTTCGCTGATCGAGACGATCAGGTCGGCCGGGTCGAGCCCGCACCGGTCGGCCAGGTTGCCGGCCATCAGCTCGTAGAACTTCTCCTTCATCGCCCGCGTGCGCCGCCGGCTCACCATGTGCACGATCACCTGTTGCGGCGAGCGGGTGATGCCGAGACCGGTATCCAGAGCGACGATTTCGTGGGCGGGGTGGGTGCGCACCACCTGATAGCGGTCCCGCGGCGGCACCCCGAACGCTTCGACCACGGACTCGTGAATCGCGTCGAGCAACGCCCCGACCTCCGACGGCGTCCGGCCCTCGATGAGGTCGATGTAAAGCAGCGGCATGTCGTCTCCTCTGAGCTATGTCCTTGGCTACGACGTTAGGTCCGTCGAGATCGGGTGTGAAATGCCTGCTGTAATCGATCTATGCTTGTCAGGCATGGGCGCGCGTTCGAGGCGGTGGCACGACTCAAGTCGTTCACCCAGGCCGCCGACGAACTCCGCATCACCCAACCGGCGCTCAGCCGCACCGTCCGGCAGCTGGAAGACGCGCTCGGCGTGACGCTGGTGGACCGCACTTCGCGGCGCGTCGAGACGACCCGGGCCGGGCAGACGTTCCTCGACCACGTCGAGCGGGTACTCGCGGAGCTGGAGCGGGCGTTCGGCGCCGTACGTCGGCAGGCGAGCATCGCCCTCGGATTCAGCTGGTTGCTGCCCGACCCGTGGGCGCAGGAAACCGTCGCCCGTTTCGAGCGGGTCACCGGGACCACGGTCAGGCTGGTCCGCACCGACGATGCGCTGAGCGCGGTGCAGCAGGGCAGGGTCGACGTCGCCGTGGTCCGCGGGCAGGTCACGTCAACCACCGTGCGGGTGGTGCACCTCTTCGACGAGTCCCGGGTGGCGGTGTGTTCGGTCCACTCGCCGCTGGCCACCAGGTCGGAATTGGATTGGGGCGAGGTCCCGCAGTGGCCGTTGGTCGTCAACACCGCCAGCGGGACCACCGGGCCATGGTCGTGGCCGGCGGGCGAGGGGCCGGAAAACATCGTGGAGACGACCAATTTCGATGAATGGCTGGAATCCGTCGCGGCCGACCGCGGCATCGGCGTGATCCCCGACGTCGCCGTGCGGCGCAACATCCACCCCGGCGTCCGGTTCGTCGCGCTGCGGGGAGCACCCGAGAGCCCGGTGTCGCTTGCCTTTCTGCCACGCGTCCGCAACGCCGTGCTGCGCCGCTTCGTCGAGGCAGCCCTGGAGAGCCCCTGAGAGCGGCGCAAAGCATTTGAGTGTGCGCACACGGCGGCATCCGTCGGCGTGTCGCCCTCAATGCACACTCAGCGCGGGGGGAGAGCCAAACCGGAACGCAGCAGCTCCAGGCTGGACGCCACCAGTTCGCCGAGGTCGCCGGTGGCGCCGTTGCGCCCCCAATGCTCCACTGCCACAACGAGGGCGGCGGCCATAGCCGAGCCGGTGACCTCGGCGAGCAGATCGATGTTCGGCACGTCCGGGTTGCGGCCCCTGACGAAGTCGGTCAGCACTTGCGCGAACGACGATTGCACGACGCGCAGATGGCTCGCGATGCGTTCGGCGCTGATCAACTCCGCGCGGGCCGTCGCGGCCTGACGGACCACTTCAAGGTCGTGCGGGAAGGCCGCGACGCTCGCCAGCACCGCATCGAAGAGCGATTCAGAGGCGGGGCGGCCGGCGAGCGCCTCAGCCAGCCATTCCAGCTGCGTTTCGTAGTCCCGGAAGAGCACCGCCTCCTTGGTGGGAAAGTGGCGGAAGAAGGTCCGTTCGGTGACGCCGGCCTCCCGGGCCAGCTCGGTCACGGTGACGTTGGCAAATCCCTTGCGCGCAAAGCTTTTCAGCGCAGCTTGGCGCAGTGCCTCGTGCGTCGATCGTCGGCGTAGCTCATGGCGGTTCGTCGGCGCGGTCATCCCACCGGAATGGTATCCCAGCCGGCCAGAACTCGTCAGGACTGACATCTTCCAATCATGTCAGTACTGACATATTCTTGTCACGCGCCAACTGAGGGAGAAAACCATGCCGGACTATGCCGCGATCGTCGTGGGAGCGGGCCACAACGGCTTGACCGCGGCGACTGTTCTGCAGCGCGCGGGGGTGCGGACGCTGTGCCTGGAAGCCAACACCTATGCGGGCGGCATGGCGGCGACCGTCGAATTGATCGACGGCTTCCGGTACGAGATCGCCGGTTCCGTCCAGTTCCCGACGGCGAGCCAAATCACCAAGGACCTCGGGCTGGACACCCTGCCCACGGTCGAGCCGGAGGTGATGTCCACCAACATCGGCGACCACGGTGAGGAGCCGATGGTCTTCTACCGCGACCCGATGCAGCTGATGACGCACCTGGCCGAGAAGCACGGCATCGAAGCCGTCACCGGCATGGCCGAATTGATCGGCTGGAGCCAGGGCCCCGCAAAGGCCCTGGGCCGCTTCGACGTCCGCACACCACCCAAGACCCTCGACGAGATGTATGCCTGCGCGGCCAACGACGCCGAGCGACGGGCCGTTCACGAAATGTTGTTCGGCTCGGCGATGGACGTCATCGACCGGTACCTGCCCGACAAGGACAAGCACGCGGTCATGCGCGGGATGCTCGCGTTCCTCGCGATCAACTCCACCTACCGCGGCCCCTATACGCCGGGCAGCGCCACGTGCCTGGCGTTCGCCCTGGCCGTGCCCCAGAACGAAGCAGGTAGCACGGCGATGATGACCAAACTCAAGGGGGGCATCGGCGCGCTCACCGAACACCTGCGTGAGCAATTCGTCTCCCACGGCGGCGAGATCCGCTTCCGCGCCAAGGTGGAGCAGATCCTCGTCGACCACGGCGCGGTGACCGGGGTGCGGTTACGCGACGGGTCGACCATCACCGCCCCGATTGTGGTCTCCAACCTCGCGCCGGACGTCACGCTCACCGATCTCATTGCATCGGAACATGTTCCGGTGGAGCTGCTCTCGCGACTGTCGGGTCGCGATCACCGGGCCTCCTTCGTGCAGATCCACTTCGCCCTCGACGGACTGCCCGAATTCGCCGCACCCTATGAGTTTTTGAACGAAGAAGGCATGCAACAGTCGGTCGGGATTTTCGGCGCCCCGGAAGAACAACAGCTGCACTGGGAGAATTGCCGGCGGGGCATTGTGCCGGACAACCCGTCGATGGGAATGCAAATCCCGTCCGTCCACGATCCGAGCATGGCCCCGCCCGGTAAGCACGCCGCCAGCGCGTACGCGTACGCCTTCCCGGTCGAAAGCGACCGCCAAGATCATGGTCGACTCAAAAACGAGATGGCACAACGTGTTATCGACAAGATCACCCGGCTGGCCCCGAACTTCAAAGACATCGTGATCCGCCACATCACCTTCGCGCCCTACCACATGAACACGATGTTCGGCGCGCCCGCCGGCGACTTCTGCCATGGCCTGCTGCACCCAGACTTGATGGGTCCCAACAGGCCCGGGCCGAAGGGATTCCTCGACTTCCAGATTCCCATCGACGGCCTCTACCTCGGCGGCGCGGGATGTCACGGCGGGCCGGGAATCACGTTCACCCCCGGCTACAACGCCGCTTATCAGGCGCTCGACGACAAGGCCTGAAAACGCGGCCTCAGCCTCCGAAGGTTCCGGTGAGCTGTGCCTGCGCGGTCGCGCTGCCGGCGATCGTCTGCGCCGCCTGGACGCCGGCGAGGCCGCCGGGCAACTGGTAATCGTTGGGAAGCTGATAGAGGGTGAACCGGTAGTGGTGCGTGCCGGTTCCCGTCGGCGGGCAGGGTCCTTGGTATCTGGGCTGCCCGCCTGTGTTCGGCAGCGTCGTCGCGCCGGCCGGTGTCTGACCATCGCTTGTGCTGCCCGAACCGGGCGCGATTCCGATCACGACCCAGTGCACGTATAGCCCGTTGACGGCGTCCGGGTCGTCGAGTACGAGTGCCGCGCCCAACGGCGCCGACCATGTCAGCGGCGGCGCGACGTTGGCCCCCTTGCAGGTGTACTGCACGGGGATCGGCGCACCGTCGGTGAACGCCGGGCTGCTGATGGTCAACGGCCCGCCGGCGGGCGCGGCCGGGGCCGTGCGCCCGAGGGTCGTCACCTTCGGCGTCGACGGCGCCGTCATGCGGGTGTCGCCGTGGCCGCCGCAGCCGGCGAGCGCGACGAGGACCGCCAGCCCGCCGATGACCGATGCGACCCGGTGGAAATAGCTCACGGGTGTCGATTCCATAAGGACAGTGTGGCGCGCGCAGCGGCCGTCCGGAAGCACCTAATTTGCCGCTACGAGCCGCGCTTCTTCAACTCCAGTACCCGTTTACGCAGTCCCTTGGTGGCGGTGTCCATGAGGCTTTTGGACCCGCGCTTGATCAAGAACCCGGGCACTGGCATCAACAGGTCGACGGTGAGATCGAAGCTCACCCGGGTGGAGTCGCCGTCGGGCGTCAGCGTGTAGCGGCCATCCTGCGCGCGTTGCTGTTTGGCGCTGACCAGAGTCCAGCTCACGCCGTCGTCGTGAGCGGTGTACGCCAGCTCCTGCTCGTCGCTGACCCCGACAAGTTTGACCACTTGCTTCGACCTGGTGGGGTGGCCCTGATCGTCCCGCTCGAGAACCTCCACCTTTTGATGAACCGAGGACCACTCCGGCAGCGATTCGATGTCGAACAGCACATCCAGGATCTCATCCGGTGTCGCTTCGATGACGACCTCGCGGGATTCGGTGACAGCCATGGAGGATAGATAACCACTGCAGCGCCGCTAAAAACTCACGGGACCAGGACCACCTTGCCGATATTCTCCCGCGCCGCCAGGATGCGGTGCGCCTCCGGCGCTTCGGCGAATGGCACCGCGGCGTGGACGACCGGAGCGATCGTCCCGTCCCCGAGCGCCTTGGCGAGCGGAGTGATCCACGGCTCGAGCGTGCCGCGGTCGTCCCACAGCCGCAGCATGTTGAGGCCGATCACGGCCTTGGACTCGGAGAGCTGGTCGATCAGGTTGAACCCGCGCAGCATCGCCAGCGCGTGCGGGGCGGCCGCCCGCAGCGAGCGCTTCTCGCCGTGCTGAAGGTTCGAAACCCCGTATCCCACAAGCCTTCCGCCCGGCCGCAACAGCGCGTAGGACCGCCGCAGCGACGTGCCGCCCAGCGCGTCGAGCACCAGATCGTACGGCTCCAGGCCATGCCACCAGCCGTCTCGGCGGTAGTCGATCGCTCGGTCCACCCCCAGTGCGGCCAGCTTCTGATGCTTTGCGGGCGACGCGGTGCCATGCACCTCGGCCCCGGCGGCCTTCGCGAACTGGATGGCCGCGATGCCGACCCCGCCGGCCGCGGCGTGCACCAGCACCCGTTCACCGGCGCGCAGCGACCCGTAACCGTGCAGCGCGGCCCACGCGGTCGCGTAGTTGACCGGGACGGCCGCGCCCTGTTCGAAGGTCATCGCGTCCGGCAGCGGCACGGAGTCGCTCGCCGCCACATTGACGATCTCGGCGTAGCCGCCGAACCGGGTTCCCGCCAGCACCCGGTCGCCGACACGGCCGGGGTCGACACCGTCGCCAACCGCCTCAACGATCCCGGCGACTTCGTAGCCAACGACCGCCGGGAGTTTTGGCGCATCGGGGTACATGCCGACGCGGGCGAGATGATCGGCGAAGTTCACGCCCGCCGCGCGCACCCCGACCCGCAGCTGCCCTGGGCCCGGCGGCGGCGGATCGGGCCGCTGCTGGACCCGCAGCACCGACGGATCGCCGCGCTTGGTGATGACGACTGCGCGCATCGCGAATTCCTTCTCTCCCCGCTCAGACCTGCGTGACGGCGTCACGCCAGCCGGCCCATCCGGTCGCAGGACAAGGGTCTCCAGCAGTTTCTATGTCGGCGATTTCCGACATGTCAACCATTTCCGACGTGTGCTGACAGCGTGCCCTGGTGACCGATATCTTCCTCCCTATGCATTTCGCCTGGGAGCGGCTGACGCCCAGCGTGCACCGCTGTCGGCTGGCGTTCTGCGACGTCACTATCGGGCTGGTGCGGGGCCGAACCGGGGCGCTGCTCGTCGACACCGGCACCACCCTGGCCGAAGCCGACGCGATCGACGCCGACGCCCGCCAGATTGCGGGACGACCAGTAACGCATGTCGTGTTGACGCACAAGCACTTCGACCATGTCCTGGGCTCCTCGGCGTTCGGTGAAGCTGAAATCTACTGCGCACCAGACGTTGTCGAGTACTTATCGTCGGCTGTCGATCACCTTCGTGAGCATGCCCTGAGTTATGGCGCCGACGCCGCGGAGATCGACCGCGCGATCGCGGCACTGAAGCCGCCGCAGCACGGTATCCACGACGCCGTTGTCGACCTCGGCGATCGCACCGTAACGATCGCCCACCTGGGCCGGGGACACACCACAGCGGACCTCGTCGTCATTGCGCCCAGCGCAGAAGGTGAAGATGACCCGGTTGTCTTCTTCACCGGTGATCTCGTCGAGGAATCCGCCGACCCCTATATCGATGCCGATTCCGATTTAGCGGCCTGGCCGGCCACCCTCGATCGGATCCTCGCGGCAGGCGGACCCGATGCCATCTACGTCCCGGGCCACGGAAGAGTCGTCGACGCGGAGTTCGTCCGCCGCCAGCGGGATTGGTTGACCCGTCGGGCGGCCGCCGACCCCGGCTAGACTCGCGGCCCGCTGCAGGCGGCAATGAGGGCGTCCGGGTCGGTGACGCTGACGCATAACGAGCGCAGGGATATCGATCGGGTTACGGCCTTCGCCTCTACCGGTGGCTCAATCGTCAACGCCACCAGGCCCTTGCCAGACCCATTGACGAGCCAGCGCCCGTGCGAGTAGTGCACGCCCAGGGTGAAGGCTCGGTCGTCCGCCCTTTCGGCACTGGTGATCGACGCCAGGGGAATATGAGCGTCGAATGCCCAGCCCATCTTCACGTGTAAGGTCCCCGCCTCCACCCGCACCTCGCTGCGCTTCGGTCCCAGTCCGACGGCAACCGAAAGGGGGAGGTACCACCGCTCATAGCGCAATTCCATGGGCATGGCACTCGACCATACCTCTTGTTTGCTGGGCTCGCTGATTTTTCTTGAATCGGCTCAGGCGGCCGACGCGGGCAGGTCGTGGGTGGCTTTGAAAGGCATTGCCTGCCAACATTTTCCCGTCAGAATCGAATCTTCCGCGCCCGCAGTACCCCCGCCAGCGATCAAAAGGGTTTTGTGTGCCCCGACGGTCCCAGCGGCCGACGCGGATCGGACTCAGGCGTCCGGCAACAGTTTTGGCACGGGTCTTTCGACCCCTGATTGAACGGCCCTCTGCGGGGATAGACTCTCGTCCAAGGGAATCGTGGGCGAAGAGGAGCATAAGGCCATGGCCATCATTGACTCGGACACCGAAGTCCGGACATCGTTTGAAGACGACCTCGCCGCCACGCAGCGATACATCGACGGCCCGCGCTTCGCCGGCATCACCCGCCTATACACGGCCCGCCAAGTAGTGGAGCAGCGCGGCACCATCCCGGCCGACTACACCGTGGCACGCAACGCGGCGGCGGCCTTCTACGACCGGCTGCGCGAGTTGTTCGCCGCCAAGAAGAGCATCACGACCTTCGGCCCCTACTCGCCCGGCCAGGCGGTGGCCATGAAGCGGATGGGGATCGAGGGCATCTACCTTGGCGGCTGGGCAACGTCGGCCAAGGGCTCCACCACCGAGGACCCCGGCCCGGACCTCGCCAGCTATCCGCTGAGCCAGGTGCCCGACGACGCCGCAGTACTGGTGCGCGCCCTGCTCACCGCCGACCGCAACCAGCAGTACCAGCGGCTGCACATGAGCGAGCGGCAGCGCGCCACCACCCCCGCGTACGACTACCGGCCGTTCATCATCGCCGACGCGGACACCGGCCACGGCGGTGACCCGCACGTGCGCAACCTGATCCGCCGCTTCGTCGAGGTCGGCGTCGCGGGCTACCACATCGAGGACCAGCGCCCGGGTACCAAGAAATGCGGCCACCAGGGCGGCAAGGTGCTGGTGCCGTCGGACGAACAGATCAAACGCCTCAACGCGGCGCGGTTCCAACTCGACATCATGAAGGTGCCCGGCATCATCGTCGCCCGCACCGACGCCGAGGCGGCCAACCTCATCGACAGCCGCGCCGACGAGCGCGACCAGCCGTTCCTGCTCGGCGCGACCAACCTCGACATCCCTTCGTACAAGGCCTGTTTCCTGGCGCTGGTCCGGCGCTTCTACGAGCTGGGAGTCAAGGAGCTCAACGGCCACCTGCTCTACGCTCTCGCCGACTCCGAGTACGCCGCCGCCACCGCCTGGCTCGAGCGCCAGGGCATCCAGGGCCTGATCTCCGACGCCGTGAACGCCCGGCGGGACGACGGACAAGACTCGATCGACGACCTCTTCGACCAGGTCGAGTCGCGGTTCGTGGCGGCGTGGGAGGACGACGCCGGGCTGATGACCTACAGCGAGGCCGTGGCGGAGGTGCTCGCGTTCGACGAGCACGAAGACGAGCAACCGAGCCTGACCCCCGACGAGTGGCGACAGTTCGCGGCGCGCGCGTCGCTCTTCATCGCCCGGGAGAAGGCGAAGGAACTGGGCGTCGACCCGCCATGGGACCCGGAACTGTCGAAGACCCCGGAGGGCTACTACCAGATCCGCGGCGGCATTCCGTACGCGATCGCCAAGTCGCTCGCGGCCGCGCCGTTCGCCGACATCCTCTGGATGGAGACGAAGACCGCCGATCTCGCCGACGCCCGCGAGTTCGCCGACGCGATCCACGCCGAATTCCCCGACCAGATGCTGGCCTACAACCTCTCTCCGTCA
Organism: Mycobacterium nebraskense; assembly: GCF_002102255.1. Taxonomy (GTDB): domain Bacteria; phylum Actinomycetota; class Actinomycetes; order Mycobacteriales; family Mycobacteriaceae; genus Mycobacterium; species Mycobacterium nebraskense. The sequence continues at coordinate 42,235 of NZ_LQPH01000126.1, forward strand.
TTCAACTGGGACACCACCGGGATGACCGACGAGGAGATGAAGCGCTTCCCCGAGGAGCTCGGCAAGATGGGCTTCGTCTTCAACTTCATCACCTACGGCGGCCACCAGATCGACGGCGTCGCCGCCGAGGAATTCGCCACGTCGCTGCAGCAGGACGGCATGCTGGCGCTGGCTCGGCTGCAGCGCAAGATGCGCCTGGTCGAGTCGCCATACCGGACACCGCAGACCCTGGTCGGCGGGCCACGCAGCGACGCGGCGCTGCAGGCGTCCTCCGGGCGCACCGCGACCACCAAGGCGATGGGCAAGGGCTCGACCCAGCATCAGCACCTCGCGCAGACCGAGGTACCAAAGAAGCTGCTGGAGGAGTGGCTGGCGCTGTGGAGCGAGAACTACCAGCTCGGCGAAAAGCTGCGGGTGACCCTGCGGCCCCGCCGCGCCGGTTCGGACGTTCTCGAGCTCGGGATCTACGGCAACGGGGACGAGCAGCTGGCGAACGTCGTCCTCGATCCGATCAAGGACCGGCACGGCCGCAGCATCCTGCAGGTGCGTGACCAGAACACCTTCGCCGAGAAGCTACGCCAGAAGCGCCTGATGACGCTGATTCACCTCTGGCTGGTGCACCGGTTCAAGGCGGACGCGGTGTACTACGTGACGCCGACCGAGGACAACCTCTATCAGACCGAGAAGATGAAGTCCCACGGCATCTTCAGCGAGGTCTATCAGGAGGTCGGCGAGATCATCGTCGCCGAGGTGAACAAGCCGCGCATCACCGAGCTGCTGACACCGGACCGGGTGGCGCTACGGAAGTTGATCACCAAGGAGGCCTAGAGAGCGGTCCGCGAGCCGAGGCCGTTCGCAGGTGACGAAGGTTGTGACAGTACGGCCACTTCGCGCTCGAGGCCGCCCCGGTCATGCCGCGAAACGATGTCCCATTTACGAATAAGAAAACTTCTTATTGCCGCGTAAGTAAATTCCCGCATAGCAACAGTTGTCTGCGGATACGATTTTGGTCGCCGATGGTCCATTAGCCCGAGATGGGCCATCGGCCCCCCACGCGCCGCGATTCTGTTGCACCCGCAGCTGCCACCGCACCGATTGCCGCCGATGAGACGCGCCCTCCGACGGCCCATCCCTGTGATGGGCCATCGGCATTTCGTGGGCAGAAGTCCCCGCGTCGAATCCCGTTTGCACGGGCTCGTGCCGGGGTAAGGAGAAGTGGACCAGTTGCACGTGGTTCAAGTGGGGATTGGGGATTTCGATGAGATCGGCAGCCAGGACCTCGGTCGCGCTGTTCGGCGGTGCGGCCATGCTCGTGCTAGCGGTCGGTTGTGGTGGCGGCGGCAACAAGGGGCCAAGCAGCACCACCACCACGCCGACGACCACGCCCTCGTCCAGCGTGGCTCCATCCACACCCGGCGGCGGTGGTGGCACCCCGGGCGGCCCCACGGGTAGCGGCGTCCCCGGCGGCCCGACCGGCGGCGGCGGCCCCGGTGGCGGTGGCGGCGGCGTCCCCGGCGGCCCCACGGGCGGCGGGGGACCGGGCGGCGGAAGCGGCAGCATCCCCGGTGTAGGGGGTGGCGGTGGCGGCCCGGGTGGCGGCGGCGGTTGCGTCGGCAACGTCTGCGGCGGCTACTGAGATCGGTCCGCTGAGCCAGCGGTAACGCGCCACAACAAAGACTTGCCCCCTAGTCGGCGGGGCCGGGAGTACCTGGCCCCGCCGGCTGAAAACCCATACCCACCGAGCGTTCTGACGTGACGGCCTACGCCGGACACCGCATTCGAGTTATGGTTCTGGCCAACTCGGATGCAAGGGGACTTCGATGGCGAAGCTCAGGTTTGGATACTTCATCGCCCCGTTCCACCGGGCGGGCACGAATCCGACGCTCGCATTGCAGCGTGACCTCCAATTCATCGAGCACCTCGACGCCCTCGGCTTCGACGAAGTGTGGTTGGGCGAACACCACTCGGCCGGCAGCGAGATCATCAGCTCACCGGAGATCTTCATCGCCGCCGCGGCCGAGCGCGCGAAGCGCATTCGCTTTGGCACCGGGGTCATTTCGCTCTCGTACCACAACCCGCTCTGGGTCGCCGACCGGCTGATGCTGCTGGATCACCTCACCCACGGCCGCATCATCGGCGGCGTGGGGCCGGGCTCCCTGCCCAGCGACTCGTCCATGATCGGACTCACGCCCACCGACACACGCGAGCTGCTCGAAACGAATCTCGACATCGTCGTGCGACTGCTGGCGGGGGAGACGGTGAGCGCCAAGACGGCCACGCACCAGCTGTTCGACGCCAAGTTGCAGCTCGCCCCGTATTCCGACGGCGGGATCCCGCTGTCGGTCGCCGCGGTCGCGTCGCCGACGGGCGCGCGGCTGGCCGGCAAGCACGGCATCGGCCTGCTGTCCATCGGGGCGACGTTGACCGTCGAGGGCTTCAACGCGCTCTCATATCACTGGGGCATCGTCGAGGAGCGGGCGGCGGCCTTCGGCAGCCAGGTCGACCGCAAGAACTGGAGCCTGGTCGGCCTGTTCCACCTCGCCGAAACCGAAAAGCAGGCCCGCGAAGAGGTCAAGTTCGGCATCGAGCCGTGGTTCCGCTACTTCCAGAAGGTGGCCGCCTTCCCGCAGATGACGATGCCGGGTGAGCAGCTCGACGAGATGATCGACGTCATCAACGACAACGGGGCTGGCGTCATCGGCACGCCCGAGCGGGCCCGCGAACAGGTGCAGCGACTGTGGGATCAATCCGGCGGGTTCGGCTGCATGCTGCAGATGGGCCACGAGTGGGCCACCCCGGCCGCCACCAAACGGTCCGCCGAATTGTTTGCCGCCGAAGTGATGCCGCATTTCCAGGGCCAGGCGCAGCCGACGCTGGATGCCGCCGCGCGTGCCGGCCAGGCCCGGGAGAGCTTGGCCCAATCGCAGTTGGACGCGGTCGCGCACATGACGAAGAAATACCAGGACGAGATCGACTCGAAGTAGCGGCTCAGATGCCTAAGCGCCGCACGGGTGTCACGCGGTGCGCGCAATTCGTCGGCGTCGGCGTGGCCGCCAAGAGGAGTTCGCGGCGGCGGGGATTCATATTCGAGCGACAGCCGCCTCCCAGGTGATAGCTAGAGTCTCGGCGCCAGACTGATGGATGACCGCCAGCACCCCTCACTACCACCGGCTGCGACTGGTGCCAGTCATTTTCGCGGGAGCCGCGACCGTCGCACTGCTCGGCCCAATCGGCACGGCGCACAGACCAGTGCGCCTGACGGACGTAGCCGTTTCGCCCCAGACACCGCCGAACCTTTCCGGCGGGGGCGGCTTTGCCGCCGATGACGACGACGACCAAGCCCAGCTTCAGCAGCAGCTCGCCCAGCAGCAGCTGCAGCAGTCGATGCAGCAGGCCGAACAACAAAACGAACAGGCCGAGCAACAGTTCGAGCAGAGCATGCAGCAGGCTCAGCTCGACGAGCAGCAGGCCAACAACCCGTAGGCCCTGCCTCAAAGCATGAGAGCTAACGCTGGCCGTCCGACTCCTGCTCGGCCGCCTTCACCAGCCGGCCGGAAAAGAACCGGACCGCTCCGCCCATGACGGCCCGCATCACCGGACCCGTCCCGCGCACTCCTTCGGTGAACGAACCGGTCCAGCGGATGTCGGTTCCGCCCGCCGGATTCGGCGTGAAGACCACCTCACCCGAGTAATCCTTCGCCGGCGTCGGGGGCCCGACGAGCTTGTAGGCGTGCCGGCGATCCTGCTCGTACTCGACGGTCTCCTCCTGCACCAACACGGGCCACATCCCCACCTTGCGAACGGCCCCGATCCCGCCGGGCGCCGGATCGCCCTGCCGGGCCCAACTCGAGTGCACAACGATGGGCTTGGCCCACTTCGACCAGTTGGCGCCGTCGGTCACGAGCCGAAACAGCGTCGCGGCAGGCGCGGTGCTGGTGCGGTTGATCTCGAATGAAAACGTCCTGCCTGACATGACCAACTCCCGGTGAAAATCCATCGACGACCCTGCATGCCGCTCGCGCGTAGGCTACCGCTCACGCCGCGCACCTCCCGGGTGGGGTTCGGCGGCCGCCGCGAGAGGACGCACGATCGTCGCCGACGCGCCCGGACTGGCTCCCAATTCGCCTCCGACTGAACGTCCTTCGCGCGGCACGGCGATCGCCGCATCGCCTTGCCTACAGTGGGATCCATGGAATCCGGTTCCCGGCAGCACGCCAAAGGTGTCCCCGGCTTGCTCGAGATCGAGGACTGCCTGGATGCCGACGGCAATATCATGGTGCCGCCGGACGTCACGCTCATCTCACTCATCGACCGCAACATCGCGAACGTCGGTGACACCGTGGCGTATCGCTTCCTGGACTACAACCGTTCGGCCGACGGGCTAGTCGAAGAGGTGACGTGGAATCAGTTCGGTGTCCGGCTGGAAGCCATCGGCGCGCGCGTCCAACAGGTCGCCGGCCACGGCGAGCGGGTCGCGGTCCTGGCGCCGCAGGGCCTCGCCTATGTGATGGGTTTCTACGCGGCGATCAAAGCCGGGACCATCGCGGTACCGCTGTTCGCCCCCGAGTTGCCCGGCCACGCGGAACGTCTGGACACCGCCCTGCGCGATTCGCAGCCGACGGCCGTGCTGACGACAACGGCGGCACGGGGCGCGGTCGAGGATTTCCTGAGCACCCTCCCGCAGCTGCACCGGCCGCGCGTCATCGTCATCGACGAGATCCCCGACTCGGCGCGGGACGCATTCGCCCGCACCGAGCTGCGCCACGACGACATTTCCCACCTGCAATACACGTCGGGCTCGACGCGGCCCCCGGTCGGCGTCGAGATCACGCACCGAGCGGTGGGCACCAACCTCGTGCAGATGATCCTTTCGATCGACCTGCTGGACCGCAACACCCACGGTGTGAGCTGGTTGCCGCTCTACCACGACATGGGGTTGTCGATGATCGGCTTCCCGGCGGTGTATGGCGGACACTCCACGCTGATGTCGCCCGCCGCGTTCGTCCGCCGGCCGCAGCGCTGGATCAAAGCTTTGTCGGCCCAGGCGGGCCGCGCCGTCACCGCGGCGCCGAACTTCGCCTACGAATGGACGGCCCAGCGGGGGTTGCCCGCTCCGGGTGAAGATGTCGACCTGAGCAACGTGGTGCTGATCATCGGGTCCGAACCGGTCAGCATCGAGGCGATCACCACCTTCAACAAGGCCTTCGCCCCGTACGGGTTGCCGCCGACGGCGTTCAAGCCTTCGTACGGCATCGCGGAGGCCACCCTGTTCGTCGCGACCATCGCGCCCACCGCCGAGGCGACCCCCGTCTACTTCGACCGCGACGAACTGGGCGCCGGCCGCGCGGTGGCCGTCGCGGCGGACGCCCCCACAGCCGTGCCGCAGGTCTCCTGCGGTCAGGTGGGCCGCAGCGAATGGGCCGTCATCGTCGACCCGGACACCGGAGTCGAACTGCCCGACGGTCATGTCGGCGAGATCTGGTTGCAGGGCAACAACGTCGGCCGGGGCTACTGGGGACTGCCCGACGACACCCGGCGTGCATTCGGCGCCCGGCTGCAATCGCGGCTCGCCGAGGGCAGCCACGCCGAGGGCTCGACCGTCGAACGCGCGTGGCTGCGGACCGGGGACCTCGGCACCTATCTCGACGGCGAGCTGTACGTCACGGGCCGGATCGCCGACATGGTCACCGTCGACGGCCACAACCACTACCCGCAGGACATCGAGGCGACCGTGGCCGAAGCGTCGCCGATCGTCCGGCGCGGATATGTGACCGCTTTCGCGGTGCCGGGCGAGGACACCGATCAGCAACTGGTGATCATCGCCGAACGGGCGACGGGCACCAGCCGCGCCGACCCTCAGCCGGCCGTCGAGGCCATCCGGGCCGCGGTCTCGCACCGCCACGGGCTGCCCGTCGCCGACGTGCGCTTCCTGCCCGCCGGCGCCATCCCTCGCACCACCAGCGGCAAGCTGGCGCGCCGGGCCTGCCGCGCCCAGTACCTGAGCGGCGGCCTGGGCGCCCACTGACCCGGCCGGGGCGGGACCGCCCGAAAAGCGGCCCTCGCGGAAAGCGGCTGACCTAGTCTCCATTCGGAGGCAAGACGATGGTTCTCAAGGTTGCGGTGTCGGCGGACCTGATCGGCGGCGACGTGGACGCCGGCTATGGAAAGGTCGCCGACGCCTTCCGCGCCAGTTTCCGCGATGGCGCCGAAGTGGGCGCGGCCGTCGCCGTCTACCGCGACGGGGTCAAGGTCGTCGACCTGTGGGGCGGCTACCGAGACGGCTTGGCGAAACAACCGTGGCAGCCCGACACGATGGTCAACATGTTCTCCACGACCAAAGGGGTCGCCGCTCTGGTCGTGGCCGTCGCGGTGTCCCGTGGACTCGTCTCCTATGACGCCAAGGTCGCCGATTACTGGCCGGAATTCGCGCAGGCGGGCAAGGGCGATGTGACCGTCCGCCAACTCCTGGGGCATCAGGCCGGACTGTGCGCTCTCAAACCGAAACCGACGCTGGCCGACGTCGCCGACCCCGCCAGGCTCTCGCCGATCCTGGCAGGCCAAGCACCGGCGTGGCGACCGGGTTCGCGGCACGGTTACCACGCGATCACGCTCGGCTGGTACGAATCCGAACTGATCCGCCGGACCGACCCGACCGGCCGCACGCTGGGCCGCTTCATGGCCGACGAGATCGTCCGGCCGCTAGGGCTCGACCTCCACATCGGCCTGACGGATTCGGTGAACCGCGAGCGGGTCGCCCACGTCCACAACTGGGTGCGCGCCGAAACGCTGCTACATCTGAACGTGATGCCGGCGGGATTCGTGGGCGCCTCGCTCAACCCGGTCGGCCTGACGGCGCGCGCCATCGCCGTCCCGCGCGGCGTCAATCCGTTCAACGGCGACTACAACCGCGACGATGTGCGGGCGGTCGAGATCCCATCTGCCAACGGCATCGGCACCGCACGGTCGGTGGCGCGCATGTACGGCAGCGCGGCCACCGGGGGAGCCGAGCTCGGCCTCGGCGGGGACACCCTCGAGGCGCTGACGGCACCGGCGCTCTCGCCAAGCCAGGGCGTTCGCGACAAGGTGATGAACGTCGACGTGTCATATTCGCTCGGCTTCTGTAAACCCGTGCCGCACTTCGCATTCGGCTCTTCGGATAAGGCCTTCGGAACTCCCGGCTTTGGCGGGTCGTTCGGCTGTGCCGACCCGGACACCGGCGTCGGCTTCGCGTACGTCATGAACCGGCTGGGCTTTCACCTATGGAGCGACCCGCGCGAACTCGCGTTGCGGCAGGCGCTGTTTCGCGACGTGCTGGGGGTGCGACCACAGACGTGACGCCGCTAAGCATTCGCCGCCCACTACGGTGAAGGCGCCGAGTTGCGTGGGGGACGGCCGGGAATTCCGCTCACCAGCACCAGGAGGCGCGATGGTCAACCTGCCCCGCGAGAACGAACGGTTCGACGGCGTCATCAACCCGTCGGCGGCCGACTCCACGCCGTTACGACCGTCGATCGTCTATCCGCCCGACGGCGCGCCCAACGTCGTCGTGGTATTGCTCGACGATGTCGGGTTCGGTGCCGCATCGACGTTCGGCGGGCCGGTCCCGACACCGGCGCTGGATCGTGTCGCCGGTGCGGGGTTGCGCTACAACCAATTCCACACGACCGCGCTGTGCTCTCCGACGCGCGCCGCACTGCTAACCGGCCGCAACCACCACAGCGCGCACATGGGCACCATCTGCGAGATCGCCTATGGATTCCCGGGTTACGACAGCGTGATACCGCAGAGCACCGCGACCGTCGCCCAGGTGCTGCGGATGAACGGCTACAGCACGGCGCTGTTCGGCAAAGCACACTTCACCCCGACGTGGGAGACCGGACCCGCCGGCCCGTTCGACCGCTGGCCGACCGGGCTCGGATTCGAACGTTTCTACGGTTTCTTGGGTGGGGACACTTCGCAGTACGAACCGGCACTCTACGACCAGATCACACCCGTTGAGCCGTACCTTGGCCGCGACGACTACCACCTGACCGAGGACCTCGCCGACAAGGCGATCGACTGGATCCGGCTGCAGAAAACGTCGGCACCGGACAAGCCGTTCTTTCTTTACTTCGCGCCCGGCGCCACCCACAGTCCCCACCATGTGTGGCCGGAATGGTCCGATCGGTTCGCCGGCCAATTCGACGACGGCTGGGATGCCTTGCGGCAACGCACATATGCCCGCCAACTCGAAATGGGTGTCATCCCCTCCGGCGCCAGGCTGACACCGCGACCCGAGCAGATACCCGCGTGGACCGACTACGACGACCGCTACAAGCCGGTGGCCCGGCGGCTGATGGAGGTCTACGCCGGCTTCCTGGCCCACACCGACGCCCAGATCGGGCGGGTCATCGACGCCGTCGATGGGTTAGGACAATGGGACAACACGTTATTCATCTACCTGTGCGGCGACAACGGCGCGTCCGCGGAGGGAACGATACACGGCGCCTGGAGCTCACCGGCGTTCCAGAACGGGATGCCCGAAGACCCCGAATGGCTGCTGGCCCACGTGGCCGACTTCGGCACGCCCCGATCCGAAAACCATTACAACGTCGGCTGGGCGTGGGCGCTCGACGCACCGTTTCAGTGGATGAAGCAAGTGGCGTCGCATTTCGGCGGAACCCGTAACGGACTGGCGATCTCGTGGCCGCGGGGCATCACGGCGGCGGGGGAGCAGCGCAGCCAGTTCCACCACGTCATCGACATCGTTCCCACCATCCTCGAAGCCGCCGGCATCGAGATGCCCGCGCGTGTCAACGGCGTCGAACAGAAGCCGATCGAGGGTGTCAGCATGCGGTACTCGTTCGACGACGCCGGCGTGGCCAGTCGGCGGACCACACAGTATTTCGAGATCTTCGGCAATCGCGCGGTGTACCACGATGGGTGGATCGCCTCGTGTTTCCACGGCCGGCTGCCCTGGGTACGCGCCCAGCGCGCAACCCCGTTCGGCGACACCGAAAGCTGGGAGCTCTACCATCTTGCCGATGATTTCAGCCAGGGCGTCGACCTTGCCGCACAGCACCCCGACAAGCTCGCCGAACTGAAGGCGGTGTTCGAGGCCGAGGCGCGCAAATACGATGTCTATCCGCTCAGCGACGCGACGCTGGCCCGCGCGCTGCCCGTCAACCGGCCAAGCCTGCTGGCCGAGCGCACCTCGGTCACCTACTACGCCGGGCAGGTGCGCATCCCCGAACCGGTGACGCTGGGCTACACCAGCACGTCCTTCGAGCTGCGGGCGCAACTGGCCATACCGACGGGCGGCGCACAGGGAGTGGTGATCAGCATCGGTGGCGCGATGTCCGGGTGGAGTATGTACCTGCGTGATGGCATTCCGCACTTTGTTTACAACTATTTCGGGCATGAGCTCACGACTGTTGCGGCGGCCGAGCCACTGCCGGAAGGCCCAGTCACGCTGGGGCTTTCGTTCGACTACGACGGCGGTGGACTGGGCAAGGGCGCCTCGGTGTCGCTGCACGTCGACGGCCTCGAGGTGGCCGGCGGCCGCGTCGAACGCACGGTGCCGTTCCGATTCTCGATGAGCGGGGAGACGTTGGACATCGGCACCGACACCGGGTCCCCGGTTGCGCCGTACGGGCACGATTTTCGGTTCACGGGGCGTATCGACCGAATCGACGCCACCGTATGTCCGCAACCCGCCGATCTGGCCGCGGCGATCGCCGAGGCGGAGATGCGCGCGGCGCTGGGGGCGCAGTAGATGCTCGCCATGTGGAGCAGTCTTATCCCGTTGATCTTTGGTTGCGCACTAGAACCGGTCGAGATCGTCATCACGATCATGCTGCTGGGCACCCCGTCGCGCGTGCGAGCGGCCGGCGCCTGGGTCGGAGGGCACGTCAGCACGCGCCTGCTGCAAGGCCTCATCTTCGGCACGATTCTGCATTGGGGAGCCCGCAGCGCCGACGCGAATCATCCGCACCGCTTGATCGTGTCCACCGTGCTGTTGGTGGTGGCCGTGCTGTTTCTGGTCACCGCGGCGCGGGAGCTGTTCAGCGATGACGATCCCAACACCCCGCCGCCGAAGTGGATGACCATGCTGACCTCGGCCACGCCCACCAAGGCCTTCTTCATCGGCGCCGGCGTCATCACCGTGTCGGTAAAAGCCTGGGTCTTCACGCTGGCGGCGATTAGCGTGATCGGCGACGCGAATTTGAGTCGGCCCGCCAATATCGGTTCATACGTTCTTTTCGTGGCGCTTGCCGCATCCGTGAACCTGCTCATCGTCGGTGTGGCAGCTGTTTTCCCGCAGCGATCACGCTCCCTGCTGGACCGCGTCTTGCTCTGGCTACAGGATCACGACCGGCCCATCGTGATCGTGGTGGGCCTGATTTTCGGGATCTGGTTCGGGATAAAAGCCCTGCGCGGCTTGGGGATTGTGTAGCAGCCCCGTAGTCAGGCGGGTGGCGTGGCTGCGTGCCGTCGCATCCAGAAGGAGTAGAGCGCACCGATCACCGCGGTGACCAGACCGTAGAGCGCAACGGCTCCGTGTTCGTCCGCGTTGGGAAAGTTCGCCGATGCGATGGTCAACGCCGTTGCGGGGTGACGGCAGCTGCTGGCGAATGCCAACACCGCGGATGACTGGCGTTCGGGCCCGCCCAGCACATGCCCGACGACGACCGTGCTGCCCACGAATAGCACCATCGCCACCAATGTCGATTCGCCCAGGAGCTTCCACATGCTCGGCGCCGCGGCGATCAGGAGAACGACCATGGCCACCGGCAGGGCCAACCGCTGCACGCGCTCGATCGGACCTTCGATACGGGCGGCGGTCGCCGGCCAGCGCTTTCGGATCACCATCCCCGCGACGAGCGGCGCCAACACCGACATCAACATGAGTTCCGCGATGGCCAAAGGGCTTGCGACATACTGGCGCCCGAACGCGCGCCCCATCAAACACGCCGCCACAAAAATCACCGGAACGGCAAGAACGGCGAGCACCATGACAAGGCCGAGCCCGTATTGAGCGCGCCCGCCGGCCTTTTCTCCCCGCCGCGGCAGCAGCGGCGGTAAAGGTGAAATCGCCAGGGTGACAAGCGCGATGGCCACCTCGGACCGCAGGTCCAACACGCCCACCAGTACTGCGGCGATCACCGGCGCAACGACCAGCACGGACAGCAGTGAACGGGTCAGCAGATGCGGCCGGCGCAGCAGGTAGGTGACGTCTGCGAACTGCACGGTCAACCCGTAACCGAGGATCACCACGAAAAGGCTGATCTGGAAGGCAATCCGTGCCGCATCGGCCATGGTCACGGAGGCCAGCCTGCCACGCCGGACTGGGTAGCGTGCGGAAGTGTTCGAGTCTGCACCCACCAGGCAGGCGCTGGACGCGTGGCCCGCATACGCGCTCAAGATCGCACCCGAACCACAGCTCGCGACATGAGGGCCGCATCCGAGCCTCCGCCGGTGGCGTCGAGTGTGGGCCCTACGTACGGCAACCGCCCGGAATTCGCCCCTGGCGCCCGTCTTGGAGGCATACCGGCCGGCCGCAGGTGGCATCCTGGCCGTGTGGGTTTACTCATCCGGTTGGCAGAGCTGTTGATCGTGATCCTGCCCCTGGCGGCTGCGACCGTCGCCGCCGTGCGCGCGTTCGGCGCCAACCGACGGCGCGCCGAACAACCGGACGCCGATCGGGCAGGGTTGCCGGACACTGCCACCGCAAGCTCAGGCGACAATCACGTCGCCCAGTGGCGGTCTCTGCGTCGCGTCCTCGAGGAACACAGCCGCACCGACGCGCGATGGCTCGAGTACGAACTCGACATCGCCAAGCTGCTCGACTTCCCGCTCATGACCAACATGCGCGATCCGCTCACGGTGGCCTTCCACAAAGCCAAGCTAAGCGCCGACTTCCTGCGCCCCGCCAAAGCCGAAGACCTCCTCGACGACCGGGAGGCCGCCGCGCAATACCGGACCGCCGTCACGGATTACGTGACCGCCTTCAACGCCGCCGAGACGGAAGCGATACGCAGACGCCGCAGCGACTTCTCCCGAGCGGACCAGCAGCGAATCGCGCGCGCTCAGAACCTGCTACGAGTAGCGTCGGACCCCGCCGCGGCAGCGCAGGAACGCCGGCACGCCTACGAGTTGGCGCGCCAGGAACTCGAGGGCCTCGTCGTGTTGCCGGCCACCACGCAAGCCGGCATCGAGCGAAGGGTCTTCGGGGAGTTGGAGGGATGACCGCGACGCCCGGCCCGCCGGTCCCCGAACCCGGCGGCGGCCAAAGCCTCGCGGGATACCCGGTCACGCCGCCGCCGCTGCCCGGCCCCGTCACCTTCGATCAGCGCTGGCGTGATCTGACCTTCATCCACTGGCCGGTGCGGCCCGACACCGTGGAAACGATGTACCCGCCCGGCACCCGCCCCGACGTCTTCGCCGACGGGATGACCTACGTCGGGTTGATCCCGTTTGTCATGGGCAGCACCAAAGTTGCTTCCGTGCTTCGGCTTCCGTACTTCGGTAGCTTTCCCGAGACCAACGTCCGGCTGTATTCCGTGGACGACGCCGGCCGGCACGGGGTGCTGTTCCGGTCGCTGGAAACGGCGCGGCTGGCCGTCGTGCCGGTCACCCGGGTCGCCCTAGGCGTGCCCTACACCTGGGCGAGGATGCGGACGCAGCGGCACGGCAACCGCGTCACGTATCGCAGCGTGCGCCGGTGGCCCCGCCGCGGCTTGCAGAGCCGGATCGAGATCGCCATCGGCGCCCCAGTCGAACCGACGCCGCTGGAAATCTGGCTCACCGCCCGATGGGGCGCGCACACTCGCAAGGCCGGCCGCACCTGGTGGATACCGAACGAGCACGAAACCTGGCCGTTGCGGGCGGCCGACATCGTCGAGCTGGACGATGAGCTGGTGGCGGCCAACGCCGTGCGCCCCGCCGGCGAGCGGTTACGCGCGCTCTTTTCACCCGGGGTGCGAACGCGCTTCGGCCGCCCCAGCGTCGTCGCGTGAGCTACGGGCAGGTGTACCCGCCGTCGATCACGACGTCGGAACCGGTCATGTAGCTGGAAGCCTCGCTCGCCAGGTAGAGGTACAGGCCGGTGAGCTCCTCGGGGCGGCCTATCCGCCCGAGCGGTATCTTCGGCTCCCACAGCCGGTGGTATTCCGTCAACGGCTCCACGAGTTCGGTGAGGATGTAACCCGGGCTGACGCTGTTGACCCGGATGTTGTGCGGCGCGAGCTCCACGGCCATGGCCTTGGTCAGGTGGATGACCGCGGCTTTGGACGTGCAGTAGTGACCCACTTGCTGCGGGACGTTGATGATGTGGCCCGACATCGAGGCCGTGGTGATGATGGCGCCGCCCTGGCCCTGCCGGACCATCGCCCTGGCGGCCGCTTGCGCGGTGAGGAAAACGCCTGTGACATTGGTGCTTTGGATGCGCTCGAACTCGTCGAGCGACATGTCCAGCATCCCGTTCACGGTGATGATGCCGGCGTTGCAGACCGCGATGTCGACGCCGCCCAACTCCGCGGTCACCCGGTCCAGCATCGCAATCACCTGATCGGGTTGGGTCACATCGCACGGGATCGGCACGACCCTGCCCTCGCCGTCCGCCGCGATCTCCCTGGCCACCTGTTCCAGTCCCTCGGCACGCCGCGCAGCAATGGCCACGTCGGCGCCCGCTTGCAGGTATGCCTGCGCCACTTTCCTGCCGATCCCGCTGGATGCCCCAGTCACCAGCGCCCGTTTGCCGCGCAGATCAAACAACTTCAAGACGTTCATGCGATATCCCTATCCCGACGAGCGACCAATAACCGAAACACGTTCTAGTGTGTCCGCCATGGGCAAATTCACCAGGGCAGAAATCGAGCAAGCCGTCGAGAACTACACGCGGGTCGTGGAGGGGTGCAGCGCCTCGGGGGATTGGCGACCCTTCGCCGATCTCTTCACCGAGGATGTCGTCTACACCGAACACCACTACGGAGTGTTCCACGGCCGCGAGGCCGTGCGGGACTGGATCGTCGCGGTCATGGCGCCGTTCCCGCACATGCGATTTCCGTCCGACTGGACCGCCTACGACGAGGACAACGACGCCGTGGTCGTGATGATCAAGAATCTGCTCGACCATCCAACGGATCCCAAGGGTGAGCCCTTCTGGTTTCCGAACTGGACCCGGCTGGTCTATGCCGGGGACGGCTTGTTCTCCAGCGAGGAGGACATCTACAACCCCAACCGGGATGCGCCCGGTGTGGTGACCGCCTGGCTGCAGGCCGGGGGTCAGCTCGCGTCTGACGAGATCCTGCAGCCCAACGCCTGACTAGGCGGACGCCGGCTGGCGTCCCCGCCGCCGCGACCGCACGGCCGCCAACGCCTGCTCCCACGCCAGCATCGTGGCCGCCTTCATGTTGGCCGGCTTCACAGTGTCCCTGGACAGCAGCGCGGTGGCGGCCGCCTTCGTGGTCGCCGACGCCTTCGACATATGGCCGGAGTCAAAAGGCGGCTGGGGGTCGTATTCGATCGCCAACTGAATCGCCTTCGCGCGGCCTTCGCCGCCGATCTCGCCGGCCAGCCACAGCGCCATATCGAGCCCCGCCGACACCCCCGCACAGGTGACGACGTCGTCCTGGTGCACGATTCGCTCGTCGCCCACCGCGACAGCGCCGAACGCCTTCAACGCCGGAACGGTCAGCCAGTGCGACGTGGCGCGCCGGCCCACGAGCAGGCCGGCGGCCGCCAGGATCACCGACCCGGAGCACACCGACGTCGTCCAACGAGCGGTCTGGTGCGCCCGGCGCAGCCAGTCCAGCAGCGCCTCGTCACGGGCATGCACCGGGGTCGACGGGCCACCCGGCACGAGAACCACGTCGGGCGAAGGTGTTTCGGCCAGCGAATGGGTGGCCCCGATGACCAGCACGCCCGAGTCGGCGGTGATCGGCCCCGCCTCGTGCCAGACGAACCGCACCTCGGCGTCCGGCAAATTGCGCAGCACCTCGTACGGGCCGATCATGTCCAGCGCGGTGAATCCTGGATAGGTCACGATCGCGATTTGAGTCATGGTGTCGTCCTTTCTGCTTCAGGCGAAGGCCTTCCGGTATTGGTCGGGCGGGATGCCGACCCGGCGAAGGAAGTTGCGCCGCATGGTTTCCGCGGTGCCGAAGCCGCAGCGGGTCGCGA
Organism: Mycobacterium nebraskense; assembly: GCF_002102255.1. Taxonomy (GTDB): domain Bacteria; phylum Actinomycetota; class Actinomycetes; order Mycobacteriales; family Mycobacteriaceae; genus Mycobacterium; species Mycobacterium nebraskense. Next base: position 57,397 of record NZ_LQPH01000126.1, read on the forward strand.
TCGCGACGACGGTGTCGTCGGTCTCCTCCAACTGCCTGCGCGCGGCTTCGGTGCGGATGCGCTCGACGTACTGGCCGGGCGCCTCGCCGACCTCGGCGGTGAACACGCGGGTGAAGTGCCGCGGGCTCATCGCCGCGCGTCGGGCCAGCTCGTCGATGCTGTGCTCGCCGCCCGGTTCCGTCTCGATCGCCTCCTGCACCGCGCGGATCGAGTTCCGTTTGGCGCGCGGCATCCACACCGGCGCCGCGAACTGCGTCTGCCCCCCGGGGCGGCGCAGATACAGCACCAGCCAGCGGGCGACCGTCTGCGCAACCTCGGTGCCGTGGTCGTCCTCGACCAGCGAGAGCGCGAGGTCGATCCCCGCGGTGACGCCCGCGGCCGTCCATACGGTGTCCGAGCTGCGGACGAAGATCGGGTCGGCGTCGACGTCGATCGCGGGGAACTCGCGGGCCAGCCGCCCGGCGAAGGCCCAGTGCGTCGTCACCCGCTGCCCGTCCAACAGCCCCGCCTCGGCCGCCAGGAACGCGCCGGTGCACACCGTGACCACGCGGCGGGCGTTTGCGGCGACGGCCTTGATCCAGCCGATCAGCTCGGCATCCGACCGCGCCGCGTCGACACCACCGCCGCCTGGCAGCACGACCGTGTCAATCTTCTCGCTGGGGTCGCCGGGTTCAGGCAGCGGCGCCGCGACGAAGGCCAGTCCGGTGGGGGTGGTCACGGGCCGGCCGTCGACGGAGGCCACGACGACGTCGTACCCACCGCCGGTGAGCAGCGATGCGCCGCTGAAGACGTCGTGCGGTCCCACCACGTCGAGCGCCTGCACGCCGGGAAAACCGGCGATGACCACCTTGCGAGCCATGGACTTAGTGTTCGGCACACCCCATCATGTCGTCTACGCCGTGTAGCCGGTCGTGTCCCTGCCGCGGTGTAAAAGAATCCGGACGTAGGTTCCCTCGAAGACCGGCAAGTCTGATGGAAGGAGCA
>NZ_LQPH01000127.1 GCF_002102255.1 Mycobacterium nebraskense
TTTGCTTTAGAAGCCTTGCCTAGCAACATATTTGGAGAATTCTAGGCCGCTAGTCCACTTAAGCAGATAAGCAGTACTTAGGTTCGATCATCGGGTGCGCTGCCGACCGGTCGCGGCTTTCACTTAAAGGGCCGGCGACCTGGGATTACCGCCACGCGTGGCTGGTGCGGACGGTTTGGACGGCTCCGGTTTCGGTTACCAAGGGTGTAGTTGGACGTACAGTGGTTGGTAATCAATGGAGGGAGTCCACAGATGTTCAAACGCTCGTTGACCAGACTCGCGATCGGGGTTGGCGGTCTGGCGTTGGCGTCGACCGCCGCGGCTGGGGTCGCATCCGCTGCCCCCGATTATGGCCCGATGATCAACACGACCTGCAGTTACGACCAGGCGATGCGGGCGGTGCACGCGGAGAATCCGATGGCCGCTCAGTACCTCGACCAGTCGCCGCCGAACCAGCAGTTCTTGCAGCAGTACCTGGCGTCGTCGCCGGATCAGCGGGTGAACCTGCTCCACGCCATCGAGCACAACCAGGGCGCGCAGCAGGCTTTGCCGATCTTCCAGCAGATGATGACCGACTGCACTAGGTACTGACCCCTCCGTCTGAAAAGGGCTGTCCGCGCTCGCGCGAACAGCCCTTTTCAGCGGGCATGCAGGTCGGGGCGATACCGCGCCAACAGCGACCGCACGGTGTCCATGGCGTCGACCGCGCGCTCCTTATCGACGGCCTGGATGGCCATCACGGGAATGTACTCGTCGTCGGGCAGATCGATGCGCGCCCAGCGGTTACCCACCGGGAATGAGACACCGGCAACGTCTGGCCACTCGATTAGTTTGTCGCCCAACAGGTTACGCACCGATATCCCGGCGGCCCCGATTCGCAGCCGGGGACGGGCGAACAGCAGCACCGCGCCGGCGAGGACCAGACCGAGCAGCGCCATCGCCACTTGGTCGCTGGTCTGAAAAACCACCCCGGTAGATCCGACTTTGAGCAGGAAGCCGATCGCGATGTGCACCGCGGCGATGGTGAACGCCGCGGCATAAACGAATATCGGAGTGCGGTGCGGACGCAACTGGACGTCCCATTCCTCGCGGTTAGTCACGACCGCGCGCGCAACTCACGCAGTGTCAGCGCCGCGGTCAGGGCCGCCCCGGCCGCCTGGGCGCCCTTGTCTTCGACCGATTCCGGAAGCCCGGCGCGATCGAGCGCCTGCTGCTCGGTGTTGGTCGTCAGCACCCCGTTGGCAACGGGCGTCGATGCGTCCAGCGCCACCCGGGTCAAGCCCTGGGTCACCGCATCGCAGACATACGTGAAATGGGGTGTCTCGCCCTGAATCACGACCCCCAGGGCGATGACCGCGTCGTGGTTGCGGGCAAGTTCCTGCGCCACCACCGGGATCTCGATCGCGCCAAGGACGCGGACCACTGTCGGGTTGTCGATGCCCGAGTCGGCTACGACCTTGCGGGCGCCGGCCAGCAGCGCTTCACAGATCTTGCTGTGCCAGGTGCTCGCCACGATGCCGAGCCGCAGACCGGACGCGTCGAGCGCCGGGATCTCCGGCTCCCCGCTACCGCTCAATTGCGCCACTCCTCAGCATCGCTACGCTCTGCATCGTCGTCGGCGGTCACAGAGCGCCGCCGAATTCGCCTGGCAGATGGACGGATTCGTGAAAGTCGTCGAGCCCGGCCAGGTCGTGGCCCATCTTGTCACGCTTGGTCATCAGGTACCTGATGTTCTCCGCGTTGGCGCGCACCGGCAGTGGCACCCGCTCGATGATGTGCAAGCCGTAGCCGTCCAGCCCGACCCGCTTGGCCGGGTTGTTGGTCAGCAGCCGCATCGAGCGGACCCCGAGGTCGACCAGGATCTGCGCTCCGATTCCGTAATCCCTTGCATCGGCGGGCAATCCGAGTTTGAGATTGGCGTCGACGGTGTCCTCGCCGGCGTCCTGCAGCTGGTAGGCCTGCAATTTGTGCATCAGGCCGATGCCGCGGCCCTCGTGGCCGCGCATGTACAGCACGATGCCGCGCCCCTCTCGCGCGACCATCGCCATCGCGGCGTCCAGTTGGGGCCCGCAATCGCAGCGACGGGAACCGAACACGTCACCGGTCAGGCACTCGGAGTGCACCCGGACCAACACGTCGTCGCCGTCGGCGTTGGGCCCGGCGATCTCGCCGCGAACCAGCGCGACGTGTTCGACGTCCTCATAGATGCTGGCGTAGCCGATGGCGCGAAACTCGCCATGCCGAGTCGGGATCCGGGCCTCGGCGATCCGCTCAATGTGCTTCTCGTGCTTGCGTCGCCACTCGATCAGGTCGGCGATGGTGATCAGCGCCAGGTCGTGCTCGTCGGCGAAGACCCGTAGCTCGTCGGTCTGCGCCATCGAGCCTTCATCCTTTTGGCTCACGATCTCGCAGATCGCGCCCGCGGGTTGCAACCCCGCCATCCGGGCCAGGTCCACGGCGGCCTCGGTGTGGCCGGGGCGGCGCAGCACGCCGCCGTCCTTGGCGCGCAAGGGAACTACGTGGCCGGGGCGAGTGAAATCGTCTGCGATGCTGGCGGGATCCGCCAGCAGGCGCATCGTGGTGGCCCGGTCGGATGCCGAGATCCCGGTGCCCACACCGTTTTTCGCGTCGACGGTGACGGTGTAGGCGGTCCCGTGCTTGTCCTGATTCACCGCGTACATGGGCAGCAGCCCCAGCCGGTCGCAGATCGCGCCGTCCAGCGGGACGCACAGGTACCCCGAGGTGTAGCGGACCATGAACGCCACCAGCTCCGGCGTCGCCTTCTCGGCGGCGAAGATCAGGTCGCCCTCGTTCTCGCGCTCCTCATCGTCGATGACGACCACGGCCTTACCGGCCGCGATGTCGGCAACCGCCCTCTCGACGGAGTCCAACCTCGTCATCGTCGCTACCTTGCTGTCTCAGGGGTCCGCAGAAAGAGCCCAAGTGTTGCATTCAGTATGAACCACCACGCGCCACGTCATTGCCGCGGCTTTCGCGACGGATCGGCACCCCGCCTGCGCGCCCTTGAGAACAAACGCGGATCGGCGGCGAAACCACTCCTGATCCGGTGCCCGCAATCTACGCTGAGCGGCATGAGAATCGCAGCGAGACTGGCGGTACCGGCCGTGACCTTGATGTTCGCGGCAGGATTTGCAGCGGGTATCGCCGGCCCGCAACGCGCGACGGCCGACGCGTGCGCCGACGTCGGCGGTCGGCATGTGAGCGTCGGTGGGTGCACCGATCCGGGGCGCTGGGGTAACTGGGTCCTTCCGGCGGGCGCGATGACGGTCCCGCCACCCGACGCACCACCGCCGTGCTACACCCCGTCCGGCGAGCCGTACTGGACGCCGCCGGGCGAGCCCTGCTGACCGAACCGGTAAGGGGCGCCCTTCCCCGAACGCGGCCTAGCGCGCGGTGAGCAACCGCTCGACGTATTTGGCGATCACGTCGACCTCGAGGTTCACCTGCGTCCCGACCGGGGCGCGACCCAAGGTGGTCAGCTCCCGGGTGGTGCGGATCAGCGAAACCTCGAACCAGTCACCCGGTCCGTTGCCAAGCCCGGAGACCGTCAACGAAATCCCGTCGACGGTGATCGACCCTTTTTCGACGACGTAGCGGGCCACCGCCGCGGGGATCTCGATCCGCACCACTTCCCAGTGCTCGGACGGCGCCCGGCTCACCACCTGGCCGGTCCCGTCCACGTGCCCCTGCACGATGTGCCCCCCGAGCCGGCTGTTGACCGCCGCGGCGCGTTCCAGATTGACCGGACTGCCGACCTGCAAGGCGCCCAGGTTGGACCGGTTGAGGGTTTCGGCCATCACGTCGGCGGTGAACTGGGCGTCGGGCAGCAATTCGGCGACGGTCAGGCAGACGCCGTTGACGGCGATCGAGTCGCCGTGCCCGGCGTCGGAGGTCACGACGGGTCCGCGGATGGTCAACCGTGCGGCGTCGGCGAGCACGTCACGGCCGGTCACCTCTCCGAGTTCCTCGACAATTCCGGTGAACATTCCATTAGGTTAATCGGCCGCCGAGAAGGCGCGGCCGCGCTGGTGAGGAGGCCAAAGCGTCAGTGCCGGGCGGACACCGCGGCCCTGCGTCTCCAAAGCCGGTCACCGGCACCCTCTACGATGCAAGTTATGCAGACCCGCCGCCGTCTATCGGCTGTCCTCGCATCCCTGACCCTCGCCACCGCCTTGATCGCCGGCTGTTCGTCGGGCTCAAAGCAGAGCGGCGCCCCACTACCCGACGCCACGACCTTGGTCAAACAGTCGGCCGACGCCACCAAGGCCGTCAAGAGCGTGCACCTGGTGCTGTCGATCCAAGGCAAGATCCAGGGGCTGCCCATCAAGACGCTGACCGGTGACCTCACCACGGCGCCGGCCACCGCCGCGTCGGGCAACGCCACCATCACCCTGGGTGGATCCGACATCGACGCCAACTTCGTCGTCGTCGACAGCATCCTGTACGCCACGCTGACGCCCAACAAGTGGAGCGACTTCGGCAAGGCGTCCGACATCTACGACGTGTCGGTGTTGTTGAACCCGGACACCGGGCTGGCCAACGCGCTGACGAACTTCACCAACGCCAAGGCCGAGGGTCGCGACATCATCAACGGTCAGAGCACGATCCGCGTCAGCGGGAACGTCTCGGCGGACGCGGTGAACAAGATCATGCCGCAGTTCAACGCGACGCAGCCGGTGCCGAGCACGGTGTGGATCCAGGAGACCGGTGACCACCAGCTGGTTCAGGCCAACATGCAAAAGAGTTCGGGCAATTCCGTCCAGGTCACCCTGTCCAATTGGGGTGAGAATGTTCAGGTCACAAAGCCCCCGGTGAGTTCATGAGTTCGCAGACCGGGCGCCGCGTCGCGATCAGCGCCGGCAGCCTGGCAGTGCTGCTGGGCGCGCTGGACGCCTATGTCGTCGTCACGATCATGCGCGACATCATGAGCGACGTTCACATCCCGATCAACCAGCTGCAGCGCATCACCTGGATCATCACGATGTACCTGCTGGGCTACATCGCCGCCATGCCGCTGCTGGGGCGGGCCTCCGACCGATTCGGCCGCAAGCTGGTGCTGCAGGTCAGCCTGACCCTGTTCATGGTCGGGTCGGTGGTAACCGCAATGGCCGGGCAGTGGGGCGATTTCCACCTGCTGATCGGCGGCCGCACCATCCAGGGTGTGGCCAGTGGCGCGCTGCTGCCGGTCACGCTCGCCCTGGGCGCCGACTTGTGGGCTCAGCGCAACCGCGCCGGCGTGCTGGGCGGCATCGGCGCAGCACAGGAGCTCGGAAGCGTGCTGGGCCCGCTGTACGGGATCTTCATCGTGTACTTGTTCCACGATTGGCGCTACGTGTTCTGGATCAACGTCCCGCTGACGTTGATCGCGATGGTGATGATTCAGTTCAGCCTGCCGTCGCACGAGCGCGTGGAGGAGCCCGAGAGGGTCGACCTGGTCGGTGGTGTGCTGCTCGCGGTCGCCCTGGGCCTTGCGGTGATTGGTCTATACAACCCGCAACCCGACGGCAAACAGATCCTGCCGAGCTACGGCCTGCCACTGGTCATCGGAGCGGTCGTGGTCGCGGTGCTGTTCATGCTCTGGGAACGGTTCTCGCGCACCCGGCTGATCGAGCCGGCGGGGGTGCACTTCCGCCCGTTCCTGGCCGCGCTGGGCGCATCGCTGGCCGCGGGTGCGGCGTTGATGGTGACCCTCGTCGACGTGGAGCTGTTCGGCCAGGGCGTGCTGCAGATGGACCAGACGCAGGCCGCCGGGTTGCTGCTGTGGTTCCTGATCGCGCTGCCGATCGGGGCGGTGCTGGGCGGGTGGATCGCCACCCGGGTCGGCGACCGCGTGATGACCTTCGTCGGGCTGCTGATCGCGGCCTACGGCTACTGGCTGATCCACTACTGGCGCCAGGACGTGTTGAGCCAGAAGCACGACATTTTCGGGGTGTTCAGCGTCCCGGTGTTGCATGCCGACCTTTTGGTGGCCGGGGTGGGCCTCGGCTTGGTGATCGGGCCGCTGACCTCCGCGGCGCTGCGGGTGGTTCCGTCCGCCCAGCACGGCATCGCCTCGGCGGCCGTGGTGGTGGCCCGGATGACGGGCATGCTCATCGGTGTGGCCGCGCTGAGCGCGTGGGGTCTCTACCGGTTCAACCAGATCGTCGCGGGGTTGACGGCCGCGATACCTCCCAACGCGTCCCTGTTGGAGCGGATCGCCGCCCAGGGGACGATGTACCTCAAGGCGTTCGCCATGATGTACGGCGACATCTTCAGCGCCACTGTGGTCATCTGCATCGTGGGCGCGCTGCTGGGCCTGTTGATCGGTGGCCGCAAGGAGCACGCCGAGGAAACGGAAATCCCCGAGCCGCAGACGATCTCATTAGGTGAGCGCTAGGCGCGATTAGTCGCCGCGCGGCACCAGGCTGAGCACCAGATCCGGCCCGACGCGGTCGACTCCGTCGAAATGCCAGCGCAACGCCCGCGCGATGGTGGGCACCCCGACGTCGTCGACCGCGGAGATCGGGCCCCCCAGCAGCATCGGCGCGACGTAAACCAGGATCCGGTTGACCGCGCCCGCCCGCAGGAAGGCGCCGGCGAGGGTGGGACCGCCTTCCAGCAGGACGTCGGTGCGATCCGAAAGCGCCTTGATCACCTCCATGGGGTCGTGCGTGCGAATCACCATGGTCCGCGAATCGTCGTTGAGAACCTTTGCCTCCGGCGGCATTTCGCGCATGCCGACCACCACGCGCAGCGGTTGCCGGCCGGTTAGCGACCCGTCGGGCAACCGGGCGGTCAGCACCGGATCGTCGGCCAGTACCGTGCCGGTGCCGACCACGATCGCGTCGGCGGCCACCCGGCGGCGATGCAGGTCCAGCCGCGACGCCTCGCTGGAAATCCATTGGCTGGTGCCATCGGCGGCCGCGCTGCGGCCATCGACGCTGCTGGCGTATTTCCAGGTCACGTGTGGCAGCCCGGTCCGCTGCTTGTGCAGCCACTCCCGCAGCGGGCCGCCCGCCACTTCGTCGGCCAGCACCCCGGACGTCACCTGCACGCCGGCCTCCGTCAGCCGGGCGGCGCCACCGGCGGCGGCCGGGTTGGGGTCGGCGACGCCGTAAACCACCGCCCCCACTTTCGCTTCCAGCAGGGCGTTCACGCACGGCGGGGTCTTGCCGTAGTGGTTGCACGGCTCCAGGGTGACGACCGCGGTCCCGCCGACCGCCAGATCACCGGCCCGCCGCAACGCCAACACCTCGGCGTGGTCGCCACCGGCGGGTTCGGTGCCGCCGACGCCGACGACCGCGCCGCCGGCGTCCAGGATGACCGCGCCCACCGGCGGGTTCGGATAGGTGGTGCCCTTGACCTGGTTGGACTGCTCGATCGCCAGGCGCATCGCCGCGTCGAGGCCGTCGACGGGCTGATTCATCGGCGCAGGTGCGGTGACGCGGCGGCGGCCTGCCTCCGCAGCGCCTCTACCGCGGCCTCCGGGTCCTCCGCGCCGTAAACGGCCGACCCGGCGACGAAGCAGTCGACGCCGGCCTCGGCGGCCCGCTCGATGGTGTCATCGTTGATGCCGCCGTCGATTTCAACCAGGATCGTCAGCTCTCCCGCATCGATCAGCTTGCGCGCGGTGCGGACCTTGCTCAGCACCTCGGGGATGAAGCTCTGGCCCCCGAAGCCCGGCTCCACCGACATGATGAGCAGGGTGTCGAACTGCGGCAGGATTTCCAGGTACGGCTCGAGCGGGGTTCCCGGCTTGACGCTGATGCCCGCCCGAGCGCCGGCGGCGCGGATGTCGCGCGCCACCCCGACCGGGTTGTCGGTGGCCTCGGCGTGGAAGGTGACGTTGTAGGCGCCCGCCTCGGCGTAGCCGGGCGCCCAACGGTCGGGGTCCTCGATCATCAGATGGCAGTCCATCGGGATGGTCGTGGTGGCCAGCAGGCTTTCGACCACCGGGAGGCCGATGGTCAGGTTCGGCACGAAGTGGTTGTCCATCACGTCGACGTGCAGCCAGTCGGCGCCCACCACCGCGGCCGCTTCATCGGCCAGCCGCGCGAAATCGGCGGACAGAATGGACGGCGCGATCAGCGGCCTACCGGTGTTGCCAGGCATGTGCGCCAGACTACTGAGCGTCGCGAGCCGGTTCACGGTAGGCGGCGCGGCGCGGCGGCGGCTTGGTCCGTTGAGTCGCCGCCCCCGCTACTCCGCTTCGCGGCGCAACGCGGCGGCGGCTTGGTCCGTTGAGTCGCCGCCCCCGCTACTCCGCTTCGCGGCGCAGCGCGGCGGCGAACATAGCGTCGGTGCCGTGTCGGTGCGGCCAGAGCTGGACGTGGGGCCCATCCCCCAGCCCGGTGACGGGCGCGAACAGCGGCCGGGTGTCCAACGCGCACACCGGGTGCCGGCGCAGCGCATCGGCGACCACCCCAACTGTTTCGGCGAGGTGGGGCGAACAGGTCGCGTAGAGCACCACACCGCCCGGCCGGGTCAGCGCGATCGCGGCGCCCAGCAGCTCGCGCTGCAGCTTGGTGAGCGCCGGCACGTCGGCCGGCTGCCGCCGCCACCGCGCCTCGGGCCGGCGCCGTAACGCGCCCAGCCCGGTGCAGGGCACGTCCACGAGCACCCGGTCGAAGCTCGGCTGGAGGCCGGTCTGCCTCCCGTCGACCCGCAGCACGTCGACCGGGAGCCCGCGGGTGTTCTCGGCCACCATGTCGGCGCGGCGCGGGTTGGGCTCCACCGCCGTGACGCGGGCCCCGGATCCGGCGCCCAGCGCGGCCAGCAACGCGGTCTTGCCGCCCGGTCCGGCGCACAGATCCAGCCACCGCCCGGTGTCGTCCTCGACCGGCGCCAGCGTCAGCGCCCGCGCCACCAGCTGGCTGCCCTCGTCCTGGACCAGCGCGGCGCCATCGCGCACCGGCGCCAGCAACCCGGGATCGCCGCCCGGCAGGTACACCGCGTAGGGCGAATACCGGCCGACCGTGCCACCGACGGCATCGGCCAGCTCCGCCGCGGTCAGCGCCCCGGGGCGGGCCGCCAGGTGCACCTGCGGCCGTTCGTCGTCGCTGGCCAGCACCGCGTCGAGCTCGCCGGCGGCCACCCCCAGCGCGTCGGTGAAGGCCTGCGCAATCCAGCGCGGGTGCGCGTGCACGAAGGCGGCATGCCCGACTGGATCCCGCGACCGGTCGGGCGCCAGCTCCGCGACCCAGGACTTCTCGTCTCGGGCGGCGATGGTGCGCAGCACACCATTGACGAAACCCGCTCGGGCCGAATCGAATTCGATCCCGGCCTGTTCGACTGTGGTGGACACCGCGGCGTACGTGTCGACCCGGGTGCGCAGCAACTGGTAGGTGCCGAGCCGCAGCAGGTCGAGCAGCACCGGGTCGATGGTGTCCGGCGCGCGTCTCGCGGCCGCGGCGATGACCGCGTCGAGCAGGCCCCGGGTGCGGCAGGTGCCGTAGGTCAGCTCGGTGGCGAACGCGGCGTCGCGGCCGCTGATCCCGCGTTCGCGCAGCAGCGCGGGCAGGGCCAGGTTCGCGTAGGCATCGCGCTCGCTGACCGCCCGCAGCACGTCGAACGCGGCGGCCCGCGCCGGGTCGAGCGGGCGGCGCCGTTTGCCGCGTCCGCGGTCCGGCGGTCGGGGCGGGCTCATGTCGCCCGCGCCGCGGAGTCGAGTCGCGCGCCCCGGGCCCAGTCGACGGCATTCATGAGCTTCTTTCCGGGCGGCTGTATTTGGCCCAGCCGCACGGCTTGCGAACCGGTGCCGATCCACACGTTCTTGCGGTCGACGTAGATTGCACCGGGCGCCAACGATTCCGGGGCGCCCGCATCGATGTGCACGGGCCCGAGCTTGATACGCAGGTCGCCGATCAGCGTCCAGGCACCCGGGTTGGGGGTGACCGAGCGGATCCGGCGCTCGACGACGAGCGCCGGCAGGTCCCAGCGCACCCGGGCTTGCTCGACGGTGATTTTCGGCGCGATGCTGACCCCGTCCGTGGGTTGCGGCCGGGGCGTCAACGTTCGATCGGCGATGCCGTCCAGTGTGGTCGACAGCAGCGCCGCACCCGAAACGGCCAGTCGCTCAAGCAGTTCGCCCGCGGTGTCGGCCGGCCGGATCGTCTCGGTGACGAATCCGTAGATGGGGCCGGAGTCCAGACTGGGTTCGATCTGGAACGTCGTCGCCCCGGTGATGGTGTCCCCGGCCGCGATCGCCGCCTGCACCGGCGCCGCCCCGCGCCAGGCGGGCAGCAGCGAGAAGTGCAGGTTGATCCACCCGTGCGGGGGCACGCCGAGCAGGCCGTCGCGCAGCAACGCGCCGTAGGCCACGACCGCGCAGCAGTCCGGTGCCAACTCCGACAGTTCGGCGACGAACTCGTCCGAGTTCGGCCGCGCCGGTCGCAGCAGCGGGATGCCACGATCGAGCGCTTCCCGGGCCACCGGCGAGGGCTGCGGCTTGCCGTGCCGGCCGACGGCGGCGTCGGGCCGGGTCAGCACGGCGATCACCTCGTGACGGGGCGAGTCGATGAGGCGACGCAGCGCGGGCAGCGCGGGTTCGGGGGTGCCGGCGAAGACGAGACGCACCGGCACAGTCTAGAAAGCCACGGCTGCCGCCCCGCCTAAAGTTGCGCACGTGTATTATTTCAAATGCATACTATTGATTGGGGTCATTATCTGGCGATGTGACCGCACTGCCGCGCTAGGGACAACGAGGTCGAGTGGGCAGCCCTTTCCTTATCTTGAAGGAGGTCTGATGACTCTCGAGACCACGATCAGCGACACCGCTCCCCATCGAGCGGTATGGGCGCTCGGTGATTACGCCCTGATGGCCGAGGAAGTGATGGCCCCGCTGGGCCCGATCCTGGTCAAGGCCACCGGCATCGGACCCGGCGTGCGGGTGCTCGACGTCGCGGCCGGCTCGGGCAACATCTCGCTTCCGGCCGCCGCGGCGGGCGCCGCCGTGGTTTCCAGCGACCTCACCCCCGAGCTGTTGCAGCGGTCGCAGGCGCGGGCCGCGGCACAGGGCCTGACGATCGACTATCGGGAAGCCAACGCACACGCGCTGCCCTTCGGCAACGGCGAGTTCGACGTCGTCATCTCCGCGATCGGCGTGCAGTTCGCACCGGACCAACAGCGGGCAGCCGACGAACTGGTCCGGGTCTGCCGGCCGGGCGGGACGATCGGCGTGATCAGCTGGACACCGGACGGGTTCTTCGGCCGGATGCTTGCCACCATCCGGCCCTACCGGCCCAGCCTGTCGCAGGCGGTACCGCCGGCCGCGCTGTGGGGGCGGGAGGGCTATGTCACCGCACTACTCGGCGACCGCGTCGGCCGGATGACCGGGGTGCGGGGAATGCTGGGGGTGAACCGGTTCGACAGCGCCGAAGCGGTACACACCTATTTCAAGAATCACTACGGCCCGACGATCGAGGCCTACGCGAACATCGGCCACAACCGCGTGCTGACCGCCGAGCTCGACGCCCAACTCGTCGAACTCGCACAGCAATACCTCGCCGACGGCACCATGAGCTGGGAGTACCTGCTGGTCACCGCCGAGAAGCGCTAAATATCGATGTCGGCGTCAAGGTGCACGTCCGGCTCACCGCCGGCGGCGGTGAACGCGGTCAGGGCGCGCACCAGACCGTGGCGCTCCGGCGGTGGCATCTTCTCCACGATGGCCGCGATTTCGCTGCGCCGGTACGAGGTGACCTGACGGACGACCTCCCGCCCCCGCTTCGTCAGCGCGGCCAACAGCTCGCGCCGTGACGTCGGGTGCGGTAGGCGGTCGATCAGCCCGGCCGCGACCAGTCGATCGACCATCCGCCCGGTGGCGGATGGTTGCACTCCGAGCAGACCGGCCAGCGTGGCCAGATTGACCGGGCCGCGATTGGACAGGATCACCAGCGTCCGGAATTGGGGAATCGTGATGGTCTCGTCCACCTGCCCGATTGAGCGCGCCGAGACGGCAACCAGCAAGCGGGAAGCCGTCAGCAAAGCGTCGGTGATCACATCCAGCGACTCGTCCGCCGTCGTCGCGTTGTCCGCTGCCATGTCGGCCCTTCTCCGGATTGTCTCCGGCCTATCGGCGGCTAAAGAACAGGAAGTGTAACAACCTTCCAATGTCGTAGTCAGGCATTATTTCCGACGCATACTATCCCCTCGGGCAGGATTTGGCGAGGTCACCCGATGTGCAGCGGATCGATCTGTACCCGGACCGGCTCGTGGGCCTGGCGGGCCGACAGCACGCTCACGCCGCGACGCAGCGCCGCGGCCAGCGCCAGACCCTGTTCCCGGCGCGCGCGCACCAGCATCCTCGTCACCGGCACGCCGGCCGGCGTTCCCGCCGGGCGGCGCACGCCCGCCGGCAAATCCACCGGTCCCAGCACGTCGGCCCCGTCCGGGAGCCCGGCCTCGTCGAGCAACGCCGCCACCGCCTCGGCGGCGCCATCCAGGGCCGCCATGTGCACGCTGGGCGGCAGGCCCAATTCGGTTCGAGCCGCCAAGTCGGCCTCGGCGTGTCCCACGGGATCCCAACGGATCAGCGATTGCACTGTGGGAATTGATGATTCGGCCACCGCCAGCACCACCCCGCCTTCGCCGCGGGAACGCACCAGCGCCGCGGCGGTCATCCAGCGCCACAGCGCGTCCTCGGCGGCGCGCAGGTCCTGCCGGCCCAGCAGCGCCCAGGTATCCAACAGCAACGCCGCCCCGTAGCCACCCGACGCGGTGGGTTCCGCCCCCGGGGTGGCCACCACGAGGGCCGGGCCGGCGGCGACCTCCGGCACGACGCCGTCGCCCGACGAGGTGACCACCGCAGTACCGGGAAACGCGCGGCCGAGCTCCTCGGCGGTGCGGCGTGCCCCGACGACCACGGCGCGCACCGCGTCCGACCCACAACGCGCGCACCGCCGCGTCGGGTCGGTCCGCCCGCACCACCGGCAGACCAGCGCCTGGCCGCCCTCCTGCAACGACTCGGCTAGTGAGAGGGGTCCCGTGCAGTGCCGGCACCGGGCGATGGTGCGGCAGCGCGCGCAGGCCAGCGACGGGACGTACCCGCGCCGCGGCACCTGCACCAGCACCGGCGCCCCGGCCTGCAGCGACGAGCGGGCGGCGCGCAGCGCGATGGACGGGATGCGCGCGGTGTGCGCGGCCGGATCGCGTTCGTCGGCGTAGCCCGTGTCGTCGAGGGCGACCACCCGCGGCGTGCGGGCGCGCACCACCGCCCGGGCCGCGACGATGTCGTGCGCCCATCCGCTGTGCACCAACGCCTGCGCTTCGGCGGTGCGCGCGTAGCCCCCGATCAGCGCCGCACACCGCGCCTGATGCGCTCGGAGCATCGCCACCTCGCGGGCATGCGGGTACGGCGCCCGCGGCTCGGCCAGGGAATCGTCGGCGTCGGCCCACACCATGACGAGGCCCAGGTCGCTCAGCGGCGCGAAAACCGCACTGCGCGTACCGATCACCAGCCGTGCCTGACCCCGCAGCGCCGCGAGCCACCGCCGGTAGCGGGCGGCGGGTCCCAGCCCGGCCGAAAGCGCGACCACTCCGTTCTCGTCGATCCGCGCGGTCGTGGCCTGCCACAGCGTGTCCAGGTCGCGCTGGTCGGGCACGATTGCCAGCACCGCCCGATCGGCGCGGATGGTTTGCGCGGCGGCCTCGGCGAATCGGTCCGCCCACGACTCCCCCGGCAGTGCCTGCCAGACGGCCCGCGCGGCCCGAGACTCGGCCAGGGCGTCCAGGAACTGGGCGCCCCGGCCGTACACCTCCCACGCCGACGGATCGACGGGCGCGGGCACCGGCAGCCGGTGGGCCGTCGTCGCTTCCCGCTCCACCCGGGCGTGCCGGGCCGGCACGGCCAGGCGCAGCACGTCCGGCCGGGTCCCGGCGTAGCGGGCCGCCACCGCGTCGACCAACCGGCGAATCTCGGGGGTCAGTACCGGTTCGGGCGACACGACACGGTCCAGCCAACCGAGCTTGCCCTGGTGGTCGGTGTCGTTGCGGCGCTCCAGCACGAACGCGTCGACCAACCGGCCGTGAAAACGCACCCGCACCCGCACCCCCGGGTGGGCGTCGTCCGACTGCTCGGCCGACACCAGATAGTCGAACTCGCGGTCCAGGTGCGGCACCGAGAGCATCGGCAGCACCCGGGCGATGGGTTCGACCTGAACGGGTGTCCGCGCGGCGCTGGTCACGGCATCCTCATGCGACGAAATACGTTGCCGCTCAACGCCTTTACCGTCCGGATGCGAACGGCGACCACCGACGGTCAGCTTTCGGCCGGTTCTGGGGTACCGGCGTCGACCGGTGCCTCACGTCCGAAGAAGAATCCGGCCGTCATCAGGATCAGCGCCGCGGCGTACGACCACCAGATCGGCACCGCCAGGGCCTCGTTGCCCAGAATGAAGCGGCCGATGGCGATCAGCGAATCGGACGCCGCGAAACATACCGCCCCCACCGCCGTCCAGATCGTCGGCAGCTGCGCCACCATCGCGGCGCACACCATCGCGGTCAGCACGAGGATGTAAGCAGTCACCGGAAGTGCCAGCTTGTCCAGGTGCGGCCAGAACCAGGCCAACAGCGCGACGGTGGCCAGGCACATGGCGACCACGGCGGCAATGCGCAGCTTTGACGGGCGCCTCGCCGCCAGGGGCAGGAGCGCGCCCAGGAAACACAAGTGCGCCAACAGAAATGCGGCCAGGCCCACGACGAAGGACTGCGTCCACCACGGGATCGCCAGCGCCCAGTCGCCGATGGCGGACAGCAGCAGCGCCGGCATCAGCGACCGCCGCTCGCGGACGATGGCGTGGCCCACCGCGGCGGCGGTCAGCAACAACGCCATCGAAGCCTTGAACAGCGGCTGCAGCACCCAGTGCCCGGTCAGCTCGGTCCCGGGCGGCGAACCCAACGCCAGCACCGTCAGGTAGACGCCGTAGCCGAGGGCCGCCCAGCCGGCCACCACCCAGCCGGCGGCCACCAAACGAGGTGCGTACGGTACCTCCATGCCAAGCTTGGATAACACAGCCGACGAAAAGCCCGCTATCGACCCCATCCTGCAGAAGGTACTGGATGCGGTTCCCTTCCGGCTATCCACCGATGACGGCGTCGATGCGGCGCGGCAGCGATTCCGCGACCTGCCCCGCCGGCCACTGCATCCCGAGCTGCGCGTCGAGGACCGGGCCATCCCCGGTCCGGCGGGGTCGATCGACGTGCGGATCTATTGGCCCCCAATCGATTCCGATACGAGCACCGGGAGCGCCGCGCCACCCGTCGTGCTGTACTTCCACGGCGGTGGCTTCGTCGTGGGCGACCTCGACAGCTACGACGGCACGGCTCGCCAGCACGCGGTCGGCGCCGACGCCATCGTGGTGTCCGTCGACTACCGGTTGGCGCCGGAGCACCCCTACCCCGCCGCCATCGAAGACGCTTGGGCAGCAACGCTTTGGGTCGCCGAGCACGCCGCCGAGCTGGGCGGTGACCCGAACCGGATGGCCGTGGCCGGGGATTCGGCCGGCGGAACCATTTCCGCCGCGATGGCACAGCGGGCGCGCGACGACGGCGCACCGCTCATCGCGTTCCAGCTGTTGTGGTACCCCTCCACGATGTGGGACGCCTCGCTGCCGTCCTTCACCGAAAACGCCGGCGCACCGATCCTCGACGCCAGGGCCGTCGCGCAGTTCTCGCGTTGGTACGCGGGCGAAGTCGACTTGTCCGCCCCGCCGCCGGGTATGGCGCCGGGCAGGGCCAAAGACGTGTCCAACCTGCCGCCCGCCTACATCGCCGTCGCGGGTTACGACCCGCTGCGCGACGACGGCATCCGGTACGGCGAACTGCTGGCCGACGCCGGCGTGACCGTCGAGGTGCACAACGCCGAGACGCTGGTGCACGGCTACCTCGGTTACAGCGGTGCGGTGCCCGCGGCCACCGCCGCGATGGAGCGCGGGCTGACGGCCCTGCGAACCGGGCTGCGCGGGAGAATCCGGAGCGTACGGTGAATCCATGACGGAGCCCACCTTCGCCCGGCCGGAGATCGATCCGACGTTCAAGGCGTTACTCGACGCCTTCCCGATGACCTTCAGCGCCGCCGACGGCGTGGAGGTCGCGCGCTCGCGGCTGCGGCTGCTGCAGGTGCCGCCCGAAATGCTGCCGGACCTGCGGATCGAGGACCGCACGATCGGTCACGGCGAACACGCCGACATTCCGGTGCGCATCTACTGGCCGCCCCTGGAGCCAGAGGAAGCGCTGCCCGTCGTCGTCTTCTACCACGGCGGCGGGTTCTGCCTCGGCGGCCTGGACACCCACGACCCCCTCGCCCGCGCGCACGCCGTCGGCGCCGAGGCCATCGTGGTGTCCGTCGACTACCGGCTGGCCCCCGAGCATCCGTTCCCGGCCGGGGTCAACGACTCCTGGGCGGCGTTGCAGTGGGTCGCCGAGCACGCCGCCGAGCTGGGCGGTGACCCGACCCGGATCGCCGTCGCCGGTGACTCGGCCGGCGGCAACCTGGCCGCCGTGATGGCGCACCTGGCCGATGCGGACGCCGGGCCCGACCTCAGCTTCCAGCTGTTGTGGTACCCGGTCGTCACCGCCGATCTGTCGCTGCCGTCGTTCACCGAGAACGCCAACGCGCCCATCCTGGACCGGGACGTGATCGACGCCTTCCTGTCCTGGTACCTGCCCGACATCGACATCAGCGACCCCACGGCGCTGCCCGTCACCCTCGCCCCGGCGAACGCGACGGACCTTTCCGGGTTGCCGCCCGCCTACATCGCCACCGCGGAACATGATCCGCTGCGCGACGACGGGGCGCGCTACGCCGAGCTGCTGGACGCCGCCGGTGTGCCCGCGGAATTGAGCAACGAGCCCAACCTGGTGCACGGCTACGCCAGCTTCGCCCTGGTGATACCCGCGGCCAGTGATGCCACCGACCGGGGGCTGGCCGCGCTGAAGAAGGCACTGCACGCCTAGGCGGGCACCGATGAGCAGCAGTACTCCCGACTACCACACGCTGATCGTGGGCGCCGGCTTCTCCGGGATCGGCGCCGCCATCAAGCTCGACAACGCCGGACTGTCCAACTATCTCGTCGTCGAGGCCGGCGACGGGGTCGGCGGGACATGGCACTGGAACACCTATCCCGGTATCGCCGTGGACATCCCGTCGTTCTCCTACCAGTTCTCCTTCGAGCAGAGCCCGGACTGGTCGCGAACGTACGCGCGGGGCCGCGAGCTCAAGGCGTACGCCGAACATTGCGTCGACAAATACGGCATCCGATCGCGAATCCGGTTGAACACCAAGGTGCAATCCGCCGAATTCGACGACGAGCAATGCCTGTGGCGGGTGCAGACCGACCCCGGCGGAACGGTCACCGCCCGGTTCCTGATCAGCGCCTGCGGCGTCCTCACCGTCCCCAACCTGCCCGACATCGACGGCGTGGACACCTTCGGCGGCGTCACGATGCATACGGCGCGCTGGGATCACGAGCAGGACCTGAGCGGCAAACGCGTCGCAATCATCGGCACCGGCGCCTCGGCCGTCCAAGTCATTCCCGAAATCGCGCCGATCGTCAAGCAGCTCACGGTTTTTCAGCGCACGCCGATCTGGTGCTTTCCCAAGCTCGACGTCGCGTTGCCCGCCCCGGCCCGCTGGGCGATGCGCATTCCCGGCGGCAAGATCATGCAGCGGCTACTCAGCCAGGCCTTCGTCGAAGTCACCTTCCCCATCTCCGCGCACTACTTCACGGTCGTGCCGCTGGCCAAACGGATGGAGTCGGCGGGGCTGGCCTATCTGCGCAAGCAGGTGCACGACCCGGCGGTGCGCGAACAACTCACCCCGCGTTACGCGGTCGGCTGCAAACGCCCCGGTTTTCACAACGAGTATCTGGCCACGTTCAACCGCGACAACGTGCGGCTGGTCACCGAACCGATCGACAAGGTCACGCCCACGGCGGTGGCCACTACCGACGGCGAAAGCCATGAAGTCGACGTGCTCATACTGGCTACCGGCTTCAAAGTGATGGACCCCGACGATATCCCGACGTTTGCGGTCACCGGTAGCGGTGGCAAGTCGCTGAGCCGGTTCTGGGACGAGCACCGGCTGCAGGCCTACGAGGGGGTCAGCGTTCCCGATTTCCCCAACCTGTTCACGGTGTTCGGCCCGTACGGCTATGTCGGCTCTTCGTATTTCGCGCTCATCGAGACGCAGACCCACCACATCGTGCGGTGCCTGAAACGGGCCCAGCGTGACGGCGCGACGCGCGTCGAGGTCACCGAGGAAGCCAACGACCGGTACTTCGCCGAGATGATGCGCCGACGGCATCGACAGATCTTCTGGCAGGACAGTTGCCGGCTGGCCAACAGTTACTACTTCGACAAGAACGGCGATGTGCCGCTGCGCCCCACCACCACGGTGGAGGCGTACTGGCGCAGCCGGCGGTTCGACCTCGACGACTACCGGTTCACCGGTTAGACGCCGACGGTCCTAAACGGCGCGCTTGAGGTCGTCGACCTTGTTCAGCTGCTCCCACGGCAGCTCGATGTCGGTGCGCCCGAAGTGGCCATAGGCGGCGGTCTGCGCGTAGATCGGGCGCAGCAGGTCCAGGTCGCGGATGATGGCGCCGGGCCGCAGGTCGAACACCTCCGGAACGATCTTCTCGATCTTGACCGGGTCGACCGTGGCGGTGCCGAAGGTCTCGACGAACAGGCCAACCGGGGCGGCTTTGCCGATGGCGTAGGCCACCTGCACCTCGACCCGCTCCGCCAGCCCGGCGGCAATGATGTTTTTTGCCACCCAGCGCATCGCGTACGCGGCCGACCGGTCCACCTTGGACGGATCCTTGCCGGAGAAGGCGCCGCCGCCGTGGCGGGCCCATCCGCCGTACGTGTCGACGATGATCTTGCGGCCGGTCAGCCCCGCGTCGCCCATGGGCCCGCCGAGGACGAACTTCCCGGTCGGGTTGATCAGCAACCGCGTCGACGAGGTGTCCAGCGTGTCGTGCGCGAGGTCGTCGAGCACGGTGTTGAGCACCTTCTCCCGGATATCCGGGGTCAGGGTGTGCTCCAGGTCGATGTCGGCCGCGTGCTGGGTGGAGATCACCACGGTGTCGAGCCGGACCGGGACGTCGTCCTCGTAGGCGATGGTGACCTGCGTCTTGCCGTCCGGGCGCAGATACGGCAGCACGCCGTTCTTGCGCACCTCGGTCAGCCGCCGCGACAGGCGGTGGGCCAGCGCGATGGGCAGCGGCATCAGTTCGGGGGTGTCGTTGATGGCATAGCCGAACATCAGGCCCTGGTCGCCGGCGCCTTGGGAGTCCAGCGGGTCCGCGGTGCCCTCGACGCGCGCCTCGAAGGCGGTGTCCACGCCCTGGGCGATGTCGGGCGACTGGGCGCCGATGCCGATGTTCACCCCGCACGACGCCCCGTCGAAACCCTTGTCCGACGAGTCGTAGCCGATGTCGAGGATGCGCGCGCGGACCGTGTTGGTGATGTCGGCGAACGCTTCCTTCGCCGTCGTCGTCACCTCACCGACGACGTGCACCTGGCCCGTGGTGACCAGCGTCTCGACCGCGACACGTGAACGGGGGTCCTGCGCCAGCAGGGCGTCGAGGACCGAGTCGCTGATCGCGTCACAGATTTTGTCGGGATGTCCCTCAGTCACCGACTCACTGGTAAACAGGCGACCCTTTTCGCTCACAATCTCAACCCTTCCAAATAGTTAGCTAACCGAATTATATCGGCCGCGTCGGGCCGGCCAGCACCTGGCCTGGCGCCACAGCAAAACCGAACCGTATTACCCGCCGCCGTGCAGGAACGCGGCGATCGCATCCACGATACGACTCGCCATCAGCGTCTTGGAGCCGTGCTGCAGCGCGGACTCGGTGCCGTCGGACGCGAGCAGCCAGCCGTCGTTGCTGTCCACCTCGAACGCCCTGCCGTCGCCTACCGCGTTGACCACCAACAGGTCGCAGCCCTTGCGGCGCAGCTTGGCGCGGGCGTGAAACAGCACATCGCCGTCGGCATCGCCCGTTTCCGCGGCGAACCCGACGATGGCACGCATGTTGGGCAGCTCGCCATTGGCGCGCGCTCGAACCGCGCCGGCCAGCACGTCGTCGTTGCGCACCAGCTCGATCGTCGGCGGCCTTTCGTCGCCCTTTTTGATCTTGGCGGCCGAAACCTGCGCGGGACGGAAGTCGGCGACCGCGGCCGCCATCACCAGCACGTCCGCCGCGGGGGCGTGCTTGGCCACCGCGTCACCGAGCTGCTCTGCGGAGCTGACGTGGACCACCTCGACGCCGGCCGGATCGATCAGTCCCGCGGTGTGCCCGGCGATCAGCGTGACCTCGGCACCGCGCTGGGCGGCGACGCGGGCCACCGCGTAACCCTGCTTGCCCGAGCTGCGGTTGCCGATGAAGCGCACCGGGTCGATCGGTTCGCGGGTGCCGCCGGCGGTCACCAGGAGCTTGCAGTCGGCAAGGTCGTAGGGAAGCGCGTCGTGGCGTTCCAGCAGCAGCTGGGCCAGCGTGGTGATCTCCTCCGCTTCCGGCAGCCGGCCCGACCCGCTGTCGGCGCCGGTGAGCCGGCCGAATGCCGGTTCCAGCACCACCGCGCCGCGGCGCCGCAGCGTGGCCACGTTGTCGACGGTGGCCGGGTGCAACCACATCTCGGTGTGCATCGCCGGCGCGAACAGCACCGGACATCTCGCCGTGAGCAGGGTCGCGGTCAGCAGGTCGTCGGCGCGGCCGTGCACCGCGCGGGCCAGCAGATCCGCGGTGGCCGGCGCCACCACAACCAGGTCGGCCTTCTGGCCGAGCTGGACGTGCGGCACCTCTGGGACGTTCTCGAAAACCCCGGTGTGCACCGGCTGGCCGGAGAGCGCCTCGAACGTGGCGGCGCCGACGAACCGCAGTGCGGATTCGGTGGGAATGACCCGGACTAGATGACCGGCCTCGGAGAGCTGACGAACGACCGTGCACGCCTTATAGGCGGCGATGCCACCGGAGACCCCGACGATGACCTTTTTAGCGACCCGATCACGGTCGTACACGCGCCCGGCCCTGCCCTGTTACTCGCCCTCGGTGTGCTCGAGCAGGTCGGCGTGGATTTCGCGCAGCGCGATCGACAGCGGCTTCTCCTGAAGCCCCGGCTCGACCAGCGGCCCAACGTATTCGAGGATGCCCTCGCCGAGCTGGTTGTAATAGTCGTTGATCTGGCGGGCCCGCTTGGCCGCGTAAATCACCAGGGCGTACTTGCTCGACACGCGGTCCAGCAGCTCGTCGATGGGCGGGTTGGTGATGCCCAGCGGGGTGTCGTAGACGCGTTGCCCTCCCGCCGACGGGTCAAACCGATCGGGGACGGCGGCCAACGCGTCGGACTGCGGAATAGTCACTTAGGTCAATCTCCTCAAGTTTCGAAGGCGGGTCAGAACCCCGAAACGCTCAGCTACCGCTGGCAATTCGATGCTCAATCTCGATTGGATCTGGTCTGGCTCCTGGTCTGGCCAGGCGGTTCATGCCGAGGCGGCGCAGTGTCCACCAGCAAGGATACCAATTCGGCGCACGCAGACTCCAATTGACTGTTGACCACGACCTCGTCGAAGTCGTCCTGGGCCGCCATCTCAGTGCGGGCGGTCTCGAGGCGACGCTGCATGGCCTCCGGCGTTTCCGTGCCGCGGCCGACGAGTCTGGCCTCCAGATCCTGCCAACTCGGTGGCGCGAGGAACACGGTGATCGCCGCGGGCATCGCCCTCTTGACCGCCCTGGCGCCGGCCAGGTCGACCTCGATGAGCACCGGGATCCCGGCGGCGGTGGCGGTCCGGACCGGCTCGGCCAGAGTGCCCGATCGGTGCAGCCCGCCGTGGATTTCGGCCCACTCCAGCAGCGCGCCGTCGTCGATGAGCTGCTGAAAGCGAGCGGGGCTGACGAAGTGGTAATCGACGCCGTCGACCTCGCCCGGCCGCGGCGCCCGCGTCGTGGCCGAGACGCTGAAATGCAGGCCCGGAACCCGCTCGCGCAGGCACCGGACCACTGTCGACTTGCCGACCGCGGAGGGACCGGACAGCACGACCACACGTCCCTTACCTGGCGGTGCAGGACGCGTCCCGTGCTCGACGTCCGGTCCCCCGCTTGCGCTCACTGGCGCTCCCGGGCCGGTGCGCCCACAGGGCGGGTTGGCCGAGGCCGGGTTAGGAGCCGAACTTTTCCAGCAGGGCCTTGCGCTGGCGATCGCCGAGGCCGCGCAGACGGCGGGTGGGGGCGATCTCCAGCTCGGTCATGATTTCCTGCGCTTTGACCTTGCCCACCTTGGGCAACGCCTCAAGCAACGCGGAAACCTTCATCTTGCCCAGGACTTCGTTGGTCTCGGCGTCCTTGAGCACCTGCGTGAGGTTGGTGCCGCCGCGCTTCAGCCGGTCCTTGAGCTCTGCTCGCGCTCGACGTGCGGCAGCCGCCTTCTCCAACGCGGCCGCGCGCTGCTCGTCGGTCAACTGGGGAAGGGCCACGATTCCTCCGTATCTGATCAATCAATCTCAATCGATCTCTTTTTGTCTCTGCCGGGTACTTCAGCCAGCGGAGACGACCGTACTCAGGCCTTCTGACGAAATCTAACCCGGCCCCCTGGTTAAGGGGGCAAACTCCCAGCATGAGCCGGGCGGTTGGCCCCAAAATGCGGGTCGTTGGGCACCGCCGATGACGCCCGCCACGGGTGCCGTCACGGCGGTGACATCGCCCTTCCGTACGCCGGGATCAGCCTCTTGACCAGCGGTTTTAGCGCATTCGGCCATGGCCGGGGCCGCCCCGGGTGCGGCGGCGAAGACCGGCCGGGGAGGGCCGAAACACCTCGTGCCGGGGACTACGCAATTTTCGTCGCGTGTCGCGCGTGTCGCGTCGGTGCGGTCGCTCGCGGCGTGATCACGTGCCGATTGCTGGTACGACGCCCAGCTAATACCCGCCGGGTTACCATCTAGCGGTGTCGAACCTGCGGATCCGTCAGGCCGCTGAGCTGCTCGGAGTCAGCGACGACACCGTCCGGCGATGGATCAACCAGGGATCGTTGACCGTCAGTCACGACGCGGCCGGCCGCAAAGTCATCGCCAGCGAGGACCTGGCCCGGTTCTCCCGGACCAACGCGCCCGCCCCGCCGCCGGACCCGCTCAGCATCGGTAGCTCGGCGCGCAACCGGTTTGTCGGGCTGGTCACCAAGGTCACCAGCGACACGGTGATGACCCAGGTGGAGATGCAGTGCGGCCCCTTCACGGTCGTGTCGCTGATGAGCACCGAGGCGGCCGAGGAGTTGCAGCTGCGGCCCGGCAGCGTCGCTGTGGCCGTCGTCAAGGCCACCACCGTGATCGTGGAGACCGCGCGGCCCAGCACCGCGATCGTGTCGGACTGACGGCGCACCTGGGGCCCCGAGCGTGGGCCCAGTGGATGCGTGCCTACGGAGCCCGCAGATAGGCGACGGCATCCAGCATCCGCTCGCCGGCCGCCCGCAGTTCGGAAACTCCCGGCCCGGCGCGCAGCACCTCGCGGGCCACCGCGGGCAGCAGCTGGCCCGGGTCCGCCCCGCCCAGCCCCGCGAGCGCCTCGGGCCGTCCGCCCTGCACGCCCAGCCCCGGCACCAGTACCGGCCCGCCCAGCGCGCTCAGGTCAGGGGCCTCGAGGACCGTCGCGCCCACCACCACGCCGACGTATCCGGGCCCGGACGGCGTGGCGGACTTGTTCACCACCGCCGCCTGGTCGACGACCAGCTGGGCCACCGTCCGGCCGTCGAACACGGCGCGCTGCACGGTCGCACCCTCGGGGTTGGAGGTCGCCGCCAGCACGAACACGCCCCGGTCGTGCGCGGCGGCGGCTTCCAGCAGCGGCCGTAGCGAGCCGAACCCCAGGTACGGCGAGGCCGTCACGGCGTCTGCGGCCAGCGGCGAGTCGCCCGCCCAGGCGGCGGCATAGGCCGCCATCGTCGTGCCGATGTCACCGCGCTTGGCGTCGGCCAGAACCAGCACGCCGACCGAGCGCAGGGCCGCGATGGTGCGTTCCAGCACCGCGAACCCGGCGGCGCCGTAGGGCTCGAAGAACGCCACCTGCGGCTTGACGACGGCGAAACCGGAGAACGCCTCGACGCAGACGTCGCAGAACGCGGCCAGCCCGTCGGCCGTGGTCGGCAAATCCCAGGCGCGTAGCAGCTCGGGATGCGGGTCGATGCCCACACACAGCGGGCCGCGTTGCGCTTTGGCCTCGGCCAGCCGCAGGCCGAACCGCGTCACCGGGCGCCTTCGTCAGGCGCGGCGCCCTGGCCGATGAGGCTGTGCAGCTCTTGCAGGGAGCGGACACCGATGTCGCCGCGGATGCCCGCCTCGATGCCCTGAACGGCCGCGGACGCGCCCTGCACGGTCGTGACGCAGGGGATGTTGACCGACACTGCGGCCGAACGGATCTCGTAGCCGTCGATGCGTGGGCCGGAGTTGCCGTAGGGCGTGTTGATCACCATGTCGACTTCGCCGGCCTTGATCGCGTCGACGGCGGAATCGGCCGGCCGGCCCAGCTGCGGCGGCTCGAAGTGCTTGCGGACCTCGTCACACGGAATCCCGTTGCGGCGCAACATTTCCGCGGTGCCCTCGGTGGCCAGGACGCGGAAGCCCAGGTCGGCCAGGCGCTTGACGGGGAACACCAGCGACCGCTTGTCGCGGTTGGCGACCGAGACGAAGATGGTGCCCTCGGCGGGCAACGACCCGTAGGCGGCGGTCTGGCTCTTGGCGAAGGCGCTGCCGAAGTCGCGGTCGATGCCCATCACCTCACCGGTCGATTTCATCTCCGGGCCGAGCAGAGAATCGATGGCGGCCCCGTCGGCCCGGCGGAAGCGGTGGAAGGGCAACACGGCCTCCTTGACCGCGATCGGGGCGTTCTGGGCCGCGTGGGCGCCGTCTCCGGAAGCCGCCAGCATGCCTTCGTCACGGAGCTGGGGAATGGTGGCGCCCAGCATGATCCGGGCACATGCCTTGGCGAGCGGGATCGCGGTGGCTTTGGATACGAAAGGAACAGTACGGCTCGCTCTTGGGTTGGCCTCCAGGACGTAGAGCACGTCGTCCTTGAGGGCGTACTGCACGTTGAGCAGGCCGATCACCCCGATGCCGTGCGCGATGGCCTCCGTCGCGCGGCGTACCTTCTCGATGTCGCTGCGGCCCAACGTGACCGGCGGCAGCGCACATGCCGAATCGCCGGAATGGATGCCGGCCTCCTCGATGTGCTCCATGATGCCGCCGATGTAGACTTCGCTGCCGTCGCACAGCGCATCGACGTCGATCTCCACCGCGTCCTCGAGGAAGCGGTCGACCAGCACCGGGTGCTCGGGCGAGAGCGCGGTGGCACGGGTGATGTAGCGCTCCAGCGTCTCCTCGTCGTACACGATCTCCATCCCGCGACCGCCCAGCACATACGACGGCCGCACCAGCACCGGATAACCGATCTCCTCGGCGATCCGGCGGGCCTGCGCGAAAGTCGTTGCCATGCCGTATTTCGGCGCCGGCAGTCCGGCAGCGGTCAGCACGTCGCCGAAGGCGCCGCGGTCCTCGGCCAGATCGATCGCCTCCGGCGGAGTGCCCACGATCGGGACCCCTGCGTCGGCAAGGCGCTGCGCCAAGCCGAGCGGGGTCTGGCCGCCCAGCTGCACGATGACGCCCACCACACCGGGACCGCCTGTCCCCGACTGCGTTTCGGCGTGGAACACCTCCAGGACGTCCTCGAACGTCAGCGGCTCGAAGTACAGCCGGTCGGCGGTGTCGTAGTCGGTGGACACCGTCTCCGGGTTGCAGTTGACCATCACGGTCTCAAAACCGGCCTGCGACAACGTAGTTGCCGCGTGCACGCAGCTGTAGTCGAATTCGATGCCCTGCCCGATGCGGTTCGGTCCGGACCCGAGGATCAGCACCTTGGGCCGCTCGGCCTGCGGGGCCACCTCCGTCTCGGCGGCCGGGTCGAGTTCGTAGCTGCTGTAGTGGTAGGGCGTCTTGGCCTCGAACTCCGCCGCGCAGGTGTCCACCGTCTTGTACACCGGATGGATGCCCAGCCGCGAGCGCAGCGAGCGCACCCCGTTCTCCCCCGCCAATTCCGGTCGCAGCGCGGCGATCTGGCGGTCCGACAGCCCGCTGTGCTTGGCCCGCCGCAGCAGGTCGGCGTCGAGCACCGGGGCGTCCAGCAGTTCGGTGCGCAGCTTGCCCAGCTCGCCGATCTGGGCGACGAACCACGGGTCGACACCGCTGGCCTCGGCGACCTGCTCGACCGACGCGCCCAGCCGCAACGCCAGTTCGATGTCGTAGAGCCGGCCCTCGGTCGCGGTCCGCAGTCGGTCCAGCACCTCGTTGGCGTCCCCGTCCGGGTCCGGCTTCGTCCAGAAGCCGGCGCGGTCGGTCTCCAGGGACCGCATCACCTTGCCGAGGGCCTCGATGAAGTTGCGGCCCAGCGACATTGCCTCCCCGACGGACTTCATCGTGGTGGTCAGGGTGGGGTCGGCGCCGGGGAACTTCTCGAACGCGAACCGCGGCGCCTTGACGACGACGTAGTCGAGGGTGGGTTCGAAGCAGGCCGGCGTTTCCTTGGTGATGTCGTTGACGATCTCGTCGAGGGTGTAACCGATGGCCAGCTTGGCGGCGATCTTGGCGATCGGGAAGCCGGTGGCCTTGGACGCCAACGCGCTTGACCGCGACACCCGCGGATTCATCTCGATGACGACCAGCCGGCCGTCGCGCGGGTTGACGGCGAACTGGATGTTGCAGCCGCCGGTGTCCACCCCGACCTCGCGCAGGATCGCGATGCCCAGGTCGCGCATCCGCTGGTATTCCCGGTCGGTCAGCGTCATGGCCGGCGCGACCGTGACCGAGTCGCCGGTGTGCACACCCATCGGGTCGACGTTCTCGATCGAGCACACCACCACCACGTTGTCGTGGCCGTCGCGCATCAGCTCGAGCTCGAATTCCTTCCAGCCGTAAATCGATTCCTCGATGAGGACGTTGGCGCTGGGCGAGGCGGCCAGCCCGGCACCGGCCATCCGGTCGACCTCCTCGGCGGAGTACGCCATGCCCGAGCCCAGCCCGCCCATCGTGAAGCTGGGCCGCACCACCACCGGCAGGCCGACCTCCTCGACCGTCTCACGGACCTCGTCCATGGTGAAACACACTCGGCTGCGGGCGGATTCACCGCCCACCTTGGCGACGATGTCCTTGAACCGCTGGCGGTCCTCGCCCCGCTGGATGGCGTCGAAGTCGGCGCCGATGAGCTCGACGCCGTAGCGCTCCAGCGCCCCGTTCTCGTACAGCGCGACAGCGGTGTTGAGCGCGGTCTGCCCGCCCAGCGTGGCCAGCAGCGCGTCGATCTTGTTGCCGCGCTCGGCCTGCTGGGCGATCACCCGCTCGACGAAGGCGGGGGTGATGGGCTCGACGTAGGTGTGGTCGGCGTACTCCGGGTCGGTCATGATGGTGGCCGGGTTGGAGTTGATCAGGCTGACCTGCAGCCCCTCCGCTCGCAGCACCCGGCAGGCCTGGGTGCCGGAGTAGTCGAATTCGGCCGCCTGGCCGATGACGATCGGCCCCGAGCCGATCACCAGCACGTGACGCAAGTCGGTGCGACGCGGCACTAGCGCCCCCTTCCGCTCTGTTGGGCGGCCATCAGCTCGATGAATTGGTCGAACAGGTATTCCGCGTCGTGGGGACCGGCGGCGGCCTCGGGGTGGTACTGCACCGAGAACGCCCGCCCGTCAGCGAGTTTGACGCCCTCGACCACCCCGTCGTTGGCGCACGTGTGGCTGACGATGGCCCGGCCGAACGGCGTGTCGAAGGATTGGCCGGCCTCGCCTTCCAGCGCAAAGCCGTGGTTTTGTGCGGTCACCGCCACCCGCCCGGTGGCGTGGTCCATGACCGGGATGTTGATGCCGCGGTGGCCGAAGACCATCTTGTAGGTGGACAGGCCCAGCGCCCGGCCCAGGATCTGGTTGCCGAAACAGATTCCGAACAACGGGATCCCGGCGCCCAGCACCTCGCGGGTGAGCGCGACGACCTGGTCGGCGGTGGCGGGGTCGCCGGGGCCGTTGGACAAGAACACACCGTTTGGCTTGATGTCGGCGATCTGCTCGAAGGTCGTCGATGACGGCAGCACGTGGCTGCGGACACCGCGGCGCGCGAAATTGCGCGGGGTGTTGGTCTTGATGCCCAGGTCCAGTGCGACCACCGTGAACCGTTGCTGCCCTTCCGGTTCCACGGTGTAGCGCTCCGGGGTGCTGACCTCGCCGGCGAGATCGGCGCCCAGCATGGACTGCTGCCCCCGCACCCGCTCGAGTAACTCTGCCGGATCGGCAAGTGCCTCCCCGGAAAACACCCCCGCCTTCATCGATCCGCGGGTGCGCAGGTGGCGCACCACCGCCCGGGTGTCGATGCCGGCGATCCCGACGATGTGCTGGCGCACCAGCTCGTCATCCAGGGTGCCGGTGGCGCGCCAGTTGGACGCGCGCGGCGAGGGGTCGCGCACCGCATAGCCGGCGACCCAGATCTTGCCGCCGCGGCTCTCGCCGTCCTCGGTGTTCCAGCCGGTGTTGCCGATCTGCGGTGCGGTGGCCACCACGATCTGCCGGTGATAGCTGGGATCGGTCAGCGTCTCCTGGTAGCCGGACATGCCGGTGGAAAACACGGCCTCGCCGAGGGTTTGGCCGACCTTGCCGAACGGCGTGCCGGTGAAGACGCGGCCGTCTTCCAGCACCAGTAAAGCCTTGTTCACGCGGCTCCTTCCTGCTGGGACTCCAGCCACTCGGAGTATTCGTCGCGGTGGTTTGCCCGAAAGCCGGTGTCGATCTCGACTCCTGATGGCAGCCGCCACCGAATTGCCAATATCCCCACCCGGGCCGCGACCCTACCCGCCATTCTGCGCTCCATACGGATAGCCGTGATCGAATCCTTTGGAATCCAAATTGGTTGGGCCCGAAGGCGTTCCAGCATGATTCCCCCGGCATAGCGGGTCAGCACCGCTTTGCTACGGAAACCCAAATCGCCGGCCGCGATCCGCTCGTTCCAACCCGGCGCCATCACGGAACCGCAATAGTGGCCGCGGGTGGCGATGATCGCCGCACCCACCTCGCCCGGGACCTCGGGCAGCACCCCGATCAGCTCCGCCTGCTGCTGCGAGCGACGCTGCCAGGCACGCATCATCAGCTGGATCACCACCGTGATGACCACCAGCAGCACGGCCGCGAAGATCAGTGACCCCACCAGCGTGCCTGAATTCATACCGGGCACTTCCCGTCTCGGGCGGTGACCTTGCCGCGCAGCAGGGTCGCCGTCACGGTGGCGGGCAGGGCCATCGACTCGAATGGCGTATTGGCCGACCGGCTGGCCAGATCGGACCCGGCGACGGTCCAGGTGGCGTCGGGATCCACCACCGTCAGGTTGGCCGGCTCCCCCACCTCCAGCGGGCGGCCGTGATCGGGCAGCCCGACGATGCGCGCGGGGTTCTCACTCATCACCCGGGCGACGTCGCGCCAGGTCAACAGGCCGGGCGTCACCATCGTCTGGACCACGACCGACAGCGCGGTCTGCAGGCCCAGCATGCCGGGACGCGCCGCGGCGAACTCCACGCACTTCTCGTGCTCGGCGTGCGGGGCATGGTCGGTGGCCACACAATCGATGACGCCGTCGGCCAGGGCCTGGCGCAACGCCACCGCGTCGGTGGCTTCGCGCAGCGGCGGGTTGACGCGGTTGCGCCCGTCGTAGCTGACCAGCCTGCTGTCGTCGAGCAACAGGTGATGCGGGGTGACCTCGGCGGTGATCGAGACCCCTTGCTCCTTGGCCCATTTCAGGATCTCGACGGTACCCGCGGTGGACGCGTGACAGATGTGGATGCGGGCGCCGGCGTCGCGCGCCAGCAGCGCGTCACGGGCGACGATCGATTCCTCGGCGGCCCGTGGCCATCCCGAGAGGCCCAGCCGGGCGGCGGTGGGTCCCTCGTGGGCGACGGCGCCGACGGTCAGCCGGGGCTCCTCGGCGTGCTGGGCGACAAGTACGCCCAGGCCGGTGGCGTACTCGAGGGCGCGGCGCATCACCAGCGGGTCGTGCACGCAGATGCCGTCGTCGGAGAACATCCGGACCTGCGCGGCCCCGGCCGCCATCATGCCCATCTCGGTGAGCTCCGTGCCGGCCAGCCCGACGGTGACGGCGCCGACGGGGTGCACATCGACCAGGCCGACCTCCTGGCCGCGGTGCCAGACGTGGTCGGTGACCACCGGGCTGTCGGCGACCGGATTGGTGTTCGCCATCGCGAACACTGCGGTGTACCCGCCCAAAGCCGCTGCGGCCGAGCCGGTCTCGATGTCCTCGGCGTATTCGCGGCCAGGCTCGCGCAGGTGGGTGTGCAGATCGACGAATCCGGGCAGCAGCACCTGCCCGGTCGCGTCGATGACGTCGGCGTCGTTCGGGATATCGAGCCGCGCACCGATCTCGGCGATTTGGCCGTCATCGACCAGCATGTCGACTGAGTCGCCCTCGCCGTACAACCGGACCCCGCGGATCAGCACGCTCACGCCGCCCCCTCGTTTCCGGCCGACTCGGCGCCCACAAGCACATGGAACAGCACCGCCATCCGCACGTGCACACCGTTGGAAACCTGTTGCAGCACGGCCGATTGCGGCGAGTCGGCGACCGACGACGCGATCTCCATGCCACGCAGCATCGGCCCCGGATGCAGCACCACGGCGTGGCCGGGCAGCATCGCCTGGCGGCGATCGGAAAGCCCGTAGCGGGAGGAGTATTCGCGCACCGACGGGAAGAAGCCGCCGTTCATCCGCTCTGCCTGCACGCGCAGCATCAGCACCGCGTCGGCGGCGGGCAGCTCGGCGTCGAAGTCGTTGGAAACGGTGACCGGCCAGCCGTCGACCCCGACCGGTAACAGCGTCGGCGGTGCGACCAGCACCACCTCGGCGCCCAGGGTGTTCAGCAGCGTGACGTTGGAGCGGGCGACCCGGCTGTGCAGAATGTCGCCGACGATCACGATGCGCCGGCCCTCGATGTCGCCGAGGCGCTGGCGGATGGTCAGTGCGTCCAGCAGCGCCTGCGTCGGGTGCTCGTGGGTGCCGTCGCCGGCGTTGATCACAGATGGGCCGGAGTCGTTGTCGGCGCACGTCCAGTCGGCGAGCAGGTGGGCCGCGCCGGACGCCGGATGGCGGATGATGAGCGCGTCGGCGCCGGCCGCCCGCAGCGTCAGCGCGGTGTCGCGCAGCGACTCGCCCTTGCCCACCGACGATCCGGCCGCGCTGACGTTGATCACGTCGGCGCTCATCCACTTGCCCGCCACCTCGAACGACACCCGGGTGCGGGTGGAGTTCTCGTAGAACATCGTGATGACGGTGCGGCCGCGCAGGGTCGGCAGCTTCTTGACCTCGCGGCCTACCAGTGCCTGCGCGAACCGGTCGGCATCGTCGAGGATGGCGGTGGCCTCGTCGCGGCTCAAATCACCGGCGGCCAGCAGATGGCGGGTCATTTGGAAATCACCACGCCGTCGCGCCCGTCCTGCTCGCTCAGGAGCACGTGCACGCTCTCGCTGCGGGAGGTGGGAACGTTCTTGCCGACGTAGTCGGCGCGCAGGGGCAGCTCGCGGTGGCCGCGGTCGACCAGCACCGCCAGCTGCACCACCCGCGGGCGGCCGACGTCGCGCAGCGCGTCCAGGGCAGAGCGTACCGAGCGCCCGGAGTACAGCACGTCGTCGATGAGGATCACCAGCGCGTCGTCGATCCCGCCGGCTGGGATGGAGGTGGCCTCCAGCGGCCGCGGCGGCTTCTGCATCAGATCGTCGCGGTAGAGGGTGATGTCGAGCCCGCCGTGGCCGACTTCCACCCCGCTGTACTCGGCGATGTTGGTGGCCAGCCGCTTGGCCAGGATCACGCCGCGGGTCGGGATGCCCAACAGCACCACTCGGGGCGCGTCGGGACCGTCCAGAGCGGTCTTTTCGATGATCTGATGTGCGATACGGGAAATGGTGCGACCCACGTCGGCCGCCGACATCAATTCCCGGGATCCGCTGCCTAAGCCCGTGTCAGTGTCGCCTGCAGCACCCATGCGTGATTTGACCTCCTTCTCCGCCTCGCCGGACGGATCGTTAAAGGATGTCGACTGCCCGGCAGCGTAGCACTTCTTCGAAGGAGCGGAGGCACGAGGCGCGAGCGGCGCCGCCCTCGATCACCCGCTCCGCCACAGCCGCCCCACGCGTCTCGCCGCTAGGCGGGCTCGATTTGTGCCCGCCTCACAGCGACAACTCGTCGCTACCCTGGCGAATGGACTTCGACGCGCTCTACCGCGGCGAGAGCCCTGGCGAAGGCATCCCGCCGATGACCACGCCCCCGTGGGATACAAAGGCCCCCAAGGACAAGATGGTATTGGCCGCACTGTCGGAGCCGTCGAGCCTCAGTGCGCAGTCGCCTCTAGGTGCAAGGATATTGCCCGTTGAGCAGACAATTCGACGGTGGCGAGTAGGAACCGGTCAGCACGCCTCTTAGACCACCTGTGGCTGAACCACCGGGTGCAATGGTGCGATTCCAATTCGCGGGGGTCAGAACATAGTGCGTGCCAGATTGGGTAAGGGTGCTATTCCACGTGTGCGAGACCCCTTCTCCCGCCGGCAAGTCGAATTCAAGCCTCCAATCGGTTAGCGGCACCATGCTCGCGTTGGTGATGGTGAAGCGGGCGATGAAACCGGTCTGCCACGTATGTTCCACCGACAACGTCGCCGTGGCCGCAGCCGCATGAGCTACGGGGGTGATGCCGAGTCCGACGATGGCAGCCACAAATGCCGACAAGGCTACGTGAAGCGCTGTGCGCCAGCGCTTCTCGTAACGGTTCGGTCCGGCCATAGGAGCCAACACTATAGCCCAACAGGCGATATCGGCCCTCACATCGCGGGTAAGCTGCAGTAACTTTGCTCAACCGAAACCATCATGAAATTTTCGGCCTCGATACACCGATACCCACCCTTGGCATGTTTCACCGCCTCGACGACCACGGCAAGCGCAGCTACGACGCGGCGGTACACCGGGCGACCAGGACGGGCGCCACGCTGCTGCTCAGCTGCTTCTCCGATGCGAACGCCCCCGACGAGCGGTGGCCCCGGCCGGCGGGGTGGGACATCGAGTCGCTGGAGCCTGCGACGATGCAACGCGAGATGGACGGCGCGCAGGGCGAGATGGCGTTCTGGCACGTCCGGGCGCAGCGGCGCTGACCGAACCCCGCCGCCCGCCGCGACGAGGGGGTTTCAGCCCGGGTATTCGGACCCTATGGAGAAGACAGTACGGTTCGGATGGTGAGGAGCGAGGAGTTCTCGGTTTCCCGCCGCGATGCCGGTGAGGCGGTGGTGTTGCAGGTCAGTGGTGTGGTCGACATCATCACCGCGCCTTCGCTCGCTACGCATATCGACGTTGCGCTGGCCGGCACGCCTGCGGTGCTCGTCATCGACCTCACCGACGTCGATTTCTTGTCTTCTGCCGGCATTACCGTGCTGGTCGAGGTGCATCGCCTGACCGAGAACAGCCCGACCTCACTGCGGGTGGCGGCCGACGGCTCGGCCACCAGCCGGACGCTGCGCATCGTCGGCCTCGACGAGTTCATCGATCTCTACCCCACCGTGACCGACGCGCTGGACGCGCGACTGCCCTAGTCTGACGATCGTTCGCGCCGGGCCCGACGCTAACGTGAATCGGGTGAATCTCGATGTCAATGCGGCCTCCATCCGCGAAGTGTGCGACGCAGGCTTGCTCGCCGGTGCGCTGACGGTGGTCTGGCAGCGCGGAGAAGTGCTGCAGGTCAACGAAATCGGCCATCGCGACGTGGACGCGGGCCTGCCGATGCAGCGCGACACGCTGTTCCGGATCGCGTCGATGACCAAGCCTGTCACCGTGGCGGCGGTGGTGAGCCTGGTCGACGAGGGCAAGCTGACGCTGAAAGACCCGGTCGTGCGCTGGGCGCCGGAGCTGGCCGACCTGCGGGTGCTCGACGACCCCCGTGGCCCGCTGGACCGAACGCATCCGGCGGGGCGCGCCATCCTGATCGAGGATCTGCTCGCCCATACCAGCGGCCTGGCCTACGGATTCTCGGTGTCCGGGCCGATCGCTAAGGCCTACGTGCGGCTGCCGTTCAATCAGGGTCCCGACGCCTGGCTGGCCGAGCTGGCCAAGCTGCCGCTGGTGCATCAACCGGGCGACCGACTCACCTACAGCCATTCCATCGACCTGCTGGGCGTCATCGCGTCACGCATCGAGGACAAGCCATTCCACCAGGTTCTCGACGAACGGGTCTTGGGTCCGGTGGGCATGCCCGACACGGGGTTTTTCGTGTCCCCAGAGGCGCGCCGTCGCGCCGCGACCATGTACCGGGTCGACGACCAGGGCCAACTGCATCACGATGTGATGGGGCCGCCGCACATCAAGCCGCCCTCCTTCTCCAACGCGGGCGGCGGCCTGTGGTCGACCGCCGACGACTACCTGCGGTTCGTGCGGATGCTGCTCGGCGACGGAACGATCGACGGCGTGCGCGTGCTGTCGCCCGAGTCCGCCCGGCTGATGCGCACCGACCGGCTCACCGACGAACAGAAGCGGCACAACTTCCTCGGGGCGCCGTACTGGGTCGGTCGCGGCTTCGGCCTGAACCTGTCGGTGGTGACCGACCCCGCCAAGAGCGCGCCGCTGTTCGGGCCGGGCGGGCTCGGAACGTTCAGCTGGCCGGGCGCCTACGGGACGTGGTGGCAGGCCGACCCGAGCGCCGATCTGGTCCTGATCTATCTGGTCCAGAACTTGCCCGATATGTCCGCGGACGTGGCAGCGGCGATAGCCGGCAACACATCGCTGGCGAAACTCCAATCGGCGCAACCGAAGTTCGTCCGCCGCACCTATCAAGCGCTCGGCCTCTGACGTGACCGACTACCCACCCGACCGCATCACCGGGCCCCGGCTCGTGCTGCGCCGGCCCGTGCTCGACGACGCCGGCGCGCTGTTCCAGCGGGTAGCCCGCGATCCCGAGGTCACCAAGTACCTGATGTGGGCGCCGCATCCGGACGTGGGGGCGACGCGGCGGGTGATCACCGAAAAGCTCAACGCCACCCCCGACGAGCGGACCTGGGTGATCGAGTTGCGGCACAGCGGTGAGGTCATCGGGCTGGCCAGCTGCCGGCGCCCGGTGCCGCACTCGGTCGAGATCGGTTACTGCCTGGGTCGCCGGTGGTGGGGCAAGGGCTTCATGGCCGAGGTGCTCGACATGCTGCTGACCGCGCTCGACAACGACCGGGCGGTGTATCGGGTATGGGCCACCTGCAATGTCGACAACGAGCGGTCGGCGCGGCTGCTGGAGCGCGCCGGATTCGTGTTGGAGGGACGACTGGCCCGCCACGCCGTCTACCCCAACTTGGGGCTCGAACCGCAGGACAGCCTGCTCTACGCCAGAATTCTGCGGTAAGCACCCCTTCGCCAGCGTGCGTCCAGGGCGGCAGCCACCGGCGTGTCGCCGCCGTGGGCGCACACTCGAAGCCGTCAGCGCACACTCGATCGCCGGCTACCCGGCTTGGTCCAGCGCCCGGCGCGCGTAAGCCCGCACGTCGGCATCGCTGTCCTTGAGCGCGATCACGGAACGTCGACCATGTCCCGATCCCGCCTGGATTCTTGTGGCACAGCACTTTCCGGCGTCTCCCGTCCGGCCCGCAATGACCCCGTGGGCACCAGCCGGACGGCCGCCAACGGGAACAACGCGCAAAGCGCCCAGGCCGGTGGGTATTCGGCGGCCATGATCAGCGCACCGAAGAGTGGGGGCCCGGCGGCGGCCATCAGCCGTTGAGTGGTGTTCTGCACGCCCAATGCGCGCCCGCTCCAGAACGGCCCGGCGAACTCGGTGATGGCGGCGGCCTCGAGCCCGTTGTCGAGCATCGCGATCACCGCGATGGCGACCATGAGCAACACGTCGTAGCCCGAACCGGAGCCGTCGGTGAGGGCGAGCAGGAACAGGGTCAGCGCCGCGGCGATGGCGATGGCGCGGACCGGTCGCATCCGCGAGCCGACGCGATCCGACCAACGTCCGACCGCGATTCGGCCCACCGCGCCCAGCAGCTGGCAGATGGTGACAAGACCGCCGGCGGCCGCGACCGACCAGCTATGGCGATTCACCAACCACACGAGCATGAACGTCACGGTCACCGTCTGCGGCATCATCAGCAGCGCACCTACCGCGTGAATTCGCCACAGTACGAACGACCCGCGATACGGACTGGCCAGTTCTGCGCCGGTGGCTATCTTGCGCGACTTCCGCGGCGGATCGACGATCCCCAGCGCGCTGGCCGCCGCCGCCACCGTGCACATGAGGGCGAGGAACATCAGCCCCGATCGAGGGCCGCGTTCGGCCAGCTCCGGTATCACCAGCGCGCCCAGGGCGATGCCCACTGGTTGCGCGGTCTGGCGGATGCCCATCGCCAGGCCCCGTTGATGCGACGGGAACCAGGCGGACACCAGCCGCCCGCCGGCGGTGTTACAGCTCGCCGCGGCCATCCCACCGAGAAACAGGAAAACCCCGATGGCCAGCATCGAATGGGCCGACGCGGCGGCATATGCCGCTACCGCCGTGAGCGCCGAACCGGCCGTCAGCACGACCCGCTCACCGACGCGGTCCAACACCCACCCCCACAGCACCAGCGTCACCACCATGCCCCAACTCGGCATAGACGACAACAGGCCGGCCTCGGTCAACGGGATGCCGCGGCGCGCCTGCAGCGACGGGATAAGGAACGCAACACCATTGATGAAAAGGAACGAAGTTGCCGTCACCCCCAGGGAGACGATCATGACCGACCAACGCGCGCCTGCGCCGACTTCGCCGGCGCCGCTGGCCTCGGAGAGCATGCAACCCATGGTGGCACGACGTCCGCCGGGAACTTGGTGCCGCAACGCGATAGGCGCGCTGTAACTTATTGAACGCTAAGGCAATTGATAATCAACGCTCAGCGTTCACATACCGGCCTGACCTGACCAGAATGACGAAATGCTCTGTGCTCGTGCTGATTTGGCACGGCAACTAAACCGCCACCGCGGGACAGCGATTCACAGCCTGAACATACCGTTTTCATATGTGAGGACTCAGCGTTTCTCAGCGCCACTACCCTAGGAAGGCATCAACAACGACACCGGAAGGTGACTGTGGATGAGTGACGTTTCGCGGCAGGCCTTGACCAAGGTGCCGGCAGTCACCCTGGGCTTCTGGATCATCAAGATCTTGGCGACCACATTGGGCGAGACGGGCGGCGACACCGTCACGATGACGCTCAACTGGGGCTACGCGGCGGGGGTTGCGCTTTTCGGCGTCGCGCTGGTGGTGCTGGTTGCCGCGCAGATCTTCGCCAAGCGCTTCCATGCGGCCCTGTACTGGGCGACGATCGTGGCCTCGACGACGTTCGGCACGACGTTGGCCGACTTCGCCGACCGATCGCTCGGCATCGGCTACACGGGCGGCTCGCTTCTGCTCTTGGGTTGCCTGCTGGCCACGTTGGGCCTTTGGCGTTGGTCGCAGGGCACCGTATCGGTCACCACGGTCTCGACACCGAAAGTGGAGGCCTTCTATTGGGCGACAATCACTTTCTCGCAGACCCTCGGCACCGCGCTCGGCGATTGGCTCGCCGACACCCGCGACTTCGGTTACGAACGCGGAGCGTTGGTGTTCGCGGCCGGCCTGGCCTTGGTCATCGCGCTCTACTACTGGACCGGCGTATCGAGGGTCGCGTTGTTCTGGGTCGCGTTCATCCTGACCCGGCCATTGGGCGCGACGGTCGGCGACTTCATCGACAAGCCGGTCGCCGACGGCGGCCTGGCCCTCAGCCGCCCGCTGGCCTCGGCGGTGATCGCGGCGATCATCGTGGCACTGCTTGTCGTCCTGCCGCAGCGCCCGGGGCGCCACCCCGGCGCGGCCCACGACGAAGCGTGACGCCATGAGTGTCCTGCTCGTCGAGGAGGACACGCGGCTGTCGGCGACCCTCGCGGGGACTCGACGCCCCGCCCGCATCGCCGAAACTGCCACACGCCAACGCGCTTCTCAGCGGCTTCCCAGCGACTCCCCCTAGGCTGGCCCCGTCATGTCTGGTACTGCACGCCTTGCGCGCCGCAACAACCGCGCGACCATACGATTGCTGGCCTACGTCGCTATCGCTTTCGGCTCCGGGCTGGTGGGAGCGGCGCCGGCAGGCGCCGAGCCGAGCCCGTTCAGCACTCTCAGCTGCAGCTGTCAGGAGACGGCCCCAGCCGGCAGCACGGCCCGCAGCGACGAGATCATGCGAGGGATCCGGCGAGGCGAGATCGGCTGGCCTCAGCGCGCACCACAGGACTCAATCCCGCCGGGTCCCTAGCCTCGGGCGTCCTCGCCGACAACTTGCGTGGCCCCGTCGCCATTGACCGCGCCGTTCAGTCCGGAGGCATCCGACGGCAACTCGAACGAGGGGTAGGCGGTACCGACCGCAGCCAACGCCGCGTTCCGTTGCGCCTCCATGCGCGCCAGCGCCGCCTCGGTGAACACCGACAGCCCCAGGTCGGGGTTGTAGCCGTGGATCTCTTTGACGTCGAGCTGGGCCAGGAAATAGACGATCTCCTTGGAGACCACCTGACCGGGGACCAGCACCGGGAAGCCCGGCGGGTAGGGCACCACGAACGTGGTCGACACCAGGTTCTTGCCCTCGGCCAGCCGTCGCCCGGCCATGCCGATCAGCACATGCTCGCGGTCGGACTCCTCGTATCCGGCGTAGAAGGCCGCCCGCATGTCCCCGAACGTGCACTCGTCGACGGGACGGAACGCGACGTCGAACTCGCTGAAGTCGGGCAGGTGCGGCAGGTCCTCGGTGATCTCCTCGACGTGGCGCTGCTGCAGCGCCCGGTCGGCCACGCTCGCCGCGGTCTGCTTGCGGTCGAAATCCATTGCAATGCGGCGCAATACGTCGAGCAGATAATGCACGCTCGACCAGGTGACGCCGATCGTGAAGATCAGCAGCACGCTGTTGATCGACGTTTTGTTGATCTGGATGCCGAAACGTTCCATCAGGATCTTCTCGCGGAAGTCGTATCCGTTCATTCCCGTCTTGCCGATGAACAGCGTGACCCGCGTCGCGTCCAGCACGAACTGGTCGGACCGCCACGCCTCGTTCCACTCCGCCAGGGCGCCCTGCTGGACCTGGCGATACGAGCTCACCGAGGAGGGCCGGAAGTCCTCGGGCACCAGGTCCGCCTCGTCGAGGATGCGGAACCACTTGCTGATCAACCGGTCTTTGCGGACGCGGCCGCGGAATACCAGCGCCATGTCGTAGGTCTGCCGGACCAGTTGGAAGCCCTCGATGTCGACCTGCCGGCGCGCCAGGTCCAGCGACGCCAGGAGTTGCTGGTTCGGCGACGTCGAGGTGTGGGTGAGGAACGCCTCGCCGAACTCGTCCCGGGCCAGGGCGTTGAAATCCTGATCGCGGACGTGGATCATCGACGCCTGCCGGAACGCCGACAGCGACTTGTGCGTCGAGTGCGTCGCGTAGACGCGGACCCGCGCCCGGGCGGGATCGGGCAGCAGCGGGCGGTCGACCCATTCCGACCGCGCGACCCCGTCCATTGAGGCGGCCCAATCCCGGTATTCGGCAGCGTATTCCGGCGACGCCAGCATCCGTTCTAGACGCTCGGCCGCCACCATCGCGGTGCGCTGCCGGGCCCAGGGCACGGCCGTGGCGAACGCGTACCACGCCTCGTCCCACAGAAAGCAGATGTCCGGTTTGATCGCCAGCACCTCCTGCATCACCCGCAGGGGGTTGTAGACCACGCCGTCGAACGTGCAGTTGGTCAGCAGCAGCATGCGCACGCGGTGCAACTGTCCGGCCGCCTCCAGGTCCAGCAACGTCTGCTTGATCGTGCGCAGCGGCACCGCGCCGTAGATCGCGAACTCGGCCAGCGGGTAGGCATCCAGGTACAACGGGTAGGCGCCGGCCAGCACCAGGCCGTAGTGGTGCGACTTGTGGCAGTTGCGGTCGATCAGCACGATGTCGCCGGGCCGGGTCAACGACTGCACGACGATCTTGTTGGCGGTGGATGTCCCGTTGGTGACGAAGTAGGTGTGCTCGGAGTTCCAGGTGTGCGCGGCCTTGTCCATCGCCTTCTTGATGTTGCCATGCGGGTCCAGCAGCGAGTCCAAACCGCCTGATGTGCTCGAGGTTTCGGCCATGAAGATGTTGCGGCCGTAGAACTCGCCCATATCCTGCAGCGACTTGGAGTTGAAGATGCTGGCGCCGCGCGCGACGGGCAGGGCGTGGAATTGGCCGACCGGCGCCGCCGCGTAGGCGCGCAGCGCATCGAAAAACGGTGTGGCGTAGCGGTTCCGGAGACCGGCGAGCACGGTGCTGTAGAGGTCGGTGACGTCGTTGAGCCGGTAGAACGTGCGGTCGTAGGCGTCGGGCTCGGTGTCATCGCCCGCCGCGATCGACTCGTCGGTGAGCAGATACAGGTCGATGTGGGGCCGCAGCTCGCGGATCCACTCGCCGCACTCCACCCAGTCGTTGGCGCGGTCGGGAATGACCCCGTCCGCATCCTCGTTGGGCCCCAGCAACGTGTTCATCAGCGGCAGCCGGTCCCGGGACCGCAGCGGCAGGTCGTCGCGGATGATCGCGGCCTGAATCTCGCCATTCAGCGCGACCGCGGTGATGGCGTCCTCGACGCTGGGGACCACGAGCACCTCGAACTGCACATCGTCGGACGGGTTGCGCAGGGCCCGTAAACACTCGGCGAGGCAGTCGGGGGCGGTCGCGGGCGCGTCGTCGGCGAGCAACACGGTGTAGAACTGCTGCTGTTTGGCCTGGGCCACCAGCTCCTGGTCGGCCAGCGGCGCGGCGGTGTCGAAAAGCCCTGCCCGGTCGCCGTATTCGCTCAACAGCCGCACGGCCATGGAAACCTCTTCGGTGAGCCGCACCGTGGACAGGCTCTCGAGGTGCGCGCGGAAGGTCGCCAGGTTCGCCGCGCCCGGATACAGCCAGTACCGCTCGTAGGCGGCGATGCGGTCCATCAGGCGTTTCACCCGGGCCACGTCGTGCGTCTTGTCGAGCCCGGCCAGGTCGACCTCGGCGAGGTGACGGCAGGCGTCGTCGAGCAGGTTCCAGGTGTCGATGCGGGCGTAGGACGGATTGGCCACCGCTGCCAGCGCGGAGACGCGGAGTCGTCGCGGCTGGGTGGTGTATCGAGTCATGACCTCACCTGTTCTTCTGAGCGACTTGTATTCTCACCCCGCCCCGCTGCCCACGTGATCGTTTCGCGTGAGCTCGGTCAGCTGTTCAGCTCGTCGTCACCCTCGTCGGCGTCCACGACGCGCCGATTGGCGCGCGTGCTGTCCACCCAGCGCAGCACGGGAAGTTCCCAACGGCGGGCCGGCAACTCGGTGACGTCGGACAGCGATCGCACCACGGACTGCGTCAGGCCCATGATCGCGGCCATCACCGGCAGCAGCGGCTGCAGCGGTCTGGCGGCGGTGCGAACCGTGCTGATGCGGCGGGCCACGATCAGCCGTTCGACGCAGTGATACAGCCAGGCGCCCACCGCCAGCGCGTAGATCGAGAGGGCCGACGCGACGATCGTCCACCCGAACGCGGCGCATACGACGGCACCCAGCACCACCGTCGCGGCCAGCAACCCCGCGACGACGGCGCGCAGCTCCAGCCGGGTCACGCCTGGCGTTCCTCGTTTTCCGGCGCGCCGGCGGCACTCGAACGGACCGCCGCAGCGGCCGCCCGGATCTGCGGCGTCACCAGCATGACCTGGCCCAGCACGCCGTTGACGAAGGCCGGCGAGTCGTCGGTGGACAGCTCCTTGGCCAGTTGCACGGCCTCGTCCACGGCCACCGGCTCCGGGACGTCGTCGGCGTAGAGCAGCTCCCACACGGCGACGCGGAGAATGGCGCGGTCCACGGCGGGCAGCCGGTCCAGCGTCCAGCCCTGCAGGTGCGAGCTGATCAGGTCGTCGATGTGGGCGGCGTGCTCGCCGACCCCCCGGGCGGCCGCGGCCGTGTAGGGCTGCAGCGCCGCCACGTCGGGGTTGGCGGCGGCCAGC
This sequence comes from Mycobacterium nebraskense, assembly GCF_002102255.1. Classification (GTDB taxonomy): domain Bacteria; phylum Actinomycetota; class Actinomycetes; order Mycobacteriales; family Mycobacteriaceae; genus Mycobacterium; species Mycobacterium nebraskense. The sequence goes on from NZ_LQPH01000127.1 coordinate 42,076, forward strand.
GCGGTGCGCACGTCGACGACCTCGGCCGGGCCCAGCCCGCGGGCCTCGGCTTCGAAGAGCAGGTCAACGGCGCGCTTGCGGGCCTGATGGCGTCCCCTGACGGGTTTGCTCACGCGTTGACGCGCCCCAGGTAGCTGCCGTCGCGCGTGTCCACCTTCAGCTTGTCGCCGGTGTTGATGAACAGCGGCACCTGGATCTCGGCCCCGGTTTCCACGGTGGCGGGCTTGGTGCCGGCGCTGGACCGGTCGCCCTGCAGGCCCGGCTCGGTGTGGGTGACCTCCATCTCGACCGACACCGGCAGCTCGAGGTACAGCGGCGCCCCGTTGTGGAAGGCCACCTGCACCGGCAGACCCTCGAGCAGGAAGCGGGCCGCGTCGCCGACCAGCGCCTCCGGCAGCGGGTGCTGCTCATAGTCCTGGCTGTCCATGAACACGAAGTCCGAGCCGTCGCGGTACAGGTAGGTGGCGTCGCGCCGGTCGACGGTGGCCGTTTCCACCTTCACGCCGGCGTTGTACGTCTTGTCGACGACCTTGCCGGAGAGCACGTTCTTCAGCTTGGTGCGCACGAAGGCGGGGCCCTTGCCGGGTTTGACGTGCTGGAACTCGACGATCTGCCAGAGCTGGCCGTCGATCACCAGCACCAGTCCGTTCTTGAAATCGGCGGTGCTTGCCACGGTTCGGTGTATCTCCTAGTGGATGGACAGTCGTTCGCGAACTGTCTGCAATTTGTCCGTCAGTCTAAGGCGCGACGCGGCCGAGGCCCGCCCGTCGGGTGGCCCGTGACCGGCGGGAAGCCCTCGCTTACGGGCCGGCCTCGGCCGGCTCGCCCGGCGAAGGCGGCAGCGGCTTGATCATCGTCAAGAGGGGGACGTTCAGCTTTCTCCCACCGGTAAACGGCACAGAGACGGCGACATAGACGATCCGCATCTCCAGCCGCATCTCCCGCAAGGGCTGGGCGTTCAACTCCCACCGAAAATCCCGCAGGCGCGCCAAACCACGTTCGATTGGCTCCACCCCGTTCACGCCACCCGACTTTACTCCCGGGTGCGCGTCCGCCAAACGGCGCGGTTCGCCTAGCTCAGAACGGCCAACTCCTTGGGGAACCGGGTCAGCAATTCCGGTGCCTGCCCGCGGGTGGCAGCCGTCTCGCCGGGCACGACCAGGGTGTCTTCGATGCGCACACCGCCGCGGCCCGGCAGGTAGACGCCCGGCTCGACGGTCACCACCGAACCCGCCAGCAACGTGCCGGTGGACGTGGCCCCGATTCCCGGCGCCTCGTGGATCTGCAACCCCACACCGTGCCCCAGACCGTGGCCGAACTGCTCGCCGTAACCCGCATCGACGATCAGCTGGCGCGCGGCGCCGTCGACATCGCGCAGGCTTGCGCCCGGCCGCAGCGCCTCGCGGCCGGCCCGCTGGGCGTCGGCGACCAGCTGGTAGATCTCCAGCTGCCAGTCGGCGGCCTTGCCGAGCACGAAGGTGCGGGTCATGTCGGAGTGATAGCCGGCCACCAGCGCGCCGAAGTCGATCTTGACGAAGTCGCCCGCCGCCAGCGCCGCGTCGGTGGGGCGGTGATGCGGGATCGCCGAATTCGGCCCGGCGGCCACGATGGTCTCGAACGAGATCGCATCGGCGCCGTGGTCGAGCATCAGGGCCTCCAGCTCCCGGCTCACCTCGCGTTCGGTTCGCCCGGGCCGCAGGCCGCCGCGCTCCACCAGGTCGGCGAGCGCAGCGTCGGCCGCCTCGCAGGCCAGCCGCAGCAGCGCCACCTCGCCGTCATCCTTGACCTCACGCAGCGCTTCGACGGTTCCGGCGGCGCGCACCAGCTCGGTCGCCGCCTTGCGCTCGCCTATTTCGCTGGTCAAGACGTCGAAGCCGTCGACGGTCACCACATTGCTCTCGAAGCCCAGCTTCCCCACACCGCCCTCGGCGGCCCGGCCGACCAGATGGCGCCCGAGGGCGCGTTCGATGGCGATCTCGAGCCCCGGCGCCTGCTCCGCGGCCTGGGTGCGATACCGGCCGTCGGTGGCCAGCACCGGGCAGCGATCGTCGGCGAATACCAGCAACGCGCCATTGGATCCGGTGAACCCGGACAGGTAGCGCACGTTGTTCAGGTCGCTGACCAGCATCGCGTCCAGTCCACTGGCACCGATTTGTGCTTTCAGATTGTCCCGACGCTGAGAATGTGTCACAGCCCTTGACGGTACTCGCTACGCTGATCACCCATGACTAACTGGATGCTGCGCGGATTGGTGTACGCCGCGGCGATGGTCGTCGTCCGCTTGTTCCAAGGGGCGTTGATCAACGCGTGGCAGACGCAGGCCGGGCTCTTTAGCGTGGTGCTGCTGCTTCTGTTCATCATCGGCGTGGCCGTATGGGGGGTATTCGACGGCCGGGCCGACGCCACAGCCAATCGGGATCCGGACCGGCGCCGCGATCTGGCGATGACCTGGCTGCTGGCCGGCCTGGTGGCGGGCGTCCTCAGCGGCGCCGTCGCCTGGATCATTGCGCTGTTCTACAAGGGTCTCTACACCGGCGGCCTGATCAACGAAGTGACCACGTTCGCGGCGTTCACCGCGCTCTGCGTGTTCCTGCCCGGGATCGTCGGCGTCACCATCGGCCGTTGGCGGGTGGACCGGCAGTTCGAGAAGACGCCGGAGAAACGCCACGGTCTTGGCCAAAAGCCGGAGCGCGGCGGCGACACCGACGTGTTCTCCGCTGTACGCGGTGACGACGCGCCGACCGGGGAGATTCCCGCGGCTGGAGCGCAGCAGGGGGAGCGGACCGCGGCGGTCGCCACCGCCGAGCGTGAGGCACCCACCGAGACGGTGGGCACCACCGAAGGTGAGGCACCCACCGAAACGATCGCCAAGACCGAGGACGACCCCAAGACCGAGGTAATCCGCAAGGTCGGCGACGAGCACACCAAGCCGGGCGCCGAACGAGGCAAGGACTAACGCTTAGCCCTTGGCGGCGTCTGCCAGGTAGCGCAGGGCGAGCAGGTAGCCCTGTACTCCCAGCCCGACGATGACTCCGGTCGCGACCGGGCTGAGGTACGAGTGGCGCCGAAACTCTTCGCGGGCATGCACATTGGAGATGTGCACCTCGATCAGGGGCGCGCGCAACTCGGCGCACGCGTCGCGCAGCGCCACCGATGTGTGGGTCAGGCCGCCGGCGTTGAGGATCACCGGTTCGCCCGCGTCGGCGGCCGAGTGGATCCAGTCCAGCAATTGGGCTTCGTTGTCGCTTTGGCGCACAACGGCTTTCAGACCGAGCGCGGCGGCCTCCCGTTCGATGAGCGCGGCCAGTTGGTCGTGCGTGGTGTCCCCGTAGACGTCAGGCTCGCGGCGGCCGAGCCGGCCCAGGTTCGGGCCATTGATAACTTGCACGTTGACGGTGGTGGTCATCAGGCACCCTCTTCCGGGGCCAGCCCCGCGTATGCCGCCGCCAGCAGCGACGGGTCGGGGCCGGCCAGCCGGCCCGGCTTGGCCAGCCCGTCGAGCACCACGAACCTCAGCACCCCGGCCCGGGATTTCTTGTCCTGAGCCATGTATTCCAGCAGCTGCGGCAACGCGTCGGCGTCGTAGCCGACCGGCAGGCCGAGCGCCGACAGGACGGTGCGGTGGCGCTGCGCGGTCGCGTCGTCGAGCCGGCCGGCCAGCCGGGCCAGCTCCGCGGCGAACACCAGACCCACCGAAACCGCGGCGCCGTGGCGCCACTCGTAACGCTCCCTGCGCTCGATCGCATGCGCCAATGTGTGGCCGTAGTTCAGGATTTCGCGCAGCTCCGACTCCTTCTCGTCGGCGGCGACGACCTGTGCCTTGACGGCGATCGAGCGCCGGATCAGCTCCGGCAGCACATCACCCGTGGGGTCCACGGCGGCTTGCGGGTCGGCCTCGATGAGATCGAGAATCGTCGGGTCGGCGATGAAGCCTGTCTTGACCACCTCGGCCATCCCGGCGACGAGTTCGTTGTGCGGCAACGTTTCCAGGGTCGCCAGGTCGACCAGCACCGCCAGCGGTTGATGGAACGCGCCCACCAGGTTCTTGCCCGCGTCGGTGTTGATGCCCGTCTTGCCGCCGACGGCCGCGTCGACCATGCCGAGCAACGTGGTGGGGATGTGGACGATGTCGACGCCGCGCAGCCAGGTGGCCGCCGCGAACCCGGCGACGTCGGTGGCGGCGCCGCCGCCGAGGCTGACCAACGCGTCCTTGCGGTCGATTCCGATGCGGCCCAACACTTCCCAGAGGAATCCGACGACCGGGAGGTCCTTTCCGGCTTCGGCGTCCGGGATTTCGATGCGGTGCGCGTCAACGCCCTTGTCCGCCAGGCGGCTTCGGATCGCTTCGGCGGTCTGGGCCAGCGCCGGTTGGTGCACGACGGCCACCCGGTGCCGGTCGCAGAGGAGGTCGACCAGCTGGTCGCCCAAGTCGGTGCCGATGATCACCGGGTACGGCGGGTCGACGGCCACTTCCACGGTGACCGGCGCGGTGCGGGTCATGTGGCGGCCTCCGCGTGAGCGTTCTCGGGCGTCTGCAGCCTGGACACGATGTAACGCACCACCGCCCCGGGATTGCGGCGGCTGGTGTCGACGCGGATGGTCGACACGCGCCGGTACAGCGGGACCCGCTTCGCCATCAGCGCTTTGAATTTCTCAGCACGGTCTGCTCCGGCGAGCAGGGGGCGCACGGCGCTGCCGCCGGTGCGCCGCACGCCCTCGCTGGCGCTGATCTCCAAGTAGATGACGGTGTGGCCCGCGAGCGCCTCGCAGACCCCCGGGCTGGTGACGGCCCCGCCGCCGAGCGACACCACGCCGTCGTGGTCAGCCAACGCGGCACGCACCGCGTCCTCCTCGATTCGGCGGAACTCCTGCTCCCCGTCGGTGGCGAAGATGTCGGCAATGCTGCGGCCGGTCTGCTGCTCGATCGCCGCGTCGGTGTCGAGGAATCCGACGCCGAGCGCCTTGGCCAGGCGCCGCCCGATGGTGGACTTGCCCGAGCCCGGCAGCCCGACGAGTACCGCCTTGGGTGCCATCACGCGGTACCCCGGGCGGCCGGTGATTCCCGTTCGGCGACCGCGCGCTGATAGGCCTCGATGTTGCGGCGGGTTTCGGTGAGCGAATCGCCGCCGAACTTCTCCAGCGCCGCCCGGGCCAGCACCAACGCCACCATGGTCTCGACCACGACGCCGGCGGCCGGCACTGCGCACACGTCCGAGCGCTGGTGGATGGCGACAGCCTCGTCGCCGGTCGCCATGTCGACGGTGGCCAAAGCGCGCGGCACGGTGGAGATGGGTTTCATCGCGGCGCGCACCCGCAGCGGCTGGCCGTTGGTCATGCCGCCCTCGAGCCCGCCCGCGCGGTTGGTCGAGCGGACTACGCCGTCGGGTCCGGGATACATCTCGTCGTGGGCGCGGCTGCCCCGGCGGCGGGCCGTCTCGAAACCGTCCCCGATCTCCACGCCCTTGATGGCCTGGATGCCCATGACCGCGGCGGCGAGCTGGCTGTCGAGCCGGTTGTCGCCGCTGGTGAACGAGCCCAGCCCGATCGGCAGGCCCAGGGCCACCACCTCGACCACGCCGCCGAGGGTGTCACCGTCCTTCTTGGCCGCCTCGATCTCGGCGATCATCGCTTCTTCGGCGCCCTTGTCGAATGCGCGCACCGGGCTGTCGTCGATCGCGGGCAGGTCCTCCGGGCGCGGCGGCGGGCCGTCGTACGGCGCCGACGGACCGATCGCGATGACGTGCGAGAGCACCTCGACGCCCAGCGCCTGACGCAGGAAGGACCGCGCGACCGTGCCCACCGCGACCCGGGCGGCGGTCTCCCGGGCGCTGGCCCGCTCCAGCACCGGCCGGGCGTCGTCAAAGCCGTACTTGAGCATGCCCGCGTAATCGGCGTGGCCGGGCCGCGGCCGGGTGAGCGGTTCGTTGCGGGCGATATTGGCCAGCTCCGCCGGGTCGACCGGGTCGGCGGCCATCACGGTTTCCCACTTGGGCCACTCGGTGTTGCCGATCTCGATGGCAATCGGGCCGCCCAGCGTGATGCCGTGGCGCACCCCGGACAGCACGGTCACCGCGTCGCGCTCGAATTTCATCCGCGCGCCGCGGCCGTAACCGAGCCGGCGGCGGGCCAATTGGTCGGCGATATCGGTCGAGTTGACCTCCACGCCGGCGACCATGCCCTCGAGCATGGCCACCAACGCACGGCCATGCGACTCTCCGGCGGTGATCCAACGCAACACCCGATCATCTTCCCATGTGCGCCCGAACGGGCTTAAATCCGCGCGCCGGCGTCGATCTCGACGGCTTCACCCGAGAGCCAGGCCGATCGCGGCGGCGGTGGCCACGCACATCGAGGGTCCGTGCGGCACCGACGCGGCGCCCGCGCCACCGAGAAGCCGGTCCAGCAGGCCCCACGACACGGTCAGCAGCGGCGCCGCCAGCGCCGCCAAGAACCACACCCCGACGCCGAAACAGCCCGCGAGCGCCCCCAGGCCGATCGCCAGCTTGACGTCCCCGGCGCCCATCCCCGCCGGGGCCACCAGGTGCACCAGCAAATAAATCGCGGTCAACGCCGTGGCCCCGGCGAGCGCGGGCCAGCCCCGTCCGGCCGCCGCGGCCGCCAGCAGGATCACCCCTGCCCCGGGCAGCGTCAGCAGATTCGGCAACCGGCGCTCACGGACGTCGTAGCCGCTCAACACGGCCAGCCAGACCAGCACCACGATCGCCGCCGTCATCCGCATGCGGCGGGACGCTAGCCCAGGGCGGCGGCCATGGCCTCTCGCGGCGCCGGTAGCCCTGTGAATAACTCGACTTGGGTAAAGGCCTGGTGCAGCAGCATCTGCAGGCCGCTGACCACCCGGCCGCCGGCGGCGGCCACCGCCGCGGCCAGCGGTGTGGGCCACGGATCGTAGACGGCGTCGAGCAGCACCGGGATGGCCGCGAAGGTGTCCGCATACCGTGCCGCGACGTCCGCGGGGATGGTGCTGACCAGCACCTCCGCGGCGGCCACCGCCCCGGCCAGCTCGTCGCTGTCCAGACCCACGAACCGCGTCGGCACCCCGATTCCCGTGCCAAGGTCCACCAGCCGGGCCGCCTTGTCCGGGTTGCGCGCGACCACGGTGATGGCGGTGACGCCCAGCTGGGCCAGCCCCAGGACGGCCGCCGGCGCGGTGCCGCCCGACCCGCACACCAGCGCGGGCCCGGCCGCTGACCCCAGCGCCCCGCTCACGCCGTCGATGTCGGTGTTGTCGGCGCGCCAGCCCGTCGGCGTGCGGACCAGGGTGTTGGCCGATCCCACCCGCTCGGCGCGTTCGGTGCGCTCGTCGGCGAACCGCAACGCGGCGAACTTGCCCGGCATCGTCACCGACACCCCGACCCACTCGGGCCCGAACCCGCCGACCACGGCGGGCAGCTGCTCGGCGTCGCACTCGATGCGCTCGTAGGTCCAGTCGCGCAGGCCCAGCGCCCGGTAGGCAGCCAGGTGCAGTTGCGGGGACTTCGAGTGGGCGATCGGCTTGCCGAGCACCGCCGCTTTTCGGCCGCCGCCCGGGCCGGGCGCCCTAACGGGCGGAGTCGAGGACACCGTTGCGCTTAGCCAGCTCGATATTGGCCAGATGCTGCTGATAATCCTTGGTGAACAGCGTCGTCCCCTGGGCGTCGATGGTGACGAAGTACAACCAGTCACCGGGCTCGGGGTGCTCGGCGGCGTGCAGCGCGTCGACGCCGGGCGAACAGATCGCCGTTGCGGGCAGCCCCTGCGACACGTAGGTGTTCCATGGCGTCTTCTGGGCCCGGTCGGCGTCGGTGGTGGCCACCTCCCGGCGGTCCAGCGGGTAGTTGACCGTCGAGTCGAATTCCAGCGTGTGGTGGGCATGCAGGCGGTTGTAGATGACCTGGGCGACCTTCGCGAAGTCCTGCGATTTGGACTCCCGCTCCACCAGCGACGCCACCACCAGGATGTCGTAGGGCGACAGGCCCATCGCCTGGGCGGTGTCCACCAAGCCGGACTTCATGTACTCCACGGCCCCGGCGCTGATCAGGCTGGACAGGATCGTCTCGGCCGGGGCGGAGGGGTCCACGTTGAAGGTTCCGGGCGCGATCAGCCCCTCGATCCGGCGATGGTCCTTGCCGAGCTCGGTGACCGGCTCGACGGCCCAGGGCGGCACCGCCAGCGCCGCGGGCGTGCTGTTGGTCGCCGCCGCCCGCAGCTCCTCCACCGCGATGCAGTGCTGATCGCCGTCCAGGGTTACGCAGGTGGCCCGGGAGATCAGCGTCAGGATGCCCGGGGTCACCTTATTGGTCTTCATGTCGGTGGTGTCGTCGAGCTGACGGCCTTCCGGGATGACGAGCCGGCCCACCCGGTTGCTCGGGTCGGCCAGCCGCGCGACGGCGTCGGCCGCCGGGATCTCGGTGCGCATTCGGTAGAAGCCGGGCTGGATCGAGGAGATCTTGCTGTTGCCGTGCGCGGCGTTGACGAATGCGCGGATGGTCTTGACCACCTCCTCGTGCTGCAGCGTCTCCCCGACCATGGTGGTCGAGTCACCGTCCTTGATCTGAATCACGATGTCGCGCTTGCCGTTTCCGGTGTAGTCGTCGCCGGCCCCGAACACCGTGTGCCACAGCTTGGCGCCGACGAAGACACCCACCAGCACGACGACGGCGACGACGGCGAGCGCGACCTTGCCGGCGAACCGACGCCGGCGACGCCCCCGCTGGGCCTGGTTCCGGGCGACGCGGCTCCGTTTGCGCGACGGGCCGACCGCTTCGGGTTCGGCCCGTTCGCGCCGTGCGCTCTCAACCATCGGCGGGCTCCCCCGCCGCCCGGGTGGCGCGGCGTTGGTCGAGCCAACTCTGCAGGATGGCCACCGCGGCCGCCTGGTCGATCACCGCTCGCTGCTCTCTGGCGCGGACGCCGGCCGCGCGCAGCGATCGCTGCGCGCTGACGGTGGTCAGGCGCTCGTCGGCCAGCCGCACGGGGGTGGGGGCGATCCGCCGGGCCAGCGTGTCGGCCAGCTCCATGGCGTCGACCGCCGAGGGACCGGTGCGGTCGGCCAGTGTCCGCGGCAATCCGACGACCACCTCGACGGCCCCGAGCTCCGCGGCCAGCTCCGCCAGCCGCCGCACGTGCTTGCCGGAGCGGTCGCGTCGCACGGTTTCCACGGGGGTGGCCAGGATGCCATCGGGGTCGCTGCAGGCGACACCGATGCGCACGCTGCCGACGTCGACGCCGAGGCTCCTGCCGGGTCGGGACCCCCGACCCGGATTGTCCTGGTTAGGGTCGCCGGGCCGGTCGGGCAAACGATGCTCTGCGGGGACCACTCAACCGACCCGCGCTATCTCGGAGCGGACCGCGTCGAGCGCCGCGTCGATGCGGGTCGGATCCTTTCCGGAACCCTGCGCCAGGTCCGGCTTGCCCCCACCGCGGCCGTCGACGGTCGCGGCCAGCTGCTTGATCAGGTCGTTGGCGCGGATCCCCAGGTCTTGGGCGGCCGGGTTCGCGGCGATCGCATAAGGCACAGTGCCGCCTTCCCCCTCCGAGATCAGGGCCACCACGGCGGGATCGCTGCCCAGCTTGCCGCGAATGTCGCCCACCAGGGAACGCAGGTCGCCGGCGGTCATCCCAGCCGACATCCGTTGCGCCACCACACGGACGTTACCGATACGCTCCGCGCCGGCCGCGGCGTTGGTGGCGGCGGCGCGCGCGCCGGCCAGCCGCGCGCGTTCGAGTTCCTTCTCGGCGGCCTTGAGCCGCTCCACCAGGCCGGCCACCCGGGTGGGCACCTCGTCGGACGGCACTTTCAGCGAGGACGCCAACCCCGCCATCAGGGCGCGTTCCTTGGCCAGGTGGCGGAACGAATCCAGCCCGACGTAGGCCTCCACCCGGCGTACCCCGGAGCCGACCGACGATTCACCCAGAATGGTCACCGGCCCGATCTGAGCCGAGTTGTGCACGTGGGTTCCGCCGCAGAGCTCCAGCGAGAACGGCCCGCCGATTTCCACCACCCGCACCTGTTCGGGGTAGCTCTCGCCAAACAGCGCGACCGCCCCCATCGCCTTGGCCCTCTCGAGCTGTTCGGTGAACGTGTGCACCTCGAAGTCGGCCTGGACGGCCTCGTTGGTGACCTCTTCGATCTGGGTGCGCTGCTCGTCGGACAGCGGACCCTGCCAGTTGAAGTCGAAACGCAGGTAGCCGGGGCGGTTCAACGATCCCGCCTGAACGGCGTTGGGGCCGAGGACTTGTCGCAGCGCGGCGTGCACCATGTGGGTGCCCGAGTGGCCCTGGGTGGCGCCCCGTCGCCATTCGGGGTCGACCGTGGCCACGACCGTGTCGCCCTCCACGAATTCCCCGGACTCGACGTTGACCCGGTGCACCCATAGGGTTTTGGCGATCTTCTGCACGTCGGTGACCGCCGCGCGGGCGCTCTCGCCCGCCCCCGTTCCGCTGATGGTGCCCTCGTCGGCGATCTGCCCGCCGGATTCGGCGTAGAGCGGGGTGCGGTCCAGCACCAGCTCGACCTGGTGCGCCCCGTCGGTGCCGTGGGTGACCACCGGCACCCGCTTACCATCGACGAATATGCCCAGAATCCTTGCCTCGGAAGACAATTCGTCGAACCCGGTGAATTCGGTGGGGCCGGCGTCGACCAGCTCGCGGTAGGCGCTCAGGTCGGCATGCGCGTGCTTGCGGGCGGCGGCGTCCGCCTTGGCGCGACGACGCTGTTCGGCCATCAGTTCGCGGAAGCCGATTTCGTCGACCTGCAGGCCGGCCTCGGAAGCCATCTCCAGGGTCAGCTCGATCGGGAACCCGTAGGTGTCGTGCAGCGTGAAGGCGTCCGAGCCGGAGATCGCTTTGGCCCCGGTGGCTTTGGTGGTGCCGGCCACCTCATCGAACAGCTTGGAGCCGGCCACCAGCGTGCGGTTGAATGCGGTCTCCTCGGCGACGGCGATGCGCCTGATCCGGCCGAAATCTGCTACCAGTTCCGGATACGACGGCCCCATCGCGTCGCGCACGGTGGCCATCAACTCGCCGACGATGGGACCCTCGATGTCGAGCAGCTTGGCCGAACGGATCACCCGGCGCAGCAGCCGGCGCAGCACGTACCCGCGCCCGTCGTTGCCGGGAGTGACGCCGTCAGCGATCAGGATCGCCGCGGTCCGGCTGTGGTCGGCGATGACCCGGTAGCGCACATCGTCCTCGTGGTTGCCGACGTCGTACCCGCGCGGCGCGCGGGCGGCCACGGCGTCGATGACCGGCCTCAGCAGGTCGGTCTCGTAGACGTTGTGCACGCCCTGCAGGACGAACGCGACCCGCTCGACGCCCATGCCGGTGTCAATGTTCTTGCGGGGCAACGGCCCCAGGATTTCGAAGTCGGTCTTGCCGGTGCCCTCGCCGCGTTCGTTCTGCATGAACACGAGGTTCCAGATCTCGATGTAGCGGTCTTCGTTGGCCACCGGGCCGCCGCCGACCCCGAACTCTTCCCCGCGGTCGTAGTAGATCTCCGACGACGGGCCGCACGGACCGGGGATGCCCATGGACCAGTAGTTGTCCTCCATGCCGCGGCGCTGGATCCGCTCGGCCGGGAGGCCGGCGATCTCCTGCCACAGCTGCACGGCCTCGTCGTCGTCGAAATAGACCGTCGTCCAGATTCTTTCGGGGTCCAGGCCGTAGCCGCCCTCGGACACACCGTTGGTCAGCAGCGTCCACGCCAGCTCGATGGCGCGGCGCTTGAAGTAGTCGCCGAACGAGAAGTTGCCGGCCATCTGGAAGAAGGTGTTGTGCCGGGTGGTGATGCCCACCTCGTCGATGTCGGGTGTGCGGATGCACTTCTGGACGCTGGTGGCCGTCGAGTACGGCGGTGTGCGCGCGCCCAGGAAGTACGGCACGAACTGGACCATGCCCGCGTTGACGAACAGCAGGTTGGGGTCGTCGAGGATCACCGATGCGCTCGGCACCTCGGTGTGGCCCGCCTTCACGAAATGATCAAGAAACCTCTTCCTGATCTCGTGTGTCTGCACTGTTGAGTCCGCTTCTTCCTATTGCTGATTTGCGTGAACGTCTATTCCAGCCTATTCGCTGGAGTAGCGGGTTACCGGGCCGCTAACCCTCCAGAAAGCTCAGTCGCACCGAGCGTTGCGGGTTGTCCCGGTTCAGGTCGACCAGCACGATGCTTTGCCAGGTGCCCAGCATCGGCTCGCCGCCGGAGACCGGCACCGTCACCGACGGCGCGACCAGCGCCGGCATCACGTGGTCGGCGCCGTGGCCCGGGGAGCCGTGCGCGTGCCGGTAACGGTCGTCGCGCGGCAGCAGCCGTTCCAGCGTGTCGAGCAGGTCGTCGTCGGAGCCGGCCCCGGTCTCGATGATGGCGACACCCGCCGTCGCGTGCGGGACGAAAACATTGCACAAGCCGTCGCCCCGCGACCAGCAGAAGCCCCGCACCGCCTCGGTCAGATCGACGATGCGGCGGCGGGAAGTGTCCACGTCCAGCACATCGGTATGCATCCGGACCAGCCTACGGCGCGCCTGCTGGGGCTGCTCAAGACCGCCAATTGTTTGTGAGCGCGGCCACATTAGGGCATTGCGGGGCGTTACCGGCAGGAGGAAGGTAGCTAGTGGACCGGTGGCGCCACCGGGGCGCTGCCCCAAACAAAGAGGGGGTGGATCGTGTACGCACGCTCTACCACTATCCAGGCGCAACCCTCGTCCATCGACGCTGGAATTGCGCTTGTTCGCGATGAGGTTATGCCAGCACTCCAAGCTATGGAGGGGTGCATCGGAGTATCCCTTTTGGTCGACCGGCAAGCTGGCCGGTGCATCGCTACCAGCGCCTGGGAGACCGAGGACGCCATGAGCGCCAGCGGGGAACGGGTGACGCCAATCCGTGATCGGGCCGCGGAGATGTTCGGGGGGACGGCAGACGTCTCCCAGTGGGAGATCGCGGCAATGCATCGCGACCACCGCTCGGCCGACGGTGCGTGTGTGCGGGCGACCTGGATCAAGGTGCCGCCGGACCGAGTTGACCAGGGCATCGAGTACTACAAGTCGTCCGTGCTGCCCCAGCTCGAGGGCCTCGACGGGTTCTGCAGCGCCAGCCTGCTGGTCGATCGCGCATCCGGGCGTGCCGTGTCTTCCACGACTTTCGACAGCCTTGACGCGATGGAGCGCAACAGGGACCAGATAGCAGCGCTCAAGGCCGCGTCGATGCCAGAGGCGGGCGCCGAGGAACTCGACGACTGCGAGTTCGAGCTGGCGCTCGCGCACCTGCGGGTGCCCGAGCTGGTCTGATCGAGATTCGCGGCGGGTAACACCGGCCGAACCAGGCATTCGGCCCGGTGTTACCTTCTTGCGTCCCGTTCCCAGCAGCCCAATCAAAAGTTGGTCGGGCCGGACGCCATGGTGGTCAAATTCCTTGAGAACAGACCAATCCTGGCGACGGAAGGCATTCGCTGTGCCCATTGCGACGCTTACCCGGCAGGAGGAAGGTATTTGGTGGGACCGGTAGCGCCACCGGGGCGCTGCCCCGACAGAGGAGGGTCGGCCGTGTACGCACGCTCTACCACCATCCAGGCGCAACCCTTGTCCGTCGACATCGGAATCGCACACGTTCGCGATGTCGTCATGCCGGCCCTCACCGCGATCGACGGGTGTGTCGGACTGTCACTGTTGGTCGACCGGCAGTCCGGAACCTGCATCGCCACCAGCTCGTGGGACAGCATCGACGCGATGCGCGCCAGCGCCGAACAGGTCGCACCGATTCGCGACCAGGCCGCGCTGATGTTCGACGGCAGCGCGCGCGTCGAGGAGTGGGACATCGCTTTGCTGCACCGCGACCATCCGTCCCGTCAGGGCGCCTGCGTGCGGGCCACCTGGCTCAAGGTGGTGCCGGATCAGCTCACCCGATCCCTGGACTTCTACCGGTCCTCGGTGCTGCCCGAGATGGAGGAACTCGACGGGTTCTGCAGCGCCAGCCTGCTGGTCGACCATCCCGCGTGCCGGCGCGCAGTGTCCTGCTCGACGTTCGACTCGATTGACGCGATGGCCCGCAACCGCGACCGGGCGACCGAGTTGCGCAGCAGGCGCGTCCGGGAGCTGGGCGCCGAGGTCATCGACGTGGCCGAATTCGAGTTGGCGATCGCCCACCTGCGGGTGCCCGAGCTGGTCTAGGCGCGTCGTTAGCCGAACGTCACGCGAGCGTGGCCGCGGCCGTTGAGCGTCACGCCAGCGTGTCCCTCGGCGCTGCGTTACGGCAGCGCGTCCCCCGGGAATCCGCGGCTGGGGTGCACCTAGAAGGTGAAAACGCCGCTCGCCACGCCGGGGTCCTCGGCCATGATGGCGGCGGTGTCGTCGACCGTGGCCGTGAACACCGCGATCCCGCAGACATCGGAGCCGTCGGTGACCGGCAACACCACGGCCAGGACGCCGTCGTCGCGCAGCCCGAAATTGCGCCGCCCGTGCTCCCAGACGGTCCCCGGTGTCGTCTCGTCGCCGAACCGCGGCCCCCGCCTGAGGATGACGACGCTGTAGGGCTTGGTGGTGGCCAGCAGCCGGCCCATCTCCTCGTCGGTGAAAGTCTTCATCACCGTCCCCGCTTCCTGCGGATGATCGCCCGCAACCGTTCCAGCCGCCCGGCCATCTCCCGTTCACCGCCGCGGCCGGTCGGCCGGTAGTAGTCGACGCCCACCAGCTCGTCCGGCGGATATTGCTGGGCGACGACGCCGTCGGGATCATTGTGCGAGTACTGGTAGCCCTGCGCGTGTCCCAGCGCCGCCGCGCCGGAATAGTGCCCGTCGCGCAGATGCGGCGGCACCAGACCGGCCTTGCCCGCCTTGATGTCGTCCATCGCCGCCGCCAGCGCGGTGGTGACGGAGTTCGATTTGGGCGCGGTGGCCAGATGGATGGTGGCGTGCGCCAGCGTCAGCTGCGCCTCGGGCATGCCGATCAACGCCACCGTCTGCGCGGCCGCCACCGCGATCTGCAGCGCACTCGGATCGGCCATACCGATGTCCTCGCTGGCGAGGATCATCAGCCGGCGCGCGAGGAACCGCGGGTCCTCCCCTGCGACGAGCATCCGGGCCAGGTAGTGCAGCGCCGCGTCGACGTCGGAGCCGCGCACCGACTTGATGAAGGCGCTGATGACGTCGTAGTGCTGGTCGCCGTCGCGGTCGTAGCGGACCGCGGCCTTGTCCAGGGACTGCTCGATGGTCTCGACGCTGACGGACTCGCTGGCTCCCTGAGCCGATTCCGCCGCCACCTCCAGCGCGGTCAGCGCCCGCCGGGCGTCGCCGGCGGCCAATCGCACCAGCAGGTCGACGGCCTCGGGCGTCACCGCAACGCGACCGCCCAGCCCGCGGGGATCGTCGATCGCGCGCTGCACGACGGTGCGGATGTCGTCAGTGCCCAGCGGCCGCAACTGCAGGATCAGCGACCGGGACAGCAGCGGCGCCACCACCGAAAACGACGGGTTCTCGGTGGTCGCCGCCACCAGCAACACCACCCGGTTCTCCACTGCGGACAACAGGGCGTCCTGCTGGGTCTTGGAGAACCGGTGCACCTCGTCGATGAACAGCACCGTCTGCTCGCCATGGAGGAGCGCCGACCGTGCCTTCTCGATGACGGCGCGCACCTCCTTGACCCCGGCCGACAACGCCGACAGCGCCTCGAACCGGCGGCCGGTCGCCTGGGAGATCAGCGCGGCCAGCGTCGTCTTGCCGCTGCCCGGCGGGCCGTAGAGGATGGCCGACGCCACCCCCGAGCCCTCGACCAGGCGGCGCAGCGGCGATCCGGGCGCCAACAGGTGCTCCTGCCCGACCACTTCGTCCAGTGAGGCAGGACGCATGCGCACCGCCAGGGGTGCGTCGGCCGACACGCCCAGGCCGGGGTTGCTCGTCGGCGGCGCGCCGGGCAGGTCAAAAAGACCGTCGGACACGGTTTCAGGCATACCACGGCAAGCGAATCCGGGCGCCCAGGACACATCTTTGCTAAGTTCCCGTGTGCGCGTGCCCACAGGTTGAGTCAACAGCTAGGACGGACATGAGCCAGCCTCCCGAGTACCCAGGCACCCCGGCCGACCCGTACGGCAGCGAGCAGAACCCTCCGGGCCACCCACCGCCCCCCAATTACGGCGCACCGCCACCCCCGCCCCCCGGCTACGGC
>NZ_LQPH01000128.1 GCF_002102255.1 Mycobacterium nebraskense
TTTGGCCACCTCCACACCGACCAACAAACCCACAATCGGCCGTGCCAACCGGCAGCGGCTTGACATAGGAGAAACGCATGGCCCCGAAAAACACCCTGCGGAAACTTTTCCTGGAATGGCCCGTCCTGCGTCAGCTGCGTTCGGGAGACAAGTTCGGCCGCGGCTCGGCCGTCACGTCGAAGCAGACCCGCGCCATCACGCCGCGCACGACGACGGCCGACCGCGTGGTGCAAAGCATCTGTCCCTACTGCGCGGTCGGTTGCGGTCAGCGGGTGTACGTCAAGGACGAGCGGGTGGTCGGAATCGAGGGCGACCCGGACTCGCCGATCTCGCGAGGCCGCTTGTGCCCCAAAGGTGCTGCCAGCGAACAGCTGGTGAATTCGCCGGGCCGGCAGCTGCAGGTGCTCTACCGCGCGCCGCGGGCGACCGAATGGCAGCCCCTCGAGCTGGACACCGCGATCGACATGATCGCCGACCGGTTCGTCGAATCCCGCCGCCACACCTGGCAGGACATCGACAAGAAGGGCAACCTGTTGCGCCGCACCATGGGGATCGCCGCGCTGGGCGGTGCGACCCTGGACAACGAAGAGAACTACCTCATCAAGAAGCTCTTCACCGCCGCGGGCGCCATTCAGATCGAGAACCAAGCCCGTATTTGACACTCCGCCACGGTTCCCGGTCTGGGAGCCTCCTTCGGGCGCGGTGGCGCCACCCAAACACTGCAGGACATGGCCAACGCCGATTGCATCGTCATCCAGGGCTCCAACATGGCCGAGTGCCACCCGGTCGGTTTCCAGTGGGTCGAGGAGGCTCGCGCCCGCGGCGCGCGGGTGATTCACGTCGACCCGCGATTCACCCGAACGTCGGCGGTGTCGGACAGACACATCCCGATCCGGGCCGGTTCGGACGTGGTGCTGCTCGGCGCGCTCATCAACCACATCCTCACCAATGATTTGTGGTTCTCCGAGTACGTCGTCGCGTACACCAACGCCGCTACCCTGATCAACGAAAAGTTCAGGGACACCGAGGATCTGAATGGCCTGTTCTCTGGGTTCGACTCCGAGACCGGGCAATACGACAGGTCGACGTGGGCGTACGACGAACCAGAGAACGGCCAGATCGAGTCCGCCGGCGGCGGCCACACCCACGGTGCCACCGCATCGCCCAGCGCGGCCGGCGACGAGCACGGCAGCGGCGGCCCCCCGCTCGCGCACGCCCGGGTGAAGCGCGACGAAACCCTGCAGCACCCGCGCACCGTCTTCCAGATCCTCAAGCGCCACTACGCCCGGTACACCCCGGAGATGGTCACAAACGTTTGCGGCATCAGCCGCGCGGACTTCGACTACCTCGCCCGCTCCATCGTCGAGAACTCCGGGCGAGAGCGCACCACCTGCTTCGCCTACGCCGTCGGATGGACGCAGCACACCCTGGGGGCCCAATTCATCCGCACCGCAACGATTTTGCAACTCCTGCTGGGCAATGTGGGCCGCCCGGGCAGCGGCATTATGGCGCTGCGCGGCCATGCCACCATTCAGGGCTCCACCGACATTCCGACGCTGTTCAACCTGCTGCCCGGCTACCTGCCGATGCCCAAGGCGGGCACGCACGACACCCTGGCCGACTATCTCGGCGCGGTGGGATCGAAGAAACAGAAAGGCTTTTGGGCCAACGCCGACACCTACGCGATCAGCCTGCTCAAGGCGTGGTGGGGGGAGGCGGCCACGAAGGACAAAGACTGGGCCTACGACTACCTGCCGCGGCTGTCCGGCCCGCACGGCACCTATCAGACCGTCATGGGCATGTTGGCCGACGAGGTCGAGGGCTACTTCCTGCTGGGCCAGAATCCCGCGGTCGGGTCGGCGCACGGCCGGATGCAGCGCCTCGGCATGTCCCACCTCAAGTGGCTGGTGGTCCGCGACCTCAACCTCATCGAGTCGGCCACCTGGTGGAAGGACGGCCCCGAAATCGCCTCGGGCGAACTGAAAACCGAGGACATCGAGACCGAGGTGTTCTTCCTGCCCGCGGCCACGCACGTCGAGAAGGCGGGATCGTTCACCCAGACCCAGCGACTGGTGCAGTGGCGGCACAAGGCCGTCGAGCCGCCGGGACAGTGCCAGAGCGAATTGGCCTTCTTCTACGAGCTGGGCAACCGCATCCGGCAGCGGTTGGCCGGATCAACCGACGAGCGTGACCGGCCCCTGCTGGACCTCACGTGGGACTACCCGACCGACGAAAGCGGCGACCCGGACGGCGAAGCCGTGCTGGCCGAAATCAACGGCTACCACGTCACCGACGGCACGCCCTTGTCGTCGTACACCGAGTTGCGCGCCGACGGATCGACCGCCGCCGGTTGCTGGATCTACACCGGCGTCTATGCGAACGCCACCAACCAGGCGGCGCGCCGCGTTCCGCACGGCGGTGAGTCGCCGAGCCAGCACGAGTGGGGCTGGGCGTGGCCGGCCGACCGGAGAATTCTCTACAACCGCGCCTCGGCCGATCCGGACGGCAAGCCGTGGAGCGAACGCAAGAGGTACGTGTGGTGGGACACCGTGCAGCAACGGTGGGTCGGTTACGACGTGCCCGACTTCGTGGCCGACCGGGCGCCGGGCAGCCGGCCCGATCCGGATGTCGGAGGGCCCGATGCGCTCGCCGGGGACGACCCGTTCATCATGCAGGCCGACGGTAAGGGCTGGCTGTTCGCGCCAAAGGGTTTGGTCGACGGGCCGCTGCCCACGCACTACGAACCGCAGGAGTCGCCGGTCGCCAACGCGTTGTATCCCCAGCAGCGGAACCCGGGACGAATCACGTTCCCGCGCAAGGACAATCTGAGCGCGCCCAGCGCAGGGGAGCCCGGGGCCGACGTGTATCCGTACGTGTTCACCACCTACCGGCTCACCGAGCATCACACCGCCGGGGGGATGAGCCGGTGGCTGCCCTACCTGTCGGAGCTGCAACCGGAGATGTTCTGCGAGGTGTCCCCGGAGTTGGCCGCCGAACGCGGTCTCGAGCCCTACGGGTGGGCCACCATCATCTCGCCGCGCTCAGCGATCGAGGCCCGGGTCCTGGTCACCAAACGTGTTGCGCCGCTGGTCATCAGCGGCCACACGGTGCACCAGATCGGGCTGCCATACCACTGGGGCGTCGGCAGCGACGCCGTGGTCAGCGGGGACGGGGCCAACGACCTGCTCGGCGTGACGCTCGACCCCAACGTCCAGATCCAGGAGTCGAAGGCCGGCTCCTGCGACATCCGGCCGGGGCGCCGGCCGCAGGGCGAGGACCTGCTGCGCCTGATCGCCGAGTATCAGTCCCGCTCGGGGGTCACCACCGAGACCGGCAACGTCCGGATCAGCGACGGCGTATGGGAAGGGGGAGCCGATGGGTCAGCTGAGCGGACCGACCGACCCGACGAGTGACGCCGGCTGGATAGAACCCAAGCCGCGCAAGGGATTCTTCACCGACACCTCCATCTGCATCGGTTGCAAGGCCTGCGAGGTCGCGTGCAAGGAGTGGAACCGCAACCCGCGCGACGGCGACCTCGAGCTGCTGGGTTCGTCCTACGACAACACCGGATCGCTGGGTGCCAGCACCTGGCGGCACGTCGCCTTCATCGAGCAGGGCCGCGACCGGATCGAAGAGGCGCGCGAATCCGGGCGCGCGCTCACCGATTTGGGCATGCCCGCGCTCCCCGGGGCCGCACCGAGGCCAGACATCACACCGCCGGACACTCCCGAGTTCCGCTGGCTGATGTCGTCGGACGTGTGCAAGCACTGCACGCACGCCGGCTGCCTGGACGTCTGCCCGACGGGCGCGTTGTTCCGCACCGAGTTCGGTACCGTCGTAGTGCAGGACGACGTCTGCAACGGGTGCGGCACCTGCGTGGCCGGATGCCCGTTCGGCGTGGTCGAGCGGCGAAGCGACGGCACGTATACGACACCGGCGCAACGACCGGACCGTCCCGCCGAGAAACCCGTCTCCGGGGTGGCCCAGAAGTGCACCCTGTGCTACGACCGCCTTGTCGAAGACCAGATCCCGGCCTGCGCCAAGACCTGTCCGACGACGTCGATCAAGTTCGGAGACCACGACGATCTGGTGGTCAAGGCCCGGGAGCGGGTCGCCACGCTGCATGCCCAGGGTCTGACGGAGGCCCGCCTCTACGGCGCCAACGAGCACGACGGCGTGGGCGGCACCGGGTCGATCTTCCTGCTGCTCGACGAGCCGGAGGTCTACGGCCTGCCGCCCGACCCGCGCGTGTGCACGGCCGACCTGCCCCAGATGTTCAAACGAGCGGGCGTTGCCGCGGCGGGGATGTTCGCCGCCGCGGCGCTGGCCTTCTGGAAAGGCCGGTGAAAAACCCATGAGCACTTCGGAATACGACAGCCTGCGCCCGCCGGAGCCTGCGGGCGACAAGCGCCGCAAAGGAAAGCGGGCGGGCCGCCCACCGACTCGGAAGGGTGGCGGCGACGGCTCGCGCGAAATGCCGATGGTGCCCGAGGCCGAGTTCAGTTCCTATTACGGGCGTCCGGTGGTCAAGCCCGCGCCATGGGGGCACGAAGTGGCGGCGTACTTGTTCTTGGGCGGCGTCGCTGGCGGATCCGGCCTGCTGGCGGCCGGTGCCCAGCTCACCGGGCGAAACACTCTGCGCCGCAACACAAGGCTGTCCGCCCTGATCGCGGTGCTGCTCGGCGCGGTCGCGCTGGTCAAGGACCTGGGCCGGCCCGAGCGTTTCGTCAACATGCTGCGGACGGTCAAGCTCACCTCACCGATGAGCATCGGCTCGTGGATTCTCTGCTTCTTCAGCGCGGGCATCGGGATCGCGGCGGTCTCCGAGGTCGACCGGATGACGGGTGAGCGAATCCCGTTGGGGCCGTTGCGACCCGTTCTGCGCGCCGTGGAGGGACCGGCCGGATTGGAAGCCGCCGCCTTCGCGCCGCCGCTTGCCGTCTACACCGCGGTGCTGCTCACCGACACTGCGACACCCACCTGGAACGCTGCGTATAGGGACCTGCCGTTCGTGTTCGTTAGCTCGGCGAGCCTGGCCGCATCGGGATTGGCGATGATCACCACCGGAGTCTCCGAGGCCGGGCCCGCCCGCAGGCTGGCCGTCATCGGTGCAATCGGTGACCTGATCTCCGCCAGGTTCACGGAATACCGGATGGATCCGGTGACCAGAGAACCGCTGCACCAAGGCACGCCCGGCCGGCTGCTGGCATGGAGCGAACGCCTGGCCGCCGTGGGCGGTCTTGGCGCATTGCTGGGCGGGCGACACCGCGGTGTCGCCGCCCTGTCCGGCCTGGCATTGCTGACGGCGTCGGCAATGCTGAGGTTCGGGTTCTTCGAGGCGGGACTGGAGTCGGCCCGCGATCCCCGCTACACGATCGAGCCCCAGAAGCGCAGGCTGGCGGCCCGCCGGGCCCGCGGAGCCGCCGGCGACTCGATCACCACCGCGGGCTGAGCGTCGAGCGGTTTGCGCCCGGCGCACCGGGGTACGTATAGGAACATGACGAATTTTGGCTACACTCTGATGACCGAGCAGAGTGGACCCAAAGACCTTGTACAGCAATCCGTTTCGGCCGAAGAGCGGGGTTTCGACTTCGAGGTGTGCAGCGACCACTTCTCCCCCTGGCTGGTGTCACAAGGGCATGCGCCCAACGCCTGGGCCGTGCTGGGAGCGGTTGCGCACGCCACCGAACGGGTGGACCTCTACACCTACGTGACGTGCCCCACGATGCGCTATCACCCGGCCGTCGTCGCCCAGCAGGCCGCCACCGTGCAGATCCTGTCCGACAACCGCTTCACCCTGGGCCTGGGCACCGGCGAGAACCTCAACGAGCACATCGTCGGCAAGGGCTGGCCGACCGTCGAGCGTCGGCAGGACATGTTGCGCGAAGCCATCAAGATCATCCGCGAGCTGTTCGGCGGCCACCTGGTGAACTTCCGCGGCGACTACTTCCAGGTCGACTCCGCACGCCTGTGGGACGTGCCCGAGGTCCCGGTCGGCATCGCGGTGGCGATGGGCGGCACCAAGGCCATCGACAGATTCGGCCGGCTGGCCGACCACTTCGTCGCGGTGGAGCCCGACGGGGAGCTCGTCGACGCGTGGCACGCCGCGCGTCAGGCCGCCAACCTCGCCGGCGGCGGCCGCGTGGTCGGCCAGATCCCGGTGTGCTGGGACCCCGACCGCGACACCGCCGTCAAACGCGCCCACGAGCAGTTTCGTTGGTTCGCCGGCGGCTGGAAGGTCAACGCCGACCTGCCGACGCCGGCCGGTTTCGCCGGCGCGACCCAATTCGTCCGACCCGAAGACGTGGCCGATTCCATCCCCTGCGGCCCCGACCTCGATGCGATCGTCGAGGCCGTCCGGCCGTATTGGGAGGCCGGGTTCACCGACGTGGCGCTCGTCCAGGTCGGTGGGGAGTCGCAGGACCTCTTCCTGTCCGAAGCCGCCGAACCTTTGCTTGCCGCGCTGCGGAGCGCAGCAAACTAATCGACGTTTGGGCGTTACTCGCCCGGGTATCCGGCTTCCATCGTGGACATCCGGTGAGTAGGGGTCGGTGCGGCACCATCCCGGCCGCACCGCTCACACTTCAAGAACAACGAGGACCGGCCGACCAAAATCATCCTCAATCCGACGTAATCGAAAGAGTGGGGTAAAACGGAATAGCTATGGCAAATGAATTGAAAGGCAAGAAAGTCGCGATTCTCGCGGCCGATGGCGTAGAGAAGGTAGAACTCGAACAGCCTCGCGCGGCGCTCCGAGAGGCCGGCGCCCAAGTCGAGTTGCTTTCGCTGAAGACCGGAGAAATCCAGGCTCGCAACCACGATCTTGAGCCGGCCGGCACCTTCGAAGTCGACCGGGCGGTCTCGGACGCGTCGGTATCCGAATTCGACGGACTGGTACTTCCGGGCGGCACCGTGAATCCGGACAAGCTGCGGATGGACAGCTCTGCGGTCTCCTTCGTGCGGGACTTCGTCGGTTCCGGAAAACCGGTCGCCGCGATCTGTCATGGCCCCGTGACGCTGGTGGAAGCCGGTGTGGCAGAGGGCCGGACGCTGACGTCGTATCCGTCCATCCGCACCGACCTTCGCAATGCGGGCGCAAACGTGGTGGACGAAGAGGTCGTCGTCGACGGCAATTTGATCTCCAGCCGCTCACCGTCGGATCTGCCGGCGTTTTGCGCGGCCATTGTCAAGCAATTCGCCGATGCGCCTGCAGGTTAGCGCCAAAAAGTGTTTCCCCGCTCCGTTTGAACCCATCGGTTTGCGGGCATTACCCAGGCCAAGCAGTGATCGCCGCGGCGATCTGTCGGAAGGCCAAAGTTGACCACAATATATCCAGGACCCGCTGTCTCGGCTGCTTCGACGGTTTATCAGCCGCAAGATGATTCGCGATTGCTGGTAGATGTGATGCACGAGAGTGCGCTCATTCGGGGACGGCGCGTTCTCGACCTATGTACGGGTAGCGGATTCGTCGCGATTGCCGCCGCCGAGATGGACGGCGCCAGCGTCACGGCCTTCGACATCTGCCCGCATGCGGTGGGCTGTTCGCGCGGCAACGCGACGGCCGCCGGCGTGAATGTCGATGTCCGGAAGGGCACGTGGGGCGACGCCCTCGACTGCGCGCCGTTCGACGTCGTGGTGTCGAATCCGCCGTATGTGCCGACACCGCCGCACGACGACACGGCGGCGATCAGCCCGAGTGCGGGGCCGTCGTGGGCCTGGAACGCCGGCCCGGATGGGCGAATGGTGCTGGATCCGCTGTGTGAAGCGGCGCCGAAGTTGCTGTGCGACGGCGGTACCCTACTTCTCGTACACTCGGCGCTCGCCGGTGTCCAACAATCGCTGGATTCCCTGAAATGGGCCGGCATGGACGCGAAAGTCGTTGCATCCAAATGGATACCGTTCGGCCCCGTGATGACGGCGCGGGCAACCTGGTTGGAGAGCGTCGGCTTGATACCCCGCGGACGCCGCGAAGAAGAGCTGATCGTGATCCGGGCGGACAAGCGGTGACCGCCACCCGGGTCCAGGTGGTGGCGGGCGGGCCGGTGCTGGTGTCCGGCCCGGTGCGCATCGAGATGCCCAACGGGGAGGTCGTCGAGTCCGACCGGTTCATGGTGGCGATCTGCACCTGCCGGCGCAGCGAGACGTACCCGTTGTGCGACACCAGCCATCGCAGGTGCCGGAACATCGGGCGCCGAACCTCTAGTCCAGCTCCCTCCGCAACGACGTCCGATCCTGCTGCCACGACGCCATAACCGTGTCGGCCAACCGGTTTTCGACGGCGGCGTGGGCGCGGATCCCGAACACGACGTCGCGATCCAGCTGTGGCTCCCGGGCGACGAGGTCGCCGACCACGTCGATGCGCACCACGTGCTCGTGCACCGCGTCGGCCTCGACATGCTCGGCGTAGAACTCGACGCAGGCCGACGGTGCCTCCATCCGCTGGAGGGCCTGCACCATCCGGCGGGATCCCGGCGGAGAGGTGATCTCGGTCGACGCAAAGTGCCCGATGGCGGCCCCACGCAGCTCGCGGTGCAGCCCGAACAGGGACATCAGGTTCACCGCCGCCAACGCTTCGGCGCCGACGACGTCCACGTAAGCCAGATACGTCGTGTCGAGGTTCGCGGCCGCCATCAGATCGGCGTAAAGCTGCTGGTGCAGCCGGGGACCCTGCCCGGCGCCGTACTCGTCGAATTCGATTGCCACGAAAGCCGCTTTCGCGACACCCATCAGTCGCGGGATGGCCCACGCGTGCGGGTCGCCCTCTTTGAGGTGATACACAGACCGGTGTACGAAGTATTCGCGCATCTGCTGCCAGGTACCGGTGTCGCGCAAGTAGTAGGACGGGCCGGTGCCGTCGACCGGTTCGACCGAGATGGCGTCCATTTCGGCGGCCGCCGTCTGATCTGATGCGATGGGCCCGACATCGCGGCGCACGCCCGCCAAGAAAACGCGTTCCAGTTCGCCGCGTAGCGCCAGCAGCGCCGGATTCCACTCCCAGCCGGGGTCCACGCCCGCGAAGCCGCGGTAGTGCAGCTCGTAGCACATGCACAGCGCCAGCTGTAAATCCAGGCCGTAAGGGTCCGAGTCGCGCACGGAAGCGCCGATGCGGGTCAGGTGGTCGTGTGACGGCGGTCCAGTCAGGGCGTGGCGAACGGCGGTCGACAGCGGCCCGTGTGCCGCCGGCAGGGCGGGTTCGGTCGTGATTGATGCGCGGGTCACGCCCACGTCTACCCGCAATCCAGGGACCACAAACGGTGTGGCGTCACCGCTGCCCGGCCCCATCCGGCAGACGGAAGATGATGTCGGCGGTCGTGCCCGTGGGGGTGCAGTCGAGCTCCATCGCGTTACTGAGCGCCCTCATCAGCAGTAGGCCCCGCCCACCGTTGCCCGGGTTGGCGGCCGGTGTCTTCCACGATCCGTGGTCGGTGATCCGGGCGCGGATTTCGCCGTCTGCGAGTTCCACGTCGAGCAGCATCGTGCCAAGGGGGTGCCCGGAGTATGCGTGCTCGACGCAGTTCGTGCAGGCTTCGTTGATGACCAACACGATGTCGGCGGCCAACTCATCCCCGACGTCGGCGGTGCGCAGCCAATCGGCCACCCGATGCCGGATGCCGACCAATCGATCTGCGCTGGCCTCACTTTCGATCCGAAGTGGGGACTGCTGGTGTCGGTAGATCACCATCGCCACATCGTCGTCATACCCCGCCGCGGGGGCCAGCTCACGCAGGACCGCGTCCGCGACGGAGTCCAACGGCAACGTCGTCGTCTTCACCAGAACCGCTGCGGCTCGGGCAATCCCGTCGTCAATGGACTCGTGTTTGCGCTCGACCAGCCCATCGGTGAACAGCATCAAGGTGGAGCCGGGTGGCAACACCCGGCTGGTTTGCGGGCGAGGCTCCGTCCGGCGGACCGCGAGCGGGACCGACGCGGCATCGGTCAATAACGTCGTCGTGCCGGGCTCGGACCCGACGAGCACGGCGGGCATATGGCCGGCGTTGCTGTACTGCAGGACCCCGGATTCGGTATCCAGGATCGCCAGGAAGACCGTGGTGCAGTACGCATTCGGAATGAGCGATGCCGCCGAGTCGAGTTGCTCGAGCAACAACGCGGGCTCGGCCCCGTTGATCAGCAGCGCTCGCGCCGAGCTGCGTAATTGACCCATGACCGCCGCCGCCGGCAGGCCACGACCCACGCAGTCGCCGACGACGATGCCGATGTGATGATCGGCGATCGGCAGCACGTCATACCAGTCGCCACCGATTTCCAACGGCGGGACCGCGGGCTCGTAGCGCACGGCGAACCCCGGCGGCGGCTGCATCGTCGGCAGCAGGGCGCGCTGCAACGTCAGCGATGTCTCGCGGGCGCTTTCGAATTGGCGGACATGCTGCATGGCCAGGCTGAGGTGACCGATGAGAACCGTGACCAGCAGCCGGTCTTCGGCACTGACCCAGCGCGGTGAGCGCAGCTCCAGCCACAACGCCACGTCGCCCGCGCCGGAGAGCACCGCCACCAATCCCTGTGCCTTACCCGGATTGTCGGGCCGCTCAACCGTTTTGGCCGTCAGCGGCAGCTGATGACGAGCCTCCTCAAAGGTATGGCGCAACCACGGATCCAGCGTCCGCCAGGATGTTTCGGCCGGCTCGCCCGCCACCTGGACAGTCGGTTCGCCCTCACCGTTCGGCCAGGAGATCGCGACGACCCGTTGCACGTCGATCGCCGCGCTGCACTCGTCGAGGGTGGTGGACAGCAGCTCGTCCACGCTCTTGGCCACAGCCACCGCTGTCGCCAGGCGCAGGACCGCGCTTTCCCGTGCGGCGAAAGCCCGTTCGGCGGTGATGTCACGCATCGTGCCCACGAAGACGTCCTGGTCGCTGCCGCTTCCCTGGACCGCGTTGATGCTCACCGTCACCCAGACCAGGTGCCCGTCGCGATGCCGAATCGGTGTCTCGTAGGCGGTGGTGCCGATGCTCTTCACCAGCCCTTGCTGCTGGCGGGCACCCCTTTGGTCGACCAACCACGGGTGCGGCCACCGGTAGGGCAAACCCTCGGCGGGATAGCCGAGAATTTCGATCAGGGCGTTGTTCATCTCGATCACGGAGCCCTCGTGGTCGCTGACGAAGAACCCCTCCTGCAACGAATTGACCAGCGCGGTGCGGAATTTGTCGCGGTCGGCCAGCCCCTCGGCGCGGGCGCGCTCGCGCGCGAAGCGCCGGGTGCCGTCGAGAAACCCGCGGGTGGCGATGTCGAGCGGGACCAAGGTCTGCAACAGGAATTCCAGCGCGATCGGTGCGTCGATCTGAATGTCCTTGGCCAGTTCGAGGATCAGCTGGACGTGGCGCTCGATGATGGCGAGCATGCTGACTTCTTCTTGCAGGGCCCGGCGCCCGAGCTCGTACGCGATCCCCAGGCTGTCCTCGTCGCGCGCCTTCAGATAGGTGCGCAACGCCCCGGCGTACTGGGCGTGGAAGTCGTGGTCGTCGCTCATGTCGAGGCTCCCCGATGACGGGCGGTCAGCACCAGGGCATCGTCAGTTTCCTTGGCGTCCTTACCGAGAAGTTCTTCAGCGATGGCGACAGCGGGGGCCGAGAAGTCGATGTGGTCCAGGTAGTTTTCGGCAATTCCGTCGGTACTTATCACGAGCAGGTCACCGGGACGGATCGAAACAACCTGAGCCGGCCTGATTTCCGGTATGCGGTAGCCGACGATTCCCGCGGTCAGCCGCGCGCTGGATCGGATTTGGACGCCAGACGGGGACTTCGCGACCAGGTCGGCGGTGACGTTGCCGACGCCCGTCCAGCTCAGCGTGTTGGCCGCAAAGTCCACCCGCGCCAACGTCATCGCGACCCCTCTGGTGCCCTCCAACACACGGTGGCAGAGTTGGATCAAGACTTCGAGCCGCTCCGAGCTGGAGCGTTTGACCGCCTCGACGGCGCGCAGCGCAGCGGTTGCGGCATCCGGACCGTGGCCGAGGCCGTCCACCACGCCGAACAGAGCGGCCTCACGATCAATTTCGACGGCGAGACCCCGGTCTCCTGAGATGTACTCGCTGGGCAGGGGACGCCCCGCCCTTGCCCACTCGATCGGTCCGAACCGGCCGTGTTCATGCATGGGGCGGGACCCATTTCCACATCTCGACGACCGTTCCCCGGCCGAGCGCGGACTCCACGAACAACCTGTCCATCAGCCGGCGGGAGCCGGGCAGGCCCATCCCCAACCCGCGGCCGGTCGAATATCCGTCCTCCATCGCCCGCTCGATGTCGGCGATGCCGGGTCCCTGATCCTCGGCGCGCACCACCACGGCCTTGCGGCCCTCCCGGTCGCCCACGAAGACCCGGACGGTGCCGCGACCGGCGTAACTGGTGATGTTCCGCGCGATCTCGGAGATCGCCGTGGCGATCATCGTGACGTCGGTGAGAGAGAATCCGAGATCGAGTGCGAGTTGGTGTCCGGCCTTGCGGGCGGCGACGATGTCGTCAGATTTATGGATGTCGACGACGATGTCACCCGCCACCGTCGCGCCCGATCGTCGACTTCCCCACTCCGCCTTGGCGATTCAGCAGCGCGAGGCCCTCTTCGAGGTCCAGCGCCGTGTTCATGTCATCGAATGCAAGGCCCAGCTGGACCATCGCGAAGGCCACCTCTGGCTGCAGGCCCACGATCACCGTGTCCGCGCCCCGCAGTCGGGTCATGTGCGCAATGGTCCGCAGCGATCGGGCGGCGAACGAATCCATCACGTCGATGGCGGTGACGTCGACGATGATGCCCTGCGCGCGGAACTGGCTGACCCGCTCCATGAGGTCGAAGCGAAGGCGTTCGGCGTCGGAGTCGGTGAGGGCGGCCTGCACCGAGGCGATGAGAATCGAGCCCTGTTTCAGAATCGGTACTGGCATGGGGTGCTCGTGTCGATCGCGGTTATCCGGTCTGCTCGCCCGTGCGCGTGACTTCGTAGCCCAGTAGGCGCTCGGCTTCCTCGATGCCACCCTGCAGGTCGCCGACGGCGTTCATCTTCGACAGGTCCAGCCCGATCGTCACCAGCGTCAGCGCGATTTCGGAGGACAGGCCGGTGATGATCACGCTGGCGCCCATCAGGCCCGACGCGTCGACCGTCTGCACCAGGTGGTTTGCCACCGTGGAGTCGATGGTCGGCACACCGGTGATGTCGATGACCACCACTTTCGCACGGTTCGCGCGGATGGCTCTCAGCAGTTGCTCGGTGACCTGGCGGGCGCGCTGAGAATCGAGCACACCGATGATCGGGAGAATCAGCAGCTGTTCACGCACCTGCAGCACCGGCGTCGACAGCTCGCGGATCGCCTCCTGCTGCTGGCGGATGATGCGCTCGCGCTCCTGCACGAAGCTGACGCCGACGGTGTTGGCGATGCGGTTGGCCGCCGGTTCGTAGGCGTCCAGAACCCGGTTGAGCATCTCGAACTCGGTCTGGTACTTCTCGAACAGCGACCGCGCCAGCACGTCACGCAGCAGCAGCACGATGCCGAGCACTTCGTCGGTCTCCACGCCCCGGGGAATGATGCGCTCCGACAGGTCGCGCGCGTAGGCCTGCAGCGCCTCGACGCTACCGGTCTCGAGCACCTCCACGTAGTTGTCGTAGACGGCGGTCGCCTCGGAGAACAGCTCCTCCGGGGTCATCGCGGTGAGCAGCTCGGCCTCGGTGATCCTGCGCGCCCATTCCTCCCGCAGAACGGTTCGGTTCTGCCGCAGGTGCTGGACCAGCTGGGGCAGCAGGCCCTCGCTGGAAATGGTTACCGCCTGCGCGGTGGCGCCAGCGCTGCTGAACTCCGACGGCGAATCTGACATGTGGCCTCCCGACTACCGGTCCGCGCCCCGCCGTGTGCAGGCTCGATTTTGCGAGACTAGCGTGGGTTGTCGCGGGGCAGGTGTTGAGGGCATATTCTTCTCGCAGTTCGCAACGCAGGCTAGGCTTGCACCACACTTAAAGCCCAGGACAAAGGATCGCCATTGTCAGCTCCTGATTCGATTACCACGTTGGTCGAGGACCACGATGGGGTGTCCGTGGTCAGTGTCAGCGGTGAAATCGATTTGGTCACGGCGCCGGCCCTGGAACAGGCCATCGGCGCCGTCGTTGCGGAGAACCCAACGGCACTGGTCATCGATCTTTCCGCGGTGGAGTTTCTCGGGTCGGTGGGGCTGAAGATCCTGGCGGCGACGTACGAGAAGCTGGGCACGGCGACGGGGTTCGGGGTGGTTGCCCGCGGTCCGGCCACCAGGAGGCCGATTCACCTGACCGGTCTGGACAAGACCTTCCCGCTGCATCCGACGCTGGACGACGCGCTGACCGCGGTGCGGGACGACAATATCAGCCGCTAGTCGCGTTATCCCCGCGCCGACGTTGTGGGACAACATGTTTGGCGAAATCGCCGGCGTGCATCGAGGTATACGGATTCCAAATAGGCGGACGCCGAATCAATTCAAATTGCAGCAGCGGATGACGATTCTCGCGGCCCTTCGGCGCGAAACGGCGCTGGCACATACGACAGGTGCGATGATCACGGCTATGGACGTCGATCATCCGCAAGACGACCAGCGGTGGGATAGCAACCAGCGTGGCGAAACCGAAATCCAACGGCTGGACCGCAATTGGAACAGCCTGCTGCAGGAGCTGCGCGTGGTGCAGACCGGTGTGCAATTGCTGACCGGTTTCCTGCTGACGCTGCCGTTCCAGCAGCGTTTCGACGTTCTGGACCCGCCGATGCGCAACCTCTATCTCGCGACGGTGGGATGCTCGGTGGGCGCAACGGTGCTGCTGATCGCCCCGGTCGGCATGCATCGGCTGCTCTTCCGGCGCCACCGCCTGCAGGTGCTGGTGTCCGGCGCGCACCGCTGTGCGTACGCCGGGCTGGCGCTGCTCGGCCTGGCGCTGACCGGGATGACGATCATCGTCTTCACCGCGGTGGCCGGGAGCAGTCCGGGCCTGATCGCGGGAGTGTGTGCGCTGGCGCTGTTTGCGTTCTTCTGGTGGCTGCTACCCCTGCTGCTGCGCACTCACGGCATCTGACGCGAGTGCGGCGATGCGGGTCGAGTCCAGATGCTCGAGCAGGTCCTGCGGATCGGTGAAGATCGGGGACGCACCCGCCGCCTGCAGTTCCTCGCGGGCGATCCCGCCGCTGAGCAGGCCGATGCAGGACAATCCGGCGCCCGCCGCGGCATGCGCGTCCCACACGGCGTCCCCGACGAACACGGCATGGTCGGCGTCAACCCCGGCTCTTTCCAGCGCGACCTGCACGATGCCGGGGTCGGGCTTGGCGGTGTCGACGTCGCGCGACGACGTCGTTTCGAAGATGACGTCGTCAGAGTCGAGGACCTTGCGCAATATCTCCAGTTCGTCGTCGGGCGCCGAGGTGGCCAGCACGACCTGCAGCCCGAGCTCGGCGACGCGGTGCAGCAGCGCGCGGGCACCCGGCAGCGGTGCGAGCAGGGGGTGCTCTCCCGGTAGTAACGGCTGTGCCCGTCGCTCAGCCGCTCTTGGACGTCGTCCGGGGCGTCGTTGGAGAGCGTTCGCACCAGCGTGGAGCCGTCCATGCCGATGCAGCGGTGGATCTGCCAGGCGGCCACGGGTAGGCCCTCGGCGTCGAAGGCGCGTTGCCACGCGTAGACGTGCAGATAGTTGGAGTCGACCAGACTTCCGTCGACGTCGAACAGGACGGCGGGTTTCATCTGCGCGGCATACCCAGGCCGCGGCCGGCTGACACCAGTGCGCGGTGTCCTTTGGGTTTCAAGGTGGCGGGTCACCGCCGTGCGTGATCCGCGTGACGGTTGCGGCTCCATAGCCGCCGGTGGCCGCCCCGGACAGCCCAACCGCACGCCGCGCGAATCGCCCTGATACACAGACTTTCTCACGTGAAGTTGGATTACCCATGAGTCGACCCGGTCGATCACCAACGGAACGGTGTGGTTGCTGCGCATGCGCCGTAGGGTGCGCGACGCCGAACTGGCCTCGCA
Source organism: Mycobacterium nebraskense (assembly GCF_002102255.1). Taxonomy (GTDB): domain Bacteria; phylum Actinomycetota; class Actinomycetes; order Mycobacteriales; family Mycobacteriaceae; genus Mycobacterium; species Mycobacterium nebraskense. The sequence continues at coordinate 15,979 of NZ_LQPH01000128.1, forward strand.
CGCCGCGAATTCCGATGAGCCCGCCCCTTGCCGAGCAGTTGACCCGTGAGCTAACGAACACCGATCCGCGCGCGGCCGCCCGCCGAGACGTTTAATCGCCGGGGTGACCGGGTAAGAGCGGGGTCATGGTCGCACCCGTTTCGCTGCGAGCAGCAAACTACCCGGTCGAGTACGAGCGTGATTTCCCTCTGCCCGGCGTCGCGGCCGTGGCGGTCTGGGCGGTCAGTTTGGCGATCGGGCTGTTCGAGCTGTGGGTCGGGCATGAGAGGGTGGCCATCGGGGCGCTGATCGTGTCCGTCGTCGCGCCGTGGTTGGGCCTGGCGCTGGTGCATCACCCCGCGGTTGCCCGGCACCTGAGGCGGCTCAATTGCCGGCGGCGCGACTTTTTCGAATCGTTCGGTGTAACTCGCGCCTGAATGGGGTACTGCCTGCGCCAACGGGTGAGTACAGGAAAGTGCGTCAACCCGGCTCATTTGCAGGAAGGAACTGCCATGACGAGCGCAAGCGACTATGACGCACGCCGGGTGTCCGACATGGAAACCCAGGACAAGTCCCCGATACGCGAGCTAGCACCGACCTTGCAGGGATCCGCCACCGCGGTGGTCGACGAGGACCCCAACGATGTGCACTTCTTCGAGCTGCCCGGCGCCGACCTGTCCGGTGAAGAGCTGTCGGTGACGGTGATTCCCCAGCGGTCCGACGAGTTCACTTGCTCGAGCTGTTTTTTGGTGCAGCACCGCAGCCGGTTGCGCAGCTCGAATGCGGGCCTGTCCATCTGCGCCGACTGCGCGTAAGGCCGCCACCCTGGTCAGGGTCACGCGCTTGGCGATAACCGCGCCTTGACCAAAGGAGAAACGCCGTGTTTGTGTCGTCAGCGTGGCAGCAGCGGCGATGGGCCGGCGGCACAGGCCGGACGTTCTGACGCGTCCGCCAGGCCTGCCCGCGCCGCGCCCACTCCGCTCGGCCTGCGCCGCGGCGTACGCCATCGCCTATCTTGTCGGCGGCGAGCGCCGGATGCTGCGGTTGATTCGCCGATACGGGCCCATCATGACCATGCCCATCCTCAGCCTGGGCAACGTGGCGATCGTGTCCGACCCGGAACTGGCCAAGCAGGTTTTCAGCGCCGCACCGGACGTCCTACTTGGCGGAGAGGGAGTCGGCCCGGCGGCGGCGATCTACGGGTCCGGGTCGATGTTCGTTCAGGAGGAGCCGGAGCATCTCCGGAGACGCAAGCTCTTGACCCCCGCACTGCACGGCGCGGCGCTGAGCAACTACGTCCCGATCATGCAGGACGCGGCCCGCGCGGCGATGCACAGCTGGCCCGTCGACCGCCCGTTCGAGATGCTGACCGCGGCCCGGGCCCTGATGCTGGACGTGATCGTCAAGGTCATGTTCGGGGTGGATCATCCCGACGAGGTGCGCCGCTTGGGCGCGCCCTTCGAACGCCTGCTGAATCTCGGTGTCTCCGAAGAATTAACGGTGCGGTATGCGTTGCGCCGGCTCGGCGCGTTGCGGGTCTGGCCGCGCCGCGCCCAGGCGGGCAAGGAGATCGACGACGTCGTCCTGCCGCTCATCGCCGAACGGCGAAACGATCCCCGGCTCGGGGAACGCTCCGACATCCTGGCGTTGCTGATGTGCGCACGGGGGGAAGAAGGAGAATGCTTGTCGGACAGCGATATTCGCGACGACGTGATCACCCTGATGCTGGCGGGCCACGAAACTACCGCGACCACGTTGGCCTGGTTATTCGACCTGCTGCTGCACCATCCGGATGCGCTGCGGCGCGTCCGGTCCGAAGCCTGCAGCGGTGCGGAGGACTTCACGATGGCGGTGATCAACGAGACGTTGCGGATACGCCCCCCGGCCCCATTGACGGCCCGCCTTGCCGCGCAACCACTTACGATCGGAGGCTACCGGATCGACGCCGGCACCCGCGTCGTCGTCCACATCGTCGCGATCAACCGCAACCCCCGCAGCTACGATCAACCGAACGACTTCTGCCCGGAGCGGTTCCTGGGTGCCCAGCCGCCGACATACGCATGGGTCCCGTTCGGGGGTGGCGCGAAACGCTGTCTTGGGGCGAGCTTTTCCCTGCGGGAGTTGATCACCGTGCTGCACACGCTGCTGCGTGAAGGCGAGTTCAGCGCCGTGGACGACAGGCCCGAACGAATCGTCCGGCGCTCCATCATGCTGGCCCCCGGGCGCGGCACGAGGGTGCGGTTCAGGCCCATTCCGTCATCGTTGTAGCTGCTGTGGGCTTGGCGCGGAATCGATTTAGGCCTGCGCCCATTCGCGTTCACACACGGCGCAACGCCGGGTGACCATCGCCCAGTCTGGTTCGTCCTTGACGGGCTCGCGGATCAGGTGGGCGGACGCGTCGCCGCAGCCGGGGCAGGCGCAGATGGCGCGGTAGGTCTCGACGGGCTGGTCCGCCATCAGCCGCAAGTTCTCCGCGCGGGTGAACGGCACGATCGTCAACGACTCGGGGCGGGGGACCGGGTGCGGATTGTCGAACCACAACAGACCACAGGTCACCGTCGCCACCGCCGTGAAGATGGCCACGATCATCGTCGGGATGTCCCACGGCCAGTTCGGCGGGATGGGCGTCACCGCGAGAACCACCAGCAGGGCGGAGATCAGCGAGCCGATGATGGTGCCGGGTTTGGCGAACCGGTAGCCGCCGACGTTCAGCGCTTCCCATGCCTGGATCTCATGCTGCCGTTGCGCGATCTCCGCCAGGGTGGGGTGGCCAGGGCAGTGGACTGGCGCCGCGGAATCAGCAAATGTTGTGACCTGTCGGCCAACCCCGTGCGGCTTGCCCCGCCCGGGCGACGGGCTTGCCAGCGCCATGCGGGCAGAGCTTAATGGCAAAGGCTCATCGCTGCAGTGTCAGACACTGCGGTCGGCTGTCGTGCCAGCTAACACAACTGGGTCGGGGTGGCGGGATTTGAACCCACGGCCTCTTCGTCCCGAACGACGGCGACCGGGGAAGATGGCTGACGTTGGCTAGTGATGGACGTGATCAGGAAATAGCTGTTGATCGGCACTCTTCCGTCGACTTCCCACAGTCCTTAGCAAGGGCCATCGAGACGGAAAACGTACCCATCTGCGTACCCAGTATGAGTCCCTCGCGGTGCGCCGCAACGGGTCAGTCTGCGAGTCGCTCCATCTCCTCGTCGGCGACCCCTCTCAATTGGCCGAGGAGGGCGCGCCCGAACTCCGTGATTTCGCGGACATACATCGGGGGTCCGGCAGCCATGCCGGGTGTTGCCACGCCGGTGTAGATCAGAGCTGCTGCGACGGGTTCGGCCAACGTTCTGTGGACGGCCAATTGGTCCCACTCGGCTGCCTGCTCGTACTTGAGATCAGTGTGCCTCTCCAACCGGATGAGAGCGCGGACATGCAGCGGTTCCAACTGCGTCAGGGCCGTCACAATCAGCGCAGCGTAATCGACGGCGGCCTCATCTTCGCTCAGCAAGGCATCGGCAACAGCCCTGCCAAGCAGCCGCCGCTTTGCCTCGAAGCCGGTTCTTGCCGCCGCCTCCAGCGCCTCACCGAGGAGCGCCTCGACCCGTGAGTCCTCCAACACGCGTTCCACTAGACGGTCATGCCCGGCCAAGTCGGCAATCTCTCTGGCGGTCGACTCAATCCGGTAGCGTCGCCGCTCGTCGATGGCGTCGTACACGGTTTGCAGCGGGCCGCCAACTTGTGGGATCGCAGATAGTGCTGCGCTGACAATTACGACGGGGATTGGGCGCGGTGTGCTCATGTCGGAAAAGCTATACGCTCCCCGGTACACCATCACGAAGGCCGACTTGGACAGTCGTCGTATCGAGGGAGTCTGCGGCATGGCGGAGCCCGCCGCACGTAAATTCGAACCTATGCTCTACGTTCAGCGGTTCGTTGACCGACAACACCTCTACTTGGCCGCTTCGGTCACGGCACACTTCACCGCTGAGCTTGCTGGCGACGGTCCCGAAGACTACGAGACGAAAACGGGCACGGCATTCGTCGTGGAGAAGCAAGGGTCCCTGTTTTTCGTCACCAACCGCCACGTGTTCGACTACAACTACAAGCCTCCCCACGGTGTCATCCCGTCGGCGAAGCTTCGGGGCGTTGAGATTCGTGGATACGCCCAACCGAGCGACCTTTCTCAGCCTGCACCCCCCTGGACCTGGACATGCACACAGGAGACATCTGGAATCGCCTTTCACCCAGACGAATCGACTGACCTCGCGGTCGTTAGCGCCGGACGCGGTTCCTTCAACCCGGGGGACCCCGGTCCAAACTGCTTGGGGATGGAGTGGCTTGCGTCGGCAACGGAGATCGACGGGCTGATGCCGGGAGAAGAAATATTCCTTGCCGGATACCCCGGCATGGCCGGGCCGATTGAACGCCCGTTGATCGTCAGGGGAATCATTGCTAGCGATCCCAGGCACCCGGCGACCTTTGGCAAAGCGCATCTCGGAAACGCTGTCCTGTGCCATTCATTCAGCTGGAGTGGAATGTCCGGCGCTCCTGTATTGGGGATCTCGCAGTCGATCGGCAAAGTCAAGCTCATCGGTGTTAACGCCGGACACGTTGGAGGCTCGGGCATCACGGGAGGTGTGATCTCTCATTTCGTGCGGTCGAGCGCACTGACGGAGTTGATGGGAAATTTCGTCACGCTCCCCCCTCTTCTCGGCGGTGGTTGGCGCGCTGAAACCCCCGAGGAAATCGCTGAGTCGCTTCGATTTCAAAACCCGTCTCAGTAAAGACGCCGCTTGGGTATCGGATCGCCCTAGGCCAGGCGGATTTCCCATTTGATTTTGACGGAGACATGTCCGGTCCCGCCGTAGTCAGGCGTGGGTTCGATGTCGATGACTTTGCAGAGCAGATGCCCGTGCTCGTTGCGCATCACACCTATAGATCCCACATTGACCTTCGCAGACCCGCGTGTCTTCAATGTGGCTAGGGACTCCCTGCAGGAGTTCCCGAAGGTGACGCCGCACGACCCCCGTCACACAGCCGCCAGCTTGGCGGTGTCGGCGGGCGGCAACGTCCTTGCGCTCGCGCGGATGCTCGGACACGAGGACCCAAGCCTCACACTGCGAACGTACGCGGACCTGTTTGACTCCGACCTTGATGCGCTGGCTGATGTGCTGGACCAGCACCGTGCGGCGGCGCTCTGACCATCAACTGCCAACAGCAACAGTGAAACTAACGAGGAAAACGTACCGAGTACGCTGCAGCGAACTGCCTAGTGACCTCGTTGAGCCTGCTACCAGGCTCTTTGGGTCGGGGTGGCGGGATTTGAACCCACGGCCTCTTCGTCCCGAACGAAGCGCGCTACCAAGCTGCGCCACACCCCGCTTGAAGCTCCGACAGCCTATCGCACCGGCCGGTCGGCTGGCCAAATCGCGGTGTGGCGGGTCACTTCCATAGGCAGGAGCGCTCGAACTCCGCCAGCGCCTCGGCGGGGCCGCTCGAGTCGAGTCCCTGCGCGCTGACCCACTCGTCGCTGAAATAGGTGTCGGTGTAGCGGTCGCCGCTGTCGGCGAGCAGCGTGACCACCGAACCGCTGCGCCCTTCCGCGACCATCTCGGCGAGCAGGCCGAAGGCGCCCCACAAGTTGGTGCCCGTCGAGGGCCCCACCCGGCGTCCCAGGACGGCGCTGACATGGCGGGCGGCGGCGATGGACGCCGCGTCGGGCACCGCCACCATGCGGTCGACCACGCCGGGCAGGAACGACGGCTCGACCCGCGGCCGGCCGATGCCCTCGATCCGCGACGAGGTGGGCATCACGATGTCGTAGCGGTCCTCGGCGTAGGCGGGAAAGAACGCGGAGTTCTCCGGGTCGACGACGCACAACCGGGTCGCGTGCCGCCGGTAGCGGATGTAGCGGCCGATCGTCGCGCTGGTACCGCCGGTGCCCGCGCCGACCACGATCCATTCCGGGATGGGGTGCGTCTCCTCGCCCATCTGCTCGAAGATCGACTCGGCGATGTTGTTGTTGCCCCGCCAGTCGGTGGCGCGTTCTGCGTTGGTGAACTGGTCCAGGTAGTGCCCGCCGGTGTCGCGGGCAACGCGCTCGGCCTCGGCGTACACCTCACTCGAGTTCTGCACGAAATGGCAACGCCCGCCCTGGGCTTCGATCAGTGCCACCTTGGACGAGCTGGTGGACGCCGGCATCACCGCGACGAACGGCAGACCCAGCAGGGCCGCGAAGTAGGCCTCCGAGACCGCCGTCGAACCCGACGAGGCCTCGACCACCGTGGTGCCTTCGTTGATCCACCCGTTGCAGAGCGCATAAAGAAACAACGAGCGCGCCAACCGGTGCTTGAGGCTGCCCGTGATGTGCGTGGTCTCGTCTTTGAGGTACAGCGCCACATCGACATCGCTGCCGTCCGCGCCCCACGCCGACGGCAGCGGGTAGCGCAGTAAGTGCGTATCCGCGCTTCGGCGCGCGTCGGCGTGGATCAGCCGGACCGCGTTGTCCGTCCAGCACCGCGAGCGGCTGCGGACCGCGATCCGGGTCCGCTCGGTCAACGCACCGAAGCTGTTGGCTGCGAATGGCTCAGGTCACTGGCTGAATCGCGACCGCCCATCGGGGAGGCGATCAACGTCAGCAGGGTGGCCTCGGGCCTGCAGCAGAACCGCACCGGCGCGAACGGCGATGTGCCGATCCCGGCGGAGACGTGCAGCTGCATGTTCGCGCCCCACCGGGACGGTCCCTTCGCGCGGGACCGGTCCAGGCCGCAGTTGGTCACCAGGGCGCCGTAGAGCGGCAGGCAGACCTGCCCGCCGTGGGTGTGTCCGGCCATCACCAGCTGGTAGCCGTCGGCGGCGAAGCGATCCAGCACCCGCGGCTCGGGCGAGTGAACCAGCCCCAGCCGCAGGTTCGCGGCCGGGCTGGCCGGGCCCGCGATCGTTTCGTAGCGGTCGCGGTCGATGTGCGGGTCATCGACGCCGGCGGCGGCGATGTGCAGGCCGGCCGCCTCGAACTCGCGCCGGGTGTGGGTGAGGTCGAGCCAGCCGCGCTCGGTGAAGGCCGCCCGCAGATCCTGCCAGGGCAGCGGTTCACCGTGGACCCGGTGCGACGGGTTGGTCACATACTTCAGCGGGTTCTTCAGGCGCGGCCCGAAGTAGTCATTGCTGCCGAACACGAAGACACCCGGCCGCGACAGCAGATCCCCGAGGGCCTGCACCACCGCGGGCACCGCTTTGGGGTGGGCGAGGTTGTCGCCGGTGTTGACCACCAGGTCGGGTTCCCAGTTGCTCAGCTCGCGCAGCCAGGCTTGTTTGCGACGCTGGGCGGGCAGCATGTGGAGATCGCTGATATGCAGCACCCGCAGCGGCGTTGAGCCGGGCGTCAAGACGGGCATGGTTATCTCACGCAGGACGAAGGCGTTGCGCTCGACGACCGCGGCATAACCGATGCCGGCGACGGCCGAACCGAGTGCGACGGAACCGGCGCGGATCAGCGTGGGCAATACATCAGCCATGCTGGCAGCCTACTGCCGGTTGCGCTTTGGCAACGTATGGCTTGCGCGACGGCGTCAATGGTGGCGGCTTTGCGCTGGCCTACGGAGGCGGCTGCCCCGGTGGTGGAGGCGGCGGCGCCAGCAGCGGAATGGTGATCGGGGGCAGACCCGGGATCTCCACCACCTGCGACCCGACCGGCACCGGGGCGCCCTCCGGCGGCGGCGGCGGAGCCGGCGGGATGCCGTTGCTGACCTGGATGGTGATGATCGACCCCGGGATCGTCGCGCCGCTCGGCGTCGTTCCCACCACCTCGCCCTGCTTCGCGGTGCTGTTGACGAAATTGCTCTGATCGGCGACCTGGAAGCCCGCCTCCTTGAGGCGCGAGCGTGCCGCCTCGATATCCAGGCCGGCGACGCTGGGCACCCGAGACCCGGGCGACCCGTCGACATAACGGGGATCGGTGGGCGGCAATTGCACCGGCCCGAAGTTGGTGGCGATCGGCTTCATCGCGGTGAACCAGGTGCGGGCCGGCTCGTTACCGCCGTACAGGTCGCCCTCGCCGCAATGGCGCAGCGGCGACGAGCACAGGTCCGTCGGCGTCGTCGAGTCGTCGTAGATGTAGTTGGCCGCCGCGTAGTGGTTGGTGAATCCAACGAAGCCCGAGGAGCGGTGCGCCTCGGTGGTGCCCGTCTTACCGGACATGGGCAGGGTCCAGCCCGCGGCGCCGGCCGAGCCGGAGGCGGTGCCACCGCCCACCGCGTCTTTGCTCATCGCGTTGGCGAGGGTGTTCGCCAAGCCTTCGGGCACCACCTGGTCGCAGGTTTCGGTGGTGACGGCGACTTCGTTGCCGTGCCGGTCGATCAGCTTGTCGATCGGGTTCGGCGGGCACCACGTGCCGCCGGAGGCCAGCGTGGCCGCGACGTTGGACAGCTCCAGCGCGTTCACCTCGATCGGGCCCAGGGTGAACGAGCCGATGTTCTGCCGTTTGACGAAGTCGGCCAGGCTCTCGTTGCTGTCGGGGTTGTAGTCGCGGGCGGTGCCGGGATCGGCGTAGGACCGCAGGCCCAGCTTGATCGCCATGTCCACCGTGCGGGTCACCCCGACCTGCTGGATCAGCTTGGCGAACGCGGTGTTCGGCGAGGTGGCCAGCGCCTCGGTCACGTTCATCGATCCGCGGTAGTTGCCGGCGTTGACCACACACCAGGTGTCCTTCGGACAGCCCTTGGCCCCGCCGCTACCCAGTCCCTTGGCCTGGAATCGGCTCGGTACCTCGAGCGTGGCGTTGGTGCCCATGCCCATGTCCAGGGCGGCGGCCGTGGTGAAGATCTTGAAGACCGATCCCGCGCCGTCGCCGACCAGGGAGAACGGCTGTGGTCGCATGGTCTCGCCGGCGTCGAGGTTCAGGCCGTAGGTGCGGTTGCTGGCCATCGCCATCACCTTGTGCGACGTCTTGCCGGGCTGGATCACGCTCATCACGCTGGAGATGCCCGGCAGGGTCGGGCTGGCGAACTGGTCGATGGCCGCCTTGACCGGGATCTGCACGTCCGGGTCCAGCGTGGTGCGGATCAGGTAGCCGCCGCGGGCCACCTGTTCTTTGCTGATGCCGGCGCGGGACAGGTACTCCTGGACGTAGTCGCAGAAGAACGCGCGATCGCCGGCCGCGATGCAGCCCCGCGGCAGCTCGTTGGGCTGCGGCAGCACGCCCAGCGGGGTGGCCTTGGCGGCGCGCAGCGCGTCGGCCTCCTGCGGGATGTTCTCGATCATGGTGTCCAGCACCAGGTTTCGCCGCGCCAGCGCGCCCTCGGGGTTGGTGTAGGGGTTCAGTGCGCTGGTCGACTGCACCATGCCCGCCAGCAGCGCCGCCTGCTGCCAGTTCAGGTCCGAAGCGTTGATGCCGAAGTAGGTCTGCGCCGCGTCCTGCACGCCGAACGAACCGTTGCCGAAGGACACCAGGTTCAAGTAGCGGGTCAGGATCTCGGGCTTGGTGAAGGTCTTGTCCAGCGTGAGCGCCATCCGGATCTCACGCAGCTTGCGCGCAGGGGTGGTTTCGACGGCGGCGCGCTTCTCGGCGTCGGTCTTCGCCGTCACCAGCAACTGGTAGTTCTTGATGTACTGCTGCTCGATAGTCGAACCGCCGCGGGTGTCGACGTCGCCGCGCGCGTAGCCGGCCAGCCCGGTCAGCGTGCCCTTCCAGTCCACCCCGTTGTGGTCGGCGAACCGTTTGTCCTCGATGGACACGATCGCCAGCTTCATCGTGTTGGCGATCTTGTCGCTGGGCACCTCGAAGCGGCGCTGGGAGTACAGCCAGGCGATGGTGTTGCCCTTCGCGTCGACCATCGTCGACACCGCGGGCACCTCACCCTCGAGGAGTTGGGCCGAGCCGTTGGCCACGACTTCGGAGGCGCGGTTGGACACCAGTCCCAATCCGCCCGCGAACGGAAACATCAGTGCCGTGGCGACCACACCGGCCAGCAAGCAGTACCCCGCAAGCTTGAGAATCGTGAGGAAGGCCTGGGGGCGGTCTGACATGGCTACTACAGTAGCGGCCCCCAGTCACGTCGCCACGCTGCGAGTTCACCCACTTTTTCCCCCGTCATTGACCAGCGCTTTACCGCCGCGGCTGCGATAAAATTTGCATGTGCGTAAGTGGGCAGGCCCATGCGCGCACGTGTGCAAGATCACTTTCTCGCCTATCCTCCTGAGGCGAGACGGCACGCCCGTCCCAAAAAAAGCGTTATCGGACTGTTGCGCAATTGGGGGCTGACCACCTAACTTAGACACACGGTGAGATTCAGGTAACACCGATGTACACAGTGTGGCGTAGATCGCAGGTGGGGATCTGCACCCGGAGGGCGGTCACGAAAGCGGCCGGTAGGGAAGGGAACAGTTCGTGTCAGGAACACGGCCTGCGGCGCGTAGGACAAACATTGCGGCCGCACAAGGGGTACTCCGCAGCGTTGACGCCGAAGAACGGATCGCCTGGGTTTCCAGAGCACTGTGCCGGACCACGGACCCGGACGAACTTTTCGTTCGGGGAGCGGCCCAACGCAAAGCCGCCGTCATCTGCCGGCACTGCCCGGTCATGCAGGAGTGCGGCGCGGACGCTCTGGACAACAAGGTCGAGTTCGGCGTCTGGGGCGGCATGACCGAGCGTCAGCGCAGGGCCCTGCTCAAGCAACACCCCGAGGTGGTCTCCTGGGCGGACTTCTTCGACAAGAGGAGAACCCGCAACGTCGGCTGACCCACCGGCCCGACCCGACTCCTAGCGCAGGGGTCCCTGGGCCGTGGTACGGGCCGTGTCGTCGCCGGCCGACGTGATCTGATCGGCGAGCGCGCGCAACGCTTCCAGGTCCGAGACGTCGAACGGCAGCGACGGAACCCCGATGACCGCCACGTGCGGATTGGCCCCGGTGAACCGCGACAGCAACCTGATCTCCCGTTTGGCGGTCTGCGCACGATCGGCATGAATCCTCAGCACGGCCGCGGCCAACGACGCCGCCTCGGAATCCGGCTCGGCCTCCAACGTTTCGGTTCCGTCGATCGCCCGCTCGGCGGGCAACGAACACAACGTCGGGTGGGTACGGTTCAAAACCAGCCCGGCGAGCGGCATGCCTTCCTGGGACAGCCGGTCGACGAAGAATGAGGCCTCGCGCAGCGCATCGGGTTCGGCCGCCGACACCACCACGAATTGCGTACCGCGCCTCTTCAGCAGCGCGTACGTGCGGTCCGCCTTCTCCCGGAAACCGCCGAAGGTGGCGTCCAGCGACTGCACGAATTCCGCCGCATCGCTCAACATCTGTGAGCCGAGCACGGTGGATATCGCCTTCATCGCCAAACCCATTGCGCCCGTGACCAATCGGCCTATGCCCCGGCCCGGCGCGAGCAGCAGCCGCCACAACCGGCTGTCCATGAAGCTGCCCAACCGTTTGGGCGCGTCCAGGAAGTCCAGCGCGTTGCGCGACGGCGGGGTGTCCACCACCACCAGGTCCCACCGGTCCTCGGCCAGCAGTTGACCGAGCTTCTCCATCGCCATGTACTCCTGCGTGCCGGCGAGGGAGCTGGCGACGGTCTGATAGAACTGGTTGTCCAGAATCGCTTGCGCCCGGCCGTTTCCGGAGTACTGGACCACCATCTCGTCGAACGTGCGACGCATGTCGAGCATCATCGCGTGTAACTCACCGGGGACCTCGGACGCCAAGGGCACCCGTTGCGGGGTGTTGCCGAGGTCGTTGACCCCGAGCGCCTGCGCCAATCGCTTGGCCGGGTCGATGGTCAAAACGCAGACGTTGCGGCCGTATTCGGCCGCGCGCAACGCCATCGCGGCCGCGGTGGTGGTCTTGCCCACCCCGCCGGCACCGCAGCACACCACCACCCGGTTGGTCGTGTCGGCCAAGATCGAGGCCATATCAAGTCTATTCGGTGTGGTACTCATCGAACCCCCTGCTGCGCAAGCGATTCCGAAAGCTCATAGAGGCTTCCGAGGTCGACACCGTCGGAGATCGCCGGCAGCTCGAGCCGGGGCACGTGCAACGCGTCCAGCTGTTGCGCGACCTCGGCTCGCGCGGCGATGACCGTCGCATGCTCGATGGTTTCGGTCAGCAGGCCGGCGAACTCGGCGTCGTTCAGCTTGATCCCCGCCATCTCCAGCCCTGCCCGCACCGAGTCCGCGTCGACGTGTCCCTCGGCGGCCTTCGCCAGGTCGGCGGGCTGCAGGTGGGACGCGATGTTGCGATTCACGATCACGCTGCCGATCGGCAGCTCCATCTCGGCGAGCTCCTCGATGGCTTCCAGGGTTTCCTGCACCGGCAACGCCTCCAGCAGGGTGACCACGTGGATGGCGGTCTGCTCGGAATGCAGCAGCCTCACCACGCCCTCACTCTGTGAGTGCACCGGCCCGCCCTTGGCCAGATCCGACACGGCCTTGGTGACGTCCAGGAAGCGGGCGATCCGCCCCGTCGGTGGGGCGTCGACGACAACCGCGTCGTAAACGGGAAGCCGGTTCTTATCGACGCGCACCACCGACTCCTTGATCTTCCCGGTGAGCAGCACGTCGCGCAGCCCGGGCGCGATCGTCGTCGCGAACTCGATGGCGCCGATGCGGCGCATCGCCCGCCCGGCGATACCGAGGTTGTAGAACATGTCCAGGTATTCCAGGAACGCGGCCTCGATGTCGATCGCCAGGGCATTGACCTGACCGCCACGTTCGGCGGTCGCGATCTTGACCTCCTGGTAGGGCAGCGGTGGCACGTCGAAGAGTTGCGCAATGCCTTGCCGCCCTTCGACTTCCACGAGGAGAACCTTGCGGCCTCCGGCTGCCAGGGTCAGCGCCAGTGCGGCCGCTATCGTCGACTTGCCCGTACCGCCTTTGCCGGTGACGAAATGCAGGCGGGCCTTCGAAAGCCGCGCCGGCCAGCCGACGGCGCTACCGCCGCTCGATGTGTTTGCCACCTTCGCATGCTAGCCCGACCCGCGCCCGGCCCCCGGGCAGGCCAGAGCCGTTCACATCCGACCGATAAGCTCGCGCCATGAGCCAACCGACCGCATGGGAATACGTCACGGTCCCGCTGCTGACACACGCCACCAAACAAATTCTCGACCAGTGGGGTGCCGACGGCTGGGAACTGGTGTCCGTATTGCCCGGGCCAACCGGCGAGCAACACGTCGCGTATCTGAAGCGCCCGAAGTAGATGACTGCGTCGGCCCGGCTCGCGCAACTTGGTGTCGCGCTTCCGGAGGTGGTGGCGCCGCTGGCCGCCTATGTCCCCGCCGTGCGGACGGGCGACCTGGTCTACACCGCGGGTCAGCTACCGATGCAGGCGGGACAGCTGGCCGGGACCGGCAAGGTCGGGGCCCAGGTCAGCCCGGACGAGGGCAGGGCGATGGCGCGGATCTGCGCGCTCAATGCCCTGGCGGCCATCGATTCGCTGGTGGGCATCGACGCCGTGACCCGGGTGGTCAAGGTCGTCGGCTTCGTCGCGTCGGCTCCGGGTTTCAACGGCCAGCCCAGCATCATCAACGGGGCTTCCGAGCTGCTCGCCGAGGTGTTCGGCGATGACGGCGCCCACGCGCGGTCGGCCGTCGGCGTGTCCGAGCTGCCGCTGGATGCGCCGGTGGAAGTGGAGCTGATCGTGGAGGTCGGCTCACGACCGTGACCGACGCACCCGAGTCGCTGAGCCATCCCGCATACGGCAGGCTGCGGGCGGTCACCGACACTGCCTCGGTGCTGTTGGCCGACAACCCCGGATTGCTGACGCTCGAGGGCACCAACACCTGGGTGCTGCGCGGCAGGGGCAGCGACGAGTTGGTCGTCGTGGATCCCGGGCCGGACGACGACGAGCACGTCGCCCGGCTCGCCGAGTTGGGCCGCATCGCGCTGGTCCTGATCAGTCACCGGCACGGCGATCACACCGACGGCATCGACAAGCTGGTCGAGCGCACCGGCGCGACGGTGCGGTCGGCGGGCAGCGGATTCTTGCGCGGCCTTGGCGGCCACCTCACCGACGGCGAGGTCATCGACGCGGCCGGCCTGAAGATCAAGGTGATGGCCACCCCCGGCCACACCGCCGACTCGCTGTCCTTCGTGCTTGATGATGCCGTGCTCACCGCGGACAGCGTGCTGGGCCGCGGGACCGCCGTCATAGATAAGGAAGACGGCAGTCTGGCCGACTACCTGGAATCGTTGCGCCGGCTGCGCGGGCTGGGCTCGCGCACGGTGCTGCCCGGTCACGGGCCGGACCTGGCCGACCTGGAGGCCGTCGCGTCCGGCTACCTGATGCACCGGCAGGAACGCCTGGAACAGGTGCGCGGGGCGTTGCGGGACATCGGCGACGACGCCACCGCACGCCAGGTCGTCGAACACGTCTATGTAGACGTCGACGAGAAACTCTGGGACGCGGCCGAATGGTCCGTTCAGGCGCAGCTGGACTATTTGCAGCGTTGAACTCTCGCCGAAATCGACGCTAACGCGGAAAAGTTCGAGAGAACGTGCCGATAACGTCGATCTCGACGCAATTCGCGCGCGCTTACCTCGCCCGGCGCGCCAGCCTTTCGGAGTCCGAAATCAGCACACTCTTGCCCTCCAGGCGGATCCAGCCGCGGTGGGCGAAATCGGCCAGCGCCTTGTTCACCGTCTCCCGGGAGGCGCCCACCAGCTGGGCGATCTCCTCCTGGGTCAGGTCGTGGGTGACCCGCATCGCGCCACCCTCCTGGGTGCCGAAACGCTGGGCGAGCTGCAGCAGCTGCTTGGCCACCCGGCCGGGGACGTCGGTGAAGATGAGGTCGGCCAGATTGTTGTTGGTGCGGCGCAGCCGTCGGGCCAGCACCCGCAGCAGCTGCTCGGCGATCTCGGGACGATCAGCGATCCACGCCCGCAGCGCATCGCGGTCCATCGACACCGCGCGCACCTCGGTGATGGTGGTCGCGCTGGAAGTCCGGGGGCCCGGGTCGAAAATGGACAACTCGCCGAACATGTCCGACGGGCCCATGATCGTCAGCAGGTTCTCCCGGCCGTCGGGTGAGCGACGGCCAATCTTGACCTTCCCCGAGACGATGATGTACAGCCGATCGCCCGGCTCGCCTTCGGCGAAGACCGTGTGCCCACGGGGAAAGTCGACGGGTTGCAGTTGCTTGGTCAGCGCTGCGATGGCGCCGGGCTCAACCCCTTGGAAGATTCCTGCCCTTGCCAGGATCTCGTCCACATTGCCTCTTCAGATTTCCAATGATTGTGATACGGGCAGGTTAATCCCGTGCTCGCATGAGTCTAGCGGTAGGACATTTTGTCCAACGTGCAACGCTACACACGATTGACGTATCGAGTGGCCTTAAACTGCGGATTGATGCGCGCATGGGCGTGTATTCGCGTCGGCAATGTCAGCTCGCCATGGTCAACGAAGCTGGCGGCAAACGACGGCGCCGCGTGACGCGGCCCGGCGGTCAACCCGGCCAGCGCGGCCTCCGAAAGTTCCCGAGCCTCGCGCAGATGCAGGTATTCCAGCGCCTCCGGCATGCCTTCGCGAGCCAGCGTGTGGAGGTCGACGAACTCGGCCCGCTCGAAAAGCTCGGTGACCGCGATCATCGCGACGTCATCGCGGGCGAGCTCCCGTTCGAGCCGCCCCAAGCCGAGCGCCGCCAGCATCAGCAGCCCCGGAACGCAGGCCACCAGCAACCATGACACAAGGAGAGTAAACATGGCCTTCAATCAACACGAGGTCTCGGCGAGATCACGAAATCAGTACTCTGTCGTAGGTGACAGCGGCAAAGTCGTCCGGGCGCTCGAAGTCCACGTCAGCCACGCCGGGCGGTGACGCCGCGCGGCGCTGGGCTGACGAGACCCGAGTCGGCTTGGTGCGACGGGCCCGCCGGATGAATCGGGCGCTGGCGCAGGCGTTTCCGGACGCGCACTGCGAGCTCGACTTCACCACGCCGCTAGAGCTGACCGTCGCCACCATCCTTTCCGCGCAGAGCACCGACAAACGGGTGAACCTGACGACGCCGGCTTTGTTCAAGCGGTACCCCTCGGCGCTGGACTACGCGCAAGCCGACCGCGACGAACTGGAAACCCTCATCCGCCCGACGGGGTTCTTCCGGAACAAGGCGACCTCCCTCATCGGCCTCGGGCAGGCCCTGGTCGAACGGTTCGACGGCGAGGTGCCCTCCACCATGGAAGAACTCGTCACGCTGCCCGGCGTGGGCCGCAAGACCGCCAACGTCATCCTGGGCAACGCATTTGGGGTCCCCGGCATCACGGTCGACACCCACTTCGCACGGCTGCTGCACCGGTGGCGCTGGACCGCCGACAAGGACCCGGTCAAGATCGAGCGTGCGGCCGGCGAACTGATCGAACGCAGCGAGTGGACCATGTTGAGCCACCGCGTGATCTTCCACGGCCGCCGGGTGTGCCACGCCCGCAAGCCGGCCTGCGGTGTGTGCGTGGTGGCCAAGGACTGCCCCTCCTTCGGCCTCGGTCCCACCGAGCCGCTGCTGGCAGCGCCCCTGGTGCGGGGCCCGGAAACCGAGCACCTACTGGCCCTGGCCGGCCTGTAGACGTCTACGACCTTGACGCGGACCACGCGCTGGACGATCGCCATCCTCGCGGTGGTGGCGGCACTGACCGCGGCCCTGGTGGCCCAGCTGCGCGATGATTCCGCGCCGACGAAACCCGGCAGCGCTGTGAACACGCCCGGCCGCGAACACCGCGACGCCGACACGGCGGCCGCGCTGGCGGGTCCGCGGCAGCGGGCCAACCTGGCGCCTTGTCCCGCCCCCGGCGACGGTCCCGGCCCCCAGGCGCTGCGCGGTGTCACGGCCGAATGCGCTGCGGACGGCTCGGTTGTCGACGTCGCCCGCGCGCTGGCCGGGCGCCGGGTCGTCCTCAACCTGTGGGCATATTGGTGCGCGCCGTGTGCGGCCGAACTGCCCGCGATGGCCGAGTATCAACGGCGCGCCGGGCCGGACGTGATGGTGGTGACCGTGCATCAGGACGAGAACGAGACGGCCGCGTTGCTGCGGCTGGCCGAACTGGGCGTTCGGCTGCCAACCCTGCAGGACGGCCGCCGTCGGGTCGCGGCGGCCCTGGGCGTCGTGAACGTGATGCCCGCGACGGTGGTTCTGCGGCCGGACGGTAGCGTTGCGCAGATGCTGCCGCGGGCTTTCGCCAGCGCCGACGAGATCGCTGCCGCGGTCGGAAATGACAAGGGATAAGCCGAAAATTGGACCGACTGGAGCGCCCGGTGAGTGTTGGGGATACGTCCCCGCCTGCGCAAGGTGCGACTCCCGCCCGCTCGCACGGGACGGTTTCGCTGGCGCCCGACGACTCCCCGCCGTGGCTGCGTCCCCTGGTAGATAACGTCGCGCGGATGCCGGACGCGTACCGGCGCCGGCTACCGGCCGACGTGCTGGCGATGATCACCGGAATGCGCGGCAGCGGTCGCGAAGCCGCCGTCTTGGTGTTGTTCTCGGGACCTCCATCCGCACCGGCCGACGGTGGCGTCCCCGACGATGCCGACTTGCTGGTCACCGTGCGGGCCTCGACGCTGCGCCACCACGCCGGCCAGGCGGCGTTTCCCGGCGGTGCGTCCGATCCCACCGATGAGGGCCCGGTGGCCACCGCCCTGCGCGAAGCCCAGGAGGAAACCGGGATCGACGTGTCCCGGTTGCGTCCCTTGGTCACGATGGAACGCACGTTCATTGCGCCGTCGCGGTTTCATGTCGTCCCGGTCTTGGCCTACTCGCCGGATCCCGGTCCGGTGACCGTCGTCAACGAGGCCGAAACCGCGATCGTGGCGCGAGTTCCGCTGCGCGCCTTTATCAACCCGGTCAACCGGCTGATGGTCTACCGGGGCGACCTCGGCCGCCGGTGGGCCGGACCGGCGTTTCTGCTGAACGAGATGCTGGTTTGGGGATTCACTGGCCAGGTGATCTGTGCCATGCTCGACGTCGCCGGCTGGGCCCAGCCCTGGGACACCACCGACGTCCGCGAGTTGGACGCGGCGATGGCGCTGGTCGGCGAGCAGGGTGGCTCCCCCCGATGAACATGAATTCGATGACCCCGTCGCAGTGGCTTGACGTGGCCGTGCTGTCGGTCGCCTTCATCGCGGCCGTCTCGGGCTGGCGTTCCGGCGCGCTGGGCTCGCTGCTGTCGTTCGTCGGCGTGTTGCTGGGCGCGATCGCGGGCGTGCTGCTGGCTCCCCACCTGGTCAGCCACATCGCCGCGCCCCGGGCCAAGCTGTTCGCCGCGCTGTTTCTGATCCTTGCGCTGGTCGTCATCGGTGAGGTCGCAGGGGTGGTGTTGGGACGGGCGGTCCGCGGCGCGATCCGCAGCCGCAGCATCCGGACGGTCGACTCGTTCATCGGGGTGGGGGTCCAGGTGGTGGTGGTGCTGACCGCGGCCTGGTTGTTGGCGACACCGCTGACCCAGTCGAAGGACCAGCCGGAGCTGGCCGCCGCGGTCCGCGGCTCGCGGGTGCTGGCCCAGGTCAACGAGGTCGCCCCGCCGTGGCTGAAGACGGTGCCCAAGCGGTTGTCGGCCCTGCTGAACACCTCCGGCCTGCCCGCGGTGCTGGAGCCGTTCAGCCGCACTCCGGTGATTCCCGTCGCCTCGCCCGACCCCGCCCTGGCCAACAATCC
The DNA here is from genome assembly GCF_002102255.1 of Mycobacterium nebraskense. Classification (GTDB taxonomy): domain Bacteria; phylum Actinomycetota; class Actinomycetes; order Mycobacteriales; family Mycobacteriaceae; genus Mycobacterium; species Mycobacterium nebraskense. Next base: position 34,567 of record NZ_LQPH01000128.1, read on the forward strand.
GGTGGTGCAGGCCACCGCGCCGAGCGTCGTCAAGGTGCGCAGCCTGGCACCGAGCTGCCAGAAAGTGTTGGAGGGCAGTGGATTTGTGATCGCCCCCGACCGGGTGATGACCAACGCGCACGTGGTGGCCGGTTCCAACAGCGTGCAAATCTACGCCAGCGGCAGTCCGCTCGATGCCTCCGTCGTGTCCTATGATCCGTCGGTCGACATCGCCATCCTCGCCGTCCCCAACCTGCCGCCACAGCCATTGGCGTTCGCTCAGGCCGAGGCGAAAACCGGTACCAGCGTTGTGGTGCTGGGCTACCCGGGCGGCGGCAACTTCACCGCGACCCCGGCCCGCATCCGCGAGGTTATCAAACTCAGCGGCCCCGACATCTACCGCGATCCCGCGCCGGTCACCCGTGACGTCTACACCATCAGAGCCAATGTGGAGCAAGGCAATTCGGGCGGACCGTTGATCGACCTGGATGGTCACGTGCTCGGCGTGGTGTTCGGCGCGGCCGTCGACGACCCCGACACCGGTTTCGTGTTGACGGCCGACGAGGTGGCCAGTCAGCTCACCAAAATCGGTGACAGCCAGCAGGTGACTACCGGGTCCTGCGTCAGCTGACCACGTAGTCGAGGAACTTCATCAAGTGCCTGTTGATTTCCTCGGGCATCTCTTCATGGCTGAAATGCCCTGCGCCGGTGATGGATACGTAACGGCCCTGCGGGGCGTAACGCTGCGTCCGGTCGACCGGGTCGGCCAGCACGTAGGGATCGGCGTCGCCGCGCAGGTGTAGCAGCGGCACGCTGAGCTGCTGGCACATCGATTTCATGAATCGGCGGCCCTCGTCGCGCAGCTGACTGCGCACCGCCCAGCGCTGATATTCCAGTGCGCAGTGCGCCGCCGACGGAATCTGGATGGCCGTCCGCAGGTAACCGATGGATTCGGAAAAGTCTTCGGATGCAAGCCATTTGGCGCAACTGCGGCTGCGGACCAGGCGCTCGATCTCGGCCGCGTTGTCACGGGTCAGCAAGCGCTCCGGCCAGGCCGGCAGCTGGTAGCGCAGCAACGTCGGCAACAGTGCGTATCCCTGGTCGCGCCGGGTCAGCGTGGACCGCCGCAGCGCCGCCGGGTGTGGCGAGCTGATCAGCGCGATGGCCGACACCAACCGGGCGTGCAGCAGCGCGGTGGCCCAGCAGGCCAGCCCGCCGTCGGCGTGACCGACCAGCGTCGCCGACGAGTGCCCCAGCGCGCGGATGAGGCCGGCCGTGTCGCCGGCGAGCGTCCAACCGTCGTAGCCGCGGGGCGGCTTGTCGCTGCCGCCGTAGCCGCGCAGGTCGACCGCCACCACCCGCGCCCCGGTCAGTCCCCGCAACTGATGGCGCCACGACCACCAGAACGAGCCGAAGCCGTGCAGCAACATCACCAATGGGCGGGCCGTCGGTGGTGCGGCCGTGTCCGCGCCGGCGGGCAGGGCCTCTACGACATGGAACCGGATGCCGTTGGCGTGTACGTCCAAATGGCGCCAGGGCCCGTCGATGCGGGTTACCGACGGATCCGGCGGGGCCATTTACCAACCCGATGGATCGGTTTCGGGCTTTTCGTGCCTGCCGCGCTCGGCGAGCTCCTTGGCCGCGCCCTGCGCCTTGTCGTGGCCCGGGGTGAGTGCGGTGCGTGTCTCCTTGACCGATTCGATGGTCTGCCGCGGCCCCCGGATCCGGCGCACCTTGAGGAAGCCCAGCAGGGCGAGCAGGGCCCCGACCACCACCTGGACCCCGAACACGATCAGGAACGCCACCCAGCGCCACAGCCAAGTGTCGAGCAGCTCGGCGACGAAGAAGAAGAAAAAGAATGTGGAGTAGAACAGCACCACCAGCGCGGCGATGAAGTACACGCTCCCGGTCAGGCCCTTTTTGACGTCCCGGGTGATCTCCGCCCGGGCCAGTTCGACCTCGGCGCGCACCAGCGTGGAGACCTGCGTGGTCGCGTCCTTGATCAGGTCGCCGATCGATGGCTCGGCGGGCCGGGCGTGCGGGTCGGTCAAGGGGATCGTGGTCAGGGTGCTGGGTACACCGTTCTTGCCATCGGCTTTGCTCACAGACGGTCCCCTCTTTTCGTCATTGCCCGGCGCGCTGTCGTCGCGGTTCATGTTGCCATGCGGCGCCATCGCAGACGAGGCCAGCCGCAGACGGCGACGGGCCCGCGTCCGGGACGGCGCGTTGAGCACGGCGAGCGAGACGCCTGGCCGACTAGACTGGCCAAGCCGGTCGGAGATGTCCGGCCTGTCGATGGGAGTGGTGCTGTGCAGACGGCGCACAGGTGCTTCGTGGCGGCAACGGCGGCGGTGCTCTTGGTCCTGGTGGGTTGCCCCGCACGCGCCGCGGCCGCCGATGTCAGAATCCCGATGGGCGGCGGCGCCGGCATCGTCATCAATGGGGACACGATGTGCACCTTGACGACCATCGGGGGCGATGCCGCCGGTGAGCTGATCGGCTTCACCTCCGCGCACTGCGGCGGCCCCGGCGCGCAGGTCGCCGCCGAGGGCGCCGAAAATGCCGGTGTCCTGGGCACCATGGTGGCCGGCAACGACAACCTCGACTACGCGGTCATCAAGTTCGATCCCGCCAAGGTGACACCGACCGCCAACTACAACGGCTTCGCGATCAACGGCCTCGGCCCGGATCCGGCCTTCGGCGAGATCGCCTGCAAGCAGGGCCGCACCACCGGAAACTCGTGCGGCGTCACCTGGGGGCCGGGCCAGGACCCGGGCACCATCGTCATGCAGGTCTGCGGCCAGCCGGGCGACTCCGGGGCGCCGGTGACCGTCAACAGCATGCTGGTCGGCATGATCCACGGGGCGTTCAGCGACAACCTGCCGACCTGCGTCATCAAGTACATCCCGCTGCACACGCCGGCCGTGGTCCAGTCGTTCAACGCGGTCCTGGCCGACGTCAACACCAAGCACCGGCCCGGCGCGGGCTTCACGCCCCTACCGGCCTGAGTCGGCTATTTCGAGGTTTGGATCGCGTCGAACACGCTGGGGTCCAGCAGCGTCGACGTGTCACCCAGCTCGCGGTTTTCGGCGACGTCCCGCAGCAGCCTGCGCATGATTTTGCCGCTGCGCGTCTTGGGCAGTTCGGGCACCACATGGACCTCCCGGGGCTTCGCGATCGGCGAGATCTCCTGGGCGACCTCGATGCGCAACTCGTCGACGATCCCGTCGTGCACCTCGAACTCGGCGCATAGCACGACGAACGCGCAGATGGCCTGGCCGGTGGTTTGATCGGTCACCCCGACGACGGCCGCCTCCGCCACCGCGAAGTGCCCGACCAGCGCCGACTCCACCTCGGCGGTCGAGAGCCGATGCCCCGACACGTTCATCACGTCGTCGATGCGGCCCACCACCCAGATGGCGCCGTCTGCGTCGTAATAAGCGCTGTCGCCGGCGAAGTACCAGCCCTGCTCGGCGAACCGGGACCAGTAGGTCTCGACGTACCGTTCGGGGTCACCCCAGATGCCGCGCAGCATGGACGGCCACGGCTGGTCCAGGACCAGGTAGCCGCTGACATGCTCGCCCTTGTCGTTGCCCGGCGGGAGCTGATCGCCGTGGTCGTCGACGATCTTGGCCGAGATGCCCGGCAACGGCCGCATCGCCGAACCGGGCTTGGCCGCGGCCACCCCCGGCAGCGGGGTGATCATCGCGGAGCCCGTCTCGGTCTGCCACCAGGTGTCGACGACGGGCAGGCTGTCCGCGCCGATCACCTTGCGGTACCAGCGCCACGCCTCCGGGTTGATCGGTTCACCGACCGAACCCAGCAGCCGCAGGCTGGACAGGTCGTGCGCGTCGGGGATCTCGCGGCCCCACTTCATGAACGTCCGGATGAGGGTGGGCGCGGTGTAATAGATTGTCACGCCGTACTTTTCGATGATCTCGAAGTGCCGGTGCTGGGTGGGTGTGTCGGGCGTGCCCTCGTATAGAACCTCGGTGGCCCCGTTGGACAGCGGACCGTAGACACCGTAGGTGTGTCCGGTGACCCAGCCGATGTCGGCCGTGCACCAGAACACGTCCGTCTCGGGCTTGAGATCGAAGACGTAGTAGTGCGTGTACGAGGTCTGGGTCAGGTAGCCGCCGCTGGTGTGCACGATGCCCTTCGGCTTGCCGGTGGTGCCAGAGGTGTACAGCAGGAACAACGGCTGCTCGGCGTCGAACGGCTCGGGCGTGTGTTCGGCAGACGCGGCGCCGACGACGTCGTCCCACCACACGTCGCGGTCGTCGTTCCACGACACGTCAATTCCGGTGCGCCGCACCACCAGGACGCGCTCGACGGGACTGTCGCCGTCCGGACCGGACGCAACCGCCTCGTCGGCCGCGTCCTTCAGCGGCGCGGGTTTGCCGCGGCGGAATTGCCCGTCGCTGGTGATCAGCAGCTTGGCCTGGGCATCGGCGATCCGGGCCCGCAGCGCCTTCGCGGTGAAACCGGCGAACACGACGCTGTGCATGATGCCCAGCCGGGCGCAGGCCAGCATCGCGACCACCGCTTCGGGGATCAGCGGCAGGTAGATGGCGACGCGGTCACCGGCGACCAGGCCCAGGCCGGTCAGCGCGTTGGCCGCCTTGCAGACCTCGGCCTGCAGATCGGAATAGGTCAGGCTGCGGCTGTCGCCGGGCTCGCCTTCCCAGTGAATGGCGACGCGGTCCCCGCGGCCGGCCTCCACGTGCCGGTCCACGCAGTTGTAGGCGACGTTGAGCTTGCCGTCGGCGAACCACTTGGCGAACGGGGCATTCGACCAATCCAGCACCTCGGTGAAGGGCGTCGCCCACGAGAGCCGATTGGCCTGCTTGGCCCAGAAGGCCAGCCGGTCCTCGTCGGCCTCGCGGTACAACTCCTCGCCCGCGTTGGCCTGCTCGGCGAACGCTGCCGGCGGGGGATACGACGACGGGCCTACGGCGTCGGTGGCGGTCACTGGCTTCCTCCTATTGTCGAGGCTCGTCAACCGTCAGAGAGCCTAGCCCTACAAGGTGAAAAGCGACGCTTCGAATAGAGGGTCAAAGCGCGGACCCATGGCGGATAATCACCATGTGCCGGATCACGGGCGGCGCATCCGCCGACTAGTTTCGAGCTTCGCCGCGGCCGCAATGGCTTACGCGGCCACCGCCGTGCTGGGGCCACCGGCCTGGGCCATGCCGACCGACACCGCCGACGCGCCGACCCCATGCTGGTCGGACCGGATCGCCGTAACCGCCTCGCCGACTCAGGCCGCGGTCGGCCACCGCGCGGCGACCCTGGTGTTCAGCCTCGCCGGCGGTGCGGAGCCCTGCACATTGACCGGATACCCCGGCGTCGACTCGGGTTCCGGCGGTCCGCTCATTCACGCCCAGCCCACGCTGCGCGGCTACATGGGCGGCCTGCCGGGCGGCTCGGAAGTACCCCCCACCGTCATCCTGTCCCTGTCGACCCAGGCGCAGGCCGTCGTGGAGGGCGTGGCCATCGACGCCAACGGCGACCCGTGCCCCACCTATACCGACCTGCTGGTCAACCCGCCGGACACGACCGCGGTGCTGACCGTGCCGGCCACCATCGACGCCTGCGCGCTGCAGGTGCACCCCGTCACGCCCGTCTGAGCGACGTCACGAGTCGGCTTTCGCGAGAACGTCAAATAGCCTGCTTGCACACCCGATTCATGCGAGGGCAGGTACGCGACAGTCACGGCGGAATTCCAAATTGACGAAGCCGCGCCAGGCACGTCACCGCCGGCGCGATGGCAGCCCCTAAGGTCGGGTGTCATGCGTCGGATGCGGGCCCCGCAGGCCTTGCTTGCCGTTGCGGCCGCCGGGATCCTGGCGGCCGCGTCGCTGACGGGTTGTGGTGGCGGCGCGCTGAGCCCTGAGTCCGTGGTCGTGAACGGCGGAGAACCGCCCAACCCGCTGATTCCGACCGGCACGAACGACAGCCTCGGAGGGCGGATCCTGGATCGACTGTTCGCCGGTTTGGTGTCCTACGACGCCGCTGGCAAACCGTCGCCGGAAGTGGCGCAGTCGGTCGAGACAACCGACAACATCAACTACCGAATCATTCTCAAGCCTGGATGGAAGTTCACCGACGGCTCGCCGGTGACGGCCCATTCGTTCGTCGACGCGTGGAATTACGGAGCGCTGAGTACCAATGCCCAACTGCAACAGAGCTTTTTCAGCCCGATCGTCGGGTACGACGAGGTCGCCGGCCTGACCGGAGACGGAAAGCCGGCCCGGACCATCATGTCCGGGCTGCAAGTGGTCAACGATCTCGAGTTCGACGTGCGGCTCAAGGCGCCGACCGTCGACTTCACGTTGCGGCTGGGACACAATGCGTTCTACCCGTTACCGGACATGGCTTTTCGGGATATGGCCGCGTTCGGCCGCCATCCGGTCGGCAACGGCCCATATGAGTTGGCGGACGGTCCCGACGGGCCGGCCTGGGAACACAACGTCAAGATCGACTTGAAACCCAACCCCGACTACCACGGCAATCGCAAACTCCACAACAAAGGTTTGAGATTCGAGTTCTACGCCAACCTGGACACCGCTTATGCCGACCTGCTGTCGGGCAATCTTGATGTGCTGGACACGATTCCGTCCAGCGCGCTGACAATTTACCAGCGTGACCTGGGCGGCAACGCCGCCAGTGGGCCCGTCGCGGTCAGCCAATCGCTCGACACGCCGTTGCGGCTACCACATTTCGGGGGCGAAGAAGGTCGGCTGCGCCGCTTGGCGTTGTCGGCGGCCGTCAACCGGCCGCAGATCTGTCAGCAGATCTTCAACGGCACCCGCAGCCCGGCCCGCGATTTCACCGCCAGCTCGTTGCCCGGATTCGACCGGAACATCCCGGGCAACGACGCATTGGACTTCAACCCCGAACGGGCACGCCAACTCTGGGCGCAAGCCAACACGATCTCGCCATGGAGCGGGCGGTACTCGATCGCATACAACGCCGACAGCGGCCATCAAGAGTGGGTGGACGCGGTGGCCAACAGCATCAAGAACGTGCTGGGTATCGATGCCGTCGGCGCGCCGCACCCCACGTTCGCGGGTTTCCGCACCCAGATCACCAACCGCACCATCGATACCGCGTTCCGCGCGGGCTGGATCGGCGACTACCCGTCGATGATCGAGTTCCTGGCCCCGCTGTACGCCACCGGAGCGGGATCCAACGACGTTGGATACTCCAGCCGGGAGTTCGACGCCGGGCTGGCCGCCGCCGAGGCAGCCCCCAACCTGCGGCAGGCGGATGTGCTGGTCAACGTCGCCCAACGAATCCTGTTGCGCGACATGCCCGCTGTGCCGCTGTGGTACTACATCGCGGTGGTTGGATGGTCGTCGCAGGTCAGCCGCGTCAAGCTCACCTGGAACGGTCTGCCCGACTACGAGAATCTCGTCAAGGGCTAAGACATGGGTTGGTACATCGCGCGCCGGATCGCCGTCATGGTGCCCGTCTTCCTCGGGGCCACGCTGCTGATCTACGGCATGGTCTTCCTGTTGCCGGGCGACCCGGTGGCCGCGATGGCCGGGGACCGGCCGCTGACGCCCGAGGTCGCCGCGCAACTGCGGGCGCGCTACCACCTCGACGATCCGTTCATCGTGCAGTACCTGCGCTACCTCGGCGGCGTCCTGCACGGCGACTTGGGCCGTTCCTACTCCGGACTGCCGGTGAGCGACGTTCTGGCGCATGCCTTTCCGGTTACGCTGCGGCTTGCGCTGATCGCCCTGGCCGTCGAGGCGGTGCTGGGCATCGGCTTCGGGGTGATCGCCGGCCTGCGCACGGGTGGACTTTTCGATTCCACCGTGCTGATCGCCGGCCTCGTCATCATCGCGACCCCCATCTTCGTCCTGGGGTTTCTGGCCCAGTTCGTCTTCGGGGTGAGGTTGGGCATCGCGCCGGTGACGGTGGGGGAGCGGTCGACGTTTGGGCGTCTGCTGTTACCCGGCATCGTGCTCGGTTCGGTGTCGTTCGCCTACGTGGTGCGGTTGACCCGCTCCGCGGTGGCGGCCAATGCGCACGCCGATTATGTGCGCACCGCCACCGCCAAGGGGTTGTCCCGGGCGCGCGTCGTGACGGTGCACATCCTGCGCAATTCGCTGATCCCGGTGGTGACTTTCCTGGGGGCCGACCTGGGGGCGCTGATGGGCGGAGCGATTGTGACGGAAGGCATTTTCAACATCCACGGCGTCGGCGGTGTGCTGTATCAGGCCGTCACCCGGCAGGAGGCGCCGACCGTGGTGTCGATCGTGACGGTGCTCGTGCTGATCTACCTGATCACCAATCTGACGGTGGACCTGCTGTATGCCGCGCTGGACCCGAGGATCCGGTATGGCTGAGCGAAACGGATTCTGGCGCGACACGTGGCGCGGATTGCGCGGGCGCCCGAAGTTCATCATCGCCGGCCTGCTGATCCTGTTCATTGTTGCAGTCGCGATGTTTCCGGCGTTGTTCACCGGGGCCGACCCCACCTACGCCGATCCCGCTCAGAGCCTGCTTCCGCCGTCGCCCGCGCACTGGTTCGGCACCGACCTGCAGGGCCACGACGTCTACGCCCGCACGGTCTACGGCGCACGTGCCTCGGTCACCGTCGGTTTGGGGGCCGCCCTGGTCGTGTTCGTCGTCGGCGGCGCGCTCGGCGCGCTGGCCGGCTTCTACGGCGGCTGGATCGACGCGGTGGTCTCCCGCGTCAGCGACGTGTTCTTTGGCTTGCCGCTGCTGCTGGCAGCCATCGTGCTCATGCAGGTCATGCACCACCGCACGGTGTGGACCGTGATCATCATCCTCGCCCTCTTCGGTTGGCCGCAGGTGGCCCGCATCGCGCGGGGATCGGTGCTCGCGGTGCGCGCCAGCGACTACGTGCTCGCCGCGAAAGCCCTGGGGCTGAGCCGCTTTCAAATCCTGCTGCGCCACGCGGTGCCCAACGCCTTGGGCCCGGTCATCGCGATGGCCACCATCGCCTTGGGCGTCTTCACCGTCACCGAGGCCACGCTGTCCTACCTGGGTGTCGGACTCCCGACCACGGTGGTGTCCTGGGGCGGCGACATCAACCTCGCCCAGACGCGGCTGCGGGCCGGCTCGCCCATCCTGTTCTATCCCGCCGGCGCACTGGCGATCACGGTCCTGGCCTTCATGATGATGGGCGACGCGTTGCGCGACGCCCTCGATCCGGCGTCCCGAGCGTGGCGGCCGTGACCGCCAGACCGCTGCTGTCCGTCGAAGGGCTCAAAGTCAGCTTCGGCGATCACTCCGCCGTTCGCGGCGTCGATTTCGCCGTCTTGCCGGGCCACACCGTCGCGGTGGTGGGTGAATCGGGATCGGGGAAATCCACCACGGCGGCCGCGATCCTCGGGCTGCTTCCCCCGGGCGGCCGGATCACCGCCGGGCGCATCGTCTTCGACGGATCCGACATCGCCAGGGCCGACCGCCGGGCGCTGCGTTCGATCAGGGGCCGCGAGATCGGCTACATACCCCAAGACCCGATGACCAACCTCAATCCGGTCTGGAAGGTCGGGTTTCAGGTCTCAGAAGCATTGCGGGCCAACACTTCCGACCGTCGGACGCGGCGACGCGCGGTGGAGCTGCTCGCCCAGGCCGGCATGCCGGACCCGGCGAGACAAGCGGGCCGCTATCCGCATCAGCTGTCGGGCGGCATGTGCCAGCGGGCGCTGATTGCGATCGGGTTGGCGGGCCGGCCGCGACTGCTGATCGCCGACGAGCCGACGTCCGCGCTGGACGTCACCGTGCAGCGGCAGGTGCTCGACCATCTGCAGGGGCTCACCGCGGAACTGGGCACCGCGCTGCTGCTGATCACCCACGATCTGGCGCTGGCCGCCGAACGCGCCGAGTCCGTGGTCGTCATGCGCGACGGCGTCGTGGTGGAATCCGGTGCGGCGCGGGCGATCTTGCGGGAACCACAGCACGAGTACACCCGGCGGCTGGTGGCCGCGGCTCCGTCGCTGGCGGTCACAAGCCCCGCGCGGCCGCCGGCGTCCACGCGGACGGAGGACATCCTCGTCGCCTCAGAGCTGGCCAAGGTCTACCGGGACTCGCACGGCGCTCCCTGGCGGCGAGCGGAATTCCGTGCCGTCGACGGGGTTTCGTTTCGGCTGCGGCGGGCGAGCACCCTGGCGATCGCCGGGGAGTCGGGTTCGGGCAAGTCCACGCTGGCCCAGATGGTGCTCGGCCTACTGCAGCCGAGCTCGGGCTCGGTGGTGTTCGACGGCGCCCGCGTCGACGCCACACTGAGCCGGGAGCAGCAATTGGCCTTCCGGCGGCGGGTGCAGCCGGTCTTCCAGAATCCCTACAGCAGCCTGGATCCCATGTACACGGTGTTTCGCGCCATCGAGGAACCGCTGCGCATCCATCGCGTGGGCGACCGCCGGCAGCGCGAGCGTGCGGTGCACGAGCTCATCGACCAGGTGGCGCTGCCGTCATCGGTGTTGGGGCGGCTGCCGCGCGAGCTGTCGGGTGGCCAACGGCAGCGGGTGGCGATCGCTCGGGCGCTGGCGCTGCGGCCCGAGGTGCTGGTCTGTGACGAGGCGGTCTCCGCGCTCGACGTCGTGGTACAGGCGCAGGTATTGGATTTGCTGGCCGGCCTACAGACCGAGCTCGGCCTCACCTACCTGTTCATCAGCCACGACCTGGCGGTGATCCGGCAGATCGCCGACGACGTCCTGGTGATGCGCGCCGGCCGCGTGGTGGAGTGGGCCGCCACCGAGGAGCTGTTCACCCGGCCCCGCCACGAATACACCCGCCAACTGCTGGAGGCCATTCCGCACGCGCCGGCGCCACCGGGATAGGTTGGCAAACTGTGACGGCTGATCCACTGGCCCCGCTGATGGAGTTGCCGGGCGTCGCCGAGGCCAGCGACCGGGCCCGCGACGCTCTGGGTCGCGCCCATCGCCACAAGGCCAACCTGCGTGGCTGGCCGGTGACCGCAGCCGAAGCGGCGCTGCGGGCGGCCCGCGCCTCGTCGGTGCTGGACGGCGGTCCCGTGCGGCTGGAAGACCTCGCGGACGCGGCGGTCGTCAGCGATCCGGTGTTCGGCGGGGCGCTGCGGGTGGCCCAGGCGCTGGAAGGCGGAGAGGGTCCCCTGGTCGGGATTTGGCGGCGGGCCCCGCTACAGGCGCTGGCCCGCCTGCACATGCTGGCGGCTGCCGATCTGGTCGACGAGGACCGGCTTGGCCGACCGCGCGCCGACGCCGGCGTCGGGCCGCGGCTGGAGTTGCTGGCGGAGTTGGTGAGCGGCGGCACGCAGGCGTCGGCCCCGGTGGTCGCCGCGGTCGCGCACGGTGAACTGCTGACGCTGCGGCCCTTTGGCAGCGCGGACGGCGTGGTGGCCCGCGCGGTGTCGCGGTTGGTGACTATCGCCAGCGGGCTGGATCCACACGGATTGGGTGTGCCCGAGGTGAGTTGGATGCGCCAGCCCGCCGACTATCGCGACGCCGCCCAGGGCTTCGCCGATGGCACACCGAAGGGAGTGGGGGCTTGGTTGGTGTTGTGCTGCCGGGCGATGCGAGCCGGTGCACAGGAGGCTTTGACGATCGCCGAGTCGTTGTCCAGTCGATAGCTGAATCGGTAATCGCGGTCCGGGCAAACGCCACCGGACAATGCAAAGCGGGCGACGTCCCGAAGTATTCGGTCCGCCGCCCGCTAGCACGGAACTCGGTTACCATGCGTGCATCTCGGGGCTGCGTGGGTTGGCCTCGGCGATCTTGCGATGCTTCCGGTCGCGACCCCACCCAAAGGGCCGTCGATACCGTTCCACATTTCGCAATTACGCAGGCCCGCAACACTTCTGCCATTATCGCGGCTATGACTCCGCGTGGGTGCCGAGCACCGTGCTGGGCGCCCGGATCAGGAGATCGAACCTTCTCTTCCGGATCGACCTAGGCCTCACCGGGCTTCCGTGGTTCCTTTGTACTCCTAGACCCTTAGCGCAGCAAGGCCCAATTCTGCAAAAATTGCGAAGGGATGCCGGAATGTGTTTGCTGCGTATAGGCCTGCGCGGCGCTAGAACGCGAAGCGGCGCAACAGTGAATAGGTGACCGCGCCGGCGGCCAGCGCGCTGACGCCCACCGCGGCCGTTGTCGCAATCGCCGCACCGGAGGGCGCCGGAATGCGGTCGCGCAGCGACACCGGCCGGGAGAACGACAGCACGGGCCAACCACGCTCGACGGCTTCCCTGCGCAGTCCGCGGTCGGGATTCACCACGCTGGGGTGGCCGACGGATTCGAGCATCGGCAGGTCGGTCATCGAGTCGGAGTAGGCGTAGCAGTGCTCCAGTGGGTAGCCCTCACGGGCGGCCAACTCGCGGATCGCTTGCACCTTGCCCTCGCCGTAGCAGTAGAACGCTATCTCGCCGGTGTACCGGCCATCCTCGACGACCATCCGGGTCGCCATCGCATGGGTGGCGCCAAGCGCACGGGCGATCGGCGCCACGATTTCCTCGCCGGACGCGGACACCACGACCACGTCGCGGCCGCACAACTTGTGGGCGGCGATCAGGTCCGCGGCTTCGGCGAACACCAGCGGGGTCACGATCTCGTGCAGCGTTTCGTTGACGATCGACTTGACCTGTTCCACGTCCCAACCAGTGCACATGTTGGTCATGTGGACACGCATCCGGTCCATCTGGTCATGATCGGCCCCGGCGAGCAGATAGATGAACTGGGCGTAGCTCGACTTGAGCACGGCGCGGCGGTTCAGCAGTCCCTGGTTGAAGAACGGTTTGCTGAACGCCAGCGTGCTGGACTTGGCGATGATCGTCTTGTCCAGGTCGAAGAAGGCCGCGGTGCGGGCCCGGGGAGCGGTGCGCTGCTCCGCGGCCGGGTCGAAGACGGTCACCGACCCAGCATAGGTCGGTCGTTCGGCGGGGCTATGGTCCTGGGCCGGAATTGGCCGCTCAGCAAAGTGGGACCGGCGGTAACGCCAGTGTTTTTGCGGCTCAACGTGTTCTTTCATAGAAAGAGCTATTGCGTTACCGCGGCTTGTCATGTGTATAGTAAGCATTACTCGGCCTGAGCCGAGGGTGTATCAGCCCGACCCCCCGGGGCTGATACACGACGACCCTCGCCTCCTCCCCCCCTGGCGGGGGTCGTCCCTTTTCCGGGGTCATTTCCGCTCGTATGGACCGCCGAGTGCGGTCGCCCAAGTGGTTGCGGACATTCCGTCTTCCGTGCGCCGGCCGAGCGTCGGCCGAGGTGTTTGTGCACACTCGCGTCTCTATCCACAAATCCGCGTTTGGGACTGGCGTCCAATATCGCGAGCTCGCAGAGTGGGCACGTGACTAGCACCTCCCCGGCCGAAGCGGCGGCCTCCACGGGCGTGTTGGCGGTGTTGGCGGACCCGGAACTGCGCCGGGAATTGGATCGCGTGGCGGCGGCCGTCGGTGTCCGGGTGGTCCACGCCGGCGGCGTCCTGAGTCGCAAGACGTGGTCGGCGGCCGGGGCCGTGGTGCTGGACGAGGCGGCGGCCGACCGATGCGGGCGGGCGGCGCTGCCGCGCCGCGCTCACGTGGCCGTGCTGACGGCGGTCGACCCGGCCACCCCGACGTGGGCGGCGGCCGTCGCGGTCGGTGCCGGGCATGTGCTGCGGCTGCCGGAGCAGGAGCGCGACTTGGTGCGCGCGCTCGCCGAGGCGGCCGAATCGTCTCGCGACGATGGGTCGCGCGGCGATGTCGTCGCCGTCATCGGAGGGTGCGGCGGGGCCGGCGCGTCGTCGCTGACGGTCGCCATGGCGCAGGCCGCCGCCGACGCGCTGTTGGTGGACCTCGACCCGTGGGGTGGTGGGATCGATCTACTGCTGGGCGCCGAGAGTGTTCCGGGCCTGCGCTGGCCGGACCTGGCGTTGCAGGGCGGCCGGCTCAACTGGTCGGCCGTGCGTGAGGCGTTGCCGCGACACCGGGGGGTCAGCATGCTGTCCGGCACCCGACGCGGATACGAGTTGGCCGCCGGGCCGGTGCACGCCATCGTCGATGCCGGTCGCCGTGGCCCGGTCACGGTGGTCTGCGACCTTCCGCGTCGTCTCACCGACGCGACGCAAGCCGCGCTGGATGCCGCCGACCTTGTCGTCGTGGTCAGCCGCTGCGATGTGCGCGGGTGCGCGGCGACGGGTGCGCTTTCCCCGGTGCTGGCCGCCATCAACCCCAACGTGGGATTGGTGGTGCGGGGTCCGTCGCCGGGAGGGTTGCGGGCGGCCGAGATAGCCGACATCACCGGGTTGCCGTTGCTGGCGTCGATGAAAGCGGAGCCGCACGTCGCCGAGCAGCTGGAGCGCGGCGGCCTACGAGTCGGACGGCGATCCGCGCTCGCGGCGGCCGCCCGCCAGGTGCTCGCCGTGCTGCCGAGTGCGTCGTCGAGGCCGGCACGAAACGGTAGGGCCGCATGAGCGGTTCTCTGATCGACCGGGTGCGTGAGCGGCTGGCCGCCGAATCCGCTCCGCTGGGTCCGAACGTCGTGGCCGCCGCCATCAGGGCCGAGTCCGGCGGGATGCTCGGTGACACCGAGGTGTTGGCCAATCTCCGGGTGCTGCAGACCGAACTGACCGGCGCGGGCATCCTCGAGCCGTTGTTGTGCGCGGACGGCACCACCGACGTCTTGGTCACCGCGCCCGACGCGGTGTGGGTCGACGACGGTAATGGCCTACGGCGCACGCAGGTTCGGTTCGCCGACGAAGCGGCGGTGCGGCGCCTGGCGCAGCGGCTGGCACTGGCGGCCGGTCGGCGCCTGGACGACGCGCAGCCATGGGTGGACGGCCAGCTCACCGGCATCGGCGCCGGGTTCGCGGTGCGGTTGCACGCGGTGCTACCGCCCGTGGCGGCCGCGGGCACGTGCTTGTCGCTGCGCGTGCTGCGGCCGGCCAGTCAGGACCTGGCGGCCCTAATCGCGGCGGGCGCTTTGGCGCCCGAGGCCGCCACCCTGGTCGCCGACATCATCGCCGCCCGGGTGGCCTTCCTGGTGTGCGGCGGAACGGGAGCCGGAAAGACGACCCTGCTCGCCGCGATGCTCGGCGCCGTGGCGCCCACCGAACGGATCGTGTGTGTCGAGGACGCCGCCGAGCTGGCGCCCCGGCATCCGCATCTGGTCAAGCTGGTCGCGCGGTGCGCCAACGTCGAAGGCATCGGTGAAGTCCCGCTGCGCCAACTTGTTCGTCAGGCCTTGCGGATGCGGCCCGATCGCATCGTGGTCGGCGAGGTGCGGGGCGCCGAGGTGGTGGATCTGCTGGCGGCGCTGAACACGGGCCACGACGGGGGAGCGGGCACGGTGCACGCCAACAGCCCGGGCGAAGTCCCCGCCCGGCTGGAGGCGCTGGGCGCGCTGGGCGGTCTCGATCGCGCGGCGCTGCACAGCCAGCTCGCCGCGGCCGTGCAGGTGCTGTTGCACGTCGCACGGGATCGCACCGGACGGCGTCGACTCGGCGAAATCGCCGTGCTGCGTGAGATTGCGGGCCGGGTGCGGGCGGTCACGGTCTGGCATGCCGACGGGGGGATGACCGACGACGCCGAGCTTCTGCATCGCGTGCTGCAAAGCCGGATGCCCGCATGAACGGCCCCGTGGCCGGCGCACTGCTGTTGGCGCTCGCGCTGATCGTCCTTCCGCCGTCACCGCACCGCCGGCTCGCGCCGGCGGTGACAAACCGTCGCTGGCGCCCGCTCGCCGGGCCACGCGGGGCAAGCAGCCTCGCCGCGGCGGTCGTGGGCGCCGCCATGCTGCTGCCGCTGACGGCGGTGGTGGCCGTCGCGGTCATGGGCGCGACGGCGATCCTGCGCTGTCGCCGCCGCCACCGCATCCGGCGCGCCCTGCGCGAGGGGCAAGCGCTGGAAGGCGCGCTCGACGTGCTCGTCGGCGAGCTGCGCGTCGGCTCCGATCCGGTGCGTGCGTTCGGGGTGGCCGCCGGCGAAACCACCGGTGCGGCTGCGGAGTCGTTGCGGGTGGTCGCGGCCCGCGCCAGATTGGGGGCCGACGTCGCGGCCGGCCTGCGCGCCGCGGCGAAATCGTCGACCCTGCCCCCGCACTGGGATCGCCTCGCGCTGTGCTGGCAACTGGCCAGCGACCACGGCCTGGCGATAGCCACCCTGATGCGCGCCGCGCAACGCGATATTGCCGAGCGGCAACGGTTCTCGGCGCAAGTGACGTCGAACATGGCCGGCGCGCGCGCAACCGCGGCGATCCTGGCGGGGCTGCCGGTGCTCGGCGTGCTGCTGGGCCAACTGATCGGCGCCCGACCGCTGGCCTTCCTGCTGAACGGGCACGCGGGCGGATGGCTCTTGGCCGTCGGTTCGACCCTGGTGTGCGGCGGCCTGTTGTGGGCCGACCGCATCACCGATCGGCTCGAGTCGTGACTACGGCGGCGGTGTTGCTGGCGGTGGCCGCGTGGATCGGCCCCGGCCCGTCGCTGGTGCGGGCGCGGGCGCGGATACCGGTCCATGAGCATCGACCCCGCCCGGGACACGGGCCGGCGTACGGCCCCGATCCGCTGGCGGTCGCATCCTGTCTCGACGTGCTGGCCGTGTGCCTGGGGGCGGGCATGGCAGTCGCCACCGCCGCGCGCGCCGCGGCAACGTCCGCGCCGCCGGCGTTGGCCCGCGTGCTGCGGCGCGCGGCCGACCTGCTGGCCCTGGGCGCCGATCCCGTTGTCGCATGGACGGTTACGCCGGAGCTGCGCGCCAACTCGGCCGACGCGCAGGTCGAAGCGCTGCTACGGCTGGCTCGGCGTTCGGCGGCCTCGGGTGCGGCGCTCGCCGAGGGCGTCGCCGAATTGGCCGACCAGTCTCGTCACGGCGCCGCGCATGCGGCCACCGCGGCCGCCGAGCGCGCCGGGGTGCTGATCGCCGGACCGCTCGGATTGTGCTTCTTGCCGGCGTTCGTGTGCCTGGGGATCGTTCCCGTGGTGGCTGGCCTCGCCGGTGACGTCTTGCAGTCGGGGTTATGGTGAGAAGAAAGGGAAGCATTGCGGCACAACATATTTCGGGATCTTGTCGCCCGCCTGACGGTTCTGGCGTCCGACGAGTCGGGCATGTCCACGGTCGAGTACGCCATCGGCACCATCGCGGCGGCCGCGTTCGGTGCGATCCTGTACACCGTCGTGACCGGCGACTCCATCGTGTCTGCGCTGACCAACATCATCGGTCGCGCGCTCAACACCAAGGTCTAGCCGGCAGTGCGGGCGCCAGCACCGTCGAGGCGGCACTGGGCATCGCCACGCTGGTCGTCGTGCTGGTGCTGTGCGTGGCCGGCGTCGCCGCCGTGTCGATGCAGGTTCGCTGTGTGGACGCCGCCCGCGAGGCCGCGCGGCTGGCCGCCCGCGGCGACGAACGCTCGGCACTTGGCGCCGCCCGGCGCATCGCCCCCGGCGGGGCGCGAGTCGAGGTGCACCACGACGGTGAGTTCCTGGTGGCCACCGTCGTCGCGCACTCGAAGTTGTTGCCGGCGCTCGACATTGCGGCCAAAGCGGTCGCAATGGCGGAGCCGTCTGGATGATCGGGGCTCGGCCACCCTGGCCGCGGCCTGGATGGTGGCGGTGCTGCTGTGCGTCACGGGGGCCGGGGCGTACCTCGGCTCGGTGGTGGTGGCGCGTCATCGCGCGCAGGCGGCTGCCGATCTGGCCGCGTTGGCCGCGGCGGCCCGGTTACCGGCCGGCGCCGAGGCGGCCTGCGCCCGCGCGACGGCGGTGGCCCGCGAGATGCGAACCGACGCCAGTTGTGCCGTGGACGATCTCGACGTCGTCGTCACGGTCCAGGTGGCGGTCTTCGGCGGCGCGGCGCGGGCCGCCGCGCGGGCGGGGCCGGTCAACGACTGAAGCGGACCCGTGCTTGCCGGACGTAATAGTCTGTCGGCGTGGTGCCGCGGTGGCGGATCGGCCCGCTGATGTTGCCGGTGCATGGTGTCTTCGTGGCGCTGGGCGTCCTGGCCGCCGCGGTCGTGTTCATCGCCGAAGCCCGTCGGCGTGGAGCGGTCAACGAGCAATCGTTGGTGGCGGTGACCGGTGCCCTTGTCGGCGGCGCGGTGGGCATGCGCCTCTCCGGTTGGGCCGAGCACCTCGACGTCCGCCTCAACCCGACGTTGCTGCAGGCGTGGGAATTCGGGTCGCGCAGCATCCTCGGCGGACTGCTGGGCGCCTACCTCGGGGTCCTGATCGCCAAGCGGATCGGCGGGTACACCGGCAAGACCGGTGACTTGTTCGCCCCGGCGGTCGCCCTGGGCATGGCGATCGGCCGCGTCGGCTGCCACCTCACCGAAGCGCCGGGACGCCCGACCAACCTGCCGTGGGGCATCCACGCCCCGGCCGGCACGCCCAAATGTCCGGGCTGCCTCACAGGTGCGGCGATGCACCCGTCATTCCTCTACGAAATCGCCTTCCAGCTGGCCGCATTCGCGGCGCTGCTGTGGCTGCGCAGCCGGGTGGGTCGGCCGGGCGAGCTGTTCGTCCTCTACATCGCGGGCTATGCGGTGTTCCGGTTCTTCGTCGAGTTCGTACGGGCCAACGAGACCGTGTGGCTGGGCTTGACCCGGCCGCAGTGGTTTCTCCTGCCCTCCCTCTTCCTCATTGCCGCCCGGCTGCGCCTGGGATATGGGCGCGGCTACTACGACGCCGTACTGCGACGGAAGGCGGTTGCCACGTGACGAACCCACCGCCGGGTCCCCCTCCTCCGGACGGCTGGCGCCCTCAGGACTGGCCCCCGCCCGGCTATCCCTATGACATGAATCAGCCCTACCCCGGCTGGCAACCGCCGCCGCGCAAGCCGAGCGGCGGGGAAATCCTCGGCGCGGCCATCGCCGGGATGGCCCTGTATGCGGGAATCAACACCGTCGTCGGCCCGCTGGTGTTGTTCGGGCTCGCCAATGCCGTCTCACCGAGAATCGCCTTCGCGACCGGAGCCGTCATGCTGGGGCTGATCGCCTTCGTCGGCGGGGGAGCGCTGTTGTTCGTGAAGAAGAGCGCCTGGGCGAGGGGAATCGGTATGGGATTGATGATCGGCTGGGCGCTCACCTCTATCCTCACCGTCGGTATCTGTACCGGATTGAACCCGATGCTGTATCACCTCACCCGATGAGCGGCATGGAACTGCGGGGCGATCGAATCCACCGCTACGTCAACGCGTTTTGCCCACACTGTCACGCCGAGCAGCCCGATCGCCAGTTGGGCGACGTGGCGCGGCTCAGCGGCTGGCTGGCCGTGCGCGGCGACGGGCAGGTCTGGCTCGAACGTGGCTGTCCCGCACACGGACTCGTTCGGACGCTGTACGACGAAGACCCCGAAATCCTTGGCTACCTTGAGGAGTGGACCGCGCCCACCAAGGCCCATGTCCCCGATGCGCCCGGCAACTTCGACCCCATCCCGTCGGCCTATCTGCGCGGCCTGCCGCAGATGCAGACCCAGCACACCTGCATCCTGCTGGAGGACATCGCCGCGACCTGCAACCTGCGCTGCCCGACGTGTTTCGCCGACTCCTCTCCGGAGCTCCGCGACGTCGTCGCGGTCGGCGACGTGCTGGCCAATGTCGACCAGCGGCTCGCACGTGAAAACAGCCGCCTCGATGTGGTGATGCTCAGCGGTGGCGAGCCCAGCCTGCACCCGCAGCTGTCGGAGCTGCTCACCGAGCTCAGTTTGCGACCGATAACGCGAATCCTGTTGAATACTAACGGCATACGGATCGCCCACGATGATGAGCTGCTGGACCTGCTCACCGAGCACCGCGAACGCGCGGAGGTCTACCTGCAGTACGACGGGCTCTCGGCGGCCGCGCACCGCTACCACCGTGGCGGCGACCTGTCCCGCATCAAGCAGGCGGCGCTGCGGCGACTTTCCGAACGCGAAATCTTCACCACGCTCGTGATGACGGCGGCGGTCGGCGTCAACGACGGCGAGATCGGCGACGTCGTAAAGCTGGCGCTGAACACGCCCTACGTCGGCGGGGTTTGCATCCAGCCGCAATTCGCTTCCGGGCGTTCGGGTCTCATCGACCCGCAAAGGCGGCTCACGCACACCGGCGTGTTGAAGCGGTTGGGACCGCAGACCGATGACCTGATCACCTGGCGGGACCTGACCGCGCTACCTTGCTCACACCCGCATTGCTGTTCGGTCGGGTACATGCTTCGTGACGACAACGGGAATTGGCGCTCGCTGGTCGCACTGATCGGCCATGACAACCTCAAGGACAAGCTCGGGTTGGTCGCCAACCGGATTGCCGACTCCGACATTCCCCGGGAATTGCGGCTGGCCGTGCGGGAATCACTGATGGGCTTGCTGTCCGAGCAGTCTTCGCTGTCGCATCCCCAGATGTCGGACGTGTGGCGCTTGATCTGCGAGAGCTGCGACTTGGGCATGGCGACGTTGCTGACCGTGGCGTCCGCCGCGCTGCCCGGTCGGCGGCGCCAAATGCGGCGGATGCTGGGCGAGCGTGTCGTTCGGGTCACGGTCAAGCCGTTCATGGACATGTCGACGATGATCGAAGAGCGGCTGGTGCAGTGCTGCGTGCACGTCGGCACTCGTTCGTCGCAGGACCAGTGCGCGCCGTTCTGCGCGGTGCAGGCATGGCCGCAACTCGGCCGCCAGCGGTTATCGGTCGCCGCCGAGCGCTTGCTGCCGGTGGTGAGTTAGTCCGTCGGGGCAGAGCCGCCCGAGAGTCCCGCGGCGGCGAGTTCCTCATCGGAGGGCAACCGCAGCGAGACCAGTCCGGCGTAGGTACCCGGTTCGAGCTCCACCCTGTTGACCGTGACGTGCACCGGCACCCAATCGTTGTCGTGGCCGGGCATTCGCAGCACTCGGCTGGTCGCACCGTGGGCGAATTCCTCTGTCATCGAGGACACCAGGTGCTGATCGTCGGGGTGGATCTTCGGCTTGCCCGTCTCACTGCCCCGCCAGTCGTAGAACGTGCAGGGCTCGTCCAGCCATTTCAGCAGGGCCCAGTTCTTGAGGTCGATCAGCGCGCGGTGGACGCCGGCCTGGGCGAGCCCGCTCAGAATCCGTTGCGCCAGATCGTCTGTCGACACCTCGGGGCCCTTGAGTTCGGCGCGCCAGTTGATCGCCCGCGCGACCAAATGGTCCCGGCCGTCGGGGCCGGCCTCCAAGCCGGTGCGTGCAACAAAACCGATCCGCATGGGATTGCCCTGCCAATCGGTGAGATCCCAGGTGCTGCAGAGTGTTTGGTCAGGCTCGGCCTTGACGGCCATGGCGAGCACCTTGGTTTCGTTGGGATTGAGCTCGCGCGAGGGCAGGTCTTCCGCGAAGGCCCTGCCGAAGGTGACCTCGACCTCGGGATTCTTTCCGCTGTTGGCCAACGACTCGCGGGTGTCGGTGGCGACGCCCATGGTCAGGTCCCACTTCAGCGGCCCCGGGGTCGGCCGCTCGGGCGGTTCGACGTCGGCGGGGCCGGTCCACACGTGCACGCCGTGGATATGGCCGTCCGACATCACCACCGGTTCGGTGCGAATGACCCGGTCGCGCTTGGGAGTGATGCTGGTCAGGCTCTGCCCGGTCTGCACCGCCTCGGCGATCGCCGTCCGAACCGCGGAGAGATAGGGACTGCGGCGCATGAACGTGGTGATGGGGACGAGATTCTTCAGTTGGCGTCCCTGCGCCACCACGGTGGGTTCACCCCCCAGCGTTTCCACGAGCAACCAGTCGTGGCCCATGCGGCCGATTTTACGGCGACCGCCCGAACCCGTGGGACCTCGGGCCTATCGGCCATGCCGGGACAGGACGCAGTAAACGGTATCGTTCTCTGCCCCAATGGCTTCGGGCCTCCAGGCCGACCCCACCGGGGCACGGGTGAAGTTGCCATGTCGTTGTGGCCTTGGTAGTTTGCTGCTGCGCCCGCGCAGTCGGGCTGCCAACCGCTCACCGATGAGCGTTCGTTGGCCTCGTGCGACAGCATGCCGCCAGTTCTTGAGCAGCAGGAAACGCGCTCTCGGCACGGCGTCACCGGGCCTGTCCGTGGGTTCGACCGTCGAGGGGTCGGTCGTCATCCGACGGATTGCTCAAGGCAACTCCGCGAGGACCAGTCGCAGCACCCGCACGGCACCCGCCTTGTCGAGCGGGTCGTTGCCGTTGCCGCATTTGGGGGACTGCACGCAGGACGGACATCCCCGGGGGCACTCACACGCCTCGATGGCTGCGGCTGTCGCACCCAGCCAGGTACTCACCTGGCGAAAGCCGCGTTCGGCGAACCCGGCGCCGCCCGGATAGCCGTCGTACACGAAGACACTGGGCAGACCACCGGGTTCCGGTCCCACCGCGGTGGACAAGCCGCCGATGTCGCCACGATCGCAGCTGGCCACCAACGGCAGCAGACCGATCGCCGCATGCTCGGCGGCATGCAGCGACCCGGGGATCCGCGGTGCGTCAATACCCTTGCGCAGCAACGCCTCTTCGGTGATGGTGTACATCACCGCGGTGGTCGCCAACGTGTGTTCCGGCATGTCCAGCTCGATGAAGTCGATCACCTCCCCGGAAAGCCGGCGGCGCAGATACCCCACCACCCGATGGGTGACGGTCACCGGCACCAGGCCCAGGGTGACCGGCCCGAACTGCGAGCGCTCGCCGGTGCCGGTGACGGCGATGTCGGTGATTTCCCGCGCAAACGTCGCGTAACCGGGGTCCTCGGCGTGCACGAAGGCGATCGCGTCCTCGAAGTCCAACGAGTCGACGACGTAACTCTCTCCCTGATGCAGGTAGACGGCACCGGGGTGGACCGACGCGGGGGCCTGACCGACGCCGGTGCTGCCCAGCAACCGCCCGGTGTCGGCCTCCACGATGACGATCTGGCCGCCCGCCGACCCGCGGATGTCCACCGCCGCATGCGGTTCTAGGCCGGCTGCGGGAAAGTACTTGCCGTTGCGGCGCCGCAGCAGTCCGTCGTCGATCAGGCCCTCGGCCACCTCCGTGGCGCCGAAGTCACGCACCTCGGCCTCGTCGAGCGGCATTTCGGTTGCGGCACAAAGTAGTTGGGGTCCCAAAATGTAGGGGTTGGCGGGATCGATCACCACCCGCTCGACCGGCTTGCCCAGCAGCGCGGCGGGGTTGTGTACCAGGTACGTGTCCAGCGGATCGTCGCGGGCGATCAGCACGACCAGCGCGCCCTGCCCGCGCCGGCCCGACCGGCCGGCCTGCTGCCAGAACGAGGCGACCGTGCCGGGGAAACCGGCGAGGACCACCGCGTCCAGTCCCGCGATGTCGACACCCAACTCCAGGGCGTTCGTGGTGGCCAGGCCCCGCAGCCGGCCCTCCGCCAGGGCGCGCTCCAGCGCGGTGCGGTCCTCGGCGAGATAGCCGGCCCGATACGACGCCACCTTGCCGGACAGTTCCGGGGCGATGTCGTCCAACCGCGCTTGGGTGCCCAGCGCCGTCAACTCCGCGGCGCGCCGCGACCGGACGAACGTCAGCGTCTGCGCCCCCTCGGCGATCAGGTCGGCCATCACCCGCGCCGCCTCCGCACCGGCCGAGCGGCGCACCGGCGCGCCGTTCTCGCCGAGCAGGTCGGCCCGCAGCGCCGGCTCCCACAACGCCACCGTCCGGGCGCCCTGGGGCGAACCGTCCTCGGTGACCTCCTCGACCGGAAGCCCGATGAGCTCGGCGGCCGTCGCGCCCGGTGCATCCGTCGTCGCGCTGGCGAAGATCACCGTGGGCATGGAGTCGGGTCCAGCGGAGTATCGCGCACACAGCCGCAGCAACCGGCGCAGCACCATCGCCACGTTGGAGCCGAAAACGCCACGGTAGTAATGGCATTCGTCGACGATCACGAACCGAAGACCGCGCAAAAGCACGGCCCAGCGGGCATGGTTGCGCAGAATCGACAAATGAATCATGTCGGGATTGGAAAACAGCCACCGGGACCGTTCGCGCGCGAAGCGGCGGACTTCCGGGGGGCTGTCGCCGTCATACGCGGTGGGAGCGACGTCATGCAGCCGCGGGATGGCCGCGGTGAGCGCGTGCGCGGCGCGCAACTGGTCGTGGCCAAGCGCCTTCGTCGGGGACAGGTACAGCACCCGGGCGCGCGGATCGGTGGCCAGGGCATTGAGGACGGGAAGCTGATAGGCCAGTGACTTGCCCGACGCGGTCCCGGTGCTCACCACCACGTGACGGCCGGCGTGAGCCAATTCCGCGGCGGCCGACTGGTGTGACCAGGGGGAACTGATGCCGCGGTCGGTGAACGCGCGCACCACGTCGGGCTCGGCCCACGCCGGCCAACTGTGCGGGCGGCCGCTTCGCGGCGGCAGCTCGGCGACGTGGCGCAGCGGGTGCTCGTCGGCAGCGGTACCGGCGAGCGCGGCGGCGAGCAGGTCGCTGCCGAAACTCGCCATTCGCACCCTCCTGGAACCCGTCTCAGAATGCGTCCAAGGCGCAAGTCTGTCGCCGACGCGATGAACATGGTTGACTATTTGCGGTCGCAGCTTCTGTGTTCGTGTCAAACTTTCGCAGGATCGACGTTGCGGCCGCGGTTCCTGCGAGGTTAATCGGTCGGGTGAAGTTCCGGCGACTGAGCGAGGTATGGCGGTCGTACAGGCCCGGGGCATCGAAAGGCGATGTCCCGCACCCAGAAGAAAAGGAAAGATCGAGAGATGCCACAGGGAACTGTGAAGTGGTTCAACGCGGAGAAGGGCTTCGGGTTCATTGCCCCCGAAGACGGTTCCGCAGACGTGTTTGTCCACTACACGGAGATCCAGGGTTCGGGCTTCCGCACCCTTGAAGAAAACCAGAAGGTCGAGTTCGAAATCGGCCACAGCCCTAAGGGCCCCCAGGCCACCGGAGTCCGCTCCGTCTAAGGACGAGCCGATTCTCCACGGACCCCCCGTGCAGTCCCGCTAGCGGGCCCGCCGGGGGGTTTCGTATCGCAGCCGGCTCGCGAAACCGCCGCCGCGCCGGTTGCCTCAAGACGCGGATGGTCGACCTGGCCTACTGTCGGTGGCGTGAGCCAGCTTTCCTTCTTCACAGCGGAGTCGGTGCCGCCCGCGGTCGCCGATCTCTCCGGGGTGCTGGCGGCTTCCGGGCAGATCGTCATGGTTGGCGGGCTGGAGGCGCAGGGCGCGCGGCTTGCTCGGCTTTCAGTGGTCGTAGACCACCTGTGGCGCGCTGCCGCGCTGGCCGACATGATCCGCGAGGCGGGGCTGACGCCCGAAATAGGCCGCACCGACGAGGACACCCCGTTGGTGCGGACGGCGGTCACCGCTGCTTTGGTCAATTTGGCCGCCGAATGGACGCGCGGCGCGGTCAAAACGGTTCCCCCGCGCTGGCTCCCCGGGCCGCGCGAATTGCGGGCGTGGACGCTGGCGGCCGGTCACCCCGAGGGCGACCATTACCTGCTTGGGCTGGATCCACACGCGCCCGATACCCATTCCCCGCTGGCGTCGGCTTTGATGCGGGTCGGAATCGCCCCCACTTTGATCGGCACCCGCGGCGGCCGCCCGGCGCTGCGGGTCAGCGGCCGTCGCCGGCTATCGCGCCTGGTAGAGAACGTGGGCGACGCCCCCGACGGCGTTGACGCGCCATCGGCGTGGCCGCGGGTATAACCGCGGAAAAAGACTTGCGTTTTCGGCAGCCGGTTTGCGCAGGCGCGCCCAAGGGTGCGAAATTGTCAGGTGCCCGAAGGCGAAGGAACGCTGGCGTATCTGAATTTCCGCGGAATTTTTGACGCCGGCCTGTCATTCTTCTGCGGGGCGGCCTCGCAGGGGGGCCGAGATCAAGGATGGAGCGTAAGCGTAGTTGGCCGACCCGAATCTCAAGGACCGCGAAAGCGGCCGGGCTGGGAGCCGTAGGCGACTCGTCATCGTCGAGTCGCCTACCAAGGCGCGCAAACTGGCCGGCTACCTGGGCTCCAACTACATCGTCGAATCCTCGCGCGGTCACATCCGCGACCTGCCCCGCGCCGCGGCCGACGTGCCGGCGAAGTACAAGTCGGAGCCGTGGGCACGGCTTGGTGTCAACGTCGACCACGACTTCGAACCGCTGTACATCATCAGCCCGGAGAAGAAGAGCACCGTCAGCGAACTGAAGGGCTTGCTGAAAGGCGTCGACGAGCTCTACCTGGCCACGGATGGTGACCGCGAGGGCGAAGCCATCGCCTGGCACCTGCTGGAAACCCTGAAGCCGAACATCCCGGTCAAGCGAATGGTGTTCCACGAGATCACCGAGCCCGCCATCCTCGAGGCCGCCGAGAATCCCCGTGACCTGGACATCGACCTGGTCGACGCGCAGGAAACCCGCCGCATCCTGGACCGGCTGTACGGGTACGAGGTCAGCCCGGTGCTGTGGAAGAAGGTCGCGCCCAAGCTGTCGGCCGGCCGGGTTCAGTCGGTGGCCACGCGCATCATCGTGCAGCGGGAACGCGACCGCATGGCGTTCCGCAGCGCCTCCTACTGGGACATCCTGGCCCGGCTGGACGCCAGCGTGTCCGACCCAGCCGCCCAGCCGCCCACCTTCACCGCCCGGCTGGCAGGCGTCGACGGCCTGCGCGTTGCCACCGGCCGCGACTTCGATTCGCTGGGCCAGCTGCGCAAGGCCGACGAAGTGACCGTGTTGAACGAGGCACAGGCGACCGAGCTGGCCGCCGGGCTGCGTGGCGCCCAGCTGTCCGTCGCCTCGGTGGAGGAGAAGCCCTACACCCGCCGGCCCTACGCGCCGTTCATGACGTCGACGCTGCAGCAGGAGGCCGGCCGCAAGCTGCGGTTCTCGTCGGAGCGCACCATGAGCATCGCCCAGCGGCTCTACGAGAACGGCTACATCACCTATATGCGTACCGACTCGACGACGCTGTCGCAGTCGGCGATCAACGCCGCGCGCACGCAGGCGCGCCAGCTCTACGGCGAGGAGTACGTCTCGCCGTCGCCGCGGCAGTACACCCGCAAGGTGAAGAACGCCCAGGAGGCGCACGAGGCCATCCGGCCCGCCGGCGAGACGTTCGCCACCCCGGACGCGGTGCGCCGTGAGCTCGACGGCGACGAATTCCGGCTCTACGAGCTGATCTGGCAGCGCACCGTGGCCTCGCAGATGGCCGACGCGCGCGGGACCACGCTGAGCCTGCGGGTCAGTGGTCAATCCGGGGGTCGCGATGTGGTGTTCTCGGCCAGCGGGCGCACCATCACGTTCGCCGGCTTCCTGAAGGCCTACGTGGAGACTGTCGACGAATTGGCCGGCGGCGAGGCCGATGACGCCGAGAGCCGGCTGCCGCACCTGACGCAGGGCCAGCGGCTGGACGCCATCGAGCTCACTCCCGACGGCCACGCCACCAACCCGCCGGCGCGCTACACCGAGGCGTCGCTGGTGAAGGCGCTCGAGGAGCTGGGCATCGGCCGCCCGTCGACGTACTCGTCGATCATCAAAACCATCCAGGACCGTGGCTACGTGCACAAGAAGGGCAGCGCCCTGGTGCCCTCGTGGGTCGCGTTCGCCGTAACCGGTTTGCTGGAGCAGCATTTCGGCCGGCTCGTCGACTACGACTTCACCGCCGCGATGGAAGACGAGCTCGACGCGATCGCCTCGGGCCAGGAGCGGCGCACCGACTGGCTCAACAACTTCTACTTCGGCGGCGAGCACGGGGTGGCCGACTCGGTGGCCCGCTCCGGCGGCCTGAAGAAGCTCGTCGGCGTCAACCTCGAAGGCATCGACGCCCGAGAAGTCAACTCCATCAAGCTGTTTGACGACGTGCAGGGTCGCCCCGTCTACGTCCGGGTGGGCAAGAACGGGCCTTACCTGGAGCGCATGGTCACCAACGATGAGGGTGAGCTCGGGCCGCAGCGCGCCAACCTCAACGACTCGCTCACGCCCGACGAGCTGACGCTGGAGGTGGCCGAGCAGCTGTTCGCCACACCGCAGGAGGGACGCTCGTTGGGTGTCGACCCGGAAACGGGTCACGAGATCGTCGCCAAGGACGGCCGGTACGGCCCCTACGTGACCGAGGTCCTGCCCGAGCCACCCGGCGAGGAGGACGGCGGCGCCCCGGCGAAGAAGGGCAAGAAGCCCACCGGCCCCAAGCCCAGAACCGGCTCGCTGCTGCGCAGCATGGACCTGCAGACCGTCACCCTCGAAGACGCGCTGAAGCTGCTGTCACTGCCCCGGGTGGTGGGCGTGGACCCGCAAACCGGTGAGGAGATCACCGCGCAGAACGGCCGCTACGGCCCATACCTGAAGCGCGGCACCGATTCTCGTTCGCTGGCCACCGAGGACCAGATCTTCGAGATCACGCTCGACGAGGCGTTGAAGATCTACGCCGAGCCCAAACGCCGCGGCAGGCAGGCCGCCGCCGCGCCGCCGCTGCGCGAGCTGGGCACCGACCCGGCGACCGGCAAGCCGATGGTGATCAAGGACGGCCGATTCGGGCCCTACGTCACCGACGGCGAGACCAACGCGAGCCTGCGCAAGGGCGACGACGTCCTGTCGATCACCGACGAGCGCGCCGCCGAACTGCTGGCCGACCGGCGGGCGCGCGGTCCGGTGAAGCGTCCCGCGAAGAAGGCCGCCCGCAAGAAGGCCCCGGCCAAGAAGGCCGCCAAGCGCAACTAGACCGGTCTAGTAACCGGGGCCGATTGCCTCGCTGTGCACCTCTTCGGGGGCCCGTACGGGTTGGGAGTCCGTGGATCCGGCCAGATTCACCGGCCGCGCCAGCTGAGTGGGGGCGGTGCGGCCGCGCAGCTCGACCACTTCGCCGACATCCCAGCACAAGGCCTCGGCGTCGAGCGCGCCGCTGACCGCGATCGCCGACGCCAGCACGTGGCCGGACTCGAGTTTGGCCAGCTCGGTCAGCCGGGCGGCCTCGTTGACCGGGTCGCCGATCACCGTGTATTCGAAGCGGGCCTGGGCGCCGATGTGCCCGGCGATCGCCCTGCCCGCCGACACCCCGATGCCGAACTCCGCGGACCCGATCACCGGGAGGAGTTCGTCGTGCAGTTCGCGAGCCGCGGCGAGCGCACCGCCCGAAGCGTCGGGGTGTTCGATCGGTGCGCCGAAGATGGCCAGGGCGGCGTCGCCCTGGAACTTGTTGACGAAACCGCCGTGCCGGCCGACGGTATCGACCACCACCCGGAAGAACTCGTTGAGCAGGTGGACCACTTCGGCGGGTGGTCGGGTCGCGGCGAGCTTGGTGGAGCCGACCAGGTCGACGAACAGGACCGCGACGTGGCGCTCCTGACCGCCCAACTCGGTGCCGCGCTCCAGTGCCCGGCGGGCCACGTCTTCGCCGACGTAGCGACCGAACAGGTCACGCAGCCGCTGCCGCTCGGACAGGTCGCGCACCATGTCGTTGAAGCCGGCCTGCAGCAGGCCCAGCTCGCTGGCGTCGTAGATCTGCATGTGCGCGTTGTAGTTTCCGCGCTGCACCTCGGACAGCGCCCACCGCAGCTGACGTAGCGGGTCGGCGATCGACATGGCCACCAGCAGGGTGCTGACAAAGCCGATGCCCAACGCCGCCAGCGCCAGCAACAGGATGGGGGTGAACAGCTTCTCCGGGGTGGCGTGCAGCAGGGACGCCTTGTCCGCCATCACCGCCAGCACGATGGCCAGCACCGGGACGGCGGTGGACAGCATCCACGTCAGGATCTGCCGCAGGATGACGCCGGGCGCCTGGACGTTCTCGGGCACGCCGCTGCGCAGGGCCGCCACGGCCACCGGCCGCAGCACCCGCTCGGACTGCAGGTAGCCGATGATCGCGGTCGCCGCGGCGCCGAGCCCGGTGGCGACGGCCACGACGGGCGCGGCGAATCGGGCCACCGACCAGCTGGCGATGATGAACACCACGCCGCCGATGCACCAGGCCGCCATGCTGATGAGCGTGCGGTAGAAGGGCATCCGCAGGGCGCGGCTGCGGGCCAGCTCGGTGGCGGCCGGGTCGGCCTCGGCGAGCAGGTTGTCGCGGCGCTGCCAGCGGAAGACCGGCATCAGCAGCTTCAGGTTCACCATCCAGCCGGCCAGGAACAACAGCACCAGCGCGGCCCCGAAGACCGCCAGGTTCAGGACCGGCAGATCCTGCAGCTGAATACGATCCTCGGGGGGCAGGGCGTAGCGCAGGAAGCCGAGCACGAAGAGGGCGCCGATGATGTCGGCCTGCAGCATGCTCAGCGAGAACAGCGGCCACGGGGTACGCACCACCCACCGGACGAATGCGCTGATCCGCCCGGGCAGTGTTGCCGGTGATGCCACGATCCCACCGTATCGGTCAGCAGGGACTTGTCGGAAACTTACAACCATCTCGACGTGCCCCCGTTCGGGCCGAAAAGAGCGGAAATGTAACGGGCTTGTCGCGATACGGTGGCCGATCGGTATATGTCGGCAGCGGTGGCTACTGTTACCGGTGATGTCCGGGGTGTTTACGCGGCTGGTAGGCCAGGACGTGGTGACGGCCGAGCTGCTCGCCGCAGCCAGGGCCGCCCGCGGTGAGCTGGTTCACAGCGATGCGGGCGCCGGGACTATGACACATGCATGGCTGATCACGGGTCCGCCCGGATCGGGGCGCTCGGTCGCGGCGCTGTGCTTCGCGGCCGCGCTGCAGTGCACCTCCGACGGCGAACCGGGGTGCGGGCAATGCCGGGCCTGCACGACGACGATGGCCGGTACCCACTCCGACGTGCGCCGGGTGATTCCCGAAGGGCTGTCGATCGGGGTGGACGAGATGCGCGCCATCGTGCAGATCGCCTCGCGGCGTCCGGCCACCGGGCACCGGCAGATCGTGGTGATCGAGGACGCCGACCGGCTGACCGAGGGCGCTGCCAACGCGCTGCTCAAGGTCGTCGAGGAGCCGCCGCCCTCGACGGTGTTCCTGTTGTGTGCGCCGTCGGTGGATCCCGAGGACATCGCCATCACGTTGCGTTCCCGCTGCCGGCACGTCGCGCTGGTCACCCCGCCGACCGAGGCGATCGCGCGCGTGCTGATCGACAGCGACGGCCTGACGCCCGACACCGCGAACTGGGCGGCGTCGGTCAGCGGCGGTCACGTGGGCCGGGCGCGGCGGCTGGCCACCGATCCCGAGGCCCGGGAGCGCCGCGAGCGCGCGCTGGCGCTGGTGCGGGACGCCGCGACATCGTCGCGGGCCTACGCCGCCGCCGAGGAGCTGGTGGCCGCGGCCGAAGCCGAGGCCGTGGTGCTCACCGCGGACCGCGCCGAGGCCGAGACCGAAGAGCTGCGGACGGCCCTGGGCGCGGGCGGCACCGGCAAGGGCACCGCCGGCGCGATGCGTGGTGCCACGGGCGCGATGAAGGACCTCGAACGGCGGCAGAAGTCGCGTCAGACCCGGGCTTCGCGCGACGCCCTGGACCGGGCGCTGATCGACTTGGCGACGTATTTCCGCGATGCGCTCATGGTGTCGGCGGGCGCGGGGTCGGTGCGGCCCAACCATCCGGACATGGCCGACCGGGTGGCGGCGCTGGCCGCCCATGCCCCGCCCCAGCGGCTGCTGCGCTGCATCGAGGCGGTCCTGGAGTGCCGCGAGGCGTTGGCGATCAACGTCAAGCCCAAGTTCGCGGTCGACGCCATGGTGGCCACCTTTGGCCAGGAACTGCGCGATTGATTTCGTCGTGCCCGTCCCGCTGCCGTAGACTCGTGCCGCCCGGCGTGAGGGTATGCCGCCTTAGCTCAGTCGGTAGAGCGATTCACTCGTAATGAATAGGTCGGGGGTTCGATTCCCCCAGGCGGCTCCATCGTTTTTCTGCCGGGCGCGCGGCTAGGCCGGCGCCAGGAAGCCCACCGGACCCGACGCGATGCACAACGCCAGCGCGGTGGTGTTGGCGCGCACGGTGATCGCGTCGCCGGCGCCGGGCAGCCGGGCGAAGACCCGGTTGAGCCCCGGATGCACGGGGACCTTGACCTCGGGTCCCTGCGTCATCGACAGCGTCATCGTTCCCTCGCTGTTGGCCAGGTAGTTGAGTTCGACGCTCCAGTCGGCGGGCAGCAGCGGCCCGTCGAGCACCAGGCGCGCCGGCTTGTCCGGTTGCGTGAAATAGCCACACTGCGGCAGGGGGCCCGGCGCGATGGTCCGCACCCAGGTCACCCGCGCCTTGACCAGTCGGCCCGAGCTGTCCAGCATCCGCAATTGCGTTGTGGCCAGGGCGAATTCGGGCCTGTCCCGCAGCAGGGCGAACATGTGGCTGGCCAGGTTCTCCGGCGCCGCCACCCGTTGCAGCACCAGCGGATCGACCTCCTGATCCAGCAGCGGCGCCGTAGAGGCCGCGTGCGCTGCGGCCAGATCGGCCTGGGCGTTCTGCAAATAGCGCTGGGCCGGGTTGTCCCGCCAGCTGGTCAGAAACGTCGCCGTCGAATAGAGGCTGCTCGCCACGAACAACGTCGCCAAGACCAGCGTCACCACGGTGCGTTTGGGCGAGGCGTCCAGCCAGCGCGCAGCGGCGGCCCGGTTCGGCGCGCAAAACGCGACGGCGGCCAGCAGCGCCAGTACGAAGACGAGATCCGGGAAATAGCGCAGGGTTTGGGCGAGTTCCAGCGCGGTCTGCTTCGACGAGCGCATCAAATAGACCGGCACCTGGCAGGCGACGGCATAGCCGGCCGCCGTCAGCCACACCGGTCCGATGCGCTGCTTGCGCAGCAGTGAGACCGCGACGGTGCCGCCCAGCACCAGCCAGCCGAGCACCATCACCGACGGCGGGGGGGTGGCCCACGGCGAGGCGGGCGCCCACCGGTCCCAGTGCCACGGGCCGCCGGCCAGCCCCGGCACGATGCCGTGCGTCATCGATCGCGCGAGCAGCTCCGCCGTCATCGTCAGGTCGGAGCTCCATCGCCGCTGGTTGACCACCGCCAGGTAGAGCGCTATCCAGCCGGCGGTGAGCGTCAGCGCCGGTATCCACAGTCGCAGCCCGGCCCGCCACACCGTGAGCAGCGCGGCCCGATCACCCTGGACGTGGCGTAGCAGCGCGGCCACCGCGAACGCGACGAACGGGATCACCGCGGCCTTCTCGAAGAACAGCAGCCCGCCGAAGTAGACCAGCGTCCCGGTCACCGCGTAGCGCCGGTTGCCCGTGCGCACCAGCAGGATGGCGTCGGCGCACACCCACGCCAGCGCCGCCAGCATCGGCAGCGAGTTCAGCGCCGCCGCCCACCACGCGAACCCCGGCACGGCCAGCGGCGTGAACAGCGCGAACGTCAGCGGGATCAGCAGCACCGGCCGCCAGCCGAGGACGACGTACAGGGCGCGCAACAGCGCCAGCGAGGCCAGCAGCTGCAGCACCAGCAGGCTGATCGCCGGCCCGGTCCAGTTCAGCGGAGCCAGCCGGATGATGGCGCCGCCGACCAGGAAGGCGCCCGGCATGACGTGGCCGTCGTGGTCGTCGAAGAGGTACGACGGCGACAGCAGGTTGTGGGTGCCGGCCTTCCCGATGAGGATCAGGTCGTCCCAGTAGAAGTAGCCCCCGAACGCCAGCACCGCGCGTATTCCCAGCGCAGCGGCGATCAGCGCGACGGCCAGGGCCACTATGTATGGTGGGCCGGTGCGCGCACTGGTAACCGGGGCAGCCGGATTCATCGGGTCGACGCTAGTCGACCGCCTGCTGGCCGACGGCCACACGGTGGTGGGGCTGGACAACTTCGCCACCGGGCGCGCGACCAACCTCGAGCACCTGGCCGACAACCCGGCGCATGTCTTCGTCGAGGCGGACATCGTCACCGCCGATCTGCAGTCCATCCTCGATGAGCACCGGCCTGAGGTGGTGTTCCACCTGGCGGCCCAGATCGACGTGCGGCACTCGGTGGCCGACCCGCAATTCGACGCCTCGGTCAACGTCATCGGCACGGTGCGCCTCGCCGAGGCGGCACGGCTGGCGGGGGTGCGCAAGATCGTGCACACCTCGTCCGGCGGATCCATCTACGGCACCCCGCCGCAATACCCGACACCTGAGACCGTGCCGACCGACCCGGCCTCGCCGTATGCCGCCGGAAAGGTGGCCGGCGAGATCTACCTGAACACCTTCCGCCACCTGTACGGCATGGACTGCTCGCACATCGCCCCGGCCAACGTCTACGGCCCCCGCCAGGACCCGCACGGCGAGGCCGGCGTAGTGGCGATCTTCGCCCAGGCGCTGCTGTCGGGTAAGCCCACCAAGGTGTTCGGCGACGGCGGCAAAACCCGCGACTACGTGTTCGTCGACGACGTGGTGGACGCCTTCGTCAAGGCCGCCGGGGAGGCGGGCGGCGGGCAGCGTTTCAACATCGGCACCGGCATCGAAACCTCGGACCGGCAACTGCATTCGGCGGTGGCGGCGGCGGTCGGAGGACCCGACGACCCGGAGTTTCATCCGGATCGCCTGGGCGATCTGAGGCGGTCGTGCCTCGACATCGGTTTGGCCGAACGGGTTTTGGGCTGGCGGCCACAGGTCCGGCTCGATGACGGCGTGCGCCGGACGGTCGAGTACTTCCGGAAGGCCCAGACGGTCTAGCTCCGCCGAGCGTGTACACACTGCGAAATTTCGGGGTTTTTCGCAGTGGCTACACGGTCGACGCAGAGTGAGGAGTTTCGGGCGCCTGGGCGCTCTCGAGCGCAAGGGCCCGGGCGAGGCGCGCGTAGCGCAGTTCCAGGTCCTTGAACCGCATGTAAGTGCTGAGCGTGGTGAAGCAGAACGCCATGATGAGCGCGTAGAGCATCAGGTCGGTGCCGCGGCGCACCCCGAACCATTGCGCCACGACCGTGGTGTCGTCGGGCCGCAGCACGGCATAGACGCCGGCCAGCACGAAGACGACGTAGCCGACCTTGACCCAGGCCCGGGATCGCGCGTTCCTGCGCGACCGCAGCAGGTAGACCAGCAGCGCGATGATCGACCCGATCAGCAGCACCTGGATCCAGTTCATCTTTCAGTCCTTTTCATCTCGGAATCCTCCCTCGCAGGAACCCGTCGAAGATGATGTTGACGCCATTGAGGAGTGGCTGGCCCTTCGACTTCGAGTAATCGGTGTACAGCACCTCGACCGGTTGTTCGACGACGCGCCAATGGTTTTCGGTGATCAGCATGATGAACTCGTTGGCGTGGCTCATGCCGCTCATGGTGATGTCCAGCCCGTCGGCGACCTTCTTGTTGAACACCCGCAGTCCATTGTTGGTGTCGGTCAAGCCAAGTCGGCGGCCGCGCCGGCTCAGCCGCGCCGCGGTCTGCAGCACCAGCCGCTTCACAAACGGGGGCCGGGCGCCGCCGTGCGCGCCGAACCGCGTCCCGATGACGACGTCGACGTCCTCCGCGCCCAGCCGGTCGACCATCGCGGCCAGATCCTTGACCCGATGCTGCCCGTCACCGTCGAACGTGGCGAACACCTGCGCCCCAGGTTGTTTGCGCGCGTACTCGACGCCGGTCTGGATGGCCGCACCCTGGCCCAGGTTGATCGGATGGCGCACCAGGTGGGCACCGGCCCGCCTGGCGATCTCGCCCGTGTCGTCGGTGCTGCCGTCGTCTACGCAGACGACGTTGTCGAAGATCGAGCGCACATCGGCGACCACCTCGCCGATGACGGAGGCTTCGTTGAAGGCGGGGATGACGATCCAGGCGCCCGAGTATTTGGGTTCGATGCCCACAAGGTTAGCCAGGATCAGCCGGTCAAGCGCCCGGCGCGCGCGAGTGCCATCAGATGAACGCCGATTCCCACCACCGGACCGCACAACAAGCCGACCACGGTCCGCGTCTGCAGCGGCAGCGGTAGCAGCAGCAGCAGTCCCGACGCCACCGTCGCCCCGACCCAGCCCAGCGAGTACGCCCGGTGGAGTGCCGCCGCTACCACTCCGGTGCCGGTCAGCGTCAGCATGGCGATCGCCACCGCTGCCGCCGTCAGCCAGGCCAGCAGCGCGCCGCTGGCCTGGTACTGCGGCCCGAAGGCCACCCGCAGCAGCCACGGGCCCACGACCCCGGCCGCCACCACCCCCACCGCGCCGATGCCGCCGATGATCCCGGCCGGGGCGATCAGGGCACGAACCCGGTCGGTGCGCGCGTCGACGAAATGCGCGATCAGGTTGCCCTGCATGGCCATCAGCGGCACCAGCAGCGGCGCCCGCGTCAGCGTCACGGCGAGGATGATCACCCCGCCTTCGGCTCCCAGCTCGTTACTGGTCAGCTTCAACAAGACGGGGAAGCCCATCACCAGGATCGCGTTCGCGCCGGCGGCGGTGATCGAATGGGCGGCCCCGCGCAGGAAGGTGGCCGCGCCACCGGGCGTCAGCAGGCGGGCGGCGGCCCGCGCCGACGGCGAGGCGACCAGCATGATCACCCAGGCGACCGCGCCCGCGACCGTGGCCCACAGGAAGCCGACCAGGCGCCACCCGAGTACGACGGTGGCCGCGGCGACCGTCACCCGGATGACCGCGTCGGTCACCATCAGCGCCCCGTACCCGGTCCACCGATCGGTGCCGGCCAGCATGCCCAGCAGGGTGGCGTGCACGCAGAACCCGGCCAGCCCGACGCTGAGCAGCGCGACCGACAGCCACCGTTGCTCGACGAATACCCGCCCGCTCCACAGCGGCGAGCTGCCGGCGATCACGACGGCCGCGCCCACGCCGACCAGCATGGCGACCCGCAGCGGGTGGGTTTGTGGTTGGTCAACCGGTAAGGCCGCCGAGACGTGCCGGGTCGAGCGGACCTCCCGGGTGGTCTCCTGTAGCAGCCCGAAAGCGGCGCCGGTCGCCAGGCCGAACGCCCCCCAGAACACCCCGAATACCGAAAAGCCGCCCGGCGCCAGGTCACGGGCGGCCAGGTAGATCACCGCGTAACCGCACAGGGCGGTGAGCGCTGTTGCCGTGGCGACCCGGGCCACGCTGCCGCGCGTGATCGGACCGGCGCCGGTGGAGGCTTGGGTACCGCCGACTTCGGGCATCGCCACAATCTGAAAATAGTAAGTCCCGTGGACACCGGTCTGCGGCGGCGACCGGGGTTCGCTATCGTGAGCGGCTGTCGGAAAGGACCTTGGCCGCCTTGCGCATCTTCGGGATCTCGCTGTTGCTCACCGTGGCGGCCCTTGCGCTCGGATACGCCCACGGCGGGCTCAATGCACTGCTTCTGCTGTTAGCCCTGGCGCTGCTCGAGATCTCGCTATCGTTCGACAACGCCATCATCAACGCCGCCATCCTCAAGCAGATGAGCCCGTTCTGGCGGCAGATGTTTCTGACCGTAGGGATTCTCATCGCGGTGTTCGGCATGCGGCTGCTCTTCCCGCTGCTGATCGTGTGGGTGACCGCGGGCCTCGATCCGGTCCGGGCGATGGAGTTGGCCCTGCATCCCCCGCCGCACGGCGCGCTGGAATTCCCCGACGGCTCGCCCAGCTATGAAAAGCTGATCGTCGCCGCGCATCCGCAGATCGCCGCATTCGGCGGGACGTTCCTGTTGATGCTGTTTCTGGATTTCGTGTTCCACGACCGAGATATCAAGTGGCTCAAGTGGATTGAGATCCCGTTCGCCCGCATCGGGCGGCTGGGTCAGCTGCCGGTGGCGGTGACCGCCGTCGTGCTGATCCTCGTCGGTACGGGGCTGACGCACTCCGGCGACGAGGGCGCGACCGTGCTGACCGCCGGGCTGCTGGGTCTGGTGACGTACTTGGTCGTCAACGGGCTGAGCCGG
The DNA here is from genome assembly GCF_002102255.1 of Mycobacterium nebraskense. Lineage (GTDB taxonomy): Bacteria > Actinomycetota > Actinomycetes > Mycobacteriales > Mycobacteriaceae > Mycobacterium > Mycobacterium nebraskense. The sequence continues at coordinate 72,087 of NZ_LQPH01000128.1, forward strand.
GCGTTCCGGCCACCGGACCTCGACGCCGTGTCGGCCGGCAAGGCGGTCGGCAAGGCCGGCCTGACCCTGTTCCTTTATCTCGAGGTTCTCGATGCCGCTTTCTCGTTCGACGGGGTCACCGGCGCCTTCGCGATCACCTCGGACCCGATCGTCATCGCATTGGGGCTCGGACTGGTGGGCTCGATGTTCGTCCGGTCTATCACGATCTTCCTGGTGAAGCAGGATGCGCTGGACCGCTACGTGTACCTGGAGCACGGCGCGCATTGGGCGATCGGGGTGCTGGCGGTGATCATGCTGGTGTCGATCGAACCGCGATTCGAGGTCCCCGACCCGGTCACCGCCTCGGTGGGGGTGGTGTTCATCGGGGCGGCGCTGGGCTGGAGCGTGCTCCGCAATCGGCGCCACGCCAAGGCCGCCGCGTCGTCGGCGGTTTAGGCCTCAATCTGGCCGGCGATGCGCCGTTCGATGCCGGCCCTCGCGGTGGCCGGCAGCACGATCAGTCCGTCGAGTTCCCTGCTCGCCCGCGCGTAGGCATTCTGTCGTTCCTCGCGGGTGGCCGCGTCGTCCTGCGCCAAGTGCAGCAAGCTTTGGGCCCGTGCCATCCGTTGTTGCTCGTCCGCCGAGAAATCGCTGCGTCGCCGGCGAATCGCCTCGGCCTCGGCGATCTCGAACGCACTGATGTACTCGTGGACGGCGTCGCGGTATTCCACCAACGCATCCCGGTTGCCGACCAGGCCCTCGGGCGGTTCCGGTCGCAGCAGGTCCGCGTGCCGCTTCGCCCGATGGAACGCGATGGTCAGCGGAGCTCGCATATCGGTCATCATCGGGAAGTCCAGTAATCGCGCGATATCGACTTCATAGTCGAACCACCGGGCGTCGGTACGATCGTGCGCCTCAACGAGTTTGGCGATCTCTCGCCGGTCGCTTTCCTCGTTGGTCCGCACCCGGCCCGACGCCTCGGCCACCGCGATCTTGGCTTGCTGCTTCAGCCGATACCGTTCCAGCCGACGCTCGGCCCGGCGCTCGTTCGCGGCGGCAATGGCCCGAAGGCCCCCGCCGATCGCACCGCCCAGCGGAAAAACCAGCCACCAGAAATTGGAGGCGAAATGCAGCACCGGGGTCACATCGCCAGGATGCCACCGGAGATCGGCGTGCGGTTACGCCACGAGCGTCACCGCACGTCAGTGCCCGCCTGACTTGAACCGCTCCACCGAACGCTGTACCTCCGCTTCGGCTGCGGCGCGATCAGCCCAGTCGGCCGCCTTGACGAACTTGCCCGGCTCCAGCGCCTTGTACTGCGAGAAAAAGTGCTTGATCACATCCAGTTCGTGCTCCGGCACGTCGCCGATGTCCTGGATGTGGTCCCATCGGTGGTCGCCGGCCGGCACGCACAGCACCTTGTCGTCGCCGCCGGCCTCGTCGACCATCCGGAACATGCCCACCGGGCGCGCCTCCACGATCACGCCGGGGAACACCGACTCCGGCAGCAGCACCATCGCGTCCAGCGGGTCACCGTCCTCACCCAGGGTGTCCTCGATGAAGCCGTAGTCAGCGGGATAGGCCATCGTGGTGTAGAGGTAGCGGTCCAGACGCACCCGGCCCGTCTCGTGATCCACCTCGTACTTGTTGCGCTGGCCCTTCGGAATCTCGATGGTCACGTCGAATTGCACTCTGCGCTCCTTAGATCTGGGCGGTTCGCGGTGGTCCGTTTGCGTCGGGGATCACCCTAGTCGAGGCCATTGCGGCGGATTCGGCAGAATGGGCTCAGACAGTCAGGAGAGCGATGGGTCCCACTCGCTGGCAAAAATCCACCCAAGTGTTCGTCGGGTTGGCCGTGCTGGCGTTTGTCGCCGCCGTGGTGGCGGCGGCGACGTTTTTCACCTCGGTGGGGCACGGCGGCAACAGCTCGCACGCCCCGATACCGCCCCCGCACGCGCCGACGGTCAAACCGGGCATGGTCCCGGTCAGCGACACCGCGGAGACGCCCAGCCCGGCAGGGGTGGCGGCCGCACTGGCGGCGGTGGTGGCCGACCCGAATCTGGGCAGGTTGGGTGCGCGAGTCACCGACGCCATCACCGGAAAAGAGCTCTGGCAGGTGGCAGACGACATGCCGCTGGTGCCGGCGTCGACCAACAAAGTGCTGACGGCGGCCGCGGCCCTGCTGACCCTGGACCATCAGGCGCGGATCAGCACGCGGGTGGTGGCCGGCAGCCAGAACGCCCAAGGCCCCGTCGTGCTCGTCGGCGCCGGCGACCCGGTGTTGTCGGCGGCGCCGCCCGGCGTGGACACCTGGTACCGCGGGTCGGCCCGGCTCAGCGACCTCGTCGAGCAGATCCGCCGCAGCGGTGTGACACCGACCGCGGTGCAGGTGGACACGTCGGCGTTCAGCGGGCCGACGATGGCGCAGGGCTGGGATGTGGCCGATGTCGACAACGGCGACATCGCGCCGATCGAGTCGGTGATGATCGACGCCGGCCGCATCCAGCCGACCACCGTCAACTCCCGGCGGTCCCGGACCCCGGCGCTGGATACCGGGCGGGAGTTGGCCAAGGCGCTGGGCCTGGATCCCGCCGCGGTGACGATCGCGACGGCGCCGTCGGGAGCGCGGCAGCTGGCCGTTGTGCAGTCGGCACCATTGGTCCAGCGGCTGTCCGAGATGATGGACCACTCCGACAACGTGATGGCGGAATGCATCGCCCGCGAGGTGGCGGCCGCGATCAACCGGCCGCGCAGCTTCGCCGGTGCGGCCGACGCGGTGACCAACCGGTTGGGCACCGCGCACGTCGACACCGGGGGCGCCGCGCTGATGGACTCCAGCGGGCTTTCCGTCGACGACCGGTTGACCGCCAAGACGCTCGACGGTGTGCTGCAGGCCGCCGCCGGACCCGACCAGCCGGCGCTGCGCGCGCTGCTGGACCTGCTCCCGATCGCCGCCGGCAGCGGGACGCTGGGCGACCGTTTCACCGACGCGGCCTCCAATCAGGGGCCGGCCGGCTGGCTGCGCGCCAAGACCGGATCGCTGACCGCCGTCAACGCCCTGGCCGGGGTGCTCACCGACCGCAGCGGACGGGTGCTCACGTTCGCCTTCATCTCCAACGCCGCCGGCCCGAACGGCCGCAACGTGATGGACGCCCTGGCCACCAAGCTCTGGTCGTGTGGGTGCTCATGAGCGCGCCCTCGGAGCTCACCCTCGGTACCGCCGTCGACTGGGGATTCGCCGCCACGGTCGGCCAGCGGCTGGCCCGCCCGGGCCCGCCGTCCAGCGAATACACCCGGCGCCAGGTGATCGACGAGCTCACCCGTTCGGCCGCCAAGGCCGAACCGCCGGTGCGTGAGGTCACGGGCCTGGTCACCGGCGGCGCAGTGCCCGCCGCCCGTATCGTCGACCGCCTGGAATGGATCGGCGCGGCGGCCGAGTCGATGCGGGTGATGATGAACGGGGCCGAGAAGCCGCGGGGATTCTTCACGGGCCGAGTCACCGGCGCGCAGACGGGGGCCGTGCTGGCGTTCGTGTCGGCCGGCATCCTCGGTCAGTACGACCCCTTCGCAGAAGCAAAAGAGGGCTGTCTGCTGCTGGTGTATCCGAACGTCATCGCCGTCGAGCGGCAACTGCGGGTCGAGCCCTCCGACTTCCGGTTGTGGGTCTGCCTGCACGAGGTGACCCACCGGGTGCAGTTCACCGCCAACCCGTGGTTGTCCGAGTACATGACCCAGGCCCTGGCGCTGTTGACGCGCGACGCCGGTGAAGACGTCACTCAGGTGGCGAGCCGGCTCGCCGATTACGTGCGCAACCGGGGCAACGGGGCGGCGGATGGCAGCTCGTCGGGAATCGTCGGTCTGGTGCGCGCGGTGCAGTCCGAGCCCCAACGGCAGGCCCTCGATCAGCTGCTGGTGCTCGGCACGCTGCTGGAGGGCCACGCCGACCACGTGATGGATGCCGTCGGGCCGATGGTGGTGCCGTCGGTGACCACCATCCGCCGTCGATTCGACGAGCGCCGCAATCGCAAGCAACCGCCGCTACAACGCCTGCTGCGCGCGCTGCTGGGCCTCGACGCCAAGCTCAGCCAATACACGCGCGGCAAGGCCTTCGTCGACCACGTGGTGGGGCTTGTCGGAATGGAGCGGTTCAACGCCATCTGGACCGGCCCCGAGACGCTGCCCCTACCCACCGAGATCGAGGAACCACAGCGATGGATCGACAGGGTGCTGTAGGGCAGCTGCGCGCGGCTGTCGAGGAATTCATCAAGACACATGTCGCCACGGCCGAAGAATGGTGCGTTGCGCTGTCCGGCGGTCCGGATTCCCTCGCCCTCACGGCGGTGGCGGCACAGCTGCGGCCCACCACCGCCGTGATCGTCGATCACGGCCTGCAACCCGATTCCGCCGCCGTCGCCGAAACCGCCCGGGCGCAGGCCGTCACCTTGGGATGCGTTGCGGCACAAGTCGTTCGCGTGCACGTGGGCAACGAAGGCGGCCCCGAGGCCGCCGCGCGCGCTGCCCGCTATGCCGCGTTGAGCGCGTACCACGGCGGACCGGTGCTGCTGGGCCACACGCTCGACGACCAGGCGGAGACCGTGCTGCTGGGGCTGGGCCGCGGGTCGGGCGTGCGCTCGATCGCCGGGATGCGCCCCTACGACCCGCCGTGGGGCAGGCCGCTGTTGGGTGTGCGGCGCACCGCGACCCACGCCGCCTGCCGGGAGCTCGGCCTGACCGCCTGGGAGGATCCGCACAACACGGACCGCCGCTTCACCCGGACCCGGCTGCGCCTCGAGGTGCTGCCGCTGCTGGAAGACGTGCTGGGCGGCGGGGTGGCCGAGGCGCTGGCCCGCACGGCGACGGCGTTGCGGGAGGACACCGAACTGATCGACACGCTCGCCGCCCGGGCACTGCCCGAGGCGAAGGTGGGCGCGGGGTTGCAGACGCAGGCCCTGGCCGCGCTGGCCGCCCCGGTGCGGCGCCGGGTGATCCGCGCCTGGCTCTTGACGGGCGGCGCAACAAGCCTGACCGACAAGCAGATCCGCGGCGTCGACGCGCTCGTTACCGCCTGGCGCGGGCAGGGCGGGGTGGCGGTCGGGTCCGCACTGCGCGACGAGCGGTTGGTCGCCGGGCGGCGCGACGGCGTACTTACCCTGTGGCGCGAACCCGTTCGATAGGCGCAATACCGGGGTCGCCGTTGGTTATTCGGCCGTCGGCGTGGCACTCTGTGGGCGTGGCCCAGATCTCCTCGGCGATCACCCCCGCTCAGCCCGTGGAGCTGTACCCGGGGGACATCAAGTCAGTGCTGCTTACTGCCGAGCAGATCCAGGCGCGAATCGCCGAACTCGGCGAAGAGATTGGTGGGCAATACCGCGACGTCATGACCCAGTCCGGCCAGGATCTGCTGCTGATCACCGTTCTCAAGGGCGCCGTGATCTTTGTCACCGATCTGGCCCGGGCGATTCCGGTGCCCACCCAGTTCGAGTTCATGGCCGTCAGCTCCTACGGGTCCTCGACGTCGTCGTCGGGTGTGGTGCGGATCCTCAAGGACCTGGACCGCGACATCCAGGGCCGCGACGTGCTGATCGTCGAGGACGTCGTCGACTCGGGCCTGACCCTGTCGTGGCTGCTGCGCAACCTCACCAGCCGCCATCCGCGTTCGCTGCGGGTGTGCACGCTGCTGCGCAAGCCCGACGCGAAGGGCGCCAACGTCGACATCGCCTATGTGGGCTTCGACATCCCGAACGATTTCGTCGTGGGCTACGGGCTGGACTACGACGAGCGCTACCGCGACCTTTCCTACATCGGCACCCTGGACCCCAGGGTCTACCAGCAGTAGATCCGGCCTTAGTTCAGCTCCCACACCGCGGTCACCGAGAAGCTCACGGTCTGCTGGCCGGGTTCCAGCGGGACCGCGCTCGGCATGGCCTTCGGCGGCGCGGGCGGTCCCCCTGCCGTAGGTTCCGTCGCCTCCGAAATCGACAGCACCTTGCCCAGCCGGAGTCCGGACAGCTGGGCGTACTGCTCGGCGCGGTTCTTGGCGTCGTTGAAGGCCCGCGCGCGAGCATCCTTGACCAGCTGCGAGTCATCGGCGATGGAGTAGCTGACCGACCTGATCCGGGTGGCGTCGCCACCGGTGCCGACGATGAGGGCCAGCATCCGCGACGCGGCTTCGGGCGGGTGCATCTTGACCGTGATGGCGTTGGTGGCGCGGTATCCGGTGATGGTGGCGGTGCCGTTGGGCTCGGGATTGCTGAACTGCGGCTGCAGGGTCACCTCGGTGGTGCTGATGTCTTTGTGGTCGACGCCCGCGCCGACCAGCGCGTTGATGACCGCTTGCTGGCGGTCGTTGGTCTGGTTCATCGCGGTGGTCACGTCGGGTGCGGTGAATTCGATGCCGACATCGGCGGTCAGGGTGTCCGGGACGCCCTGGACTTGCCCCGACCCGAAGACCGTGACCTGACGTGGATTGACCCCGGGCGCGGGCGCGGAAGGCGGGGAATCGCAGGCCGACACCGTCGCGGTAGCCAAGCCGGCGACGGCCAAGGCGATCAGCTTGCGGACAAACCTCGGGGCGTTCGTTGCGACCGGCATGCCTGGCACCCTAGCCGCTCGGGACCAGCCGATGCTACGGGTTTGCCGGCACCATCTGATTAGGTCAGCTTATTGATACGAATCATGATGTGCGGCAATTGATTTGATCGCGTGATTACCGCACGCGGCCGCATTGCGGTGCGCCCGGCTTCCGCGGGCAAAGGTCGGTGGCTACCGCAGCAACCACATATATGGACATATATGACTCCAATCATATTTGTTTGCAATATCTTTCATGCCCAATCCAAATGTTCCAGCATTTCACACCAGCTAAATGAACAGTTATCGACCCGGTAATGAATTGGCGAGTCAGGGGCTGTTATCCCTGGACACAACTGCCTAACGTGTCCAGGCGTCTGATTCGGCGCCGAGGATTGGCGCTGAAAGCTGTTGCGTTGAACGGATTTTGAGGAGCGAAAATGTCTTTCCTGATGGCACAACCGGAAGTACTAGATGCGATCGCCGGCGAGCTTCATAGCATCAACGAGGCCGTGCGGGAGGGAAATTCGGCCGTGGCAGTCCCGACGACCGGGGTGGCCCCCGCCGCTGCTGATGTGGTCTCCATATTGACCGCGGCGCAGTTCTCTTGGCACGCAAAGCTCTTCCAGGAGATCAGTGCTGAGGCCGCGGCGGTTCGTGAGCAGTTGGCGACGATGCTTGGCGTCAGCGCCGGCTCGTATGCCGCCACGGAGGTCGCCAACACCGCCGCGGTCGGTTAGGCGAGGGCACAATGCTCGACTTCGCGCAGTTACCGCCGGAGATCAACTCCGCGCTGATGTATTCGGGACCCGGCTCAGGGCCGCTACGGACCGCCGCGGCGGCCTGGGACGGGCTGGCCGCCGAGCTGCATTCCGCAGCATCCTCTTATGGGTCGGCGATTGCGGCCCTTACCGACGGACCATGGCAGGGGCCGGCTGCGTCGTCCATGCTGGCTGCGGCCGTCCCGCAGGTGGCGTGGCTGCGCGGCACGGCCGAGCAGGCGGAGTGGGCCGCCGCTCAAGCCGTGGCGGCAGCGGGAGCCTACGAGGCGGCGTTCGGCGAAACGGTGCCCCCGCTGGTGATCGCGGCGAACCGGGTGTTGTTGATGGAGTTGCTGGCTACGAACTTCCTCGGCCAGAACACCGCGGCAATTGCGGCCACCGAGGCGCAATACGGCGAGATGTGGGCACAAGACGCGGCCGCGATGTACGGATACGCCGGTACGTCGGCCGCGGCGTCGACGTTGCCGCCGTTCGAGCCGGCGGTGCCCACTACCAACCCGGCCGGAGTCGCCAGCCAGGCCGCGGCGGTCGCCCAGGCGGCCGGTACCAGCGCAAGCAACAGTGCGCAGGGGCTCGACGCGGTGCCCCAAACGCTGTCGTCGCTGGCCGGGTTGACGAGCAATCCCCCGTCGTCGGCCAATCCCGCGTTTTCCCTCGGTGGAATCGGCCTGAACCCCGAGGGCGACGGGATTGTCGTGGGCGGTCCGTTGGGTGACCTGTTGGAGGGCCTGACCGGGTCGCAAACCTTGGACGCCAGCACGCCCTTCGACGCGTTCATCCGATTGATTTCGCCGACACGGCTATTCACCACCTCGTTCAAGGACATCCAAGGTATTGCCCAGGGCATGATGCCCGCCGCGAAGTCCGCCACCGAGGGCGCCGCCAAAGCCGCCGAAGCGGCTCTGCCCGCCGCCATTTCGGGTGCAGGCCTGGGCTCGATCGGCTCGATCGGAGGAGCCGTCGGTAAGGCGGCATCGATCGGTGGGTTGTCGGTGCCGGCGGTATGGACGAGCGCGGCCCCGATGGCGTCACCGGTCACCGTGGCGCTCAACGGCCTCACTGCTGCATCGGCCATTGAACCTGCCACGAATGCGGTTGGCGGGATGCCGATGATGCCGGTTGGCGGGACGGGGCGCAGCGCAGCAGCCCACTTTGTCGCGCCCCGATACGGTTTCAAGCCCACGGTCATCGCTCAACCCCCGGCGGGGGGCTGATTTTGAAGGCGCGCAAGCCCGTTCACGCGCCGGCACGCGTCAGAAGGGTGGATCGTCGGGCACGGGCCGCGGCGCCGGTTCGTCGGGAATCCAGTCCGGCGGCAGTTCTTCCGGTTCTTTGGGATCGTTCACCCAGGTGCAAAACGGGCTGGTGCTCGGTGTGCCTTTGAACAGAAAGAGCATGTCGCGCATGTGATTACGGAACTTACGCGCTGCGATTTCCTGCTCACGGGCCTCCTCTAACGCTCGCCGGGCTTCGTTGATCGGACGCTGCACGCGGTTGTGGTTGCGCGCCTGCGTGATTCGCGCGCTCCGTTGCTGCGATCTGCTTCTTCTGGTGGGCACCGGCGGCGCGCACGCCGCGCCGCGTGGCTGCACGAACAGGTCGGCACCAGCGGGCGAGGTGCGATAGGTCCGCCCAGTGGGTGACAGCCAGACGACGGTGCCGTCAGGCCGTTGCTCGTCGCGCCAACCAGTCCAGAAAGTTTTCAAAAGATGGTGTCACCGACTGGCTAAAGAACATTCAAGAGACACTTGTGAGCAGCACAAACGCTGCCGATACGCATCGCTCGACCCGCCGCTCGGCTTAGACTTCCCGCGTGTTCTCGGAGACGCGCTACGCGATGAACGGGGACTTGCGCGTCGCCTACCGTGCATCGCCCCCTGGTGCTCGTGACATTGTGTTCGTTTCGAACTGGTTCACCACCTGTGAGCTTTTTCCGGAGCTGCCGTCTGTTCAGGGGTGGGTAGAAGCGATGACATCGCTTGGTCGGCTGATCTTTTTCGACCAGCCGGGAACGGGAGGCTCCGATCCCGTCACGCCCGGCGCGCTGCCGACCTTGGAGCAGTGGGCCGACAGCATCGCCGCCGTGCTCGACGCTCTCGGAAGCCGCGAAGCAGCTCTTATCGCGTATCCGGGCGCGCTCGCGACAGCCGCGCTGTTCGCGGCAACGCATCCGTCCCGCACTACCTCGCTTGTTGTGCTCGACGGCACCGCAAGTCCGGCAGACCGCACGGTGGTTCGAGACGAAGCCGTCGCTGCGTTGGTCGCCACGTGGGGAACCGGCGAATTCCAACACATGCTCAATCCGGACATGCCGTGGAACGAGGAGATCCGGGCCGCGTGGGCGCGAGAAGAACGCATGGCAGCAAGCCCGCGGACCGTCGCGCTGATGATGCCGCTCATCGCCGAAGTGAACGCGCTGCCAATCCTTCCGGCAGTCCGTGTGCCTACCCTTGTCGTCCAGCACAGCGAGGATCCGTTCGTGACACCGGCGAAGGGAAAAGAGGTGGCTGATCATATAGCGGATGCGAAATACGTCGAGGTGCCAGGGCGCAACTTGTACCACTTCGTGGAACCCTGGCGCGCGTCCTTTCAGGTGATCGCTGAGTTCCTCACCGGCGAGCAGCCCGACGTGCCCGATGATCGGGTGCTGGCCACAGTGCTTTTCACCGACATCGTGGACTCGACCCGGCGGGCGACGGAGATGGGCGACCGGGACTGGCATGCGCTCCTTGATGCGCACGACGCCGTCGTGCGGTCCCAGCTTGCGCGGTTTCGGGGCCGTGAGGTGAACAGCACGGGTGATGGCTTCCTCGCGATGTTCGATGGGCCGCAGCGAGCGATCCGCTGCGCGATGGCGATTCGCGATGCGGTGCAGGTTTTGGGTATCGAGGTGCGCGCCGGGTTGCACACCGGCGAGTGTGAAATCCGCGGCGAGGACATCGGTGGGATTGCCGTGCACATCGGCGCAAGGGTGAGCGCACTGGCTGGGCCGAACGAGGTGTTGGTGTCGGGCACGCTGCGCGACTTGGTGATCGGGTCCGGGCTCGAATTCGACGACCGCGGGGCTCACCGGCTCAAGGGCGTGCCCGGCGAATGGCGACTCTTCGCCGTCGCTTCCTCTTAGCGGCCTCCTAGGGGTGTGTCTTCCAAAAATGCCCGTGCCGTCGGCCAGTTGCTTGTCGCGCCAGCCGCCGAAGGTTTTGAGTCGATGATGTTGGCGGCACAGGCATTTGAGGTTGTCCGCGACGGTCAGCCCGCCAGCCGCCGGATTCTGATGGTTGAACGGAATGGTGTGGTCGAGGTCGCAGACAACGGCCGGCCGGCTGCATCCGGGGAAGCGGCAGGTGAGATCGCGGCACCGAACCGCTCGCTCCAGCGCCGCGGACGGTTGGTAGCGCAGGGCCTCGACCGGACTCGTCACCGGATCGGCGACGAGGATGGATGCGGCAGCAGCCAATTGGCGCACCTGGTCGGCGTCGATGACGCCGTAGCCCTCCACATAGCCCGGCTCTGCGCCGTCGGCATGAAGGGTCCGGTCGCTCGCCACTACGTTGATGACCACCTGCGCCCCGGTCGGACGATCGGAGTTGTCACCCGGCCGGTTGGGGCACTCCGGTTGCCCGCAGGCGCACGCCAACCCGCGACCCTCGGCCAGGGCGGCCAGCGCGTCGGCCCGGCGCTGATCCAGTGTCCGCGGGTCTGCCGGGCACACCTGCTTGGCGAGCTGCGAGAGCCGCCGATCAAAGGCAGTGGCGGTGGTGGCAGCGACCGACCCGTAGATATCGGCCATCCCATCGTCTTTGGTGCTGATTCCGATATGGCGGTCGGCCTCGGCGGCAAGGCGGCGCTCGCGGGCGGCGTCGGGGTCGGTGGTTCGCACGGCGGCGTCGACGGCGTTGATGATTCGCTGCTTCGACCAGCCGTGCCAGTTGCCGATGCGTTCGGCCAGCGACTGGTCGATCTTGGCGATCAATTTCTCGTCGGTCACCAGATCGGTTCGGCTGATGATCAAGCGCACTGTGCGCCAGTCCGTCCGGCCCTCCGCGAGCAGGGCCGCAACCCTTGGCAACCTGGTGTCCAGCGCCTCCGCGTGCGACACCAGGTAGCTGGCGCCCACGGGGGAGAGGTTCATCGCGGCGGCAACCTCGGCAGCGGTCTGCTCGAAGCCGTCGATCGCCGCGTATTCGCGCGGACGCTCGGGCCGCTCGGCGGTGGTCACCCGATGCCGCAGCAACGCCGCTACCGCGGCCATCCGGCGGGCCACCAACATCGATTCCCGCCGGTGCGTCGACTCGATCACCTCGACGAGAGAAGCTGGATCCGCCATCGATTCGAACATAGGTACTGCTTATCTGCTTAAGTGGACTAGCGGCCTAGAATTCTCCAAATATGTTGCTAGGCAAGGCTTCTAAAGCAAA
>NZ_LQPH01000129.1 GCF_002102255.1 Mycobacterium nebraskense
GACCTCTTTGCCACAAACAGGTTGCCCTGCAAGGGATCCGCCACCCACATCGGCATAATCCGGACATCGGCATAATGGATGAGGCAGCGTTGCCGCAGGGCTTGCGGGAAGACCTGCTCGATGGCGGCGATCAGGCCGCGAGCGCCATCGGAGACGATCAGCAGCGGACACCTCAAGCCCCGGTCGCGCAGATCGGTCAGGAAATCAGCCCAGGCGTCGGTCGACTCCCCGGTGCCGGGGGCCAGGCCCACGAAGACGGGCTTGCCATCGGTGGTGATCCCCCAGGCGGCCAGGACCGGCTCGGCCGGCGAGCCCGGATGCATCCGGAAGAACGAGGCATCCAGGAACAGGTAGTCCAGCATGACGTCATCGAGGCGTCGAGCCGCCCAGCTGTCGTATTCGGTCTTGATGGCTTGACATACTTGCGACACAGTCGATTTCGAGATCGCGGCCTGATCACCGAGTGCATCAGCCAGGGTGGCCTCGACGTCGCGTACCGACAGTCCACGCACGAATGAGGCGATCACCAGCGACTCGAGCGCGTTGGTCTTGGTGACGTTCTTGCCGAACAGTCGGGAGGCGAACGCAGCGGTCGTGCCGCGCAGCTTGGGACGCTCCAAGGTGACCGGGCCGGCCGTGGTCTTGACCGTGACCGGCCGATAGCCGTTACGCGACCCGGACTGCGCATCCGGTGTCGCTGCGGTGCGCTGGTAGCGGTCACGGCCGAGGAACTCGGTCACTTCGGCCTCCAACGCGGCTTGCATCAGCAACTGTGCGCCAAGGCGGGCCACCTCTTCCAGGATCTCGGGCAACTCACGATCGGAGGCGAACAGCTCGTCGATCTTGGCGCGGACACGGTCAATCGGCAATACTCGTGCAGGCACGGGCGTAGGTCCTTTCTTCGATGACTTGGTAGGTCTCGAAGCAGAACCTACGCCCGGCCCCATTTACACCGGTTTCAGGACACGACCTGTGCCGATGCTGCCAACAACTATCCCCATGCTCGCAACGATCGCCGCGATCACATTCGGGAGGTAGAAGGGTGCCGCGCTGAGCGGCGCCGCCGGCGGCGGGTAGTCCGCTAGTGGCCCGACGCCCGGTGGCGGTCCCCACGGCGTCCCGCCCGGTTGGTGGATGAAGTCCGTATTCTCTTGGTCGTCTCCCGGTGCCCCCATACTCACCGACCTCCGCAGCCGTCGACGTTAATCAGCGTCACGCGGGCTCCCGCCGGAACCCTTGGTCCGGGCCCAGGCCCAGGCCCGGCAGGTTTCGCGTCATGCTCGCGAGAGTAAGCCGTGGAACGCCGGATTGAGTCGGAACGAGCAATGTCGAATTTGCGACGGGTGCACGCGTGAGTCCCGCGTGGCAGGTCCGGCTCACAGCGGTTGCCATTCGGCGGCGACCTGGATGTACTGCCCGTGACGCGTGATCTCCGGCCAGGCCGCCGGGTCGCCCAAAGGCAGAAGTTGCTCGGCCGCATCGCTGATGGACGTATACCAAAGACCGTCGCCGCCCCGGTCATCGGCGACGTTGATCGCAACCACGTACTGCCCGTTGATTGTGAAGCGAATGACCGTAAATTGCTCGCGCGTTTGCGCATTGCCGCGTTGATCGACCGGAAGCCACGCTCGGACTATCTCGAATCTGCGGACCCGAACATCTAATTCTTGCCACGACATCATCTGGTTGATAGATCCCCAGTCGCCGGTTGCCGTTGTCTCCCAACGCTGACCGCGCCGTACAGCTGCGTAGTTGTAGTTCCCTCGGGACTTGCTGAACCGCACGACCGAGCCATCAGGGGGTTCATCGACGATCCGCGGCAAAACGGCGGGCATCGGCGGTATCGGTGTGAGCAGCGACGCCAGCACCCGAAGGTTGTATTGCCTCGGATCCCCCTGCCCGGCAATGAGATACAAGATTTGCACCGGGTCGCCATTGAGCACCTCATCGGTGGCTTCGTTAGCCTTTACGCCGTCGACGCGGACTTCGGCGGCAACCGCCGAGCCGGTGATGTCACCCCAGCAGGCTGTCAATAAGCCGCGGTCCTGTAGGTGCCTGATCATTGGTAGAAATCGTTGACTCATCGCCGGGGTGAGTTCCCCGATGCATTCATCGTCGATGCGAACCTCGACGTATGGCTTCTTGCGGACCTCGGCGGGAAGGTGCTCGTGCAGCGTGACGCAGAAGACCCCATAACCAGCTGGCGGCACAAACTTCAGCAGAGCATCTGAGTATTGGTCTTCCTTGGTGACCTGAACGATCGATGACTTCGGCAGTAGCGTGTAAGGCACCGTTGGGGGATCGTTGAGCGGAAGCGCCTCATTGGGCTTCCCGAGGCGGATACGCACGATCGCGGTGAAATTGTCTGCTGAGTCCCAGCTTTCGTAGTTCTGCGCCCATATCTGGCCCAACGTTATTGGAACCAACCCAGACGCTATGACGCGCCGAACCACTGGGGCCCAGTCCGCCTCATCTGCGGCGTGGAGATATCCCAGCGTTCGACCGGCCTTCCGCACCGATATAGCCCATTCCCCGCGCGGGCCTTGCGGTTCCGGAATGAGTTCAACGTCCAGGGGGATGGTCTGGCTGCCGTTCGACCAGTCCTCCGAACACAGACTGCGGATCGCGGGTAGGTGTTCAGGCTCCGTCGTAAGTTCGTATTCGCACCACGATCCCCTACCGCAACTCCACAATCGGTAGAGCGGCGCCACAAAGCCACTGACAGCATTCATTGACGGTCACCCTCCCTGCCGCGGACAGTAAACCTGCACCGCCGACACCACCATCGTCTCCGCCTTCCCTGGTGTCAGGCTCGCGTTGTTGCGCGACGCCAATGCCTCGGCGGCAGCATCGGAGTGCCCGGTTGCCGGCGTCAGTGCAGCGTGTCCGGGCATAGCTCGTGCTGGGCAGCGTCGATCACTCCGCGCAGGTCGAAATACACGATCGGGTTCGCGTCTATGATCTGTTGCGGCGTCATGCCATTGTGCAGTTGGGTGCACACTTGGACTCCACGACTGATCCTGACGGCGTCATTAATTCCCGGCACGAATGTTCCCTGGTCGTTGAGGTATCGGATATAGCTGTCGCCGTCAGCGTGGGCTGGCGCCGCGCCCATTAAGGCGCCGCCGACCGCGACGACTAGTAGTGCGGTCAGTCGAAGCATGTTCCCCCACCAATCTTGCGTCGATCAGGTTCCTAAGCCCGCTTCGTGACGTTGCCCGATTCGTCGATGGGAGCGTAAACGCTTCCGCGTGCACCTACAGCCGGATTTGTGAAATTCGCCCACACGGCCGACCCGGCGCGGATACATTCGTGGCCTCGGGCATCGGGGGAACATATCCGCGTCAAATCAACGGAGTTAAGTCATGTCTCGTCTCACCAAGATCATCGCTGCCCCGGCCGCGATGACCGCGGCTCTTTTAGCCTTCGCCCCGCTCTCGCCGATGAGCCCGTTGCCATCGTGCGGCGGCTACATCAACGTCGACGGTAACTGCGTGCCATCGCCTGATCACACACGAAGCAGCCTCCCCGACAATGACGGGACGTACAGCCACTCCGAAAACAAGCAAGGATCGGGTTCCTGGCACGGCGGCACTGGTAAGTCGTCGAAGAGATAGTTCACGTGGTCACGGGCCTCTTCGACACACAACGGGCACCACATGACCATGCTTGCATCACACCAATACGCGGCTCGAAAAGTGTTGTAACACAATCGGATTCGAGTTTTTTTGTAGGACGTTTCCTGACCTGTCGGTCAGGGCTGATCTACCTACCACAATTTTCCACAAAAAAGCGAAATCGGCTCGGCCGCAAACGTTTCACGCATCGTTGGATCGGGCGAAAATCGTTGCGATACGCTAAGATTCATGCCGAAACGGGTGTAAACGACCACTCATCGGTGGCGCGGTCAAAATGGCTCGGAGCTGGGATCTGCCCGAGATACTTCGGGCAGTACGCCCCTATGCTGGCGCCGACAAAGAATCCGGTATGGAACTCGTCCAGGTTGCTGTTGGTTAGCACGTCCTGGTTATTCATCACGTCCTGGAGGACCTGGACCGGCGTCTCGCCCTGATCAAGTTCTGCGCAGACTAGATGGGCGGCGGCGATCATGACTTGCGGTGATGCGAACGTGATGCCTTGAGAAGTCAGCGCGGTCAGGAACTTGGCATCGGCATCGGCAGGGTCGGCATGAGCGGTCGAAGTTGCCGCTCCCGGAGGGCCCAGCAGCGCGACGGTCAGTGCAACGCAGGCAGCTAAGGGTGGTAACAGTCGACTGGCTGCGTGGACATGGGCGGTTGTCATTTCTGCACCTGCCGTCGAGTAAGGAGCGCCATTGCGTTTCGGCAAGTCAAATGTGCGAATCTTGACCACGGCTAGTGTCGAAAGTCCCCTGAGCAGCACCCTCAAGCGTGCCGCTCATGGCGATTTGTACGGTAAAAGCTCAAGACCGGGCCCCGCCAGACTCGTGCAACAGTCCCAGAGTCCGTACAAACTGCGAGGCTCCTGACCGCTAGCGGTCGCGACTGGTGGCTGGGAAAAAACCGGCCCCCAGGCGGGCCTGCGCGTCGGCGGCCAGTGTCGTTTTCGCGTTGACCCACGTTTCAAGATTCTGCCGTCGCCGCTCGGATCACATGTTCGCGAGAGCCAGGCTCTCAGCTGCCGGATTGGATGGGCGGCTCTGTAGTCGTCCACGTGGAGTACAGCCATACGTTGATCTGCCAGATGTTCTCCCCGAGCACCGGATAGGCCTGGTTGACGAATTCGATCAGGCTATTGGTGATCGCCTGGGCCATCGCTCGTATAGGGAATTTCTTATGGGTTAGGCGCTTGGTCGTCAGGTGGGCCAGCTGCTTATTGATGCGAACCCTCACGGACAGGCCATCGATGTCTGGCAGCGTGGCCAGGGGCCTGGCGGCCGTCCAGGTCTCGATGAGATGGCCGGCCCAGAAGTCGTCAGAGCCCTCTGCTGGTTTGCTGCCTAGGAAGTCGTCGAGCAGTCGGGCGTGCAGCAGGAATGCCTCGAATGCTGTGTTGCGCCGGATCCGTTCTGGGTGATCGCGGGGCAGGTTGAGGATGTCGGGTCTATCGCGTTCTGTGAATTCGGCGAGTGCTCCGTAGAACTGGGCGACTTCGTGCTCGAGGTGGTCGAGCATCTTGTGGCGTGATCGGCTCTCGTTCCTCATTCGAGCAGCAAGGCGTCAGGCGTTGGCGAGTTGACTGACGCGTTGGGGTGAGATGTCGAGGAGTTCGGCAATATCGCGGACGGGAACGCCGTAGGTGACGAGCCAGTGCGTGAATTCTTGGGCGTCACGGGTGACTTGACGTTCGAGCTCCTGGGCGTGGGCGCGGCGATTGCGGATATCGCGGGCGGCCGCGAGTAACTCGCGGAACTCGGGTTGTTCCATGCGGACGCTGGCGGTTTCGACCTTGACTTGGTCATAGGGGATACCGCGATCGAGTGAAATGTATTCGCGGGCCATGGTTTCGGCTTCGGCGAGGCGGCGTGCTTGGGTGAGGCCGTCGATTTCAGGGATGGCGACCATCCACCAGCGGCCCTCTCGTGTGATTTCGATTTTGAAGTGGTGGTGCATCATTGGTTCCTTTGGCTCTGCTCGATGGCGTTGTTCACCTGGCGGACGACCCCCGGCGAAATAACGCGGTGCCCGTCCGGGATGGTCACGCTGACTCCGCTGCGGTGGGTCCACTTGGTGTGACTGCCCTTAGCGTCGGTCGGCGTGAAGCTGGCGTGTTTGAGTCGTTTGATGATGGACCGAGTTGGTTCTTCACTGACCACGATCCTAGTCTAGGATGCTTGACTACTTCTAGTCAAGTATGATAGACAAAAAAGTCGGCAGGTCAAAGCCGGTTTCAGAGCCAGTTACGGAGCCGCAGAGAGCTGTCGGAGAGCTGTAGACCCACACGTGGAGGACAGGATGCCCAGCAATGGAGTGACCAGAGCAAAGCCATACAAATGCAGTGGAAGTGGGCTGTCGGTGGGCGATCCCGCGCCACAGCAGCTGAATTGCCCGAGATGCGGACGCACTGTCAACGTCGAGCAGACATCAGGCGGGTTCGTCATCCGAGAACATCAGAGGATCGTGAAGGGCGCACGGTGATGTGCCGTTCAACGCGCAAAGGTGGCGGCGCGGTTCCGCGGCCGCAGGCCTGCGCCGCGGGTCCGCGCCTTATTGCGGCGGTCGGCATCTCCTGACGACCGGGTCCCACCACCAACCGTTGCCGCACGCGAAGGGCGGTCCTACCATCGGCGGTCGGCATATGTTGACGTACGGGTCCCACCACCAACCGTTGTCGCAGGGTACGACTGTTGGCTGGCACACATTGTTCACCGGATCCCACCATGAGCCGGCGTCGCAGTCTGCGAAACTCACTGCGGGCGTGGCGATTGCCCCGATCGAGAACGACACGAGCGGCGCCGCAATGGCGAACGCCATGACCGCCATGCGGCGAAGCATTCTCATCGGAACCTCCCGAAGTCAGGCTGACTAGCCTGCGTCCGGCCGGTTCTCCTTGCACTGTGCAATCCAGCAGCTAGGCCCACGGCGACTGATCTCCTGCACGGTACCGCCCAGGTTCTTCTCCAAGACCTGGTAATACTCCGGCTGCCCGCAATGCGGGCAGTCCGTGCCGGTGTATTGGTGGAAATAGGACATCACTGTCGATGCTACGTCGGGTCGCGGCTATTCCTGGTTGAGCCGGTCGAATTCGTCGGCCGCCTCAACGAGCAGGGCGGCCAGCCTCCGGGCGCCGGTGCTGGTGAGGCTGGCGCCGTCGTGCGCCAGATAGATCGAGATGAGGCGGGTGTAGCTGCCGTCGTGTTCTTGGCGGCCGTCGATGTCGATGGCCATTTCGGGCTCGCCGTACTCAGCCACAGCAGGGAGCGGGACCAGCCGCCGGCCGTGTTCTGTTCCCAGTTGCCCACTTTGGCGCCGGCTGGGATCG
Organism: Mycobacterium nebraskense; assembly: GCF_002102255.1. GTDB lineage: Bacteria > Actinomycetota > Actinomycetes > Mycobacteriales > Mycobacteriaceae > Mycobacterium > Mycobacterium nebraskense. The sequence continues at coordinate 6,961 of NZ_LQPH01000129.1, forward strand.
GTACATCGGCGTAGGCGATGTCGGTGAGCCGCGCATCGATGTGGTCGCGGGCGAAGTCAAGCAGTATCTCGGCTGGCATGTGCTCGTCTTGCTCGAAGTGTTCGAGGGTGGCCCGCTGTTCGGGTGTGAGCTGGTCGGCGAGGTCGCGCCAGGTGGTCGCGGTGTTGTCGGGGGTCATGGGTGTTCCTTTCGGGTTGCTGCCCGAGGAACTGGGGAGTTCACGCCGAGTTCACGCTGTCCGGGATTCGGTTTAAAAACCGCCTCTGACGTGCAAAAACTCTGGTGCGCGATACTGGGATTGAACCAGTGACCTCTTCCGTGTCAGGGAAGCGCTCTCCCGCTGAGCTAATCGCGCCGGGGTCAAAAGCTGGAGGTGGAGACGGGAATCGAACCCGTGTGCACGGCTTTGCAGGCCGTTGCCTCACCACTCGGCCACTCCACCGCTGGGATTGATGCCACTTGCACCTTCGAGCGGATGACGGGATTCGAACCCGCGACCCTCACCTTGGCAAGGTGATGCGCTACCAACTGCGCTACATCCGCGCGCCACGGGCGAGATCGTCGTCCGGTGCGAAGCACGACGATAGTCCACGTGAGCGGGCACATACAAATTTCTTGGTACGGACCGCGTCAAGGCTATCGCGGCGTATCGATCACGCGCAGGCGGCCGGTACTGTCGAGACGAGGCTCGTGCTAATCTTCGACGTCGTTCGCCTCTCGGCGCCGGTCCCGTGGCTCAGTGGGAGAGCGTCCGCTTCACACGCGGAAGGTCGCTGGTTCGATCCCAGCCGGGACCACAAGCGTTGGCGCAGGTCAGAACCCGCCCTTGGCCGATTCTGCGAGCCCGTGCCAACTGCGTGCCAAATGCCTTAGCAATTCGAGTCGGCGCGCCGTGGTCGTAGTCCCCAGGACGTGCCGGCCATGCGGTCGAGCGGGCACAGATGGTCGTACTCAACCCATGCCGGCGGTCCAATGTCACCACTTCAAGCGGCCGTTGCGTACGTGCAGAGATGGGACCTTCGGCCGTGGCGGCGCTCGGTGCGCGCCGACGAGAATCGCATCGTGACGCAACGCGAGCTCGAAGACCTCTCGCCCGACGAATGCTTCCGGCTGCTCGCTGCCGCACACGTCGGGCGACTCGTGTACCAAGATGACCTCGGACCGCTCGCCGTGCCGGTCAACTACGCAATGGCCGGACACAACATCGTCTTCCGCGTCGAGGGTGGCGCGAAACAAGCGGCGATGCAGCAACCGATGGTGGCCTTCGAGGTCGACCACGTCGAAGAGGACCAGGAGTCCGCATGGAGCGTCCTGGTGCGAGGAGTCGGCGCCGAGGTCGACCTGGAACGGGTTCCCGCGCTGCTGCGAGCGATGGACGGCGACTTCCCGAAGCCGTGGGTAGTCGGCATCCACAATGTCTGGCTTCAGATTGTGCCGCAGACCGTCACCGGGCGGCGGCTCGGTGCGGTGCGGCCGTCTTGGTGACAGTTCTCATGCACAGCAGGAGCGGTGGCGATCACGAGCGAACCGACCCTCGCAAGCAAGTTTCCGCGGGCGGCTTTAGGGACTTGCGAGTGATTCGATCCCAGCCGGGACCACAAGTAAAGATGCAGGCAGAGCGGGGGCGCTCCGGCGTAGCGGGGGACTGTGCTTAACCCTCCACCCGCAAAACTTCGCTGAGCGGTCGACGCGGCGTAGGTCTCGGTGGTTCGGCCAGCGCGGGCGCCACACCCACACGGACCAGGACCTGCGGCCGCCTACCCTCTTCCAGGAGGTCCGCGATCATCTCGCGCGTGACTTTGAGCTCGGTGACGTGAGTTACCGGACATGTGGCCAAGTTCGCCATCGTGCATTCCAGTAACACCGCCGAGAGCGCTTCGCCGGACAATAACGCGCCAAGGCGAGTGTCGTCGTCGGTGGACAGCATCAGAATTGTGGACTCGTCTTCAGGGACTTGGGTGCGCCGTTCACGGTTATGCGTCATCGGGAACGTCCGCCCGATGTCGACGCGCTCGCTTTCGGCCGCCGACAGCAGGGAGCTGTACGGAACGCCCTCTGCCCCCTCGAAAGGCGTTGTCCACCAGTGCAGTTCATTCTGGTAGGTGTTGTCGTAGAGGCGCAGCGATTCGGCAAGCCACGATGCCCGCGCCAGCCTGTCGCGCACGTCGTCGGCCATCACGTCCAGATGCACGGCATCGTTGTCGATGGCGTCGCGCAGCGCCTGCTCCAACGCTTCGAAGTTCATCGGCGCGATGAATGGCAATCGGTCGGTCCGGCGTGCCCAGATCGCGCTGGCGCGACGCCGGTCAGCGTCGGTGACGCTGCCCACCGGGGTGAAGTCGACGGACGCCAGGTGGTTCGGATCCTTCGGATCGGGGAACCGGGAGATTCCGGCTTGCCGGCCCGCTGCGGCGAGGGCCACTCGAAGGTGGTCGAGCGCAGCGCCACAGCTGATCACCGCCTCCCGGCCGGACCGGTCGGAAACCATCGCCCGGCTTGCGTCAAGAAAGAGCTCCAGACGACCGCCGCCGGCCACCCACAGCCAGGGTTGGCTGTTGTGCAGTGACGGCGCGCGGCATGCTGATCGCACCACGTCCTCAATGAGTTCGGTGTCCACCACGGCGGCTGGCATGTCGACCTCAATTCTTTGCCTGGCACTCAGCATTCCACTTTCTCGAGCCACTTGTCGGACGAGTGTCCGCCCAAGGGATCCGACGACGTCCGATCCAGGTTGCGACCGATGTCTCACTGAGCCGAACAAGAGCTGGCTGGGTATGCGGTCCGTTGTCGCCATTGGAAGTTGGTCATGGACGGCTTTTACTGGAGGTATAGCAGCAGATCGCAGCTCGCCTTTTGGGGTCTGTGATCACCGAAAGTGATGGAATCCCGATGAGCGGGCTAAGAAGATCGCACGCACAACCGAGGCCGGCACGAACCGTGGTCAAGAGAGGAGTGCCACCATGGCGCCACGACAGGACCGAACCGATGTGGGCCGGCACCCCACACCCCCCGAACACACGCCGCGGTTGCGGCTAAAGCCCAAGGCGCCACACACCGGGTATGTCGATGGGGCATGGTGGCCGCACAGTGATGACCTGACCACAGAGCTTCCCGATCTCCTCGCGGTGCTCTCGGTGCGGCTCGGGCCCATCGACCGCGTGCTGTACAAGCTCAACGACTGGGCGACAGCACCCGCTGAATTCGCCACCGGCGGCCACGCGGTACGACTCGACGGGTACCGGCTCCAGCCGCCGAACACAATCGAAGTACTCGGACTCAACCGCAACAGGATCGTTCTGCTGGTGGTCCCGCCCCATACCGAGCCAGACCGCGCACATGCCACCTTGATGGCCGCGGCGGCACCGGACGACGACTCGACCGTCGATGGCCTGCTCATGATCAGCCTGCTAGATAGGAAATTGCACACAGAGAGAGCTGCCGCCCAAGAACGTTGGGACTCTGAAGGCGGAGCCGTGCGATAGCCCGTCGCTGTCGACGACTGCGCGGCATGCGGCCTTAAGGTGATCGACCAGCCAACGATTCGGGGGTTCCTCATGCCACATGCTGGCGGTTTGACAGACGCGTTCGGCAACAGCGTCCGCGACCTGGCAGGCCTCATGTAGTCGACGGCTCGGCCGCGTGACTCAACCGGCCGGTACCTCATCGGTCCATACCCTGAAGCTTGTCAAAGTGGCGGGCCCGAACGTGTTGCTGAGCGCGACGTCGGCGGCGTCGCGGCCACGCGCGATCAACACTCTGCCGATGCGCGGGGCGTTGTGGCGCGCATCGAAGGTATGCCATTGCCCGCCGAGGAAGACCTCGAACCAGGCGGAGAAGTCCATCGGATCGTCCACTGGGGGCACACCGATGTCGCCGAGGTATCCGGTGCAGTAGCGAGCGGGGATGTTCATGCAGCGGCAGAAGGCAACGGCGAGATGCGTGAAATCGCGGCAGACGCCGGTCCGGTCGTAATAAGTTTCCAGCGCCGTCCGTGTCATGCGCGCGTGTTCGTAGCCGAACGTGAGATGACGCTGAACGTAGTCGCAGATTGCCTGGACGCGGCCCCATCCCGTTGGCGTCTCCCCGAAGAGATTCCACGCTATGTCGGACAGCCGATCGGTTTCGCAATACCGGCTCCCGAGCAGAAAGACAAGGGTCTCCTCGGGCAGGTCCTGCACGGGAATCTGTTGTGCCTGAGGAACAATGGCGTCGGGGAGTCCGGTGTCGTTAACGAGCGCGTCGGCCGACACGCGCGTGCGGCCTTTGGGGGCAACAATGCGCGTGCACCAGTTGCCGAAGCCGTCACGATACGCCGCCATCGGGACTGGCGGGTCGACCACCAGGTCGTCACGGCCGACGAGATCGGACACGCGGGTGAAGTGGACATTGAGGTTGAAGATCATCGGAGTGGGCTGGGGGCAGTCGTAGATCATTTCGAAGCCGACGTGAATCTGCATTATTTTTGTCCGATATCCGGCAGGTGAAGACGCGCGTGACCGCCGACATAGGTGGTGGAGATAGTACTCACGTGTGCTCCTTGGTGCGGGGCGTGAATCATGGTGCGCTCAGGACGCACATGTCGTGCCTAACGAATCGATCAGTCTGCGCCGCAACGCCGTCCAGCTTCGGCCCGCGGCAAGGACTATGTCCTGATTGACTTCCAGTTCGATTCCGACGTAATGGCTCTGTGCGAAGCGTGCACGCAAGTGCGACGTCAACCCGTCGCCTTTGCCGGCATAGGGGTAATTGCGGCGCACGCGCAGTTCCGGAGCGGATGCCGCGAGTGATTCCTTCCAGCGGGCGCATACGTCCGCCTCCCCTCGCCGACCGGGGTGATAGAGCAAGCCGACATCGGTGCTGCGCACCTTGCCATCTAGCTCCCCGATAAAGCTGTGCGACGAAATGTGGATCACGCGATGCCCCTGCGCTACTGCTTGCCTGATGAGACGCTCGACCTGCATGCGATACGGCCGGTAGTGCTGATCGACGATCTGCGCCCGGGTCTGGGCCGGCGCGGCGCGGGTCACCGCCGAAAAGAGTTGTGGGTGGCCGATCGAGCGATTGAGATCGATAAGCAGACGGCTGACAGTCGACGCCACTAGGGGCGCCGCAAGGTCACGTGCGAGTGCCTTCGCCATGACCAGCGACCCGGGATCGTAACCACGGTGGGAATCCAGCAGCGCCCGTTGCCCCCGAAACAGACGCCGATAGGGCGCGGGTACTCGATTACCGCCGTGTTCACAGGTGACGATGAAGGCATCCAAAGTGACAACCCGTCACCACTCTAGATCGGGCAAATGGCGAAACACCTGGCGCACGCCTTCGCCCCATTGGTTGCTGAGGGCGGTGAAATAGGGATCCCCCTCATCGAATCGTCGCCGCCGCTGCACTTCGAGGCTGTCCCGTTCGTAGCAAATCAGGTCGATCGGCATGCCCACCGACAAGTTGCTGCGCATGGTCGAATCGAAGGACACCAAGACACACTTCGTGGCGTCGGCGAGGGCCGTGTGTTCGGTGAGTACGCGGTCGAGGATCGGCTTTCCGTACTTGGTTTCACCGGTCTGAAGGAAGGGCGTGTCGGTCCCCGCTTCGATGAAATTGCCTTCGGCATAGGTCCTGAACAGGCGTATCGGCTCGCCGGCGATCTGCCCACCGACGATGAACGAGGCATCGAAACGGACGTTGTTCTCTTCCAGGTACCCGGCATCGCGTTTCTCTATATCGCGCGTCGCGTCGGAGACCAGCCTCACGACATCGAACATCGTCCGGGCACCGAAGACATTGGTGGCCGCGTCGCCGTCAGCGCAACGCTGCGTCAGTACGCTGATGACGGCCTGAGTCCCGGCCAGGTTTCCCGAACTCAGCAGAACGATGACGCGGTTGCCGGGACGCTCGAATACCGTCATCTTGCAGAACTTGGCGAAGTTATCCACCCCGGCATTCGTACGGGAGTCCGAGGCGAAAATCATTCCCTTGTCGAGCATTACGCCTACGCAGTAGGTCACCCAATGTGCCTTGCGTGCAATCGACTCCCCGTTCCTAGTCGTGCGTGTGTCTGGCTGTGTGGCAGACGCGCAGCTGAGAGCGATTCCCAATCCGGGTTCGATCCTGCCCCGATGCCTTCGGGAACACTTAGCCTACGCGGCTAAACGTGCGGCAGCAGATAATGAGGAACCACACGCCCTGCGACCATCGCGGCAAGTTGGGGGCATTAGCTATCGAGGTGGCCTCCGATCCGGCCCAGCCGGCCTCGCCCCACTAAGGTCGATCGCCGGGCCATCTCGCGGTCGGCCTAGCGTATTCGCGATATGGTGGCACGACCCAGTGGGGCGCATCCCATTTCTAGCAGGACAGTGACCATCGATGGCCGACGCGGATTCAAACGCCATACAGCAGGATCTGATCGCCGGGGTCGCCGCGGAATCCGACTTCGACGGCCTCGAATTGATCGGGAGCCGGTCGAAACCCTCACCGCCGCGGAGCGCGCGGCCGACGCTCACGACGACCTCGCGCGAGTGCACGCCCTGTGCACCAGCGCGGACTGCCGCGGCTGCTCATTGAAGACGGCATCGGTTGACGGCCTTAGGCGCAAAGGAAGGACGGTGGACGATGGTAGGCAACCAAGAAGGCATCGGGACGCTGAAACTCGAATGCCCGCAAGGCCATCCCGTGGGCAGGATCCTCAAGGACGCCCCACATCAGGCCGTCCAATACGACCCCGGCGCCATGGTGGGGCCGCGCCGGTTCTGGCCCGACGAAGACGAGCAGCCGCAGTTCAAGACCACCTGCAGATTCTGCGAGAAGCCGGTGGGGGAGGCCACCGCCACGCTTCAGGTGAAACTGGCTGACCTACTCGCGGACGCGGCCGCGACCACCGGGACGGCCACGCTGGGGTATGTGTAGCCTGCCGCCGCCGCTACTGTAAGAGCTTCAGTAGCGACCGACGTGAAGAGGAGTCCCGTGACCCAGGTTTCCCCGACCCCGCACGACACCCCCCGCCCGCCCGAGGGGGATTGGCTCGGCACGCCGTATCTCACCTTGGAGCGCCAGGGGTCGATCGCGGTGTGCACCATCGACCGTCCCGAGGCGCGTAACGCCCTGACTCCCGCGATGTACTTCGGAATCCGTTACGCCGTCGGCCGTCTCAACGAGGACCCCGATCTGGCCGGACTCCTGATCACCGGGACCGGCGATGTCTTTGCGCCCGGTGGCGACATGGGTGGCGGGGGAGCCACGGACAACTGGATCACCTTCGGCGGCGCGCTGGGCATGGACGTCACTCCGTTCGACACGGTGCGCACCTCGGCCAAGCCCATCGTGTCGGCGGTCAACGGGCTGTGCCAGGGCGGCGGGTTCCAGATCGCGCTGTGCAGCGATCTGTCGGTGGTCAGCGACCGGGCCACCTTCCGGGTTCCCGAGCTGTTCCGCGGTTACGCCGACACCTATTACAGCCAGATGCTCGCCCGGGTCATCGGTCCGGTGCGCACCCGCGACCTGATGTTCACCGGACGGGTGCTCACCGCGGCAGAGGCCCTGGACTGGGGTCTGGTCACCCGCGTCGTGCCGCACGAGAGCCTGCTCGACGCGGCGAAAGACCTGCTCGCGCAGTGCTGCCGAACCGCGCCCCGCGCCCGCGGTGTCATCAAGTCCAGCATCGACAGCTATCTGGGCCTCTACGACCGCATCGGCATGACCAGCAGCCTGAGCGACGCCGAGGCGCGCGAAGGCTTCCGCGCCTTCAAGGAGCGCCGCTCGCCGGATTGGGTTCACCCGGACCTGCGGGTCGAGGGGCGGCTATAAGTCGATCCATTCCCCGTGGGGAGCGATCCGCAACCGGTCGCTGATCCCGGCCTGATCGAACGCCGCGGCGAACTCGTCGACGCCCTCGCTGAAGTGCGCCCAGCCGTCGACGTGGGCCGGTATCACCACTCGGGCGCCCAGGATCTCGGCGGCGGCGGCCGCGCGCGCCGCGGTCAGAGTCAGCGGTCGCCCGCGCTCTTTGGTCGGCACGCTGGCCGCCCCCGCGAACAGCACCGCGACGTCGATGACGCCCACCCGATCTGCCACGTCCTTGACCGCCGCCATCGAGGCGTTGTCGCCGCTGAGGTACACGGTGGGCAGGCCGGGCCCGGACAGCACGAACCCGGTCACCTCACAGTTGACATGGCCGCTCGCATCGCGCTGCCCGTCGGCGGGACCGTGCACCGCCGGAACAGCTTGTGCCGCAAGTGATCCGGACAGCTCGTAGCGCTGCCAGGGTGCCACCCCCACCGCCGGCGGCCCCAGCCGGCCGGCGCCGCCAGGGTGGGTGAGCACCAACGGGGCCGCCAGCGCCATCCGCCGGCCGTCGTCGTCCAGATTGTCGGGATGCTGGTCGTGGCTGATCAACACCGCATCCACCGGGCCCAGCTCGTCAGCGCTCACCGCGGGACCGGCGGTCTTAGTTAGGTAGGCGTGCACCCCGGGCGGGTCGAACGTCGGGTCCATCACGAGCCTGCGGCCCGCGATGTCGACGACCGTCGTCGGACCGCCCAGCACGCTGATCGCGCAGTCACGCCGTTGTGCGTCCACCGTCGACCTCCCCATGTCGCGCACCGCAGCGTCTAGCTGTCGTGACCCGCCAGGAATTCTAGGGGTTGGCATGCCCACCCGCCCCGTCGCTCAAATCCATCTTGCTTCTGCCCGCGTCTCCTGCTAGACATAAGTGAATATTCCCTAGTCCAAGGTGGAGGAATCGTGGCCCATCGTGTGCTGGTTGCCGGTGTCGGGATGATTCCCTTCACCACCCCGAGTCGCACCGAGACATACCAGGTAATGGCCGAAAAAGCGGCACGAACAGCGCTCGTGGACGCGGCCGTCGAGTACGCGTCGATCCAACAGGCCTATGTCGGCTATGTGTATGGAGACTCGACATCAGGGCAGTCGGCCTTGTACGGATTGGGGCAGACCGGCATCCCGGTCGTCAACGTCAACAACAACTGTTCAACCGGGTCGACGGCGCTGTGGCTGGCGCGGCAGGCCATCGAGAACGGTGCGGCCGACTGCGTCCTGGCGTTGGGCTTCGAGCAGATGCAGCGCGGCGCGCTGGGATCGATGTGGACCGACCGGCCCAGCCCCTTCACCCGCTTCGACGACGTCACGCGAGCCGCGCAGGGGTGGGACGATGCCGCGCCGATGGCCGCTCAGTACTTCGGTGGCGCGGGCCGCCAGTACGCCGACAAGTACGGCACTGACCCCGCGACGTTCGCCCGGATCTCGGTCAAGGCGCGCCGGCACGCGAAGAACAATCCCTATGCGGTGTTCCGGGACGAGGTCACCGTCGAGGAGGTGCTGGCATCGCCGCACATCTACGGGCCGCTGACCAGGCTGCAGTGCTGCCCACCGACCTGCGGCGCCGCCGCGGCGGTCCTGGTCAGCTCGGAGTTCGCCCGCAAGCACGGGTTGTCGCCGCAGGTCGCCATCAAGGCTCAGGCGATGACGACGGACTTTCCCTCCACCTTCGAAGGCGCCGACATGATCCAGGTCGTGGGCTACGACATGGCCAAGGCCGCCGCCGATCAGGTCTACGAAACCTCAGGTGTGGCACCGGAAGACATCCGGGTCGTGGAACTGCACGACTGTTTCACCGCCAACGAATTGCTCACGTACGAAGGTCTGGGACTGACTCCCGAGGGCACCGCGGAGAAATTCATCCTCGACGGTGACAACACCTACGGGGGAGGCGTGGTGACCAACCCGTCGGGCGGACTGCTCTCGAAGGGACATCCCCTCGGGGCGACGGGCCTTGCGCAGTGCGCCGAACTGGTGTGGCAGCTGCGCGGCCAGGCGGGGGCACGGCAGGTCGACGATGTCAGCGTGGCGCTGCAACACAACATCGGACTGGGTGGGGCGGCCGTGGTCACCCTCTACGAGAAGGTGGCGTGACCGTGGCGATCGACAAGGCCGTCATCGGAACAACCCTGCCGGCCACCACGCTGACCGTCGAACGAGCGCGGCTGCGCTTCTTCGCCAAGGCGATCGGCGAGACCGATCCGGTCTACACCGATGTCGAAGCCGCCAAAGCGGCCGGCCACCCGGATATTCCGGCACCCCCCACCTTTTTGTTCTCGGTCGAACTGGAGAACCCGGACCCGTTCGCGTTCCTCGCATCGCTGGGCGTCGACCTGCGGATGGTTCTGCACGGTGAGCAGTCCTTCACCTACCACGCCATCGCCTATCCCGGTGACGAACTCGTCGCCACGCCGCGCATCACCGACGTCTACGCCAAAAAGGGCGGCGCGCTCGAATTCGTGGTCAAGGAGACCGCGATCACCCGCGCCGACGGGACAGCGATCGCCGAGCTGCAATCCGTCATCGTTATCCAAAACCCCGGAGTAACACCATGACACTCGCCGAATCCGTAACCGTCGGCACCGAACTGCCTCCGCTGAAGGTGGCACCGATCTCGCGGCTGACGCTGGCGTTGTTCGCCGGTGCTTCCGGTGACCACAACCCGATGCACGTCGACCTCGACGCCGCCAAGTCGGTCGGCCTGCCGGACGTTTTCGCTCACGGAATGCTGTCAATGGCCTACCTGGGCCGGCTGCTGACGAACTGGGTTCCCCAGCAGCGCATCCGCGCCTATCGGGTCCGGTTTGTGGCGATCACCCCGGTGCACGGTGAACCGACATGCACCGGCCGAGTAACGCACATCGACGACGTCGACGGCGAACGGCGAGCCACCGTCGAACTTGCCGTACGGCTTCCTGGCGGCACCACCACCCTCACCGGCGACGCCGTTGTCGCCCTGTAACTGAAAGGCGCTGTCGAACATGGGAACTCTGGACAACAAGGTCGCGATTGTGTCCGGTTCGGGCCGCGGCATCGGGCGCGAAATCGCCGTCAAGCTGGCCTCCGAAGGAGCCCACGTCGTGGTGAACGACCTCGACGCCGACCCCGCCGCCGAGACGCTCGCCGCCATCGAGGCGATCGGCGGCAAGGCCGTCACCTGCGTCGGCAGCGTCACCGACGCCGGCTTCGGGGAGCGGTTCGTGCAAACGGCCGTCGACACCTTCGGCGGCCTGGACATCATCGTCAACAACGCCGGTTACACCTGGGATTCGGTGATCCAGAAGATGACCGACGAACAGTGGGACGCGATTTTGGACGTCCACCTCAAGGCACCCTTTCACATCCTGCGCGCCGCGCAGCCGGTCATCAGCGGACTGGTCAAGCAAGCCAAGGCGTCCGGCGAGCCGGTGCCGTGCCGCAAGGTGGTCAACATCTCCTCGCTGGCCGGCGTGGGAGGCAACGCCGGGCAGGCCAACTACGCTTCGGCCAAGGCCGGCATCCTGGGCCTCACCAAGGCCCTGGCCAAGGAGTGGGGCCGCTACAACGTCACCGTCAACGCGGTGGCGTTCGGGTTCATCAAGACTCGGCTCACCGAGGTATCAGCGGGTGGCGGCAAGATCACCGTGCAAGGCAAGGAGATTCAGGTTGGAGTCAACCCGGGTCTGCTCGCCGCGATGGAACAGTTGATCCCACTGGGACGGGCCGGCACCCCGGCCGAAGCCGCGGGCGCGGTCTACCTGCTGTGCTCGCCCGAATCGGACTACGTCAGCGCGCAGACCCTGGTCTGCGGCGGCGGAGTCAACATCTAGGAGAAAATGTGGGCGCGGTACACCGTTCGCCGTGGGTCGACGATGAGGTCGCCGACCTCAAACAAATGGCGATCAAGTTTTTTGAGACCGAGGCCGTTCCGAACCGGGAACGCTGGGAGCGGCAAAAGTGCGTCGACCGTGACTTCTGGTTGGCCGCGGGTCGATTGGGGCTGTTGTGCGCATCGATTCCGGAAGAGTACGGCGGGGGCGGCGGAACGCTGGCACACGATTTCGCCATCTTCGAGGCGCAGGCCGAATGCGGCGACAGCGGATTCGGCAACCAGGTACACAGCGGCCTGGTGGCTCACTACCTGCTCGCCTACGGCACAGAGGAACAAAAACGGCGGTGGCTGCCCAAGATGGCGACCGGCGAATACATCGGCGCGATCGCGATGTCGGAGCCCGGGGGCGGCTCGGACCTCAAAGCCCTGCGCACGACCGCGATCCGAGATGGTGACCACTACCGACTGAACGGATCCAAGACGTTCATCTCCAACGGCGCCAGCGCGGACCTGATCGTGCTCGTGGTGAAGACCGACCCATCGGCCGGCGCCAAGGGCGTCTCCCTGCTCGTCCTGGAAACCGCTGGCGCACAGGGCTTCCGAGTCGGGCGCGTGCTGGACAAGCTGGGCATGAAAGCTCAGGACACGGCGGAGCTGTTCTTCGACGACGTGCACGTCCCCGCCGGCAACCTCTTGGGCGAGGAAGGCGCCGGCTACGGCTATGCGATGAGGCAGCTCGCCCACGAGCGCTTGATCATCGCCATCATCGGAGTGTCGACGCTGGAAACCGCGGTCGCCGAAACCATTGCCTACACCAAGCAGCGTCACGCCTTCGGGGCGCCGCTGTTTTCCATGCAGCACACCAGGTTCGAACTCGCCGACTGCGCGACCATCGCAAGAGTGGCACGAACCTTCGTCGACGACTGCATCGTCAAGCACCTGCGGGGCGAACTGGACGCCGCGACGGCGTCGATGGCCAAGGCGTGGGTTACCGACATGCAATGCGCGGTCATCGACCGGTGCTTGCAGCTGTTCGGCGGATACGGCTACATGCTGGAATACCCGATCACCCGGATGTACGCCGACTCGCGCGTCCAGAAGATCTATGCGGGCACCAACGAGGTCATGAAGGAACTGGTCGCGCGTTCGCTGTGACCGCGGTCCCGGCACGGAGAAGAAAATGTATGTGACACAGTCGCTTCACCGCATGCTCCAGCAGTGTCCGGACATGCCGCTGACGGTGTTTGCCGATCGCCAACGCACGGTGCGCCAATCGGCCGATCGCATCGCGCGGCTCGCGGGCGCTCTGCGGGCGCAGGGTGTGCGCCGCGGCGAGCGGGTGGCCTTCTTGGGCCTGAACTCCGACCGCTATCACGAATACCTGTACGCGGTGCCATGGGCTGACGCGGCCGTGAACCCGGTCAACATCCGCTGGAGCCCGGCCGAAATAGCCTACTCGCTGCGGGATTCAGGAACCACGGTGCTGTTCGTCGACGACGCGTTCGCCGCCGCCGTCCCACAGGTGAGCGACGCGGGCGCCGAGCTGTCGACGCTCGTCTACTGCGGCGAGGGCCCCTGCCCGCCGGGGATGCTCGACTACGAATCGCTCATCGACGGCGCGCAGCCGATCCCCGACCCGCGACGCGGTGGGGACGAGCTCTACGGCATCTTCTACACCGGCGGCACCACCGGGCATCCGAAGGGAGTGATGCTCAGCCATAACAACGTGATGACCTCCGCGCTGGGCTGCCTGGCCACCGGCCGGTTCCTCACCGATCACGGCCGAATCCTGTACGCCGCGCCACTGTTTCATCTTGCGGCGATCGGTATGTGGATCGCCGGCAACGTCGCGGGATCAACCCACGTGATGGTGCCGTCGTTCACCCCCGGCGGCGTGGCCGAGGCGATAAGCAACCATCAGGTCACCGACGTGTTGCTGGTGCCGACGATGATCCAGATGCTGATCGACCACCCGGACCCCGCCGGGTTCGACCTCACCTCGCTGCGCCATCTCATCTACGGGGCCTCACCGATCTCCGAAGCGCTGGTTGACCGCGCCCAAAAGGCGTTTCCGAACACCGGTTTGGCGCAGGCGTACGGGATGACCGAGCTGGCGCCGGCGGCCACCTTCCTCGCGCCGGCCGACCATGACAACCCGAGACTGCAGCGATCTGCCGGCCGGGCCCTCCCTCATGTCGAAGTGCGGGTCGTCGACGCGAGCGACGACGAGGTGCCGCCGGGCGAGATCGGGGAAGTGATCGTGCGCGGCGACAACGTGATGCTCGGCTACTGGAACCGGCCCGCCGAGACGGCCGCTACGGTGCGCGACGGCTGGATGCACACTGGTGACATGGCGCGCATGGACGAGCACGGCTACTTGTTCATCGTCGACCGTCTCAAAGACATGATCATCACCGGCGGCGAGAACGTCTACTCGGCCGAGGTCGAGAACGCCCTCGCCGGCCATCCCACGGTCGCCGCCGCAGCGGTCATCGGCGTTCCCGACGATCAATGGGGTGAACGGGTCCACGCCGTCATCGTGTTGCGCGCCGGGAGCGATCCGACCGAGGAATCGATACGGGAGCACTGCCGGACGCTCATCGCCGGGTATAAGGTGCCGCGCAGCATGGAATTCGTTACCGATCTACCCATCTCCGGCGCGGGTAAAGTCCTCAAACGTGAGCTGCGCGAACGCTATCGGGGCCCTGCGGACACCCGATAATGGGTAGTCAGCAGCGGTCCCTGTCGAGTCCACCCGCCAGAGGGACGCGGCCCGGCAACCGGCGCCAGTTGATCATCGATGCGGCGGCCACCCTGTTCTTCGACAAGGGATACGGCAATGTCTCGATGAGCGATGTCGCCGACGCTGTGGCCGTCGGCGCGTCGGCGCTGTACCGGCACTTCCGGAGCAAGCAGGCGCTATTGGCAACGGTGATCGAGGATGCGCTCGGCACCTTGGACCAGGCACTGAAGGGGGCCGACGCCTCGGCCGACCTCGCCGCCGTCCTGGCCCGCCTGGTGCTGGATCATCGCACCGTGGGCGTGCTGTGGCGGCGAGAAGGCCGTCATCTGAGGGAGCAGGACCGCAAACGACTGCAGCGGGTGGCCCGACAGATCGGCGATCGACTCGCCCAACATATTCGATATCGGCGACCGGAGCTGGCGGCCGCGCAGGCCGACCTGCTGGCATGGTGCGCGCTCGGTGTCGCGAATAGTGTTTCATTCCATCGCCTTTCGATGCCTGAACCGGGGTTTTCGGCTCTCTTGGCCGGGTTGATCGCGGTGCCGCTCGGCGCGGGCGCCGAGCTTCGCGGGGAGGCGGGCGGCGGTGAGTCGGGCGGCGCGCTGGTCGCGCGCTCACGAAGGGAAGCGATCCTGTCGGCGGGCGCCGCGCTGTTCGCCCAGCGGGGCTTCACGGGGGTCAGCGTCGACGAGATCGGCACCGCCGTGGGCATCGCCGGACCCAGCGTCTACAACCACTTCGCCGCCAAGACCGACATCCTGGTAGCGGCCATGTTCCGCGGCAACGAACTGCTCTGGGCGAACTTCAATCGCGCCGTCGCCGACGCCCCCGACGTCTCCGAGGCCCTGCGCCGCGTGGTACTCAGCTATCAGACCTTTGCGTTTGCCAACCCGGACATCGTCGAAGTGCTCATTACCGAGGCTGCGCAACTCCCGGAGTCCGACAGTCACAGTGTCCGGAGCGCGCAGCGTGCCTATATCGACGAATGGGTGCACCTGGCGCGACAACTGAATCCCAGCTGGACGGTGACCGAGGCGCGGATCCGCGTGCAGGCGGCTCAGATGATGATCAACGACGTGGTGGTGATGCCGCGGTTGCGGAGACTTCCGGGAGTCCGGGCCGTCTTGGCCGACATCGCGGTGGCGTTGCTGGCTGCGCCGTCAGGTGCGGTCAAGACCTGATTCGCCTCACACCGCGCGCCCACGGTCGCGCCAATACGGTTCGCGCAGCTCGTTTTTCAGGATCTTTCCGCTGGCGTTGCGGGGCAGCGACGGCACGAAGTCCACGGTGCGCGGGCATTTGTAGCCGGCGAGGTGTCGGCGGCAGAATTCGATGACGTCGCCCGGGTCGATCTCGCCCGTGGTCACCACGATCGCCTTGACCGATTCCCCCCAGAAGTCGTCGGGCACGCCGATCACCGCGGCGTCGGTGACGGCGGGATGCTCGATGAGCACGCTTTCCACCTCGGGTCCGTACACGTTCTCGCCGCCGGTGATGATCATGTCCTTCAGGCGGTCTTCGATGTAGACGTAGCCATCGGCGTCCAAGCGTCCCACGTCACCGGTGCGCACCCAGTCGTCGTCGGTGATCGTCTCGGCGGTCGCCTCCGGCCGATTCAGGTAGCCGCTCATGTTCTGGTTGCTCCTCACCCAGATCTCGCCGGGCTCCCCGGCGGGCACCGGGGCGCCGGTCTCGGGATCGACCACGCGAATCTCGGTGCCCAGCACCGCCTTTCCGGCCGCGAGCTGCAGGTGCGGGCGAGCGGAATCGCGATGATCGGTGTCGCTGAGCGCGGTGACCGCGCCGCACAGCTCCGTCTGCCCGTACACCTGAACGAAGCGCGTGTCGGGCCAGGTGGACAGCGCCCGATGCAGCAGGGGCAACGGCATGGGCGCGGCCCCGTACACGATGTAACGCAGGCCCGCGATCGTGGCGTGGGCCGCCTCGCCGGCTTCGAGGAACCGCGCGATCACCGGCGGGACGAAGAACGCGTGGGTCGCGCCGCCCCGCACCGCGCCCATCAGGGCGGCGGCGTCGGGTTCGCGGGTCATGATCGTGGGCGCGCCGGCCCGAATGCCGAAGAGCGCGTATCCGATCCCGCCGACGTGAAAGAGCGGCATGGCGACCAGGTTCGCGTCCTCGTCGCCGAACGGGAAGGCCGGCGCGAGGTTGGCCGCGTGATTGACCAGCGCGCGCTGGCTCAGCAGCACGCCTTTCGGTCGCCCGGTGGTACCGGAGCTGTAGATCACCAGCGCGGTCTCGCTCTCGTCGACCTCGGCGTCGCTCTCCGTGGGCGCCGCCGCGGCCAGTAGCGATTCGTACTCGTCGCCCACGACGACGATGCGTTCCACGCCCGGCGCTCGTTCGGCGGCCGCCTCGGCCGCCTCCCGCAACTCGGCCCCGACGAAGAGCAGCCGCGCCCCGCTGTCGTCGAGCACGTGGACGAGTTCGTCGCCGATGATGCGCCAGTTGACGACGGTCGTCACGGCCCCGATGGACGCGGCGGCGAAAAGCACCTCGAGGCAGGCAGGGTGGTTCTTGTCCAGAACTGCCACGCACTGCCCACGCTGCACACCGGCGGCGCGCAGCGCACCGGCCGCGCGACGGATCCGTGCGGCCCAGTCGGCCCAGGACCACTGCAGTTCCCCGTATCGAATCGCGATGGCGTCGGGCCGCTGCTGTGCGTGCCGGTCGACGAGTCCGGCGAGCGTCTCCGTCGTGTTCGCCGTGATGTCGGCTGGTCGCATAAACCCCTCCGAGTCGTTTGCTCCACTCTGGGATCAGAACATGGACTCGATCATCATGCCGCCGTCGCTTGCCGCCTGCGGGGTCGCGTTGTTGTCCTGGCGGTAGTCGATGAAGGCCGACTGCAGGCTGGAGGTGTTCAGCAACTCGGTGAAGGTGCCGATGACGGGAATCGCGCCCTCGGGTGCCAGCACGTCGGCGGTGTAATCGATGGAGGCCTCCTGCTGGAATTTCGGACCCGGGAGCGTTCGGATGTGCGGCTCGCTCAGGTCCCGCACGTTGCCCAAAATGGCCGACGCGTTGCCGACCAACTGATTCTTGTCCGCCTGGAGCACGGCGACGGCATCGGTCCCGCCGGCCGGTTTGACCGTGACCCGCAGCTGCGCGCTGAGGTCGGCGTTGCTGAGCGCCACCCAGTTCGGGCCGCGGTGGCCGAGCGTCCAGCCGGGCGCGGGGACGATCGAGACGCCCTGGGCGATCTCGATCGGCTCGGCCGATGCGAGCCGCACCGGCGACGGCGCATGGGCTGTGCCGATCAGGACGACCGCCGCCGCCACGACGGAGGCAACGGCCACCGCGACGACGGCGACCCATCGGAGACGTATTGGCTCTGGCTTCGACGAAAACATGCGCTAGCTCCTGATCCAGCCCTGGGCGAACGGGAGATTCGCCTGCTGGTTCTAACGATCTCCCCGCGCGCACGCGGTGTCCAAGACTGCGCCACTATTTGCTGATAGCTCTCCCTTATCAAAACGAGCTCTGGCACCGCCCGTCGGGAGAGTTTGCCCACGCGCGTGCGGCCCGGTGTGACAACATGTCTGCCGTGGTGAACCCCGACCGTGCCCGCTCACGCACCTTCGTCGTGACGGGCGCCGCATCCGGAATCGGCCTGGCGACCGCGAGGCGCCTCCTGGCCGAGGGAGGCACCGTGATCGGCGCCGACCTGGCCGCCCCGCCCGACCTCGGCCCCCGGTTCCAGTACGTGACCGCCGACGTCACCGACGAAGCCGCGATCGCCGCGGTGCTGGCCGCCGTGCCCGACCGCCTCGACGGTGTCCTGCACGCCGCCGGGGTCGCCGGGGGAGGTCCCGTCCATCTGCTCGACCGGACCGAATGGGACCGGGTGATCGGGATCAACCTCACCGGCACGTTCCTGGTCGCGAAAGCGGCGCTGGCGCGGATGATCGAGCAGCCCCGCGTCGACGGTGAACGGGGTTCGCTCGTGACCGTCGCCAGCGTCGAGGGCCTGGAAGGCACGGCGGGCGGCAGTTCGTACAACGCGGCCAAGGGCGGCGTCGTCCTGCTCACCAAGAACATCGCGCTCGACTACGGACCGAGCGGCATCCGGGCCAACGCCATCTGTCCCGGCTTCATCGATACGCCAATGGCCCAGGGCGTCTTCGGTCTCGCGGGCATGGAGGAACCATTGCGATCCATCACCTCCGAACACGCCCTGCAACGGCTGGGCCAGCCGGAGGAGGTGGCGGCCATGGCGGCGTTCCTGCTGTCGCCCGACGCCTCGTTCGTCAGTGGCCAGGCCATCGCCGTCGATGGCGGCTACACAGCCGGCCGCGATCACGGTGTCGTCAAACTCTTCGGCTTTCCCTCCTAGCGCCATAGGATTCGCGCATGGTCACTCCCGATGAGGCGATCGAGGCGATGCGAGGCACCGGCGGTGCGCAGCCGGGCTGTCGCGCGCTGCACGCCAAAGGCACGCTCTATCGCGGCACGTTCACCGCGACACCCGATGCGGTCATGCTCACGCGCGCAAAGCATCTCGACGGCTCGACGGTCCCGGCGCTGATCCGCTTCTCCAACGGCGCGGGCAATCCCAAGCAGCGCGACAACGTGCCGGGCATCCGGGGGATGGCGGTGAAGTTCACCCTGCCCGACGGTTCCACCACCGACGTGTCGACGCAGACCGCGCGTCTGTTCGTCTCGAGCACACCGGACGGATTCGTCGATCTGCTCAAGGCGATGCGGCCCGGGCTGACCACGCCGCTGCGCATGGCCAAATACTTCCTCACCCATCCCCGGCTGCTCGGCGCGCTACCGGTGGTGCGCGACGCCAACAAGATCCCGGCGAGCTACGCCACCATCGGGTACCACGGCTTGCACGCGTTCCGCTGGGTCGCCGCCGACGGGAGCGCCAGATTCGTTCGCTACCACCTGGTTCCGGCCGCCGCGGAGAACTATCTGTCGGCGTCGGCCGCCCAAGGCGAGGGTCCGGACTTCCTCGCCGAGGAGCTGAACACGCGCTTGGACAGCGGGCCGGTGCGGTTCGAATATCGCGTGCAGATCGCCGGGCCCACCGACTCGACGGTCGACCCGTCCGCGCCATGGCAGAGCACACAGATCGCGACTGTGGGCACCGTCGAGATCACGGGCCCGGAGACCGAGCGCGAGCACGGCGGCGACATCGTCGTGTTCGACCCGATGCGGGTGACCGACGGCATCGAGCCCTCCGACGATCCGGTCCTGCACTTCCGGACGCTTGCGTATTCGGCGTCGGTCAAGCTCCGCACCGGCGTCGACCGCGGGGCCGAAGCGCCGCCCGCCTGACGAGGGAACCCAATCGCCAGTCGCCCGCATGCCGAAACCGGCCGCAGGCTAAGGTTTTTCTTCAGTGTCGCCTTCCCACATGCTTCTCATTTGCTTGGCCGGGTTCGGCGCCGGCGCCATCAACGCGCTCGTCGGATCCGGCACCCTGATCACGTTCCCCACGCTGGTCGCCCTAGGCTTCCCGCCGGTCACGGCCACCATGTCGAACGCGACCGGTCTGGTCGCCGGCAGCGTGTCGGGCACCTGGGGCTACCGCGCGGAGCTGCGGGGCCAATGGAATCGATTGCGCTGGCAGCTCCCGGCGTCGCTGGCCGGTGCGGTCCTGGGCGCCTTCCTGCTCCTGCATCTGCCGGAGAAGGTCTTCGCCGAAGTGGTGCCGGTGCTGCTGATCCTGGCGCTGCTGCTGGTGGTCGCGGGACCGCGAATCCAGGCGTGGACGGGCCGGCGCGCCGAGGTCGCGGGCCGCTCACCCGAGCACATCACGCCGGCCCGCATGGGCGTCCTGGTGCTCGGCACGTTCGCCGTCGGTGTCTACGGCGGCTATTTCACCGCCGCGCAGGGCATCCTGCTGGTCGGCCTGATGGGTGCGCTGCTGCCGGAGTCGGTGCAGCGGATGAACGCCGCCAAGAACCTGCTGACACTCGTGGTGAATGTGGTTGCGGCGGTGGCCTATACGTTGGTGGCCTTCGACCGGATCAGCTGGCCGGCCGCCGGGTTGATCGCGGCAGGCTCGCTGGTAGGGGGACTGGTCGGGGCGCGCTACGGGCGGCGGCTGTCGGGAAATGCGCTGCGCGCGACGATCGTGGTGGTGGGCTTGATCGGGCTGTATCGACTGGTCGCCGTGGCGTGATCAGAAAGGCTGTGCCCCAAGGGGTTCAGCTCGGCGTGGCGGCGGCCGCTCACCGCTCCGCGGCCGTGGATCAGGTCGAGCGCCCGTCCGGCGAGCCCGTCGTGGGCGGCCTTCCAGTACGCCGCGCGCAGGGCCGATCAGTGCCTGGGCTGCCCCGTCACCAACGGGCCGCGGACGCCAGCGCGGAGTCGGCGGTCGGGTAAATGGGCAGGAGCGCAGACAGGCCGCACGCGTCGACGATGCGGGCGACGATCGGCTCGCCGCTCACCAAGCGCAATTCGATGCCGCGGTCCTTGCAGCGCTTCGCCTCATCGGCCAGCACCGCGAAGGCGCAGCAGCCCATGAACCCGAGCCCCGTGACGTCGACCACGAGGGGCCCGGGCGCAATGACGATGCCGGCGACTTCGCTGACCAACTGACGCCAGGTGTGCTCGTTGCAAGCGTCGATCTCCCCGCCCGCATAGATCAGTACCGCCGGACCGCTGCGATCAGCCGACGCGCGCAGCGTGCTGTTCGGATCGCCCAGCTCGTAGACCAGCTTCGTGCTCAGCATCAGGTGGGTAGTTGTCATCGGTTCTGCAATTGCCGAGCTCATCGTGGACTCCTAATCGACCGCGTCTGCGACGCTGCGATGGATGCCCGTCCTGCCGTTTGAAGACAGACTCTTCGCGGGAATGCGAATCTCATTTCTATAACAAGACAGGGCTGTCTGTCTACATGTCCGGGCTAAGAGTATGTTGTGGGCTGTTATGACAACTTCCGATGTCGGAACGCCCGCCGCGTCGGCTCGTGAACGTATCCTGACCGCGGCATATGCCCTGTTCAGCCAGCGTGGGGTCCGTGCTGTCGGCACCGAAGAGGTGATCGACCGGGCGGGTGTCGCCAGGGCCACGTTATACCGTCACTTCGCCACCAAGAACGACCTTGTGCTGGCCGTGCTGCAGCGGCGCGAGGAGCTCTGGACGCACGGCCTGATCGAGGAACAGTCACGGCAGCGGGGCGAGACGCCCGAGGAGCAGTTGCTCGCGATCTTCGATGTGATGCACGACTGGATCGCGCTTAGCGACGGCTACGAAGGCTGCTCGTTCATCAACGTGCTGCTCGAGCTCGGGCCGGATTCTCCCGCGGGACAGGCCTGCATCACCCACATCGACCACGTCCGAGATATCGTGCGTCACCGCGCCGTTGCGGCGGGGCTGACCGACGTCGAGGACTTCGCCTCGTCCTGGCACATCCTGATGACGGGCGCCATCGTTCTGGCGGCCGTGGGTGACCTGGACGCGGCTTTGCGCGCGCGCCGGATGGCCATCGCTCTCATCGAAGAACACCGGCCGGTCGCACCGGAGGATCTCGGCCGGGCGGCCAGTTAGCCCCGGGCCTTACGCGGCGTCGGCCGCGGTGCTCTCCGCCTTGCGGTAATGCTCGGCCTCGAGTTCGGCGATGGCCCGCGAGGTGCGTTCGCGCAGCGCGAAGGCGGCGATAAGGCCGAATACGATCGCGATGACCAGTGCGATCCAGGACAACCGCTCCAGCCAGTGCTCCGCGGCCATTCCGGCGAAATACACCAGCGCGGTGGTGCCGCCGGCCCAGCAGATGGCGCCCGAAACGTTGGCCGCCAAGAACCGCGGGTAGTGCATCTTCAAGGCTCCGGCCAACGGCCCGGCGAATATCCGCAGCAGCGCGATGAAGCGGCCGAAGAAGACCGCCCGAACTCCCCAGCGGCTGAACAACTTTTCGGCCAACGCGACGTGTCCGGGACCGAAATGTTTGGGGAACCGCCGGCCAAGGCGGTCGAAGAGCGGCATGCCGAATCGCCGCCCGATCGCATAGCCGATCGAATCGCCGACCACGGCGCCGATCACCGCCGCGACGCCGACACCGACGGGGTTGACGGGCAGGTCGTCGTGCGACGACATCAGCGCCGCGCTGACCAGCACGATCTCGCCGGGAAGGGGAATGCCCAGGCTCTCCAGCCCGACCACGCCACCGACCACCAGGTAGACCGCGAGCGCCGGGATCGAGTGCAGCAAAGCCTCCACATCCATGCGTCCAGGATGCCTGACCGTCCGGTGATACGCGCCCTAAACCCTCCGGTTCGCGTCGGCCGGTCTGCTCGGCGCGTTCAGGCTCTCCAGCCGCGGGCGTTTGGGTTCACGCCCGTCGGCCGACGACAGGCCGCGCAGCCGGCGCCAAATCCAGGGGAAGAAGCTGTCCTGCGTCCAGCGCAGCTGTTCGTAAGCGCCCGAGGTAGGCGACCGCCGCTTGGCCTCGGGGCTCGCGTGGGCCCAATCATGGTTGCTGCCAGGCAAATTCAGGGCTTCGGCGGCCGCGGCGGCGAACAGCATGTGCCCCCTGGTGGAGGCGTGCACGCGGTCGACGGCCCAGGTGTCCAATTCGCGCATCGACGGCGCGTTGTACAGGTCGACGAGCCCGAACCCGTAGCGGTCGGCGGCTGCCGTGATCGCCGCGTTGATGCGGGCGAGACGCCCCGATACCAGCCGTCCGAGCGGGAGGAACTGCGCGACGTTCGGGAAGGTGGTCGTCACCACCGTCGCGCCGGATCTGGCCAGAGCGGCGTAGACGTACTCCAGGTCGGCCAGGGCGGGGCCGAACGCCCGCCCCGGCTGGATGACGTCGTTCATCCCGGCGCACACGGTGATCAGGTCCGGCTGCATCGCCAGGGCCTGCGGGACCTGCTCGTACAACACGTCGGCGATGCGTTTGCCGCGGATCGCCAGGTTGGCATAATGCAGGCCCGGGTACAGCGAATCGACCATGACGGCGAGCCGGTCAGCAAATCCGAGGAGACCGACGACGTCGTCGCCGTCCCATAAGCCCTCGGTCTGACTGTCCCCGATGGCGACGTAACGGCGATATCCGGACGGAAAAGCCCCGCGCACGAAGCCGAGAATAATCGAACGGACCCCCTGTCAGTCGTTACCGTGAGTGCATGCCGAAGAAGCGCGAGCCGGGTGCCGAGAAGGCCAAAGCGCCGCCCGCCGATTCGCTTGCGCCGCAGTACCCGATCGAGTCGGTCGACAACGCACTCAAGCTGCTGCTGTTGTTGGGCGAACAACCCCAAATCCGGTTGAGCGAGGCCACCCGCTATCTGGGTGTGGCCTCGTCCACCGCGCATCGGTTGCTGGCGATGCTGGCCTACCGCGGGTTCGTCCGCCAAGACCCGGTGTCGAAGGCCTACCTGCCCGGCCCGTCGTTGACCGGCGTGGCGTTCGCGATCTTCGGCCGCATCGACATCCAGCGATCGGCCATCCCGATCATGCGAAGCCTCAGCGAACAGCTGCGCGAAACGATTCACGTCGGGATGTTGGACGGCGCCAGCGTCCGCTTCATCGCCGCCGTCGAAGGCCCGGCCGCGGTCAGGGTGGCCTCCCGGCTGGGCCGCAGCATGCCGGCGCATTGCACCTCGACGGGCAAGGTCATGCTGGCGCAACTGCCGGAGCCAGAGCTGCGTCAGCTGCTGCCGCACGCGCGGTTGGAACGCATCACGCCGTCCTCGATCGGCAGCCGGTCCGAGTTGGAGGCCGAGCTCGAGGCCATTCGCGAGCGTGGGTACGCCATCAACCGCGAGGAGAGCGAGGAAGGCGTCGCTTCGGTCGCGGTGCCCATACCGACGCGGGCGCCGGGCGTGCGGCTCGCGCTCAACGCCGCCGCACCACAGAACCGGTTGGATGCCTCCCGGTATGCCGCGGTGGCCGCCGCACTTGTCCAGGCGGCCAAGGAGATTGGGGATCAGCTCGGCTGAGCACTCAGTCGCGCGACTTCGTGACGCCACGCCGCCCCGGCGGTGAACGAGGGCCCGAGGTCGGGCAGGTCGTCCCAGTCGGCGTCGTCGATATCCCGCAGGGTCCCGCCGGCGGCTTTCACCCGCAACGACATTCGGGCCAGCGCGTCGAGGCTGATCGCCTGCAGCACCGCCTGCGGCACCGTGGCGGCCGCGCTGGTGATCCCGTGTCCGCGGCAGATCACCACCGGGCGGCCGCGCATGGCCGCCACCATGTCCTTGCCCAGCGCCGAGGTGCGGATCAGCACGGCGCGCTCGTAGACGGGCACCCCGCCGCGCGCCAGCCACGCGCCGGGAATGTCGTAGGCGCCGTAGATCGGCCGGATCGCGATGCCGGCGAGGTCGGCGGCGACCACGGCGGGCGGGTGTAGATGCGCGACGGCCCGGTGCCGCGGATCGGCCCGCATGGTTTCGACGTGGATGGGCAGTTCGTTGGGCACGCGGTACCCGTCGAGTTCGCCGTCGGCACCGGCGCCGCCGTCGAAGGTGATGAGCCGGATGTCGCCGGGCCGGGTGAACGCAACCCCGGTGTCGGTGTCGCTGCGGCAGCGGATGAGCAGGCGCTCGTCGTCGACCCGCAGGCTCAGGTGGCCGAGGATGCCGTCGACCAGGCCGCGGGCCGCGGCCACGCGGCAGCCCTCCGCCACCAGCGCGCGTTGCCCGTCGAGGCCAGTCATTGCGGAGCGCCCAGCCCGAATCCGCCGTCGGGGCGGACGGTTTCGCCGGTGATGCCGCGGGCGTGGTCGGAGGCGAGGAACACGAAACTCCATGCGTGGTCTTCCCCGGAGAGCGCGACGTTCAGCGGCGTGCGCTCGGCCACCTCCTGTGCCCGGTTAGGGGTGTCGTCCAGGCGGACTCCGTCGAGCCCCAGACTGGCAAGCCCGCGCAGGTCCGTGTTGAGCGTGCCGCCCGGCGCCACCCCGTTGACCCGGATCTGCGGCGCCAGCTCGTGGGCCAGAGCGGCCACCAAGCCGCGGACGGCGAACTTCGACGACACGTACAGCGCGCCGCCGCGTCCGGGATAAAACGACGACGCGGACTCGGTCAGGATGATTGAGGATCCCGTCCCGGCCCGCAGCCGGGGGAGCGCCGCCTTGACCGACTGCAGGTGGCTCAGCACGTTGGTGCGAAACATCTCGTCGAACGCGTCGGGAAGGTCGCCGGCGTCGATGTCCCCGATGCCCTTGTAGAAGTCGAAGATTCCGACGCAGTTGACCAGCGTGTCCAACCCGCCGTGGGCGTCCACCGCAGCGTCGACCGCTCGCTCGTTGGCGTCGCGGGTGATCGCGTCGCCTTCGACGACCGGGACGCCGGGCAACTCCACGCGCAGGCGCTCGCACTTTTCGCGATCTCGTTCCAGCGCAGCGACTTTAGCGCCCTCGGCGCGAAACGAGTCCACCACGGCGCGGCCGATTCCCGAGCCGGCGCCGACGACCAGTGCGCGCTTGCCCTCAAGCCAGCCGGTCATCGTCCTCCTCGGCTTCATCGGGCAGCAGCGGCGCGTAGGAATTGCCGACCATCGCCGCCAGGGTGCGACCGTTCTGCCGAGTCAGGGCCTCGACCTCGAGCGCGTCCAAGGTGATCCATTGCCCCGATCGCGGTGCGCTGATCAGCAGCCTGGACCCGTTTCGGGTGTCGACCCGGCGCACCTCCACCTCGGTGAATTCGTTTGCGACGACGAGGGGTTCGCCGATCGCGCCGTCCAGGAGCCGCTGTAGTTCGTCGTTCACAGGAACACCGCCAGGTTCTGCATTCGTAGCACCGATTCGTCTGCGATGATATTGCGGCGGGCCAGCTTCAGTGTCTTTTCCGGGCCGCCGCACCAGCGCAGCAGGTCCTCGCGGCCGCAGGACAGCAAGGCGCTTTCGTTCACGTCGCCCCGGCTGCGGAACAGCAGTTCGGCCGACTCGACCAAAAGGTGTGCGCCGTCGTCGCATTCGAACGTGCGTACGTTGGTGACGAAGTGACGCAGCCGCGACGGCGGATCCTCGGCCCAGGCGTGCTCGGTGCCCATCCGCGCGACGCGCTGGCTCAGCGAATACTTGTCCTCGTCGAAGTGGGCCATTCCCGGGCCCCTTCCCGCGGAAGCGTCGGACCCGGCGCCGCGCGCGGTGGTGACCCGCACGGGCATGACGTAGCGGACGTCGTCGGTCAGCGTCTCCAGCCACGCCTCGTACTGCTGGGCATCCAGCAGGTAGGCCTCGTCGACCAGAAACTGATGCGCCTGCAGGTGCCGAACGTCATGAAACGGTAAGGATGGCAACGGCTTTTTCATGCGCCGGCCCCTTGCAGGTAATCGGCCCACAAGTTCAGCAGCGCGCGCTGGTTGTACTCGTTGTAGCCGACCTGCGCGCGTCCCGGCCCGTGGAACGCCTCGGCGGTCAGCGGCTCGACCACCGGGCTGCCGTCGGACAGCAGGCCCATCCGGCTGTTCAGCAGCAGCCGCCGGGCCATGGAACCGCCGGCGGTGGTGGTCAGCGACACCCAGTTCTCCACGTCGTCTTGCTCGAACATGCCGGTCGAACCGAAGCACATCAGATACGCCTTGTACGAATCCAGTTTGTACTGCGGGGGAGCGGCTGAGTCCACCGCGAACCACGAGCAGACCTCGGTTTCGTTTTCGCTGATCGGCTGCCACAGCCGGATCGAGATGAACGGCAGCACTTCGTCTTCGCGGTCGTGCACCTTGGGCCAGTTGTGCACGAAGCTCAGGTTCGGAAAGCAGGTGGCGGCCGAGATCATGAAACCGTCCTCGCCGACCATTCGCTGCTGTTGCGGCGTCCACACGTTCTTGATCCGGCCGATCATGTCGTCGGGGTAGCCGACGTAGCGCATCCGCTCGTCGAAGCTGCCCGGCGGAAGTTTGTAGGTGGTGCCGCCGCCCGGCTGCGCCCAGTAGGTGGCGCCGTCCTTGCGCTTCTGCGCTTTCGGCTCGCGGAAAAGGCCGATGTCGACGATCGACGCATGGGTATGCGGCGTGTGGTACATGTCGCCGGCGAAGTTCTCGGCGCCGATCTTCCAGTTGGCCTTGATGCGCCAGCGCTGCGGGCCCCGTACCTCCAGGCCGTTGGCGCTCTGCTTGGTGTAGAAGTCCAGATAGAACTTGAAGTCGCCGAGGAAGTCTTCGAGCGGTTCGGCGCCGGCGTCCATGCTGACGAACAGCAGACCGTTATAGCTTGCGAACTTCGGTGCGGGCAGCAGGGTTTGGGTGCTCTTGGCGAACCCGTCCTCGCCTCCGTATGCCTCCCGATGGAACGGCAGGCCGGTGAGTTGGCCGTCGTTGCGGTAGGTCCAACCGTGGTACGGGCAGCGGAAGTTGGAGGCGTTACCCATCTCCGCGCGACACACCTGCATGCCCCGGTGCAGGCACATATTAAACAAGGCGCGTACATCGCCGGTTGAGTCGCGAGTGATGATGAAGGAGTCATCGAGGACCCGGCGCACCACGTAGTCGCCGTCCTGCGGGATCTCGGACTCGTGCGCCACGAACGTCCACGCCCGCGAGAACAGCCGTTCCCTTTCCAGCGCGAACAATTCACTGTCGTTATAGATGTGGGCGGGGATCATCCCGTCGCGGACGCTGGCGAAAACGCGGTCGTAACGGCCGTCGCAAGCGTCGCGATGGACTGTCACGGTAACCTCCGCCTCACGCTCTGTCTGTCTGCTATGCAGAGATGTATTCCGCTAAGTAGAATCGCGCATTCACCCGCCGCCGGTCAATCGGTCGTTTGCAGGCCCCTCCCGGGCCCCGATTCGCGGCCAGCTGTTTACAAGAATGCTTTGTGGTAACTCACAGGTTGCTAACAGCAGCGTTGCCTGGAGGCCGCGTTAGGTTGGTGGCGTCAGCTCTGTTGCGCATGTGAGCGTGCGGTAATCAAAGGGCAAATATGGTGATTTTGCGTGCGTTTGCCCGGTTTGAAGACGTGTCTGAGGAAGGACTGGTGCGATGGCTGCTCGATCACTGGATGGTCGATTGCAGAATCTTGGATCGCGAGTGGTGTCCGCTATCGGGCGTCAAGAGTGGCTGGATCGGCCGAGCTATCGGTTCGAACATCTGTTGAGCTTTGCCTATAACGGCCTGGGCGGCGCTCGCAACACCGTCAGCAACGCGCTGCACGGAGTGTGGCTCGGCCACCCGGTTCACCCGCCGCTGGCGTCGCTGACGAGCGGTGCGCTGGGCACCACCGTCGCGTTGGACGCCCTCAGCCTACTGCCGGGCCGGCCCGCCACCGAAGTGCGCGATGCGTCGAAGTTCGCGTCCCGCGCCCTCGGGGTGGGCATCCTGGCCGGCATCGGGTCCGCCGTCACCGGCGTCACCGATTGGCAGCACACGCATGAATCCGACCGCCGGGTCGGCGCCGTGCACGGCCTGGTGAACCTGGTCGCCACCGCGCTCTACGCGCGGTCCTGGTGGGATCGCCGCCGAGGCCGCCATGGTCGCGGCATCGCCCTCACCGCACTGGGTTACGGCATCACCGTCGCGGGCAGCTACCTCGGTGGGGCGCTGGTGTTCGAGTCCGGGATCGGCATCGACCAATCGGGCGCGCGGCTGCGCACCACGGAATGGACGCCCGTGCTGCCCGCGAGCTCGCTGAACGGAAAGCCGGTGCGCGTCGAGGTCGACGGGGTGGGCCTGGTGGTGTGTCAGACCAAGCCCGGGGAGGTCGCGGCGTTCGGGGAGTTGTGTCCGCACTTGGCGGCTCCCATGTCCGACGGCTGGGTCGACCGGGGCCGGCTCGTATGCCCTTGGCACGGTTCATGGTTCGCGGCCGAGTCGGGAGACGTCATGCGCGGCCCCGCGGCGGCCCCGCTGCCGTGTTACCAGGCGAGGTTGGTCGACGGAATGGTCGAAGTTCGAGGCGAACCCGAGCCCGCGCTCGGTGCAGCGGTGGGCATCGGAGAAGGGAAAGCCAAGTGAACGCCTACGACGTGCTGAAAGAACACCACATCGTGATCAAGGGGCTGGGCCGCAAGGTCAGCGAGGCGCCGGTGAATAGCGAAGAGCGGCATGCTCTTTTCGACGACATGCTGATCGAGCTCGATATTCACTTCCGCATCGAGGACGACCTGTACTACCCGGCCCTCAAAGACGCCACCAAGCTGATCGCGGTCGCCCACGCGGAGCACCGCCAGGTGGTCGACCAGCTTTCCGTGCTGCTCAGGACCCCGCAAAGTGCGCCGGGATATGAGGACGAATGGAACTCCTTCAGGACCGTGCTGGAGGCCCACGCCGACGAAGAGGAGCGCGACATGATTCCGGCTCCTCCCGAGGTGAAGATCACCGACGCGGAGCTCGAGGAACTGGGCGACAAGATGGCCGCGAAAATGGAGCAATACCGTGGGTCCGCCCTGTACAAGATGCGCACCAAGGGGCGGGCGGCCCTGGTCCGCTCTCTATAACTCCGCCGACACCGCCGACTTCCGGGGTTCGCCGGGCCATCGAGAGTAGCGTCACGCCTCATGAACCCCGAGTGTCTCGCGTCTCAGGGTGACATCTCGGCCGAGATCGCCGCCATCGCAGCCGAATACCAGGGTCGGGAAGCCCAGCCCCGGCTCGACTACCCGCCCTACCGCGGCACCATCCTCCGCCATCCCAAACAACCCCTGGTGCCGGTCGATCCGGAGGAGGTCGAACGCTGGGCGCCGTGCTTCGGCCACCAGGACGTCGACCCGCTCGAGGCTGACCTGACGGTCGGCCATCCCGGCCAACCCCTCGGGGAACGCGTCATCGTCGCCGGGCGGGTGGTCGACGGATCCGGTAAACCGGTGGCGGGTCAGCTGATCGAGATCTGGCAAGCTAACGCCGGCGGGCGCTACCGCCACCAGCGCGACCAGCACCCGGCTCCGCTCGACCCCAACTTCACCGGCGCCGGCCGGTGTCTGACCGGGCCGGACGGCTCGTACCGCTTCCTGACCATCAAGCCCGGCCCGTATCCGTGGCGCAATCACCACAACGCGTGGCGCCCGGCGCACATCCACTTCTCCATCTTCGGGACCGCTTTCCCGCAGCGCCTGGTCACCCAGATGTACTTCCCGGGCGACCCGATGTTCGACCTGGATCCGATCTTTCAGTCGGTTCTCGATCCCGCCGCCCGCCGACGGCTGATCGCCCGCTACGACCA
Organism: Mycobacterium nebraskense; assembly: GCF_002102255.1. Classification (GTDB taxonomy): domain Bacteria; phylum Actinomycetota; class Actinomycetes; order Mycobacteriales; family Mycobacteriaceae; genus Mycobacterium; species Mycobacterium nebraskense. The sequence continues at coordinate 37,426 of NZ_LQPH01000129.1, forward strand.
CGACCTCACCGAGCCGGAGTATGCGACCGGGTACCGGTGGGACATCGTGCTGACCGGTCGCGCCCGAACTCCGATCGAGGGCGCCGATGACTGAATGGGCTTGCACCCCAGGGCAAACGGTCGGGCCATTCCTCGACCTCGGGTTGCCGTATCCCGGAGACAGCGCCCTGGTCGGCGATGGCAATCCGCACGCCGTCCGACTACACGGCACGGTCTACGACGGCGCCGGCGACGGCGTCCCGGACGCCCTGGTCGAGCTGTGGCAACCCGATGGCAGCGGCCGCATCCCGCGCCGGGCCGGTTCGCGGCACCGCGATGCCGTGACGTTCACCGGATGGGGCCGGTCGGCGACCGACGCCGCCGGTCGTTACGCCTTCACCACCGTGGCACCCGGTTCGGCGAGCGCCGGGCGGCCGCCGTTCTTCGCCCTCACCGTGTTCGCGCGGGGCCTGCTGGACCGGCTGTTCACCCGCGCCTACCTGCCCGGCGGCGACCTGCGCGCCGATCCGCTGCTGGCGAGCCTCGATGCCGAGCGGCGTTCCACCATGCTGTGCGACGCCGAAAGTGGTTGCCGGGGATACCGTTTCGATATCCACCTGCAGGGCCCGCGCGAGACCGTGTTCCTGGCATACCGGGACGGTGGGCGATGACCAACCTGTTGTGGCCCGGCGATCATCGGGCCGGAGAGCACATGACGGATCGGGCGCTGTTGGAATCGATGGTCGCGGTGGAATCCGCCTGGCTGGAGGCCCTGTCCGCCGCCGGCCTGGCTCCGGCCGACTGCGCCGACGTGGACCTGGCGAAACTGTTGGACGGCAACGACTGTGAGTCCTTGGCGGCAACCGCCGAGGACGGCGGCAACCCGGTCATCGGCCTCGTCGGCCTGCTGCGGCACCGGGCCGCGCCGGCCGTAGCGCCGTGGATCCATCGGGGACTCACCAGCCAGGACGTCCTGGACACCGGCCTGATGCTCGGCGTGCGCGGCGTGGTCGGGGACCTGGTAGCGCAGCTTGCGGAGCAGATATCGACGCTGACCGAGCTCGCCACACTGCACCGCCGGACGCCCATGGTCGCGCGCACCCTCACCCAGCATGCCGCGCCTACCACTTTCGGCGCGAAGGCGGCCGGCTGGTTGAACGGCGCCGTCGATGCCTTCGAGGGGATGTCCGCGCTGCGCGTACCCATCCAGATCGGTGGTGCCGCCGGGACTTTGGCCGCCACCACGGAGCTTGCGGCGCTGCTCACCGGCGCCGCCGACCCCGCCGAGGTCTCCACCGGCCTGGTGCAAAGCGTGGCAGCGGCTTTGGGTTTGGGCGTCCGATCGCCCTGGCACACGACGCGGACACCGGTCACGGCGGCCGCCGACGCATTCGTCGGCTGCACCGACTCTTGGGGCCGGATCGCCTCGGACATCGTCACGCTCGCCCGCCCGGAGGTCGGCGAACTGAGCGAGCCGGACGGCGAGAACCGCGGCGGTTCGTCGTCGATGCCGCACAAACGAAACCCGGTGTTGTCCATCCTCATTCGCCGGGCCGCACTTTCCGCACCGCAGCTCGCGGCGATACTGCACACCGCCGCGGCGCTGGCCAACGACGAGCGGCCCGACGGCGCCTGGCACGCCGAATGGGATGCCCTGCGCACGTTGGCCCGGCGCACCGTCGTCGCCGGATCCCAGTGCGGCGAGCTGCTGGTGGGGCTGAGGGTGCACACCGAGCGGATGTCCGAAAACCTCAATGCGGCAGATGTTTTAGGGGAACAAGAAGCGGTCGCCGACCTGGCGGGGAAGTCACCGTCGGCAACCTACATCGGTGCGGTGGATCGGCTGATCGACGAGAGCCTGGACCGCGCCCGGCGGACGCTCGCTCAGCGCTGGTAAATGCTGGCCAGCCAGATGTGGAGCAGCGTGTCGACCGCCCGGTCCTCCGGCATCGCCTCGTCCTCGGCGGTGAACGTCGCGGCCATCACCCGCTCGCTCAGCATGTTGAGCGCGACCGACAGCTGCTCCGCCGGGACGGTGTCGGGGGCGGCGCCCCGACCGCGCTCCGCTTTGATGGCCGCGGTGGTCAGCGAGATCCACCTCTGCATGAGCGTGGACCACAACTGCCGCACCTCGGGATTGGTCGCCTTCGCCGAGGCGCCGGCCACGGCGACCGCCGGGTGAGAGCCCGACACCTCGAAGAACGCCTCGATGCGCGCCCTCCACAGCTCCGCGGGGTCGCCGGACGATATGCCGCCGAGCGTCCTGAGAGCCGCATGCGCCTTGCCGTTCATCTGGTCGAGCAACGACAGCAACACCGCGTTCTTCGATCGGAAATAGAAGTAGAAGGTGGGTCGCGAAATCCCCGCGCCTTTTGCTAGATCGTCCACGGAAAAGTCGGCAAGCGGCCGTTCCTGCAGCAGGCGCTCGGCGGTGGCCAGTATCGCCTGTTCGCGGTCATCGCCCGAGTGCGGCGACGACCGGCGACCCCGCGAGGCATGCGGGTAGTTGGTCTGTGTCGGGAGGTTGGACACGCCCGTTACTGTTGGGCACCTCGATATACGCGAACGAAACTGTTGATTAAGCCCAGCAATAATGTCGATTAAGTTCGACGCTTTCTTCGTAGGCATCCACCCATTTGCTGGCGATTTTCAACGCGCCGGCCCGGCCCGGCGGCTCGGCCGACGAACGACCTCGGGATTCGGGACTTCCGCCCCTACTGCGGTCCCCGGGCGAAATGGTCGCATCTGGTGATGACGAAAAGTGACGACGGCACCAAGGAATGCCACATCGACGTGCTGCTCGAAGAGCGTGACGAAAAGACGCGGGCGAAGGCACGACTGTCCTGGGCCGGCAAGACTCTGGTCGGCGTTGGCTTGGCGCGACTCGACCCAGCCGACCCGCCCGTTGCCACGATCGGCGACGAGCTCGCAATAGCCCGCGCGCTGTCCGATCTGGCGAATCAGCTGTTTGCTGCGACATCCACCGATATTCAGGCCAGTACGCACGAACCCGTCACGGGTCTGCACCACTGAGCGACAACAACCAACTACGAGAGCCACGATGAGACAACGACCCGATTTACCGGCTGCCCTCGACGTCCAGGTAACGACGCACGGGCAGCTACCCGGTGCCGAGGACTACGCGCGCACAAAGATCGGCGAGCTCGGCCACCTTACCCACGAACCGGTGTTGCACGCCCATGTCAAGTTGGGCGAGCACGGCGATCCCGCGGTGGCTCGCCGGGTGATCGCGCAGGCAAACCTCGACGTCAACGGCCGGCCGGTGCGTGCGCAGGTCGAAGGCGTCACCGCGCGGGAAGCGATCGATCGGCTCGAGGCGCGACTGCGTCGCCAACTGGAGCGCGCCGCCGAACACTGGGAAGCCAAACGAGGCGGCATGCCCCGTCGCGGCCCGCATGAATGGCGGCACGAAACCGAGCCGACGCACCGGCCGAAGTACTTCCCACGACCGGAAAGCGAACGCCGGATCATGCGGCACAAGTCGTACAGCCTGCCGACCTGTACGGTCGAACAGGCCGCGCAGGAGATGGAATTGCTCGACTACGACTTTCACCTCTTCACCGAGGAGGGCACCCGGCAGGACAGCGTGCTATATCGCGGAGGGCCAACCGAATACCGGCTGGCACAGGCCAATCCGGCTGCCGCGGACGAGCTGGCGCCGTTCCAGTTGCCGTTGACCATCAGTCCGCAGCCGGCTCCGCGGCTGAGCGTCGAGCAGGCCATCGAGCGGATCGGGTTGCTGGGCCTGCCGTTCCTGTTCTTCGTGGACACCGCCCGGGACCGTGGCAGCGTGTTGTATCACCGCTACGACGGACACTACGGGCAAATCGCACCGGCAAGCTGAGCACCGGTAGGCCAATTGAAGACGCGGCGGTCCCGGCACCCCCTGTCCGGGACCGCCGCTGAAAACCTCGTGTTTTGCTGCAGCCCAAGCGTGTTGTGCCTACGCGCCGCGACGGCCAGCCCGCTCGCCCGCGGCATACCGCAGCAGTGCGCCCACACCGTTTGCGGGTGCGATCAGCTGGCCCGTCCGGGCCAACGAGGCGCCCACCGCGATTGCGTTGAACGGCAACGCCTCATCGGCCCGTGCCACGCGGCCCACCGGTTCGCCGAGTTCGGACAGCGCATCCGCGTCGGCCGCGATCGTGGTCAGCGCCGAGCCGGTGACCACAGTGGCATCGCCCAGCTCGCCGATGATCAGCGTGTCGACGTTGCCGTCGCGCAGTGCTGCGCAGACTTCGGCAAGGCCTTCGGCCGCCCGCCCCGATCCGCGGCCGATCTCCGCTTCGAATCGTTGGGCAAGGGCGGACATCTCGATGCCACGACGCCGAGCGAACTCCTCGCCCGTCAACTGGCTCAACTGTTCTTCGTCGCAATGGCTCTTGCGAGTCCCGGCATGCAACTGCCACACCCGTTCGGCGACCCGCTCGGGCAGTTCGGCAACCAGATCCGTAAGCGAACGCACTTCCCCGCACAGGAACACCACTTCGGGATCCGCTTCGTCCACCAGGCGCGTGAGTTCGTCGGCGACCGCACGGCAGTTCATTCGGATGGCTTCCTCGGTCGTGTGCTGAAAGTCGCCGTAGCCGTTCCAGCCGGCAGTGGACGGCTTGTGGACCGGATAGCCGCCGCCGTCAACGCTTTCGGAGCTGACGGCATCGCCTCGATACAAGCTGATGTCCGCCCCGGTGCGGTCAATCGCGGCGACCACGTAGGGGGGTCGCCGCACTTCCGAGTCGATCAACGGCACGAGGTATGGATACTCCGACACCCGAATCACCGTGGCCGGCGGCGGGCTGATCAGATGCTCGTTGATCAGTACCTGTTCGGCGGTCGCGATCACCACGCGGCCGCGCCGCCCAACGGGCGGTCGTTGGTGCAGCACGGCTTTCTCAAGCAGGCCGACAATTTCCTCACCAGCGCCCATGTCTTGCAGATGCTGACGGATACCGGTCCATTTCGCTTCCAGCTGCTCGGCGGCGTCCAGGGTGTCGTGCGAGTCGTCGAAATATACCGAGGCGAACGGGCCTTTCGCTTTGACCAGCCACCTGAGGCGATCTGATTGCATGCCGCATCCCTCTCCACTGTTGCGTGTGCCGATATTGGCCAACCGTATGAAGGATGGACGTGGCTCCACGAGAGTCATTAGCCCCAAGATGGGGGTCTTAGGTCCCGGGACAGCGTCGGGTCGTCACCGCTCGTAGAGGGCCTGGAGGCGGTCCGCGAACTTCTCGACGACCACCTTGCGCTTGAGTTTCATGCTCGGCGTCATGTCGCCCGACTCGACGGTGAATTCGCGGTCGGCGATCGTGAACTTCTTGATCTGCTCCCAGCGATTGAGTTCGGTGTTCAACGCGTCGATGTATCCGGCGATCAGCTGTTGTGTCTTGTCGTCGCGCGCTATCTCTTCGAACGACTTGCCGGCCAGGCCGTTCTTGTTGGCCCAGTCGGTGATCGCGTCGGTGTCGAGGCTGACCAGAGCGACGCAGTATGGCTTGCCCTCCCCATAGACCACCATCTCGCTCACGTACGGGCAACGGCCTTTGAATCGCGCATCGATCGCTGACGGCGCGACGTATTTGCCCTGCGAGGTCTTGAACATGTCCTTCTTGCGGTCGGTGATCCGCAGGAATCCGTCGGGATCGACTTCCCCGATGTCGCCGGTGTGGAACCACCCGTCCCCGTCGAGCGCCTCGGCGGTGGCGTCCGGCAGGTCGTGGTAGGCGGTCATCAGGCCCGGCCCTTTGAGCAGGACCTCGCCGTCGTCGGCGATCTTCACATCGGTGGCCGGGAACGGCCAGCCGACCGTCCCGAACCGATAAGCGTTGGGGCGGTTGATGAACGATGCGGCTGCGGTTTCGGTCAGCCCGTAGCCCTCGAGCACGATGATCCCCACCGCATCGAACCACTGCGCGACGTCGCGGTCCAGGGCGGCCGCGGCGGAAACGAAGAACCGCAGGCGGCCGCCGAACCGCTCCCGAATCGTGGAGAACACGAGCCGGTCGGCCACCTTGTAGGCCAGCGACGACGCCAACGAGGGCTTCTTGCCGGCTTGCCGGGCTTCCGACACCTTGATGCCGACCCCGATCGCCCAGTCGAACATCATTTTCGTGAGCCTGCCCCGTTCGGCGGCCATGTCCTGGATGCGGGCGTGCGCCTTCTCGAAGATGCGCGGTGCCGCACCCATGATGGTCGGCCGAAGGGCCGCGAGATTGTCGATGATCCGCTCGACGCGGCCGTCGATGGCGGTGGGGAAGCCGATCTGCAAAGGCAATGCCAGCATCACCTTGCCGAACGCGTGCGCCAGCGGCAGCCAGAGGAAGTTCAGGTCGTCGGGGCCTAGGATGTCCAGCGCATCGATGGCCGCGGCGGTGTACGTCCACGCGCCGTGCGTCAGTCGCACGCCCTTGGGCCGCCCGGTGGTGCCGGAGGTGTAGATGAGGCTGGCCAGGTGGTCGGGGCCGACGGCTGCGACCCGCTCGTTGACGGCTTCGGGCGCGTCCGCGAGTAGCTGCTTGCCCAACAGATCCAGATCGGCAAGGGAGATCACCCAGTCGCCGTCGCCGTTGCCGTCGATGAGGACGACCTTGCTCACGTCGGGCAGTTCGGCCCGGTGTTCGAGCAGCTTGTCCAGCTGGGTCTGGTTCTCGGCGACCACCACGCGGCTCCCGGAATTGGCGACGATGTAGGCGACATCGGTGGCGTTCGTCGTCGGATACACGGTGGTGGTGGCGGCGCCGGCGCACATGACCGCGAAATCGACGAGCACCCATTCGTAGCGTGTCGCGCTAGCGAGCGCGACCCGATCCTCGGGCGCGATGCCCAGCGAGATCAGCCCCGCCGCGAGATTGTTCACGCGTTCGCCGACTTGCTGCCAGGTCACGCTCGCCCAAGTGTCGTCAAGCGGGTAGCGAAAGGCCTCCGCGTGTGGGGTAGCGGCGACCCGGTTGACAAACATCTGTGCCACCGACGGCGCGCGGTTCTCGATCTTGTGGAAGTTGGGCCTCTCCATTGAGGCCAGTGGTGCTTTCATGTCGCGAATCCATTGTTGCCGAACGGATACCGATGCCGTGTTGCACCGATATACCGCTCGATCCTGCGGAGCGCGGCAACTACGCGGTAGAGACGAAAGTCCCGTGGGGATCGGCAAACGTCCCCGGCGCGCCAGGTCAGCCCGGGCGGCAGCCGTCAGTCGGCCAGGGCTATCTCGATGGACAGGCACTCACCGAGCGCGTGCGCCGCGGACCAATCGCCGCCTTGAAGCGCGCGCTCGAGGTCGTCAACCAACGGGCTGTGGGCACCGAGCTCCGCCAACCAGGCGGACACGGTAGCGGGAATTTGATTGGCGGGCACTCGGGCGACATGTCCCTCGTGCAGACGATCGGTCAGCTGATAGATCGTGGCCGCCTGCCTGCGCTGTGGCCAATGCTGCCGCCACTTCGCTGTATTCATGTTCCCTCCCCGTTAGCCTTAACGATCCATCCGACCAGCCCCGAAGGCCCAGCCGTAGAGGCCAAGAGCATGACTACCGAATGGCTTTGGTCTCGCTTCCGGCCTGCCGAAGTCCCAGGCCGACAGGGTCTTTTGTCACTGCGGTCACCCACTTATTTCTCCGGCGATGGCGGTGTTGGTCGCGTACCGTACATCGGGGGACAATGCACGCCACGTTACTCGTTTCGAGGGTGCCGGATTACGAAATTGGCGAGATGACCGCTTTAGCAATGGATTCGCAATCGGGACGTGATTCGGGCCGGAGTCTCGGGCTGCGGGGTGGGCCGGCGTGAAGGTTGTCAGCGCCGAGGAGCTGGCGGCGGTGCCCGTGTTCGCCGATATTGGCGTGGAGGACCTTATTGGGTTGGCCGCGCTGCTCGAGCCCCTGCATGCCACCGCCGGCGAGGTCCTGATGCGGCAGGGGGAACAAGCGGAGTCATTCGCGATCATCGCGTCCGGTCGGATCGTGGTGAGTCACGCCGGCCCGAAGGGCCGGGTCACGACCACCGAGCTGTCGTCAGCGACGATCGTCGGCGAGATCGCGTTGCTGCGGCACGCGACCAGAACGGCAACGGTGACCGCGCGGGAGGACGTGTGCGGCTACATCGGATACAGCGACGCGTTCGACTGCATGCTGGTCATGCCGGCCATCGCCGACCGGATGCTGCGTACCGCGCGGCAGCGGTTGGCCGCATACATCGCCCCCATCCCGGTGTGCACCAGGGACGGTGCGGCGCTATTGCTGCGTCCCGTCCTGCCCGGCGACGCCGAACGGTTCAAGAGCAGCGGTTCGTTCTCCCGGGAGACCCTGTATCGGCGGTACCAAGGTGGCACTCCGAGCGATGCGCGCCTGACCTACCTGTTCGAGGTCGACTATGTCGACCACTTCGTGTGGGTCGTCACCGACGGCGCGGGGGGGCCGGTCGTCGCGGATGCTCGCTTCGTCCGGGATCAAGACGACCCCGTCTCGGCTGAGGTTGCCCTCACCGTCGCGGACGGCTACCAGGGTCGCGGGATCGGCACCCTGCTGCTCGGCGCGCTGGCGGTCGCGGCGCGCGTCGACGGCATCAAACGGTTTCACGCCCGCGTGCTGACCGACAATCCTCCCGCGCGCGCGTTGGGCGACAAGGTGAACGCACGCTGGGAGCACGAGGAGCCGGGCGTGGTCACCACGACGGGCGAGATACCGCGCTTCCGTGATCTGCCCCTCGATCGCGGCGTGTATCAGCAGATCCGGCAGGTGGCCCATCAGATGATCCATGCACTCGACTAGGGGCCGCAAGTGACGAATGCCCCGCACTTTGGTGGCTTTGCGCCCTTACCGGATGGCCTGGTGCGCCGCCAGCATGGGACCTGCTTTGCCAGGGAAGGAGATGCGCCATGAAGCCGCTCATCGGTTGCACTCCGAAACCCCACGGCAACAGCCGCCTGGTAGCCGACGGGGTGGCTGCATTCGCGGAACGCCTCCAAAAACGGGGCGCGCGTTCCCAGGCCGCTTCATGACCGATGGCAAAACAAGACTGCGCTCCTCCGCTTCTGGCCTTAGTGCGCGGCCTCGTCGAAGAGGTCCACCCGCGGGCCGCGTCACCATCGGTGACGCTTGACAGCCCGTTCGACAACCTCGGCATCGGCAGCTTGGAGCTGGCGGAATTGTTGCTGCGCGTCCAGGACAAGTTCGGGGTCGCGTTGCCGCCCCACCTCCTGGCCAGTGCGGAGACGCCCCGCGACCTGGTAGCGGCCCTCAATCCGGCCCTGGCTGACGGTCGTCCCGCGGTGCGGAAGGACCGTGGCGTCGTTTCACTTCCCGCCACCACGCCGCCCGCTCCGACGCCGGAGTCCGCGCTGACCCTGAACGACGTGCTCAACTGGCACGTCGATGCGACCCCCGACCGAACCCACATCCGCATCCTCGACGATGCGGGCGAAGCTCTCAACGGCACCGACATGACCTACGCCGCCCTGCACCGGGAGGCGGCCGCAGTGGCGGCCGGACTGATAGCGCACGACGTCATGCCGGGCGAAGCGGTCGCCATCATGTTGCCCACCTGCCGGGCGTATTTCGTAACCTTCGCCGGTGTGGTCCTCGCTGGTGCCGTGCCCGTCCCGGTCTACCCACCGGCGCGCCCGTCCCAGCTGGCGGACCATCTGCGCCGCACCACCGGCATCCTCAGCAACGCCCGCGCCACGATGCTCGTCACGGTGCCGGAGGCCGTTACCCTCGGTCACCTGCTGCGTTCGAATGTCGAAAGTCTGCGTCATGTCGTTGTCCCCGAAATCCTCACGCGCGCAGGCGAAGAAGCGCCAGCTCTTCCCCGGGCGCGGGCCGAGAACCTCGCGCTGGTGCAGTACACCTCGGGCAGCACCGGGCAACCCAAAGGGGTCGCGCTCACGCACAGCAACCTGCTCGCCAACATCCGCGTGATGGGTCGGGCCGCGGCGGCGAGCGGGTCGGACACGTTTGTCAGTTGGCTGCCGCTGTATCACGACATGGGTTTGATCGGTGCGTGGTTGGGTTGCATGTACTTCGGTGTCCCGCTGGTGGTGATGAGCCCGCAGGCGTTCCTGATCCGCCCATCGCGATGGCTGTGGGCGATCCATGCCAACCGTGCCACCATGTCGGCCGGCCCGAACTTCGCCTACGAACTCTGCTTGTCAAAAATCCGTGACGACGAGATCGAGGGACTCGACCTCAGTTGCTGGCGTCTGGCCTACAACGGCGCCGAACCGGTGAGCGCTACGACCATCGAGCGGTTCGGTGATCGCTTTGCCCCGTACGGGTTTCGCCGGGAGGCGATGACGCCGGTGTATGGGCTGGCCGAGTCGTCGGTGGGCCTGGCGTTCCCCCCGCTGGGCCGCGGTCCGGTCATCGACCGAATTCGCCGAGGCTCATTCGCACGGTCCGGACATGCCGAGCCTGCCAAGCCCGGGGAGCGGGACCTTCGATTCGTCGCTTGCGGCCGACCTTTGCCAGGGCACGAAATCCGGATCGTCGACGCCGCCGGCAACGAATTGGGTGATCGCCGCGAAGGCCGCATTGAGTTCCGCGGTCCGTCGGCAACTGCGGGCTACTTCAACAACCCGACGGCGACGCGCGCGCTGTTTCACGACGGCTGGCTCGACACTGGTGATCTCGGGTACACGGTCGAGGCCGACGTCTACGTGACCGGCCGCATCAAGGACATGATCATTCGGGCCGGACGCAACTTGCACCCCGCTGAACTGGAAGAAGCGGTGGGCGACATCAAGGGTGTCCGCAAGGGCTGTGTCGCGGTGTTCGCCTCTCCCAATCCCTCCGGTGGCCCCGAGCGACTTGTCGTCATGGCCGAGACCCGAGCGCTCCGAGACGACGCACGTGCCGCGCTACGCTCTGAAATCACAGCCACCACAGTCGATCTGCTCGGCGTGGCGCCCGATGATGTGGTGCTGGCGCCACCACGCACGGTACTGAAGACCTCCAGCGGCAAGATCCGGCGGGCCGCCAGCCGGGCCATCTATCAGGCCGGCAAGATCGGTGCGCGGCCGCGCGCGCTGTGGTGGGAACTGGCACGGCTCCGCCTCCGCGGCGCGGCGCCGTCGCTGCGCCGCGCTCGTAGCGCGGCGGGGGATGTGGCCTTCGCCGGCTATGCGTGGGCCGTGTACGCGGTCCTGGGGTTGTCGGTTGCCGTCTTGCTGCTGGTGCTGCCACGGGCGGGGTGGCGCTGGCGGGTGGCCCGGGGAGCGGTCCGGCTGCTGGCTCGTCTCACGGGTACGGCGATCACCGTGCATGGCCTTGACCACCTTCCCTCAGGCGCGTCCATCGCGGTGGCCAACCACCCCAGCTGGATCGATCCCTTGGCGCTGGCCTCGGTAATGCCGCAATGGTTTCACTTCGTCGCCGCCGAAGTGCTTGAGCATCAAGGGATTAACGGATTCGTGCTCCGGCGGCTGGGCCACCAGTTCGTCGAACGCCACGAGCGCGAACACGGCGTGGCGGACACCGACCGGCTGGCCGGCCTGGTGCGCGCCGGCCAGTCACTGGTCATCTTTCCCGAGGGCCGCCTGGCCCGCGCCCCCGGTTTGCGGCCGTTCCATATGGGCGCCTTCGTCGTGGCCGCCCGAACCGGAGTGACCGTCCTCCCAGTGGCGATTCGTGGGACCCGGACCATACTGCGTCCAGAGCACCATTTCCCGCGGCGCGGGTCCATCGACATCACCGTTGGTGAGCCGATCAGACCCTCGGGCGAAAATTGGACCGCGGCAGTCGAATTGCAGCGTGTCGCGCGAAACGCCGTCCTCGCGCTCTCTGGGGAGCCGGACGTCGAATGACCGAGCAGACCGCGAGGGCGCGGTTACTCGTCGTGCTTGCTTACGGCCTGGCCGGCGCTTCGGACCACGCTCCGGAAGAACTCGATGCGCGCGGTGACCAACTCGTCAGCCAGGTCCAGGGCGGCGTCGACGACGGTCTTGCGTCGGGACTGCTCGGGGAGCACCGGACTGATCTGGTCGACGAACTTGCGGACCGCCTCGATGGCGTGCTTACGGCCGGTTTCGACCGATTCCAGCACGTCGTCGGAGAGTTCGGCCCAGCGTGGCTCGGTCGTGTGCGGTGCCTCTGTCATGATCCCACTCCTAGTTCGACAAGGGGGCGTTGGAGGTGCTTGTGCCGCTCCGACGTTACGACTGGCCGGGCACCGGCGCGAGTGACGAAAGACCCTTGGCGCCCGGTCGTATGGCCCCGGACCGGTGCGTCTGCCCTCGGCTTGCCGACCAAGGACTTTCGCGGCTGCGACCGGGCCGTAAGTCCCTAACACGCCGATCTGAGCGCCTGCTAACTTGCCATCATGGCGGTATCCAACGACGGCGCTTCCCGACGCCCGGGCGCTTCGCCATCGAGCCCGCCCGGCGGCGTCGGCTTGAGCAGCGCCGTCAAACCGTTCACGAGCACCGGTCGATACCTCGCTGAGTCGTGGCGCGACTATCTCGGCCAAGCGCCTGACGAACTTCCGATCGCGCGACCCACCCTGGCCCTGGCGGCGCAGGCGTTTCGCGACGAAGTCGTCCTGATGGGTTTGAAGGCGCGACGCCCGGTCAGCCGCCCCGAGGATTTTGAGCGCATCACGAGCGAGGTGGTCACGGCGCTGAAGTTCTACGGCGATCGGGGCTGGCTCGATCATCCGAAGAGATTTTTCGGTACCCCGCCGCCGCTTTCGGACGTCACGGTGCGAAAGGTCCAAAAGGGCAGGCGTTCCTTCTATCGCATGGTCTTCGACAGTGGATACCTGCCCAGGCCAGGTGAGCCGGGCGCAGAGCGATGGATGGGCTACACCGCAAACAACCGCGAGTACGCCCTGTTGCTCCGGCATCCGCAACCACGGCCCTGGCTGGTGTGCGTGCACGGAACTGAAATGGGCAGAGCCGCTTTGGATCTCGCCCTGTTCCGGGCCTGGCGGTTGCACGAAGATCTCGGGTTGAACGTTGTCATGCCGGTCCTCCCGATGCACGGCCCCCGGGCCCGGGGCCTGCCGAAAGGCGCGGTGTTTCCGGGAGAGGACGTCCTCGACGACGTGCATGCGACCGCGCAGGCGGTGTGGGACATCCGGCGGTTGTTGTCGTGGATACGCCGGGAAGAGCCGGAATCGCAGATCGGGTTGAACGGTCTGTCACTGGGCGGCTACATCACCGCGTTGGTCGCCAGCCTCGAAACGGGGCTGACCTGCGCGATCCTCGGTGTCCCGGTCGCAGACCTGGTCGGACTGTTGAGCCGGCACTCCGGGCTTGGCCCCGACGATCCCCGCCGCCGGACGATCGAACTCGCCGAGCCCATCGGGCGGATGACGTCGCCCCTGTCGCTTGCTCCGCTCGTCCCCATGCCCGGCCGCTTCATCTACGCCGGCTTAGCCGATCAGGTGGTGCATCCACGCGAGCAGGTGATCCGCCTCTGGGAACACTGGGGCAAACCTGAAATCGTGTGGTACCGGGGCGGTCATACCGGCTTCTTCCGCGCACGACCGGTACAGCGGTTCGTCGAGGCGGCGTTGCAGCAGTCGGGCCTGTTGAATGGGGCCGTGACCGAACGCGACCGCCCCGCCTGACTGCGGAGGTCGGAAATGAATCCGCTGGATCCGCTGGACGCGGCGATGATGACCGCGGAGTGGGTGTCCAACCCGATGCACGTCGGTGCCGTGCTGGTCCTGTCGCCTCCTGACGACGCCGGGCCCGACTACCTCGACGAACTGCATCGGGAGACGCTCGCCGGGAACGATTCGATCGATCCAAGGCTGCGCAAATATCCGCACCGCGGTGTGGACACCGGTGGCATGTGGGTTTGGCGGCACATGGATCCCGTTGATGTGAGCCGACATTGCCAGCGTCGCACGGTGTCCGAGGACGGGTTCTGGCGGCTGATCGGAGAGCTGGATGCCCTGCGCCTGGACTGGCGCCGGCCGATGTGGATGTCGTATCTGATCGACGGCCTCGACGGGGGCCGCTTCGCCTTCTACATCAAGGTGCATCACACCGTGACCGACGGAGTCGCGGGTTTTCAGATGATCACCGACGCGCTGAGCAGCGATCCGAACCGCCGGTCGATGCCACCGTTTTACGCCGATCGCCGTCCTGAGTCCGCGCCGCCGGAATCGGGCGGGTTGGTGTCTCGTCTGGTCGCACCGCTGCGGTCGCTGGCCGGTGCGGCGGCGTCGGGTGCGGGGCTGGTCGGGCGGGTGGCCACCGGCGAAATGGCGACCGTGCTCGACGCCCTGGTCGGGCACACCACCGCGCTGCCCCTGGGGGCGCCCTACACCCGGTTCAACGGCCGCCTGGGCCCCGAGCGCGCGGTTGCCGCGGGCGGCTGGGCAAAGGATCGCATCCAAGCCGTGCGGCAGGCGGCCGGCGTGACCGGCAACGATGTGCTCACCGCGATGGCGGCCGGCGTTGTGCGGCGCTGGTTGCGGGATCACGGGGAACTGCCCAAACGGTCGCTGGTCGCCGCCTGCCCCATCACGGTGCGCGACCGCGAGCGCGAAATACCAAATGATGAGCATGGCAACAGGTTCGGACTTTGGATGTGCCCGTTAGGCACCAATCTGGATGATCCGCTGGCCCGACTGAATGCGATTCATCGATCGATGTCGGAGGGAAAGCACTGGGTGGCCAAACGGGGAGCGGCCGCGTCACTGCTGACGAACGCCGGGAGCATCGCCGCGACGGCAATCGGACCGCTGCTGCCGTTCACGCCGAAAATCCGGACCGGATACAACCTGCCGATTTCGCACGTTCGCGGCCCGGTGGCCGAAATGTATTGGAACGGAGCCCGCATCGAGGAGATGTATCCGGTGTCGACGGTCTACGACGGTCACGGACTCAACATCACCACGTGCTCATACGCCGATCGGGTCGGATTCGGCTACGCCGCGGGCCGCGACGTGGTGCCCGATATCGAGACATTCCTACCGTTGACCGAGGAGTGCCTGGCCGAGCTGGAATATGCCCTGGGTACCAGCTGACCGCGCGGCGCCCGATATCGCAACGTCTCTGGCCGATGCGGAACGAGGACGAACGGCCCTAGAGGATTGCGTGCGACGGGCCATAGGTTGAGCATCGGACGCCGGTAGATCGGATATCCCGGCATAAGCATTCGGACGTCAATTCGGCGGATACAGGTGGCGAGGCTGTGGCGTTTTTCAAGGTGGTCGCAGTCGACCTCGACGGCACCCTCACGTCGAGCGGCAACCTGGATCCAGATACCGTCCGGGCAATCGACCAGTCGCGAAGCGACGGCCTGGCGATTGTGGTGGCCACCGGCCGCATCGGGGCCGAATTGCGGGCCGAGTTCCCACAGTTAGCCGGCCACGTCGATGCGCTGGTACTGGAGAACGGCGCCGTGGTCTCTTTCGACGGACAGGCACATGCGCTAGCACCTCCGGTGGCTCCAGACCTTGATGAAGCGCTCGCCAAACGGGGGATCCCGTACCGCCGGGGCCGGGTGTTGGTGGCTGTTGACGGTGAGCACCGGGCGGATGTCGCCGAGGTGATCGGTGAGCTGGGAATGGACTACCAGTTGATACGGAATCGGGCCGCCCTGATGGTGCTGCCGGCAGGGATCACCAAGGGAACCGGGCTGAGCGCGATCTTGGAAAAGATGAATCTGTCCCCACACAACACGGTGGCGGTGGGCGACGCTGAGAACGATTTGTCGTTACTCGCTGTCGCCGAGGTCGGTGTCGCGGTGGCAAACGCGGTCCCGTCACTTCGGCGATTTGCCGATGTGGTCCTGGACGAGCCGGGCGGAGCCGGTGTCACCGGACTGCTGACCGGCCCGTATCTCTCTGGGGCAGAACGTTTGTGTCCGTCGCGCCACTGGCTTGAGATCGGCGTATTCGATGACGGAACCCCTACCAGGTTGCCGGGGAGTCAGGCACGCATCCTGGTTACCGGACCCGCCGCGTCGGGAAAGAGCTATCTCGTCGGCCTGATGGCAGAGCAATGGATCTCGGCCGGCTACTGCGTTCTGGTCATCGACCCCGAAGGTGATCACCTGCAGCTGCAGCAACTCAGCCATGTGCAGGTCGTCGACGTCGGCCACCACCTCCCGGAACCGGCCGAGCTCGTCGACGCGCTGCGTCCGAACTCCGGCATGGTGGTGGATTTGTCGGGATTGGCCGAGCCGGGCAAGACCGACTACGTGCGTCGACTGCGGTCGACCGCTGAGGCGCACCGCGAACAGTACGGATTCCCGCACTGGGTGATCTACGACGAGGCCCATCTCCTCGGCATCGGAGCGGAAGCCCATTGGGCACGCCGCGGCGGTTATGTGTTGTGCTCATTCGCCCCGGCATCATTGCCCGCCCACGAGATCGACAGCAGTGACGTGGTGCTGGCGCTCACGAGGTCCGACACGGCGGCGGGCCTCGCCTTCCGACGTTGCGCCACTATACGATTCGGCTCGGGACCACCTCGCGAGTTCACCTTCGGGGAACGTGAAACCAGGCACGTGCGGCACCGCCACAAATATGCTGATATCCGCCTCCCGGCGGAGCGGCGGTTCTACTTCCACACCACTGATGGCCTACCCATCGCTCCAGCCGCAACGATGCATGACTTCACTGTTGCGCTAAGACGTCTCGACCAGCAGGCGCTCGAATACCATCTCGAACGGGGTGACTTCTCTCGCTGGCTGGAAGGCACCATCGCCGATAATGAGCTCGCGGCGCGGGTGGCGGCCTGGGAGGACGACCTAGACGCCCGTCGCGCTGCCGATTTGGAACGCATCCGCCACCAACTCGTGCAAGCGGTGGAGAAACGTTATTTGCCTTCGGAAGAACGCCACTGAGGCGACGCCGGGGTGGACCACCTGGATGTGCGTGAAGACGATCACCTGTTGTCGGTCTCGGGCCGGCCCACACTAGTTGGCGATCGGGAAAGCCCGACGGCTCTGCTTGGAGTGCGTCGGTTTCCGAGACAGGGCGCGGGTGACCAAGCGCGCAACTCCGAGTTCGATGCCGCGGGCGAGTTCGTCGACGTCCGGGGCGGCGTCATAGTCGGCGGTGATGCCGAACGCCAGTTCATCGACGTAGCTGAGCATGCTGATCACGGTGCGCAGCTGCAGCGCGATGGGCGGTATCGGCAGCAACTGCTCGACCGGATGTCCCATGACCTGGAGCCGCAGCCGAGGACCGGGCACATTGGTGGCCAGCGTGACAACGCTGCGCTGTGGGAGGCGCGTCAGTAGCCGAACCGTCCACGCATTCAATGCGAACGGCAGGTAATTGGTCAGTGTGACAAAGGCCTTCGCGGCTTGTCGCTCGCCGCTTGCCTTGAGCCTGCCGAGTCGTGCGTGCACGGATTTCAGCCGCTTGACCGGATCGTGTTCCTCGACCGGCAGCGACGAAAGCATCGCCGACACGCGAATATCGGTGCAGTCCATGGTGTTCGGTGAACGCATCGATACCGGGATCATCGTGCGCAGCGAGTTGCGCCGCGGTTTCTCGCCGCGGCGGATCAGCACGGTGCGGAAGCTGTCCGTGATCGCCGCAAGCGCCACATCGTTGAGTGTCACGCCGAAGGCCTGGCGTACGGTCTCGACATCTTTCATCGAGACCCGCGCTGCGCTGTAACGGCGCATGTTGCTGACCGACCCGCGCAGCGACGATCCGGAGGCTGGTGCGAGCAGGCCGGTGATGAATTCGGTTGCCCCCATAGCGGTGTGCGCGGCTGTACTGGTGGTGGCCACGGATGCGCGCCACAGCCCGCCGGCCCAGGTCCGCGGGTCACGACTCAGTCCTGCCGTCAGAACGATGGACGACGGCAGTTCCTTGGCGGCCCGGATATCGCTGGCGTATGTCTCACCAGTTCCCGCGTCGGCGAGACTGGCGATAATCCGCACGACGGCGATCCCGTCGGCCAGGCAGTGGTGAATCTTCACCAGCATGGCCCACCGCCCATCCGGCAGGCCCTCGATGACCCAGCATTCCCACAAGGGGTGATCGCGATCCAGTCTGCGCTCCATGAGATCGGCGATTAAGCGGAACAACGCGGAGTCGTCGCCCGGGGGCGGCAAAGCCACCGAGCGCACGTGGTGGTCGATGTCGAAATTGGTGTCGTCAACCCATCCCGGCGCCGTCAAATCGAGGGCGTGCTTGTGCACCAGCTGGGTGAACCGGGGCACGCCGCGAATGCGTTCGGACAGCGTCGCAATCAGTTGCTGCCGGTCCGGTGTCGGGCCGTCGATGACGGCCAGTGTGCCGATCGCCATACTCACGTGCCGGTCGGCGTCTTCGGCCTCCAGGAAACTGGCTTCCAGGGTGGTTAGCTGCTCCATAGCCGCTCATCTCCGCTTCCGCGCTGATCGGGATCACTATCCGCCGTGCGGCGCAAGACTCAATAGTGCCGTTGGTCCCGAAGCGGTGGGACCGGTCTACCTCCGAATGGGGCGATCAGCCTCGCGCCAGGTGCGAGGCACGCCCCACGTGGGCCATGATCCGTTCCAAGACGGTATTGGACAGGTCGCCGTCGTCGGCAACGCGAGACAGGCCGCGGCGCCGCAGGAACGTGTCGAGGCGTCGATCGGGCGACCAGTCGGCATAAATCTGGCCGAGATACCGCGATTGCAGGAATTCCGATGCCAGGGCGTCCACGTCAGAGTCGGTCAACAACAACGTTGGGCTACCACCCATAGTCGTGATGCTCCTTTGTTCAGCCGCAACCGCACCAGCCAAGTTACGTCAGACGACGCCATTATTCCGTCACGCGCAGATTGCGGATAGGGCCCAAAGTCATCACCGGGGCCCGCACCCGCAACGGCCCAGAGCGGGCCCGGGCAACGATGCCCGGGTCCGCGCTTCAGCCGGCTATTTTGCGGCGACTTTTACGTGCTTCTCCTCGGGTGCGGGTTCCGAAACCGGCACGGAGACAGTCAGAATGCCTTTGTCGTACGTGGCCTTGATGTCGTCTTGGTTGGCGTTGGACGGCAGTGACACGGTGCGGACAAACGAGCCGTAGGAGAATTCCGATCGGCCGTCGAATTCCTTTTTCTCGCTGCGCTCGGCCTTGATGGTGAGCTGACCGTCGCGGACGGTGATATCGACGTCCTTGGCCGGGTCGATGCCGGGGATCTCGGCGCGCAGCTCGTAGCGGCCGTCAACCGTCTCGTCTTCCAACCGCATGAGCCGGGTGTCGAACATCGGACGGATTCCGGCGAACGACGGGAACGCCGAGAAGAACTCGGAGAACTCGGGGAACAGCATGTGCGGCTTCTGTGTCGCGGGCAAGGTGGTGGTCATTGTCTTCTCCTGAGATGTCTGTTGCCTGAAACGGGACGTATTCGATCCGACCACTCCAGCCGACGCCACGATAGGGGCGGAAGTCCTTGTCACGTTTTGGGCGACGACCTTTGGCCGCGACGGGGATACTCGAATGATGGTCGGGACAGCGCGGTCCGCACGGTGGCCGTCAAGCGTCAGGCGCCGGGACGGGCGCCTAGTGCCTTTCGACTTGGGCCGCATCAAGACGGCGATCGCCCGGGCGGCCCGTGAGGTCGGACACCGCGACCCGGGCCTGCCCGCCGTGCTGGCCAAGTCGGTCGCCGACGCGCTGGCGGGTCGGGCCCGCGGCGGAATTCCGACGGTCGAGGACATCCAAGACCTGGTCGAGGCGCAGCTCGCGGCTGCCGGCCTGGACGACGTTGCCCGCGCATACGTCGTCTACCGCCGGCAGCATGCCGAGCTGCGCGCGACCAAAGAGCTGATCGGCGTGCGCGACGAATTGAAATTGAGCGTGGCCGCCGTGACGGTGCTCGGCGAGCGGTATCTGCTGCGAGACGACCATGGCAGGCCTGTTGAATCGACCGGGGAAATGATGGACCGCGTCGCGAACCATGTCGCGGGGGCCGAAGAGAAGTTCCGTCCCGGGTCCTCGGCGGTGTGGGCCCAACGGTTTTCGGCGCTGCTCCGCGGCCTCGAGTTCTTACCCAACTCGCCGACGCTGATGAACGCCGGTACCGAACTCGGGATGCTTTCCGCATGTTTCGTTCTGCCAGTGGACGATTCGCTGCACTCAATCTTCACCACGCTCGCGCAGAGCGCGGACATCCACCAGGCCGGGGGAGGGACCGGCTACACGTTCACCCACCTCCGACCCGCCGGTGATTCAGTGGCCCGCACCGGCGGGACGGCCAGTGGGCCGCTGTCGTTTCTCCGGCTGTTCGATTACGCCGCCGCGGTCATCTCGATGGGCGGTCGCCGACGCGGTGCGTCGATGGCGGTACTCGACGTATCGCATCCCGACATATTCGACTTCGTCACCACAAAATCCGGCTCGCCGAGCGAGCTCAACCAGTTCAATCTGTCGGTGGGCGTGACGGACGAGTTCTTGCGCGCCGTCGGGCGCGGCGGCAGCCACCGGCTGGTCAACCCGAGGACGGGCGCGACGGTCGCGACGGTGCCCGCCGCCGATCTGTTCACCGCGATCTGCGAGGCGGCACACCGATGCGGCGACCCCGGGCTGGTGTTCCTCGACACGATCAACCGCGCCAATCCGACGCCCGCGCTGGGCCGGATCGAGGCCACCAACCCGTGCGGGGAAGTCCCGCTGTTGCCCTACGAGTCGTGCAACTTGGGCTCGATCAACCTTGCCCGGATGGTGAACGGCGGTGGCGTCGACTGGGATCGGCTCGCAGCGGTGGCGGAACTGGCCGTGCGCTTTCTGGACGACGTCATCGACGTCAGCCGTTTTCCTTTCCCCGAAATCGAGGCGGCCACCCAGGCCACCCGCAAGATTGGGCTGGGCGTGATGGGCCTGGCGGAGATGCTGGCCGGCTTGGGCATTCCGTATGACAGCGAGCGCGGGGTTCGCCTGGCCGGGCGGATCGCCCGCACCGTCAACCGGGTCGCGCATGCCGCCTCGGAGCGGCTGGCCGAGGAGCGCGGAGCGTTTCCGGCCTTCCCGGACAGCCGGTTTGCGGGTTCGGTGCCACGGCGCAACGCCCAGCTCACCTCGATCGCCCCCACCGGCACCATTTCGTTGATCGCCGGGACGAGTGCGGGGATCGAGCCGATGTTTGCGATCGCCTACGTGCGTGCCGTCATCGGGCGACGCCTGCTCGAAGTCAACCCGTGTTTCGACCGGCTCGCCCGCGACCGCGGTTTCTACCATCCCGACCTGATCGCCGAAATCGCCCGGTGCGGCGGTGTACGCGAGGACCCATATGTGCCCGCCGAGGTTCGGGCGGCGTTCCCCACCGCGGCGGAAATCACCCCGGATTGGCACCTGCGGATGCAGGCCGCGGTGCAGCGGCACGTCGACGCCGCGGTGTCCAAAACCGTGAATCTGCCGGCGGAATCGACCGTCGACGACGTCCGCGCGATCTATCTGGCCGCGTGGAAGGCGAAGGTCAAAGGCATCACCGTGTACCGCTACGGCACGCGGGCCGGGCAGGTACTCAGCTACGTCGGTTCCGACCAGGCGCTGCTCGCCGCCGACGCCACGTTCAGCGGCGGCTGCCTGGGACGTCGGTGCGAGTTTTGACTGGGTCCAAAGTAGGCCGATTGGCCGCCGGCGCGGGGTCCAACGACCCTAGTGGCCACCACGGCGTCGCCCTACTTTCGGGTAAGAGGCGGCAGTCGAACCGCCTCGTTTCAACGATTTTGGAGGTTCAAGGTGCGTGATGCGATCCCGATCGGGCGGATCGCCGGCTTTCCGGTGAACGTCCACTGGAGCGTGCTGGTCATTCTGTGGTTGTTCACCTGGAGCCTGGCGAGCACGCTGCCCGGCACGGTCAAAGGGTATTCGCACGGTGCCTACTGGTTGGCCGGAGCGTGCGGGGCGCTGGTGCTGTTGGCCTCGTTGGTGGCCCACGAGCTGGCGCATGCCGTCGTCGCCCGCCGCGCCGGAGTGGCCGTGGGGAGTGTGACGCTCTGGCTGTTCGGCGGTGTGACCACCTTGGGCGGGGAGGCGAAGACACCCAAGGCGGCCTTCCGGATCGCGATCGCCGGCCCGGCCACCAGCCTTGCGCTGGCGGCCATCTTCGGTGGCCTGGTTGCTGCCCTGTCGACCGTGGGCGCCGCCCCCATCGCGGTCGGCGTCGCTTCCTGGTTGGCGGGCATCAACCTGCTGCTGGGCCTGTTCAACCTGCTGCCGGGCGCACCCTTGGACGGCGGCAGGGTGCTGCGTGCCTTCCTGTGGCGCCGCCACGGGGACAGCGTGCGCGCCGGCATCGGAGCCGCGCATGCCGGACGAGTGGTCGCATTCATCCTGATTGCGTTGGGATTGGCGGAATTCTTGTTGGGCGGCCTGGTCGGCGGCGTCTGGTTGGCCTTCATCGGGTGGTTCATTTTCGCGGCCAGTCGCGAAGAGGAGATGCGGATATCGACGCAGCAGATGTTTTCCGGGGTGCGCGTCGCCGACGCGATGACCGCCGGGCCGCATACCGCTCCCGGATGGATCACCGTCGACGATTTCGTCCAGCGTTATGTGCTCGGTGACCGGCACTCGGCGTACCCGGTCGTGGACCGGAGCGGGTCGATTTCAGGTCTGATCACGTTGCGGCAGTTGCGTGATGTCGCGCCCGGGCAACGCGCCACCACCACCGTCGGGGAGGTCGCGCAACCGCTGCACGACGTGCCGTCCGGCACGCCGCAGGAGCCGCTGACCGCCCTGCTGGAGCGGATGGCACCCGCCGGGCTTCGCAGCCGTGCCCTGGTGTTCGACGGTGACCAGGTCGTCGGCATCGTCACGCCCACCGATGTGGCGCGGCTCATCGAGGTTTACCGGCTCGCCCACCCGGAAGGCACGAAACCGGCTTCGGCACAAAGCATTTAGCTTAAGCCGCTCGACGTCAGGGTTTGTGCGCGACGATGGCGACGGCGGCCAGTTGCTTGCGATGCCGGCGGAACGTGCGGCGCATCGTGAGGACCCGCTTGCGGGCGTCCCGGTGGACGAGCACGTTCCCGGCGAACCGCAGCGCCCCGAGCAGCCCTTCGTCGGCGACCAGTCGGCGCGGTTGCAACAGGGCCATCGGCGCGGTCGCGACGTGGTCGACCACCAGCCCGTGATCGGCCAGCAGCCGCGACCATTCCGCGATCGTCAGCGGTCGCGCGTTCACCTTGATCGCGCGGGCCAGCGATTGGCGGATGTCGGTGCTGACCTCCTCCGGGACCGTGTCCGGTGTGAGGGCCAATTCGTGGATCGCGTAGCGGCCCCGCGGCCGCAGCACTCGGGACGCCTCGGCGACGATGGCGTGCTTGGCAGCGTCGCCCTGCATGGTCAGCATCGCCTCCCCGATGACGACATCGGTGCTGGCGTCCGGTAATCCGGTGGCCGCTGCGTCGGCGACGCGGACGTCGCCATTCTCGGCACCGAGGTCCTTGAGCACGCCGCGAACCACGTTGGCCGCGTCGGGATCTCCCTCGGCGCCGACGTACGACCGAGGGTGACGGGCCAGGATCTCGGTGGCGGTGCGGCCCAGGCCCGGGGCCAGCTCGACCACGTCGGCGTCGGCCAGCTCGGCGCGGGCCAACAGTGTGCGGGTGAGCTCGACGCCGCCGGGGCGAAGGACGCGTTTGCCGAGCCTGGCCAGCAGCCAATGGCCCGCGACGGCGTCGTCGCCGCGACTGGCTGACGGCAGGGGAGGCCGCGAATCGGCCCGTGGCTTGATCACCAGACCGCCTGCCGCGCAGCGCTTTTCAGGGGATCCACGACCAGCGCTTGGCGCCGCTGGTGCACGGTCCTGTAGCGCAGCCCATCCGGGCCGGCGGTGAATTGCCGCTGCGAACGTCGCACTGGTTCTCCCAACCCTCTCGTTTTTACAAGTTGCCTTGTGTAAACTCTAACGCATGACCTACGTGATCGGGAAGCCATGCATCGACGTGATGGACCGCGCTTGTGTGGACGAGTGTCCCGTCGACTGTATCTACGAGGGCGGCCGGGCGCTCTATATCCATCCCGACGAATGCGTGGACTGCGGCGCGTGCGAGCCGGTGTGCCCGGTCGACGCGATCTACTACGAAGACGACCTGCCCGAGGAGCTCAAGCCGTACCTGGCCGACAATGAGGCGTTCTTCGCTGAAACGCTGCCGGGCCGCGATGCGCCCTTGGGATCCCCGGGTGGGGCGGCCAAGCTGGGTCCGCTCGGTGTAGACACGCCTTTGGTGGCCGCTCAGCCGAGGGCCGACCAGGCGGAAGGAGCGTGAGGGTCCCGTGAAGTTGCCGCCCACGTCGATCGGGGAATCCGCCAGCCGCCGCCGCGAGGTGCTACGGGTGTTGCGCACGTCGCCCGATCCCATGAGCATCGTCGCGATCGCCGACGTGCTGGGCGTGCACCCCAATACCGTCCGCTTCCACCTCGACAGCCTGGTCGGCGACGGACAAGTGGAGCACGTCGAGCTCGACCGCAAGGGGCCCGGCCGCCCGCCGCTGATGTTCCGGGCGGTCCGGCAGATGGACCGGGGCGGCACGCGGCACTATCGCCTGCTCGCCGAGATCTTGGCCGTGGCGTTCGCGGGAGAGCGCGATGCCAGCACCAAGGCTCTGGCCGCGGGCCGGGCCTGGGGGCAAAAGCTGGATTCCAGCCTGGAACCGGTGCTCACGGACCCGGCCAGCGCCGACGACGCCATCGACCACTTGGTCAACATGCTCGACGAACTTGGCTTCGCGCCCGAACGCCGGGCGGCCGACGGTGAGCAACAGGTCGGCCTGCGCCACTGTCCGTTCCTGGAATTGGCCGAAAACCGGACGACCGTCGTCTGCCCGGTGCACCTCGGCCTCATGCAGGGAGCCATGGAGGCGTGGGGAGCGCCGGTCGCCGTCGACCGGCTCGACGCGTTCGTCGAACCGGATCTGTGCGTGGCGCACCTGGCACTGCAGGATGCGGTCAAATGAGTACCGGACCGGCGATCGCCGTCGCGGTCACCTTCGTGTGGCTCGGCATGGTGCTGGCGATCTCCTTCCTGGAAGCCCCGCTGAAGTTCCGCGCGCCCAACGTGACGCTGCAGATCGGGCTCGGCATCGGGCGGCTGGTGTTTCGGGCCCTCAATACCGTCGAGGTCTGCTTCGCCCTGGTCGTCGTGGCGATCGTGGTCGCCGGCCCGACGACGGCGGGCATCACCGCGGCGATTTTGGTCGCCGTCGGCGCGCTGGCCGCGCAGTTGATCGCGGTGCGTCCCCGATTGACGCGCCGATCCGACAGCGTGCTCGCGGGATCGGACGGGCCGCGCTCCCGAGCCCACTACGTGTACGTCGGCTTCGAGGTGGTCAAGGTAATCGCGCTAATTGTGGCGGGGATACTGCTATTGACGTTCTGACCGCGTCCGCCCAACCGCAAAGGGACTCTGCTATGGAATCGATCTCGTTGACCAGCCTCGCATCCGAAAAGTTGGCCGAGGCCAAGGAATCGCACAGCGGGCGGGCCGCCCATACCATCCACGGTGGCCACACCCACGAACTTCGGCAGACGGTGCTGGCATTGCTTGCCGGCCATGAGCTTTCCGAACACGACAGCCCCGGTGAGTCGACGCTGCAGGTGCTGCAGGGCCACGTGCAGCTGACCACCGGCGGTGACGCCTGGGACGGCGAAACCGGCGACTATGTCGCGATTCCGCCCGAACGGCACGCCCTGCACGCGGTCGAGGATTCGGTGGTCATGCTGACCGTGCTCAAGAGCATTCCGTCGGCTCACTAGCCGGATGCTTTCCACGGCTTGGTCGAGAGAATTCGGGCTGCGGGTACCGATCGTCAACGCGCCGATGGGCGGGGTCGCCGGTGGCCGGCTGGCCGCGGCGGTCACCGCGGCCGGCGGTCTGGGCATGGTCGGCATGGGCAGCGTCGCGACGAGGGAACTGCTTCAAGCCCAGCTGCAGCACGTGCGGGGAACGTTCGGCATCGGCCTGGTCGATTGGGTGATGCGCACCGAGGCGGGGCTGCTGGAGGATGCCCTGGCCGCACGGCCGGCCCTGCTGTCGGTCAGTTTCGGAACCGACTGGTCGTGGGTCGCCAAGGCGCACGACGCCGGGATCCCGGCCGCCACGCAGGTATACGACAGTGTCGGGGCGCGCCGGGCGGCCGATGCCGGCGTCGACATTCTGGTCGCCCGGGGTTCCGAGGGCGGCGGGCACGGTGAGACCAAGCTCGCGACGCTGCCATTGCTCGACACCGTGCTGGACGCCGTCTCGGTCCCGGTGCTCGCGGGCGGCGGCGTCGCATCGGCGCGCAGCCTGGCCGCCGTGCTGGCCGCCGGTGCGAGCGGGGCGTGGGTGGGCACGCGCCTGGCCGCGTGTCCGGAGGCGCTCTCCGGCGACGGCAGCCGCCGCGCACTGATCGCGGCCCGCGCCACCGACACCGCGGTCACCCGGGCCTTCGACGTGGCCCAGGCAAGGCCGTGGCCCGCGCGCTTCCCGTCGCGGGTGCTGACCAACGACTTCGTCGAGCGCTGGACGGGCAAAGAGGACGCGCTCAACCCGCAGGCTTGCGACGAACTCGCGGCCTCCATCGCCGCCGACGATCGCCGGGTCGCCCCCGTGGACGCCGGTCAGGGCGTCGGGATGATCCGTGACGACGCGTCGGTGGCCGAGGTGATCGACGAGATGTGTTCGGGCGCAGAGCGATTGCTGGCCGGCTGGGGTTCGTAGCGCCAGCCGCCACGCTCGCGTGACGTTCGACGGCCGTCGTGACGCCAGCGTGACACTCGGCGACGAACTGGGTGCTCCGGGCTACGTGTCGCTCGGGGTGAGCACAACGCAACAGCGATCCGGCCCGGGACATAGCTGGGCGTCGGGACCGTGCGGCGCCAGGGCATCGGCCACGCCGGTGATGAGCGCGTGGTTCATGTTGCAGGCCAGCTCGGTCTGCTCCTGGGCGAGCGCGTGGAATGGGCAGTTGGCGAGTTCGATTCTGCGACCGATGGTGTGGGGTTCGTAGCCGTACCTGCTCAGGACCTTGACGGCGAGCTTGAGCCCCGCCGCTGCGTTGGCGGGCCGCCGCGGCGTGGCACCGATGGTCCGTCCGTAGTCATGCGCGACCCCGTTGAGGACCTCGACAACGGGCTCACCGCTGGAGGACGACTTCGCGATCGCCGTTGCCATCAGCCGTCCCGCCAGTTCGTATTCGCGCTGGGGGAGACTGACCGCGATGTCGCGGCCCGCCCTGCGGTAGAGCTTGGATGTCCGTCCCGCACCCGGGCCGGATCGGCCCGCCAAGCGCGCGTACTCGCTTTCCAGCAAGCCCTCGGCGGTCAACCGATCCAAGTGAAACTTGGCCTGGTGGTGTGGAATCCCGACGGCGTCGGCCGCTTGATCGCGGCTCACCGGCGCGGATTGAGCGCACACGAACCGGTAGAGCTCGCGGCGCACCGGGTCGGCGAGCGCCCCGATGCCGGCGGCGTCGCGCTCGAGGGAGTCGTCGTTCACGTCAACAACCGTTTCTAACAGATAAAACTCTTGACGCTACAGTCTACAGAATCTAACGTTCAAATTACTATCTGTTAGAAGGAGGCAACTATGAGCACCACCAACGCAACCCCCACGCTCACAGCCCAGTTGAAGGATCCGGCGCTGTCGGCGTACTACGCCCTTCGCACCGTTTTCACCATCGCGCCCATCGTCTTTGGGCTGGACAAGTTCTTCAACGTGCTGACCCACCCGCATCACTGGAGCATGTACCTGGCCGGCTGGATCAACGATCTGGTGCCCGGCACCGCCGATCAATGCATGTATCTGGTGGGCGTCATCGAGATCGTGGCCGGTGTGCTGGTCGCCGTCGCCCCGCGATTCGGTGCCTGGGTAGTCGCGGCCTGGCTGGCCGGAATCATTATCGACCTGGTCACCGGGCCCGGCTTCTACGACGTGGCACTGCGCGACTTCGGTCTGCTGGTCGGCGCCATCGCGCTCGCCCGCCTGGCGCAGGGCGTACACAGCGGCAGCATCGCGCGCCGATAACCGGTCGCTCAGACCCCGCGCAGATAGCGTTTCGCGATGACGCGCTGGGCCACCGACACCGCCGGCCTGGCGGCCTTACTCCACCAGGTCGCCGGCCGGGAGAACGCCGTCACCTCCGCGAACACCGCGGAGGTGACGGGGTCGCGCCGGACGACAAAGCGTTCCTCGCCAGACTCCGGATGTCCCGGCAGGGTGCCGTAGGCGAATCCGCGTATGTCGGGTTCATCGATCACGTACACCACCCGGCACGGCGCGGGCAGAAAACCCATGCGCACCACCACAACTGTGTCGACCTCCGCGACCTCGGAACTGGCCCGCACCCGCAGCCCGGCCCCGTGCTGCATGCCCCAGCGCATGACGGCGTCGGCGGCCCGCTCGAAGCGCTGTTGTCCCGTCCCGATTTGTTTCTCCGTGTGCAGGTGGCCGTACCCCGCGGGCAGCTTGCCGGATGCGGTCGCCCCCACCTCGGTGTACGTCAACGGGAGTTCCTCGAGCGCTGCTAAGTCCACCTGCCCAGCTTGCCACGCCGAGATGCACGCCGACATTTCCGGCGTACGGTCGTAAAAGTGACCGCACAAAACTCCAAAACCGTTGCCTCAGCGTCCGGAACGTTCGCCCTCGGCGGCGACCTGACCATCAACCGGCTCGGCTTCGGCGCCATGCGCCTTACCGGTAAGGGCGTGTGGGGCCCGCCCGCCGATCGCGACGAATGCGTCCGGGTGTTGCGCCGCGCCGTCGAACTCGGTGTGAACTTCATCGACACCGCGGACTCCTACGGCCCCTACATATCCGAGGACATCATCCGGGAGGCGCTGCACCCGTACGACGGATTGGTCATCGCGACCAAGGCGGGGCTGCTGCGCACCGGACCGGACGTCTGGATCCCGCTGGGCAACCCGAGCTATCTGCGCCAGGAATGCGAGATGAGCCTGCGCCGCCTCGGCGTCGACACCATCGACCTGTTCCAGCTGCACCGCATCGACCCCGACTTCCCGCTGGCCGATCAGGTGGGCGAGCTGCTGACGCTGAAGAACGAGGGCAAGATCCGCCACATCGGCCTGTCCGAGGTCAACGTCGACCAGCTCACGGAGGCTCAGCGGACCACCGAGATCGTGTCGGTGCAGAACATGTACAACCTGTCCGCCCGGGGCGCCGAGCCGCTGCTGGACGCCGCGACCCGTCAGGGCATCGGCTTCATCCCGTGGTTCCCGCTGGCCGCCGGGCCGCTCGCCGCCCCCGACGGCCCGCTGCAGCGCATCGCCGCCGAGCACCACGCGAGTCCGTCGCAACTGGCGCTGGCCTGGTTGCTGAAACGGTCGCCGGTGATGCTGCCGATTCCGGGCACATCGAAGGTGGCGCACCTGGAGGAGAACGTCGCCGCCGCCGAGATCGCGCTGTCCGACGACGAGTTCGAAACCCTGTCGGTGGTTGGGGCTCAACGGACGGTGTGACCGCCCCGCGCCGCGCGTTCTGCCGGGCAATACGGTGTGGTGGTGGCGGAACAGCAGCATCGCGGCGGTGGGTTCAACCCGCCGGAGCCGACGACCAAGGGCGGCCCCGACTACGGCAGGTTCATCGACGCCGTGCGCACCCTGCAGGACCACGCGCGCGCCGTCGACGCACCTGACGCGGTGATCACCGAGGCCGCCGACCTGCTGGACAAGGTGTCGGCACTGCTGAGCCCGTTCGACGCCGACGAATGGGAGTCCCCGTCAGGGCGCCGGATGGACCTGCCGATGCGCGGCAACATCCTGACCGTGCCCATGTCGGCGCGCAAGACCGACGAGGGCCGCATCCAGGGCTCGGCCCGGTTCGCCCGGTTCCATCTGGGCCGCAACGGCGCCGTGCACGGCGGGTGCCTGGGGATGCTCTTCGACAGCGTGCTCGGGTTGACGTCCTCGGTGCTCACCGGGGGCCCCTACCAGCGCACGGCGTACTTGAAGATCGACTACCGCCATGTCGTGCCGATCGAAAAGGAGCTGCAGTTCGACGCGGGCATCGACCGGGTGGACGGGCGCAAGATCTTCGTGTCCGGCCGGTTGACCGACGGCGACACGCTGCTGACCGAAGCCGACGCCCTGTTCGTGCGGCTCAAGCCCGGTCAGCCCTGAATCGCCCCGCACCGCTAATGGCTTGGGCCTATGAACGCCCGCCCCGATAGCATGGCAACGACTATTCACAGATCATTAGTCACTCCCCAGATAACTGAGCCTTGGAGACCCAACGCGATGAGCGCCCCCGCACAGCCCACACCAGCTACCCCGATCCGGGTTCCTGCTGGTACTACCGCGGCCTCCGCGGTCGGCGAGGCCGGGCTGCCGCGCCGGGGCGCCCCGGACGCGATCGTGGTGGTGCGCGACGGCGACGGCAAGCTGCGCGACCTGAGTTGGGTGCCCGACGCCGACGTCGAGGTCGTCCCGGTCGCTGCCAACACCGATGAGGGCCGCAGCGTCATCCGGCATTCGGCCGCGCACGTGCTGGCCCAGGCCGTCCAGGGCCTGTTCCCGCAAGCCAAGTTGGGGATCGGGCCGCCCATCACCGATGGGTTCTATTACGACTTCGACGTGGCAGAGCCGTTCACCCCCGAAGACCTGGCGGCGCTGGAAAAGCGGATGCGCCAGATCGTCAAAGAGGGGCAGCTGTTCGAGCGCCGCGTCTATGAGTCCAAGGACCAGGCGCGCTCGGAGTTGGCGAACGAGCCCTACAAGCTCGAACTCGTCGACGACAAGTCCGGCGACCCCGACATCATGGAGGTCGGCGGCGACGAGCTCACCGCCTACGACAACCTCAATCCCCGCAGCCGGGAAAGGGTTTGGGGCGACCTGTGCCGCGGGCCGCACATCCCGACCACCAAGCACATCCCCGCGTTCAAGCTGACTCGAAGCTCCGCCGCCTATTGGCGGGGCGACCAGAAAAACGCCAGCCTGCAACGCATCTACGGCACCGCGTGGGAGTCGCAGGAGGCGCTGGACCGCCACCTCGAGCTGCTCGCGGAGGCCCAGCGCCGCGACCACCGCAAGCTGGGCACCGAGCTGGACCTGTTCAGCTTCCCCGATGAAATCGGTTCCGGGCTGGCGGTTTTCCACCCCAAGGGCGGCGTCGTGCGCAGGGAACTGGAGGAGTACTCGCGGCGCAAGCACATCGAGGCCGGGTACGAATTCGTCAACACCCCGCACATCACCAAGGAGCAACTGTACATCACGTCGGGCCACCTCGAGTGGTACGCCGACGGCATGTACCCGCCGATGCACCTGGACGCGGAGTTCAACGCCGATGGGACGGTGCGGAAGCCCGGGCAGGACTACTACCTCAAGCCGATGAACTGCCCGATGCACCATTTGATCTATCGGTCACGCGGCCGCTCGTACCGAGAGCTTCCGTTGCGGCTCTTCGAGTTCGGTAGCGTGTACCGCTACGAGAAGTCGGGTGTGGTGCATGGGCTGACCCGGGTGCGCGGCATGACTCAGGATGACGCCCACATCTACTGCACGCGAGAGCAGATGCGCGACGAGCTGACCTCGCTGCTGCGCTTCGTGCTCGACTTGCTGGCCGATTACGGGCTCAACGACTTCTACTTGGAGCTGTCCACCAAAGACCCGGAGAAGTACTCCGGCTCCGACGAGATGTGGGACGAGGCCACCGCTGTCTTGCGGGAGGTGGCCGTGGCTTCGGGATTGCATTTCGTTCCTGACCCCGGTGGCGCGGCGTTCTATGGTCCGAAGATCTCGGTGCAGGTCAAGGACGCGTTGGGCCGCAGCTGGCAGATGTCGACCATCCAGCTCGACTTCAACATGCCGGACCGATTCGAGCTGGAATACACCGCGTCCGACGGGTCCCGGCAGCGGCCCGTGATGATCCACCGGGCGCTGTTCGGGTCCATCGAGCGGTTCTTCGGCATCCTCACCGAGCACTACGCGGGGGCGTTCCCGGCGTGGCTGGCGCCCGTGCAAGTGGTCGGCATCCCCGTCGCCGACGAACACGTGCCCTACCTGGAAAGCATTGCCGCGCAGCTGAAATCGCACGGTGTTCGGGTGGAGGTGGACAGCAGCGACGATCGGATGGCCAAGAAGATCGTCCACCACACCGGCCAAAAGGTGCCGTTCATGTTGCTGGCCGGCGACCGCGACGTCCAGGCGAAGGCGGTGAGCTTCCGCTTCGGCGACCGCACGCAGATCAACGGTGTGCCCCGTGACAGCGCCGTCGACGCGATCGTGGCTTGGATCGCCGACCGTGAGAACGCCGCCCCCACAGCCGAACTCGTGAAGGTAACCGGCGGTGAGTAGACAGTGACCGAAGAGGAACGCGACGACACCATCCTCGACAGGGGTGTAGGCCAGAGTGACCACCTGCAACGGCTGTGGACGCCGTACCGGATGACCTATCTGGCCGAAGCGCCGCTGAAGCGCGACCCCAACGCTTCGGGCAAGACCGAGGAGCCGTTCACCGACATCCCGCAACTGTCCGACGAGGAAGGCCTGGTGGTCGCCCGCGGCGAACTCGTCTATGCCGTCCTCAACCTCTATCCGTACAACCCCGGGCACCTGATGGTGGTGCCGTACCGGCGGGTGTCCGAACTCGAGGACCTCACCGAGGAGGAGAGCGCGGAGTTGATGGCCTTCATGCAGAAGGCGATTCGCGTGATCAAGAACGTGTCGCGCCCGCACGGCTTCAACGTCGGACTTAATCTGGGCACGTCTGCGGGTGGGTCGCTGGCCGAACACCTGCACGTGCACGTGGTGCCGCGCTGGGGCGGCGACGCGAACTTCATCACCATCATCGGCGGGTCGAAGGTGATTCCGCAGTTGCTGCGCGAAACCCGCCAGCTGCTGGCCACGGAGTGGGCAAAGCAGTCGTGAGCCGCGAAGGAAGACGCGAGCCATGAGTAAGGTGCCGTTCCTGTCGCGGGCGGCGTTCGCGCGGCTCACCACCCCCACCGCCAGGGCATGTCTGCGGTTGGGACTGACGCCGGACGTCGTCACCGTCTTGGGCACCACCGGATCTGTGGCGGGGGCGCTCACGCTCTTCCCAATGGGCAAGCTGTTCGCCGGTGGCTGCGTGGTGTGGTTCTTCGTGCTGTTCGACATGCTCGACGGCGCCATGGCCCGCGAGCGCGGGGGTGGTACCCGTTTCGGCGCCGTGCTCGACGCCACCTGCGACCGGCTCAGCGACGGCGCGGTGTTCTGCGGCCTGCTGTGGTGGGCCGCCTTCGGCCTGCACGACAAGCTGCTGGCCGTGGCGACGTTGATCTGCCTCGTCACCTCGCAGGTCATCTCCTACATCAAGGCGCGGGCCGAAGCCAGCGGCCTGCGCGGCGACGGCGGCATCATCGAACGACCCGAAAGGCTCATCATCGTGCTAGTAGGTGCCGGCGTGTCGGACTTCCCCTTTGTTGCCTGGCCGCCGGCCCTGCCGGTGGCGATGTGGCTGCTGGCCGCGGCCAGCGTGGTCACCTGCGTACAGCGGTTGCGCACCGTGTGGACCTCGCCCGGCGCGACGGAGCGCATGTCGTGATCCCGGGCATGGGTTTGATCGCCACCCCCCGCCGCCTGGCATCCGGCACCGCGAGCGACTGGGCGTACGCGGCCGGCTGGATGGCCGTGCGGGCGATGCCGGAGTTCGCGGCGCGCACCGTGTTCGAGACCGGAGCGCGTTACGCCGCCCGCGGCGGCGGCCCGGACCAACTGCGCAAGAACCTGGCCCGCGTCATTGGCGTGCCGCCCGCCGAGGTGCCCGACGCCCTGATGCGGGCCTCGCTGGCGTCCTATGCGCGTTATTGGCGGGAGGCGTTCCGCCTGCCCACGATGGACCACCGCAAGCTCGCGAGCCAGCTCGACGAGTCGGTCGATGGGCAAGACAATCTGGCGGCGGCGCTGGCCGCGGGCCGCGGCGCGATATGCGCGTTGCCACACAGCGGCAATTGGGATATGGCCGGGGTGTGGCTCGCGCAGACACACGGCACCTTCACCACGGTTGCCGAGCGGCTCAACCCGGAGTCGCTGTACCGGCGCTTCATCGCCTTCCGCGAACGCCTCGGGTTCGAGGTGCTGCCGCTGTCCGGCGGCGAACGGCCCCCCTTCGAGGTGCTGTGCGAGCGGCTGCGGGCCAACCGAGTGGTGTGCCTGATGGCCGAGCGTGACCTGACCCGCACCGGGGTCCAGGTCGACTTCTTCGGCGAACCGACCCGGATGCCAGCGGGCCCGGCGAAGCTCGCGATCGAGACCGGGGCGGCGCTGCTGCCGTCGCATTGCTGGTTCGAGGGCGACCGCTCGAGGGTCTGGATGCAGCCGCCGCTGGATTGCAGCAGCGGCGACGTCGGTGCCATCACCCAGGCGCTGGCCGATCAGTTCGCAAAGAACATCGCCGCGCACCCCGAGGACTGGCACATGCTGCAACCGCAGTGGCTGACCGACCTGTCCGAGGCCAAGCAGGCGCGGCTCAGGGAGACCTGATGCGAATCGGGATGGTCTGCCCATACTCGTTCGACGTGCCGGGCGGGGTGCAGTCGCATGTCCTGCAGCTGGCCGAGGTGATGCGCCGGCGCGGGCACGAGGTGAGCGTGCTGGCGCCGGCTTCGCCGCACGCGGTGTTGCCCGACTACGTCGTGTCCGCCGGCAAAGCCGTCCCCATTCCCTACAACGGCTCGGTGGCCCGGCTGCGGTTCGGTCCGGCGACCCACCGCAAGGTGAAGAGGTGGCTCATGCTGGGTGACTTTGATGTACTGCACCTGCACGAGCCCAACGCACCGAGCCTGTCGATGCTGGCCCTCAACATCGCCGAGGGACCCATCGTCGCGACGTTTCACACCTCGACCACCAAGTCGCTGACGCTGACGGTCTTTCAGGGCATCCTGCGGCCGATGCACGAGAAGATCGTGGGCCGGATCGCGGTCTCCGACCTCGCCCGCCGCTGGCAGATGGAGGCGTTGGGCACCGATGCGGTCGAGATCCCCAACGGGGTCGACGTCGACTCGTTCGCCTCGGCCCCGCCGCTGGACGGCTACCCCCGGCCGGGCAAGACGGTGCTGTTCCTGGGCCGCTATGACGAGTCCCGCAAGGGCATGTCGGTCCTGCTCGAGGCGCTGCCCGGGGTGGTCCAGCGCTTCCCGGATGTGCAGCTGCTTATCGTCGGGCGCGGCGATGAAGACCAATTACGCAGCCAGGCAGGCGAATTGGTGAAGCATCTGCGGTTTTTGGGACAGGTCGACGACGCTGGGAAGGCGTCGGCGATGCGCAGCGCCGACGTGTACTGCGCGCCCCACGTCGGAGGAGAGAGCTTCGGCATCGTCCTGGTCGAGGCCATGGCCGCCGGCACCGCGGTGGTGGCCAGCGACCTGGACGCCTTTCGGCGCGTGCTGTGCGACGGCGAAGTCGGGCGTCTCGTGCCGGTCGGCGACGGCGCCGCGCTCGCGGATGCCCTTGTTTCGGTGCTAGAAAACGATGTGCTGCGCGAACGATATGTGGCGGCCGGTTCAGCGGCGGTCCAGTGTTACGACTGGTCGGTGGTGGCCAGCCAGATCATGCGGGTCTACGAGACGGTCGCCGGGTCCGGCGCCAAAGTTCAGGTGGCCAGCTGATGACATGGTTGATCGTCGCCATCGCGGTGCTCGTTGGGCTGCTGGCGATCCTGGGCGCCTGGGCCTATCAGACGGCCAACCGGCTGGACCGGCTGCACGTCCGCTACGACCTGTCATGGCAGGCGCTCGACGGTGCCCTGGCGCGCCGCGCCGTGGTCGCGCGCGCGGTCGCCATCGACGCGTACGGCGGTGCCTCCGAGGGCAGGCGGCTGGCCGCGCTGGCCGACGCTGCCGAGGGCGCGCCGCGGCAGGCGCGCGAGTCGTGCGAGAACGAGCTCTCGGCCGCGCTGGCGATCGTCGATCCGGCGTCGCTGCCGGCGGGACTTATCGCCGAGCTGGCAGACGCCGAGGCCCGCGTGCTGCTGGCCCGCCGCTTCCACAATGATGCGGTCCGCGACACCCTGGCACTGCGCGAGCGATTCCTGGTGCGCACCCTCCGGCTCGGCGGAACCGCATCGCTACCAAGCTATTTCGAGATCGTCGAGCGGCCCCACGCGTTGGCCCACGGTGACCACGGGGTGCTCAACCACCGTACGTCGGCGCGCGTGGTACTCCTCGACGAGACGGGCGCAGTGCTGCTGCTGTGCGGCTCGGACCCGGCGATCAGCCGCGATGACGCGCCAAAATGGTGGATCACCGTCGGCGGCGAGGTGCGCAAGGGGGAGCGGTTGGCGGAGGCCGCGGCCCGAGAGTTGGCCGAAGAGACCGGGCTGCGGGTCGCGCCGGGCGAGATGGTGGGCCCGGTCTGGCGGCGCGACGAAGTGTTCGAGTTCAACGGCGCCCTGATCGATAGCGAAGAGTTCTATTTCGTCTGCCGGACCCGCCGGTTCGAGCCGTCCGGCGCCGGCCGAACCGACCTGGAGCACAGCTACATCCACGGCCACCGCTGGTGTGATTCTGCTGACATCAACCGACTCGCAGCGGTCGGCGAGACGGTGTACCCGATGCAGCTATCCGAACTGCTCACCGCCGCTGCCGCGCTGGCCGGCGGCCAGGCGCCGGGCTCGCTGCTGTCCATCCGCTGAATCGGACCGCGAGCTAAAGCCGGTCAAAGGACGCATGGAAGTCGGGTGGCGGGTTCAACGCCGCAACGAGTGGTTCCGGGATTGCTTGCGCGGCAACCGGAGTCAGGCCGCCGGCAGCGGCGATCGAGATGGACTGGAACGGCCCGGGAAGGCCGGTGGCGTAGCCGAAATCGACGAACGGCCGGACGAAGGGCTGGAGCAGGTCGGCCAGCGGGTTCCCCAGGACGGGGATCAGGCGCAGCGGATCCAGCAGCGGCAGGTTTTGGGTGGGAATGAGGTAGTAGGTGGTCACGCCGATGTGCGTCTGGATGGCGGTCGCAAGCTGCGCGAGGGTGAGGTTCGGATATGTGGAGTGCAGATAGTAGAAGCCCAAAATCGCGTTGAGGTCCGCCGGGAGATTGAAAATGCTCCGCGGGAAGTAGGCGATCGGGTCGTATTGGATTGTGTAGATCGCGGTCTGGTAGAGGGTGTCCACCGGAGTCACGACGTGAAATGCGCCGAAGCCGGGGATGAAGTGCGTGAGAATGCCGGTGCTGGGAACGTTCGGGTCAGAGAGCAACACGAACGACAGCAGGTCTGAACTCGGTCGGATGGCGGCGGGCAGGGCGTCGAGGTAGCGCATTTCGAGGGTGGCGATGGTGGCGCTCTGCGAATAGCCCAATACGACAACGTGGTTGCCCGCGCCGGTTTCGGTGAGGATCGCGTTGTTGAGTATCGCGACGCCCTGTCGGACCGACTGTCCGAAGGTTTGGCTGGTGAGGCCGGTGACGGGCCAGAAGTCCTCCGGCGTAGTCAGGCCCGTCGGGGTATAGCCGGGATAGTGCGGGGCGATGTAGGTGTTGTATACGGAAGTCACATAGCCGGGGGTGGGTTGGGGGTTTCCGGTGCCGCCCATGATCAACGCCACGTTGGTCGTCGTCGTCGTCGTCGGAGTGCTTTGCGCTTGGCTGGCCAGGCTCAAGGTTCCAGACACCGTCTGCTGCGAGGGAAGCGCAGGTGTCAGTTGCGTGGCGGCCGTGTTCGAGGCCTCGGTTTCGGCATACGAATCACTACTGGAGATCAACGTTTGCACAAACTGGTCATGAAACGCCGCCGCGCGCACGCTGATCTCCTGGTAGCGCTGGCCGTACGCGGCGAACAGCGCCGCGGTGCGAAGTGATACCGCGTCCGCGGCCGGCGGGAAGACGACGGTCGTTGGGGTCGCCGCGGCCCCGTCCGCGGCGGCTATCGCCGAACCGATTCCCTGTAAATCACCGGCGGCCGCTGCCAACGTATCTGGGGCGGTGACCATGAACGACATCGTTTAGCCGCCTGACTAGCCGACCACCGTGCGCGGTAGCACCGCGGAGCGCGACGCCTCGACCGCTGGAGCGACACCGCCCGCGCCGCGGCCACTCGCGGTCATCGCGGGCTTGAACGGCATTCTCGGCACGTTGGCCGCCACTTGATTTGCACCGCCGGTCGGCAACGCGGCGACCGGAGCGGTTGGCGTGGTCGCCTGCACCTCGGTGGTCCAACTCGGCGGAACTGACAGCGCCCCAACGGAACCCGCCCGCCCCACATCGGCCAACACCGTGGGGCCGCCCAGCTGCGACGGGCTCGTCGCCCCGATAGCCGAACCGGCGGAAGCCAGGGCCGAACCCATCGTCGGCAGACCGCCGACAGCACCGCTCATTAACGGATTGGCGCCACCCATGAACTGGCCCACGAGCTGACTCACGACCATGCTCAAGGGTTGCATCGCGAACTCGCCGCTCATCGAGAGCATCTCGAGTGGCGACAGCCCCGAGGTCGTCGACGATGGGGAGAGCCCGAACGACCGGAACAGCTCCGACAGCAGCTGCGCGTCCGACATCACCGACTGCGCCTGGGTGGCCGCCGGCGCCGCGGCGGCGGGGGCGCTGTTCGTGGCCGCCGGCGCCGCGCCCAGGCTGCTGGGCGGCTCGCTGAAGGGGGCCAACTGCGATGCCAGCGCCAACGTGCCGGCGTCGTATCCAGACATCGCGGCGGCATCCTGGGCCCACATCTCCGTGTACTGCGCCTCGGTGGCCATGATCGCCGGGGTGTTCTGACCGAAGAAGTTCGTCGCGATCAGGCTCATCAGCTGAGCGCGGTTGGCCGCGATCGCCGGCGGGGGCACCGTCATGGCGAACGCCGCCTCATAGGCTGCCGCCGCGGCCATCGCTTCCGTCGACGCTTCTTCGGCCTGCGTCGCGGTGGTCGCCAGCCACGTCACATAGGGGCTGGCCGCGCCCGCCATCGCCACCGCCGACGGGCCCAGCCACGGCCCGCTGATCAGTCCCGAAATGACCGTCGCATACGAAGACGCCGCCCACGCCAACTCGGCGGCCAACCCGCCCCATGCGGTCGCGGCGGCCAGCATGGACCCCGCACCCGGACCGGCATACATCAGACCGGAATTGATCTCGGGTGGTAACAGCCCAAAATCCGGCACCATCCCGACTCCTCCTCCTCAGCCAGGTCGGCGGCCGCCATCCCGCAACGAGGTGGCCACGCTAAAAGTCGCTTCCGTGTCAACGGTGTGAGCAAACTAACGATGAAGTGTCTAGCAAGGGGTCAATTTCCGGGCCTAGGGCCAATAGGCCCTTTGTGAGTCCTTCAGTTGGAAAACTCGTTTCCCGTCCCCCACTAGACTGGGTCGACGACAGTTGAAGGAGATCAGCAGTGGATACCGCCGCTTCACCCAACGGCAGCGGACGAACCGGAACCGCCCGCGTCAAGCGCGGCATGGCCGAGATGCTCAAGGGCGGCGTCATCATGGACGTCGTCACCCCCGAGCAGGCCCGAATCGCCGAGGGCGCCGGCGCCGTCGCCGTGATGGCGCTGGAGCGGGTGCCGGCCGACATCCGAGCCCACGGCGGGGTGTCGCGGATGAGCGACCCCGACATGATCGAGGGCATCATCGCCGCGGTGACCATCCCGGTGATGGCCAAGGCGCGCATCGGGCATTTCGTCGAGGCGCAGATCCTGCAGAGCCTCGGCGTCGACTACATCGACGAATCCGAGGTGCTGACCCCCGCCGACTACACTCACCACATCGACAAGTGGAAATTCACCGTGCCGTTCGTCTGCGGCGCGACCAACCTCGGCGAGGCGCTGCGGCGCATCAGCGAGGGCGCGGCCATGATCCGCTCCAAGGGCGAGGCGGGCACCGGTGACATCTCCAACGCCACCACGCACATGCGCGCCATCAGCGGCGAGATCCGCCGGCTGACGTCGCTGTCCGAGGACGAATTGTACGTGGCGGCAAAGGAATTGCAGGCGCCCTACGAACTTGTCGTGGAAGTGGCCCGGGCCGGGAAGCTGCCGGTCACGCTGTTCACCGCCGGCGGCATCGCGACGCCGGCCGATGCGGCGATGATGATGCAGCTCGGCGCCGAGGGCGTGTTCGTGGGCTCGGGCATCTTCAAGTCCGGTGCCCCCGAGCACCGCGCCGCCGCGATCGTCAAGGCCACCACGTTCTACGACGACCCCGACGTGCTGGCCAAGGTATCGCGCGGGCTGGGCGAGGCGATGGTGGGCATCAACGTGGAGCAGGTCGCGCAGCCGCATCGCCTGGCCGAACGCGGCTGGTAAAAACAGTCCGTGGCGATCGAAGAGATCCTTGATCTCGAGCAACTCGAGGTCAACATCTACCGCGGTCGGGTGTTCAGCCCGGAGTCGGGATATTTCCAGCGAACGTTCGGCGGTCACGTGGCGGGGCAGTCGCTCGTCTCGGCGGTCCGCACCGTCGACCCGCACTACCAGGTCCACTCGCTGCACGGTTACTTCCTGCGGTCTGGGGACGCCAACGAGCCCACCGTCTTCATCGTCGAGCGCACCCGCGACGGCGGCTCGTTTGCCACCAGGCGCGTCAACGCCATCCAGCACGGGGAAATCATCTTCAGCATGGGGGCGTCCTTCCAGACCGACCAGGAGGGCATCCACCACCAGGACGTGATGCCCGCCGCGCCGCCACCCGACGGGCTGCCCGGCCTGGACTCGATCAAGGTGTTCGACGACGCGGGCTTCAAGCAGTTCGAGGAGTGGGACGTGTGCATCGTGCCGCGCGAGCGACTGCAGCTGTCGCCCGGCAAGGCCTCCCAGCAGCAGGTGTGGTTCCGCCACCGCGACCCGCTGCCGGACGACCCGGTGCTGCACATCTGCGCGCTGGCCTACATGAGCGACCTCACGCTGCTGGGATCGGCGCAGGTCAACCACCTCGACGTCCGCGAGCACCTGCAGGTGGCGTCGCTGGACCACGCGATGTGGTTCATGCGGGCGTTCCGGGCCGACGAGTGGCTGCTCTACGACCAGTCGTCGCCGTCGGCCAGCGGCGGTCGCTCCCTGTGCCAGGGCAAGATCTTCACCCAGTCGGGCGAGATGGTGGCTGCGGTCATGCAGGAGGGGCTGACCCGCTTCCAGCGCGGATTCCAGCCCCCCAAACAATGAGAGCGCAGTGAGCGCGCCGCGCATCGGCGTGCTGGCGCTGCAGGGTGACACCCGTGAGCACCTGGCCGCGCTGCGCGAAGCCGGGGCCGATTCGATGCCGGTGCGGCGCCGCGGCGAGCTCGAGAAGGTCGACGGGCTGGTCATCCCCGGTGGGGAGTCCACCACCATGAGCCACCTGCTGCTCGACCTCGACCTGCTGGAGCCGTTGCGCGGGCTGCTGGCCGACGGGCTTCCCGCCTATGGCGCGTGCGCCGGCATGATCCTGCTCGCCACCGAGATCCTCGACGCCGGGGCGGGCGGCCGGGAGGCGCTGCCCCTGCGTGCGATCGACATGACCGTGCGGCGCAACGCCTTTGGGCGGCAAGTCGACTCGTTCGAGGGCGACATACCGTTCGCCGGGTTGGACGGTCCGGTGCGCGCGGTGTTCATCCGCGCCCCCTGGGTCGAGCGGGCCGGCGACGACGTGCAGGTGCTGGCCGAAGCGTCGGGGCACACGGTCGCAGTGCGGCAAGGCGCGAAGCTGGCGACGGCGTTTCACCCCGAGATGACGGGCGACCGTCGCGTGCACCAACTCTTCGTGGACATCGTCAACGGCGTCGCCTGACCCTGACGCACCAGTCACATCAGCACCAGCTTTCGAGGATGATGCGATCCCCGAAAGTGATAGCGCATGCGATATCACGTTCGCGGATGCGCATATCCCTCGGTTCTTGTGACTGCTGGGGCGGCTGGGCCGTAGGGGAGCGGACGGTCGGCGCCGAGCGTGCACGTAGACTCGTCTGGCGAACTTTCGAAGACAGAAGAGGTAAGAAACACCGATGAGCGGCCATTCCAAGTGGGCGACCACCAAGCACCAGAAGGCCGTCAAAGACGCGCGCCGAGGCAAGGAGTTTGCCCGGCTGATCAAGAACATCGAGGTCGCCGCCCGTACCGGCGGTGGTGACCCGGCGGGCAACCCCACGCTCTACGACGCCATCCAGAAGGCGAAGAAGACCTCGGTGCCCAACGACAACATCGAGCGCGCCCGAAAGCGGGGTGCCGGTGAGGAAGCCGGTGGCGCCGACTACCAGACGAT
This sequence comes from Mycobacterium nebraskense, assembly GCF_002102255.1. GTDB lineage: Bacteria > Actinomycetota > Actinomycetes > Mycobacteriales > Mycobacteriaceae > Mycobacterium > Mycobacterium nebraskense. The sequence goes on from NZ_LQPH01000129.1 coordinate 79,441, forward strand.
CATGTACGAGGGCTATGGGCCCAACGGCGTGGCCGTGCTGATCGAATGTCTGACCGACAACCGCAACCGCGCCGCCGGAGAGGTCCGGGTGGCGGTGACCCGCAACGGCGGCAACATGGCCGATCCGGGGTCGGTGTCCTACCTGTTCACCCGCAAGGGTGTGGTCATGCTGGAGAAGAACGGCCTGACCGAGGACGACGTGCTGACGGCGGTGCTGGACGCGGGTGCCGAGGACGTCAACGACCTCGGCGACAGCTTCGAGGTCATCTCCGAGCCGACCGACCTGGTCGCGGTGCGCACCGCGTTGCAGGACGCCGGCATCGACTACGAGTCGGCCGAGGCCAGCTTCCAGCCGTCGGTCAGCGTGCCGGTCGACGTCGACGGTGCCCGAAAGGTGTTCAAGCTGGTCGACGCGCTAGAGGACAGCGACGACGTGCAGAATGTCTGGACCAACGTCGACCTGTCCGACGAGGTGCTCGCCGCTCTCGACGAGGAGTGAGCCAGCCCTAGTCGTAACCGTGCCGCATGTCCTCGACAATGCGCGGATTGTCCAGTGTCGAGGGCTCGAGCGGGCCGGGCCGGGTGTCGTCGGGAAACACCGTCGCGGCGTCGAGGACGTGCTGGTTGAGAAAGCGCAGCGGGGGTGCGTTGGGCGGCACGACGGGGGTCGGCGCGCTGCCCCCGCGGCGCGCCAGCGCGAAACCCCAGTCACCGAACGTCGGCACGTACACGTGGTAGGGCGTCACCGCATAGCCGGCGGCGCGGATTGACGAGGCGGTGCGCCAGAACGCCGTCTGCGTCGAGAACGGACTGCCCGCCTGCACGACCATGAGTCCATCGGCGGCGAGCGCGTGCGCGACGAGCCCGTAGAACTCCGTCGAGTACAGCCGCCCCAGGACCGGGGTGTCGGGGTCGGGAAGGTCGACGATGATCGCGTCGAAGCCTGCGGGCGGGACGATGTCCGGGTGCGGCGAGCGCAACCAGCGCATCGCGTCGTCGATCACCACCTTGACGCGCGGGCTGTCCAGCGAACCGCCGTTGGCCCTGCGCATGGTGGTGCGCGCGAGCTGAATCACCGCGGGGTCGAGCTCCACCTGCACGATCTTGGTGATGCCCGGCTGACGCAACAGTTCGCGGGCCACCAGCCCGTCGCCGCCCCCGAGGACGAGGACCGATCGAGCGCTGGCCCCGAGCGCGGGGTAGACCAGGCTTTCGGTGTAGCGGTACTCGTCCCGGGTGGAAAACTGGAGCCCTCCGTCGAGGTAAAGGCGCATGTCGTTGCCGCGCTCGGTAACCACGATCTCCTGGTAGGCAGAGTGCTGGTAGGCGATGATCGGGTCGGCGTAGAGCCGTTGCCTGCTCGTCGTCTCGATGTCGGCCGAACGCGCCAGAAGCGTGGCCAGGAGCGCGAGTGCCGCGGCGAGTGCGCACAGCGCCGTCACCAGTTGTCGGGTCGAAACGACCCGGCGCAGCACAAAGATCGCCACGACGGCCGCGGCCAGCAGATTGACGATGCCGGTGGCCGCCGCGCCGCGGATCATGCCCAGGTGCGGCAGCAGCAGGAACGGCCACACCAGCCCGCCCAGCAGCGCGCCGAGGTAATCGGCCGCGTTGAGGTTGGCCAGCGTCCGACCGGTATCGGCCGCCTGATCCACATCGGGGGCCATGCGGCCGCGTTGCAGCATGGTCATCAGCAGCGGCACCTCGGCGCCGACCAGCCCACCGATCAGGGCCGTGCCCACCGCCAGCATCCACATCGACTCGTCGTCGATGAAAGCGAACACCGTGTACAGCGCCGCGGCGGACAAGCCGCCGACGATGCTGAGCAGCACCTCCACCGCGATGAAGGCGAAGGCCGCGTGCGCCAGCAGCGGCTTGGCCACCAGGGCGCCCACCCCGAGCGCGGCGATGTAGCCCGCGACGATCAGTGACGTGGCGACGATGCCGCCGCCGTTGAGGCTCGCCGCCAGCGTCAGAAGCGCGAGCTCGTAGATGATGCCGGACGCCGCGCATGCCGCGACGGCGGCCAGCAGCACGGCCCGCCAGCGCACCGAAGGCTCGGGCCTGCTTACCTCTGGGAGCGGCAGATCAACTGATGTCATGACACCGCAGCGGCCGTGACCCCTCCCACGGCGAGCAATATCAGCGCCACCGCGAACGATCCCGGATGCAGCTCAGGCTCGTCGATGTGCTCGTGGAAACTGCCCGGGATCAGCAGGTGCATCGCGAGCAGCGCTATCCCGAGCAGGATCACTCCCATCAGTCCGTACACCGCGACGCCGACGAGCCCCTGGCCCAACTGGCTATAGCTGTTCGCGATGGCGGTGATGATGACGACGGTCAGGGCGATGTACATCGCGCCCGCGACGATGACGGCGTTGGGGCGGCGGTCGATGAACACCAGTCGGCGCAGATTGCCCGGGGTCAACACGTCGACCGCGTAGAACCCGATGAGGAGTACGGCCATGCCGACCAGAAAGTACAGGATGGTCGCGACTGCGCCTTTCAGCACGGGATTGAGGTCGACGGTGCCGATCTCGACGGCGAGGTACATAGTTCTCTCCTTTGTGGTGGTGAGCCGTCACTTGGTTCCGCCGGGTCCGCCGGGCGTCCCTCCGGCGCCGCCCGACGGGGATCCCGGTGTGAAGCCGGGCCCGAGGAAGATGAAGGCGCCGTGGGTGTATCCGGCGTTCAGGCTTTCCAGACGGATGCTGCAGGGGCGATTGCCGTCCGGGCCGACGATCACGATGTTGTTGCTGTAGCGCAGGTACTCGCTGTCGCCGTTGGCGGCACGCGCCTCGGGGGCGGCATATTCGGCGAGCGTGTCGGCCACGTCGTCGGGAGGTCCGCTGCATTCGTAACGCGTCCCGTTCGCATCGCGGGAGTACTCGTGATAGTGGCTGGCGATATACGACCCAATATTCTTCTGCAGCAAGATGATTCCGGGCACCAGGCAGGCGACGGCGGCGACCGCCAGCGCACCGGCGATTACCAACAGGCGATTGCGGCTCACGGGCGCCACCGGCTGACTGTGTGGACCACATCGCCGCCGGACCTCAAAGGGCTGCGCGGGTAGAGGTGCCAGGTCTGCCAGCGCCAGCCGGCGCCGTCGGGTTCGGCGGCCAGGACGGTCAGCGCGGCGTCATCGCCGGGGAACGCGCCGCCGAGCCAACCCTTTTCGCGCGCGCACCGGTCACGAAGGTCGCGCGCCATGCGGCGAAAGGTCGCCTCGTCGTACGCGTCGGTGCGGGATTCCAGGGAGTACCCGGGCGCGGCCGTGCGCTCCGGCAGGTCGACCCCGGAGCCGCGTGCCGTGCAGGAGACCTCCTCGGAGAACCGGCCCGCGGCGTGCTCGACCGTGATGACGTGCGATGCGCCGAGGACCCCGAGCAGCAGGGCGCCGCCGTCGGGGTGGAGCAGCAGGCAGGTCGCCAGCGGTGGCGGTGCGGGCGCGTTGAGCGCGAGTCCAAGCTTCTGCCCGGATACGTCCGACGGAGCTACGGCAAGCTGATGAAGCGGCACCGACGCGCCTAGGGGGACGAGGGCGGGGGTGCCGGATACACGGTCAGCTCGCCGGTCAGTACGGGCTTGCCGGTCGAAACCTCCCACGGCATGCTCGGCGCCCAGCGCTCGAACGAGAGCAGCACCGACTTGTCGGAATTGGCGCAGTCGACGAACTCCATCTCGCCGCCCGCCGGCAGGCCCGTGGTGCCCTCGGTGGTGAACGAGGCGCGACCGCGTTCGGACTCCTGAAACGTCACTCCGTCGACGACGTATTGTTCGCCGGGCTGCAGCCCGATGTCCTTGCGGGTGACCCACATCGCCAGCTCGAGTCGCCCGTCGTCCTCCTCGACGCTGAACCAGATGGGCTGGTCGCCGCCCTCCAGCAGATGTTCCCACCACACGAACGGGCCCTCGCGGTACGTCACCGATCCGCGGACCACGTAGTCGACGCCGCCGTAGCTGACGATGGCGCCGGGGCCGAGTTGTCGCGGGCCGAACTCCGGCATCGCGTTGAACGAGAGGGGATCCTGGCGTCCGCGGGGTGGGCCAGCTTGCTTCGGGCGTCGCAAAGCGATGACGAGCACCACGATGGACGCGACGAACAGCACGATCGCGATAATGACCAGCAGTGATCCCACGCGAACCCTTCCGTTGCCACATTGCTTGAGCGAACGTCGGCTAAAGCTAACAGCTTTTGCGTGGATTCGGCGTTGTACTTCCCGTCGCGGGAATTGGCGGAGCCGCCGCGTGTCCTCCGCGTGCGGGTCGGTCCCGGCCGCTAGGGTATCGAACAGCTGTTCTACAGGTGGGAGCGGGCAATGCGCGTAATGGGCGTCGACCCCGGGCTGACCCGATGCGGACTGTCGGTCGTGGAAAGTGGGCGCGGGCGAAACGTGGTTGCACTCGACGTCGACGTGGTGCGGACCCCGTCGGATGCACCGCTGGCCAAAAGGTTGCTGGCCATCAGTGATGCCGTCGAGCATTGGCTGGCCACCCATCAACCGGACGTCGTGGCCATCGAGCGGGTGTTCTCCCAGCTGAACGTTTCGACGGTGATGGGCACCGCGCAGGCCGGTGGGGTGGTTGCGCTGGCGGCGGCCAAGCGCGGCATCGACGTGCACTTCCATACCCCCAGCGAGGTCAAGGCCGCGGTGACCGGCAACGGCGCCGCGGACAAGGCTCAGGTCACTGCGATGGTAACCAAAATCCTTGCGCTGCAAGCTAAGCCGACGCCGGCCGACGCCGCCGACGCACTGGCGTTGGCGATCTGTCATTGCTGGAGGGCGCCGATGATGGCCCGGATGGCCGCGGCCGAAGCGATGGCCGCGCAACAGCGTCACGCGTATCTGGCCAAGCTGAAGGCCGCGCGATGATCGCCTCGGTGCGCGGCGAGGTGCTCGAGGTGGCACTCGATCACGCGGTGATCGAGGCCGCCGGCGTCGGCTACCGGGTGAACGCGACACCGTCGACGCTGGCGACGCTGCGCACCGGGAGCGAGGCCCGCCTGATCACCGCGATGGTGGTCCGCGAGGACTCGATGACGCTGTACGGGTTCCCCGACTCCGACACCCGCGACCTGTTTTTGACGCTGCTGACGGTGTCGGGGGTCGGGCCCCGGCTGGCGATGGCGACGCTGGCGGTTCACGACGCTGCGGCGCTGCGGCAGGTGCTGCACGACAGCGACGTCACCGCGCTGACCCGGGTGCCCGGGATCGGCAAACGGGGCGCCGAACGGATGGTGCTCGAGCTGCGCGACAAGGTCGGCGCCGTCGCGGCGGGCGCACCGGGCGGCGCATCCGTGGTGAACGGGCACGCGGTGCGGGGGCCGGTGGTGGAGGCCCTGGTCGGACTGGGCTTCGCCGTCAAGCAGGCCGAAGAGGCCACCGACAAGGTGCTGGCCACCGAGCAGGCCGCGACGACGTCCGGCGCCTTGCGCGCCGCACTGTCGCTGCTGGGTAAGTCCCGATGACCCGCGCCGGCGACGATGCAGTGGGGGTACCGCCCGCTTACGGGGGAGAGCGGCGCAAATGACCGACGACTACGCCGACCGCGACCTCTCACCGGCGCTGACCGTCGGCGAGGGCGACGTCGACGTCAGCCTGCGGCCCCGCTCGCTGGGCGAGTTCATCGGCCAGCCGCGGGTGCGCGAACAGCTACAGCTGGTCATCGAGGGCGCCAAGAACCGCGGCAGCACACCGGATCACATCCTGCTGTCGGGGCCACCCGGGCTGGGCAAGACGTCGCTGGCCATGATCATCGCCGCCGAGCTCGGGTCGTCGCTGCGGGTGACGTCCGGTCCCGCGCTGGAACGCGCCGGTGACCTGGCCGCCATGCTGTCCAACCTGATCGAGCACGACGTGCTCTTCATCGACGAGATCCACCGCATCGCCCGGCCCGCCGAGGAAATGCTCTACCTGGCCATGGAGGACTTCCGGGTCGACGTGGTGGTCGGCAAGGGTCCCGGGGCGACGTCGATCCCCCTCGAGGTCGCCCCCTTCACCCTGGTCGGCGCCACCACCCGGTCCGGCGCGCTGACCGGCCCGCTGCGCGACCGGTTCGGCTTCACCGCACACATGGACTTCTACGAGCCCGCCGAGCTGGAGCTGGTGCTGGCCCGCTCCGCCGGCATCCTGGGTATCGAGCTGGGCGCGGAGGCGGCCGAGGAGATCGCCCGGCGCTCGCGCGGCACGCCTCGCATCGCCAACCGGCTGCTGCGCCGGGTCCGGGACTTCGCCGAGGTCCGCGCCGATGGGGTGATCACCCGCGACGTCGCCAAGTCGGCGCTGGCGGTCTACGACGTCGACGAACTTGGTCTGGACCGGCTGGACCGGGCGGTGCTGACGGCGCTGACTCGGAGCTTCGGCGGCGGGCCGGTCGGGGTTTCGACGCTTGCTGTAGCCGTGGGGGAGGAAGCCGCCACCGTCGAGGAGGTGTGCGAGCCCTTCCTGGTCCGCGCCGGGATGGTCGCGCGGACCCCCCGCGGCCGGGTGGCCACCGCGCAGGCGTGGACGCACCTGGGCATGAGTCCGCCGCCGGGGGCGGTCGGGCTCGGGCAGCCCGGTCTGTTCGACTAGCGGCGATCGCGAGCGCGGCGAGCCGAAGCGGGTCGCCACCAAATTGTGACCTTTCTGCTGAGCCGCTGCGCGACGGTTCCCTGGCCCGGGCTACGGCCTGCTCAGACCGCCGCCAACGCCAGACGCACCCAATTCAACGGGCACAGCAAACGGCTTGCGCGGCCCGCAGTCGGTTACACGCCCGCGTCGTCGGGTAACCAGGCTCACAGCAGCAATACCTGTTGAAGGAGATTCTGATGAGGACCACGCGCTACGACTACAAACGCCCTCGCGCGCTGTACATGCCACGGACGCGTGGCGCGCTGACTGGGCTACTCCTGATCCTCTTGGGTGCTTGGGGCGCATTGGTGCCGTTCTTCGGACCCAACATCGATTGGGCTTACACGGCCGATCCGGCATGGACGTGGACCACGGCCAAAGGTTGGCTGGAAGTGCTCCCCGGGGCCGCCGCGGCAGTGGGTGGCCTGCTGGTGCTCTTGTCCGGTAATCGCGCCAGCGCCGTGCTCGGGGGTTGGTTGGCGGTCGCCGGCGGCGCCTGGTTCGTGGTCGGCCGCGCGTTCGCGTCGACACTGGGTATCGGCGACGTCGGTCTACCGGCGGCGTCGACGGACCTGAAACGAGCCCTGCTCGAGATCACCTACTTCACCGGCCTGGGTGCCCTCATTGTGTTCCTGGGCGGGGCTGCCGTGGCGCGCCTGGCCGTTCGGCATGCGCGAGACGTAGTGGTGAGGGAACCGGCGCCAGTGGCAGGGGACGCCGTACCGGCGGGTGAACCGGCCATGTACGACGAGACTCGCGGCGTGCCACGGGCGCGGACGGACCGATCGGCGGCCGAGCCGGAGCACCGCGGACGGGGCTTATTCGGTCGGCGTTCCGGCGGCCTATTCCACCGGCACCACCACGCCGGCGTTTAGGGCGTAGCTAGTACCGCGGGAGGCGCCGGTAGCCCTTGGCTACCGGCGCCGTTGCGCGTTCGGGCACTCCGGCCAACCGCAGGTCGGTAAAGTCACCGGCGCGGACATGCGGCGCGACCGCGCAGGCCTCGATCAACGAGGAGGAGCGATGATCACTGCCGGGTTGGTATTCGCCGGACTTGCGGGGTTATTGCACGTCTATATCTTCGTGATGGAATCGTTGACCTGGACCTCGCCGCGCACCCGTGCGACGTTCGGCACCACGGCCGAGGAGGCCGAGACCACCAAACTGCTCGCCTTCAACCAAGGCTTCTACAACTTGTTCCTGGCGGTGGTCAGCGGCGTGGGGATTGTCGCGATTGTCTTGCGGCACAATGCGGTTGGCGCGGCACTGATTTTCGCCGGGGTCGGGTCCATGGCCGCGGCCGCGGTGGTGCTGCTGTTGTCCGCGCCGGACAAGGCGCGGGCCGCGGTGACGCAGGGCACGTTTCCGGCCATCGCGATCGTACTGTTGCTGATCGGCCTTCAGCAGTAACACCAGCCTCACCAGCCCCAATAGCGACGGGGCGCGGTGGCTTTCGCGCGCCCGATGGGTTACGAGTGGTAGTCGCCGGGGTACCCACCCCGGGCCGGAAATAGGCCCGGTAATTAACGAGGGGATGTCATGAAATACGCAGAAGACGGCCAAACCCGCGGGCTGAGTATGCCGCGTTCGCGTGGCGCGGTCAGCGGATTGCTCCTGGTCATTCTGGGAGCGTGGGGGGCGTTAATACCGTTTGTCGGACCGCGCTTCAATTTCGCCTACACACCCGATCGTGAGTGGGCGTGGAGTTCGGCTCGAGGGTGGCTCGAGGTCTTGCCGGGAGCCGCGACCGTCTTGGGCGGTCTCTTGTTGATCGTCGCCGGAAACCGCGTGGCGGCGATGCTGGGCGGTTGGCTGGCGGTGCTGGCCGGCGCCTGGTTCGTCGTCGGTGGTCAACTCGCGCCGTTGCTGGGAATCGGCTCCGCCGGTGACCCGATCGCCGCCACTGAGCGCAAGCGTGCGGTGCTCGAGGTCACCTATTTCTCCGGATTGGGTGCGCTGATCATCTTCGTGGGCGGCGTGGCGCTGGCGCGTACGGCCGTGCGCCTGGCGCGTGATGTGCAGCCTCTGGTGCCCGTGGGACCTGCAGAAGGCGAAGAAGAGCCGGGCGTCTTGCCGTACCGCGAAGCCGGATACGCCCCCGCCGAGGTGTCATCGGGCGCGCTGACCAAGCCACGTACGGCTTCCGACCCGGAGCCGAAACGGGGATGGCGCCGCCAACGCTCGGCGACGGGTGCCAACGCCGCGTACCTGCGCTGGCCGCACCCTCAGCAGTAACTCGCGCAGATAGAACAGCAATCGCCCAGTCCTGACCGGACTGGGCGATTGCTGTCTTGCGCTTACAGCAGTCCGAGCAACTGCAGGTCGGTGACGTACTTGACGATGATCGGCGCCGAGACATGTGGAATGTCTTTGTCGGGGCCGATTTTCGCCTCCTGCACCGCGGCGCGGAAGCGATCGGTCGGTGCCATCGATCCGTTGATCGGCACTGAGGGCTTCTGGTAGTTGTGCAGCAACGGCAGCAGAGAGTACTGGCGTTGCCGCTCCGGCAGGCCCCGCATCGACCCCTCGAACCGGCGCAACCATTCGCCATGGTCGGCGATGCGCTGGATCGGGTAACCGGCGTCGATGAGCCAGTCGACGTATTCGTCGAGGCCGATGCCGTCGTCGTAGGGGTTCATCACGTGGTACGTCTCGTAGCCTTCGGTGGCCACCAACGTGGAGATCGCCGCGGCGATGAACTCGACTGGAAGGCCGTCGTAGTGCGCGCGCTGCCGGTTGCCCTCGGCGTCCAGTTCGTAGAACGAGCCGGGCGCGACGCCGGTGGCGACCAGGCTCAGCATCATCCGGGTGAACATGTCCGGCAGGTTGAGCTGGCCGGCGTAGGTGGTGTCGGCCAGGATCATGTCGCACCGGAACACCGCCACGGGCAGGCCGCAAAGGTCGTGGGCCTCGCGCAGCAGCACCTCGCCCGCCCACTTGCTGTTGCCGTAGCCGTTGGCGTAGGCGTCGTTGATCGACCGGGTCGGGCTGATCTGCCGGATGTCGGCGTCCTCGACGAACTTGCCCGGCTGGATCTGATCGCCCACGCCGATCGTCGACACGTAGACGTACGGCTTCTGCCTGGTGGTGAGCGCGAGCCGGATCAGCTCGGCGGTGCCCAACGCGTTGGGGCCGAACAGCTCGCTGTAGGGCAGCACGTGGTTGACCAGCGCCGCGGGGTCGACGATCAGGTCGACGGTGTCGGCCAGCCGCCGCCAGGTCTGCCGGTCCAGGCCGAGGTCGGCCTCGCCCTTGTCGCCCGCGATGACCTCCAGGTGGTCGGCCGCAAGCGCCTGGTAGTGGGCCAGCAGCTCGGGGTCTCCGCTGTCAAAGGTCTTGTCGAGCCGCGCGCGGGCCTCTTCGTCGGAGCGGGCCCGCACCAACGCGATCACCTTGCCGTCCACCAGGTCCATCCGCTCGAGCCATTCCAGGGCCAGGTAGCGACCCAGGAAACCGGTTGCGCCGGTGAGCAATACCGTGCGCACCTCGGAGGTGGGCTTGGGCAGGCCGGGCGCGGCGGCCAGCGTCGACGCCTCGAGGAATTTGTCCAGCGTCAGGTCGCCGGCGTGCACCTCGGTCGCCTCGCGGCCGTGCACCGAGGCGAACCTGGGCCGCTTGGTGCCCTTGCGCTCGCCCTCGATGTAGTCGGCGATCGCCGCCAGGTCGTTGGCCGGGCTGACGATCACCCCCACCGGCACGTCGACGTCGAATATCTCGTGCAGCAGGTTGCCGAATGTCAACGCGGACAACGAGTCTCCGCCCAGGTCGGTGAAGTAGGCGTCCGGCGATAGATCCGTGGCCGCGGTGCCAAGCATGGCGGCCGCGGCGCGGCTCACCGTCTGCAGGACCGGCGCTTCGGCGCCGCTGCGGCGCAGTTCGCTCAGCTCGTTGGCCTGGCCCTCGGCCAGCTCGGCGTACATCTGTTCCAGGCGCTCGCCGTAGTGCTGCTTCAGCTTTGGCCACGCCAGCTTGCGGATGCCGGTGAGCAGACCGTTCTCCAGCGTGAAAGGCGTTGTCTCGATGATGAAGTCGCGCGGCACCTCGTAGGACTGCAGGCCGGCCTCTTTCGCGACGTTCTGCAGCGAGTCGGCGATCAGCGGCTTGAGCGACTGAATGTCGTTGCCCGCCAACGCCTCTTCGGTGGGCACCACGACGGCCAGCAGGTAGGGGTGGGCGCTGTTGCCGTAGACGTAGATCTGCCGGACCAGCGGGCTGTTGCCGAACACCGCCTCCAGCTTCGCGACGGTGACGAATTCGCCCTGCGCGAGCTTGAGCACGTTGTTGCGGCGGTCGACGTAGACCAGCCGGTCGGGGCCGACCTCGGCGACGACGTCGCCGGTCCGGTAGTAGCCATCCTCGTCGAACACGCCGGCGGTGGTCTCGGCCCGTTTGTAGTAGCCGGGGAACATGTTCTCGGTCCGCAGCAAGAGCTCACCGCGCGGGTGCGGCCGGTCGGTGCTGAAATAGCCCAGGTCCGGCACGTCGACGAGCTTGTAGTCGATGACCGGCGGGCGCTGGATCTCGCCGTCGAACAACACCATCCCGGCCTCGGTCGAGCCGTAGCCGTCCGTCAGGTGCATCTCGAGCAGGGACTCGACCCAGGTGCGCAACTCAGGGGAGGTGGGGGCCGAACCCGTCATCGCGAAGATGAACCGCCCGCCCAGCAGGTACTGCCGCTGCTCGGCCAGAACCTCCTTCTCAATGGCCGCGCGGCCCGCGCGGTCGGCGCCGTCGGACAGCCGCCGCTCCACCCGGCGCTGGAATTCCCCGAACAGGGTCTCCCAGATGCGCGGCACGAAATTCAGCTCGGTGGGCCGCACCAGCTCAAGGTCCTCCAGCAGCGTCGAGAGGTCGCTCTTGGCCGCGAAGTAGGCGGTGCCGCCGTTGCCCAGGGTGCCGTACAGGATGCCGCGGCCCATGACGTGGCTCATCGGCATGAAGTTGAGGGTGATCGACGCGGCGCTTTCCCCGAACCAATTCCTGCTGCCCCGACGCCAAATCTTGGCGACGTTGCTCTGCGGGTACATCGCACCTTTGGGTGCACCGGTGCTGCCGGAGGTGTAGATCAGCAGGGCCAGCGGGTCGGACTCCGCGCTTGCCGGGATCGGCGTGTCCGGCAGCGCCTTGCCGCGCTCGAGCACCTCGGCCAGCGTCTCCACCACCACGCCGGCGTCTGCCAGCCGCGTGCGCGCGGTTTCCACTGCCTCACGCTCGTCGTCGACCTCGGGGTGGTAGTCGAACGCCACCAGCCTGGCGGGCCGGTGGCCGCTCAGGATCAGCTCCACGGCCTCGGGCAGCTGGTTCACGCTCGCCGCGATCACGGTGGGCTCGGTCTCGGTCACGATCGGGTGCAGCGACGCGAGCGACGCGCTGGTCTGCAGAGGAACCGACACCGCGCTGATCGTGGCCAGCGCCACGTCGATGGTCGCGTAGTCGACGCTGTTGAAGCCCAGCACGCAGACCCGGTCACCGGTGTGCACCTCGTCATTGGCCCAGGCGCGGCCAAGCGCTCCGACCCGATCGCCCAGCTGACGGTAAGTGATGGTCTCGAATCGGGGGACCAGCTCCAGCCTGGTGCGCCCGGTCGCCGGGTCCTCGACGAACTCCACCACGCGGTGCGCGAGCGCCGGGCGGTCCGCATACCCCTCGAGTACGGTCCGGATTACCTGGGGGAGTCGCAGCCCGGGCTTCTCGAGGGCCGCTTCGACCGTCGGGTCGGGGCGGGTGGCGGCGAACTGGGGGTCGGTTGCGCGCAGGTTCTCGATACGGCGCTCGAGCCGCTCGTCGTGATTGATGGTCGACATCAGGCAATTCCCTTGCAATGAAAGATAGTGAGTCAATTTTGGCGACGGTGCGCTGACGATTAGAACGTTAGCTAAAGTAACGGTATTCCACCACGGCCGCGCCACAGCGGAGGTTGTGAGATTGCCCACGTGGGCCGGTCGTGTCCCGGGGTCTAGAGGTCGGCCAGCAGCCGGCCCAGGATGTCGAGACCCTCGGTCAGCAGGTCGTCGCTGATGGTTAGCGGCGGCAGCAGCCGGATGATGTTGCCGAACATGCCGCAGGTCAACACGACAACCCCGGCCGCGTGGGCCGCGGTGGACAGCTTCTGAGTCAGCTCCGCGTCGGGCTCGGCGGTCCCCGACCTCACCAACTCGATGGCGATCATGGCGCCGCGCCCGCGCACATCGCCGATCCGGTCATCGCTGGCCTGCAGACGCAACAACGGTTCGGTGATCAGCCGTTCCAGCTGTTGGGCTCGCTCGATCAGCCCGTCACTTTCGATCGTGGTAATCGTGGCCAGTGCTGCCGCACAAGCGATCGGGTTGCCGCCGAATGTGCCGCCCAAACCGCCGACGTGCGAGGCGTCCATGATCTGCGCGCGGCCGGTGACCGCGGACAGCGGCAGCCCGTCGGCGATGCCCTTGGCCGTGCAGATCAGGTCGGGCTCTAGACCTCCCGGGCCCTCGTGCTCGCAGGCGAACATCGCGCCCGTGCGCGCGAACCCGGTCTGCACCTCGTCGGCGATGAACACCACGTCGTTCTTGCGGCACCAGTCGAGCAGGGCGGGCAGGAATCCCTCGGCGGGCACGATGAACCCGCCTTCGCCGGCGATCGGCTCGATGATGACGGCGGCGAGGCTGTCGGCGCCGACTTGGCTCTCGATGACGTCGATCGCCCGGGCGGCGGCCTTCTCCCCGTCGGTGGCCAGCTCCTTGTCGATCAGGCCGTCCCGGTACGGGTAGGACATCGGGGCCCGGTAGACCTCCGGCGCGAACGGGCCGAAGCCGCTCTTGTACGGCTTGGACTTGGCGGTCAGCGCCATCGCCAGGTTGGTGCGGCCGTGGTAGGCGTGGTTGAACGCCACGACGGCGGGCTTGCGGGTGTACGACCGCGCGACCTTGACGGCGTTCTCGACCGCCTCGGCACCGGAATTGAACAACACCGAGCGCTTCTCGCCGGAGCCCGGCGTGATCCGGTTGAGCTCCTCGGCCACGGCGATGTATCGCTCGTACGGCGTGACCATGAAGCAGGTGTGGGTGAACTCGGCGACCTGCGCGCGCACAGCCTCCACCACCCGGGGCGAGGAATTGCCGATGGTGGTCACCGCGATGCCGGAAGCCAGGTCGATGAGCCGGTTGCCGTCGACGTCCTCGATGATGCCGCCGAAGGCGCGCGCGACGAACACCGGCAACGAGACGTTCACCCCGCGAGACACCGCCGCGGCGCGGCGTTTGGTCAGTTCCAGTGAAGCGGGACCGGGGATTTCGGTGACCAGCTGGCGAGTCTGCTCGAGGCCGGCCACGATTTCCTCCTCACCGCGGCGCACGTGTCACGTCGCCACTAAAGCCTATCCGGCTCGGCGCCGACGGGCCTCCCGTGCACCGCGACGCTCGGGTGCGACCTGCGGCAATGGCACACTGGCCGGTAAGGGGTGCGCGGCCTGCGGGTCGTCCCGGCACCCACGCGATAACAAATGCCCCGCATGCCACTACGAAAAGACAGGCCCGTTCATGGAGAGTTTGATCCTGTTCCTGCCCTTCCTGCTCATCATGGGCGGGTTCATGTACTTTGCCTCCCGGCGACAGAAGCGCGCGATGCAGGCCACCATCGACCTGCACGAGTCATTGCAGCCGGGTGACCGCGTGCACACGACGTCCGGCCTGCAGGCGACGGTCGTCGCGATCACCGACGACACCGTCGACCTCGAGATCGCGCCCGGCGTGGTGACCACCTGGATGAAGCTGGCCATTCGCGACCGGATCCTGCCCGAGGACGACGAAGACCTGGCCGACGGTGACGACTCCGACGACTTGGCAGAATCCGACGAGGGCCGGGTGACCAAGGATTCCTGACGGCAAATCCCGCCCGAACGCCGCGGCGGCGGACCGCTTGCGCAAAGGGCGCGTGCGCGACACGTAGGCTCTGTCCGGGTAAGAACCGATACTCGAGGAGATAGAAGGAACGTGGCATCGTCTTCGGCGCCGGTGCACCCTGCCCGCTACCTTTCGGTTTTCCTGTTGCTGCTCGTCGGCGTCTATCTGCTGGTCTTCCTGACCGGGGACAAGCGCGCCGCGACCAAGCTCGGCATCGACCTCCAGGGCGGCACCCGCGTCACGTTGACCGCACGCACCCCGGACGGCTCGCGCCCGAGCCGCGACGCGCTGGCCCAGGCGCAACAGATCATCAGTGCGCGGGTCAACGGATTGGGCGTCTCCGGTTCGGAAGTCGTGGTCGACGGCGACAACCTGGTCATCACCGTGCCCGGAAACGACGGCAACGAGGCCCGCAACCTCGGACAGACCGCCCGGCTGTACATCCGCCCGGTGCTCAACTCGATGCCCGCGCAGGTGATCCAGCCCAAGCCCGCCCCGCAGGCGCCCCCGCCGGGCCAGGCGCCGCCCCCCGGCCAGCCTGCGCCCGGCCTGGCGCCACCCCCGGGCCAAGCGCCGCCGCCGGGCCAGCCCGCACCGGCTCAGCCCGCGCCGCCGGGCGGCCGACCGCCGGCCCAGCCACGGCCGTATCCGCAGGACCCGCGCAAGGAACTCGCCGATCGGATCGCCGATGAGAAGAAGTGGCGCCAGAGCACCCGTCAGGGCGTTCAGTTCCTCGCGCTGCAGTTCCAGGCCACCCGCTGCGACAAAGAGGACATCCTGGCCGGCAACGACGACCCGAATCTGCCACTGGTGACGTGTTCGACCGACCACAAGGTGGCGTACCTGCTGGCGCCGTCGATCATCAGCGGCGACCAGATCCAGGACGCCACCTCGGGCATGAATCAGCGCGGCATCGGTTACGTCGTGGATGTGCAGTTCAAGCCGGGGGCGGCGAACACCTGGGCGGACTTCACCGCCGCCCATATCGGCACCCAGACCGCCTTCACGCTGGACTCCCAGGTCGTCAGCGCCCCGATGATCCAGGAAGCCATCCCCGGTGGCCGGACCCAGATCACGGGTGGCGATCCGCCATTCACCGCCTCAACCGCCAAGCAGCTGGCCAACGTCCTGAAATACGGCTCGTTGCCGCTGTCCTTCGAATCTTCGGAGGCCCAAACCGTCTCGGCGACACTGGGATTGACCTCGCTGCGAGCGGGGCTGATCGCGGGTGCGATCGGCTTGGTGTTGGTGTTGCTGTACTCGTTGCTGTATTACCGGGTGCTGGGCCTGCTTACGGCGCTATCGCTAACCGCTTCCGGCGCAATGATTTTCGCGATCTTGGTGATCCTGGGCCGTCAGATCAACTACACCCTGGACCTTGCGGGTATCGCGGGTCTGATCATCGGTATCGGCACCACGGCGGACTCGTTCGTGGTGTTCTTCGAACGCATCAAAGACGAGATCCGTGAAGGCCGTTCGTTTAGATCGGCGGTGCCCCGAGGCTGGGTGCGGGCCCGCAAGACGATCGTGTCGGGTAACGCCGTCACCTTCCTGGCCGCCGCGGTGCTATACGCCCTGGCGATCGGCCAGGTGAGGGGATTCGCCTTCACGCTGGGCCTCACCACGATCCTCGACATCGTGGTGGTGTTCCTGGTGACCTGGCCGCTGGTCTACTTGGCATCCAAGTCGACGACGTTGGCGAAGCCCGCATACAACGGCCTGGGCGCAATACAGCAGGTCGCCCGCGAGCGCCGGGCTTCGTCGCATGTCAAGACGGGACGGGGATAGCGTGATGGCCTCTGAAGGCAAGGCCCAAACAGGCGCAGCCGAAGCGACCGAGATCACCGAAGCCAGCGACGGCGCAGCGGAGCTGACGACCGACACCGCCGCCGCACAGCCCCACCACAGCTTCATCTCCCGGCTCTACACCGGCACCGGTGCGTTCGAGGTGATCGGCCGGCGCCGCCTCTGGTACGGGATCAGCGGCGCGATCGTCGCGATCGCCCTCATCAGCATCATCTTGCGGGGCTTCACGTTCGGGATCGATTTCAACGGCGGCACCACCGTGTCGATGCCCACCGCCGGCTCGTCGGGCACCGTCACGACCGCCTCCGTGTCCGACGTCTTCCGGAAGGCCATCGGCCGAGACCCGGAATCGGTGGTGATCGTCGGCAACGGCGCCTCGGCCACGGTGCAGATCCGCTCCGAAACGCTGTCCAACGACCAGACGTCCAAGCTGCGCAACGCCCTGTTCGACGCGTTCCAGCCAAAGGGCGCGGACGGTAAGCCCAGTAAGCAGGCCATCAGCGACGCGGCGGTGTCCGAGACCTGGGGTGATCAGATCACCGACAAGGCGCTGATCGCGCTGGTGGTGTTCCTGGCGTTGGTGAGCCTGTACATCACGGTGCGGTACGAGCGATACATGGCCGTCTCCGCGCTGACGACCATGGTTTTCGACCTGACCGTGACCGCAGGGGTGTACTCGCTCGTCGGTTTCGAAGTCACGCCGGCCACCGTCATCGGTTTGCTGACGATTCTCGGTTTCTCCCTGTACGACACCGTCATCGTGTTCGACAAGGTCGAGGAGAACACGCACGGCTTCCAGCACACCACTCGGCGCACCTTCGCCGAGCAGGCCAACCTCGCGATCAACCAGACGTTCATGCGCTCGATCAACACCAGCCTGATCGGGGTGTTGCCGGTCCTGGCGCTGATGGTGGTGGCGGTGTGGCTGCTGGGCGTCGGCACGCTGAAGGACCTGGCGCTGGTACAGCTGGTCGGCATCTTGGTCGGGACCTACTCGTCGATCTTCTTCGCAACGCCGCTGCTGGTCACGTTGCGCGAGCGCACCGAGCTGGTGCGCACGCACACCCGCCGCGTCTCGCGGCGCCGCAAGGCCGGGCCCGAGCCCGCCAAGGAAGCGACGTCCACCGAGGACGAATCGGCGTCGTCGGAGACGACCGCGACCGCGTCCGCACCGTCCGACAAGCCCGCACCGAACAAGCCGGCGCCGGGTGCGCGCCCGGTGCGGCCGGCCGGGACCCGGCGTCCGAGCGGCAAGCGAAACGCCGGCCGGCGGTAGTCGCCATGGCCGGCAGGTATCGCCTCGCTGGGGGCGTTATCGGTGTGGCCGCAATGCTCTTGCCGGCCGTCACGCTGACCGCGTGTTCCGGCAGCACCGCGTCCCAGGTCGACTATGTGGTCGACGGCCCGCTGGTCACCTACAACACCAACACGGTCGTGGGCGCCGCGTCGGCCGGGGCGCAGGCGTTCGCCCGCACGCTCGCCGGCTTCAGCTATCACGGCCCGGACGGGCAGACCGTCGCCGATCGTGACTTCGGCGCCGTCTCGGTGGTGAGCGGTTCGCCGCTGGTGCTGGACTACCAGATCGCCGACAACGCCGTCTATTCCGACGGCAAGCCGGTGACCTGCGACGACCTGGTACTGACCTGGGCGGCGCAGTCCGGGCGGTATCCCGACTTCAACGCCGCCACCCAGGCCGGTTACCTCGACATCGCCAACGTCGAGTGCCTGCCCGGGCAGAAGAAGGCCCGGGTGTCGTTCATCCCGGACCGCGGCGTCGTCGACTACAACCAGCTGTTCACCGCCACGTCGCTGATGCCGTCGCACGTCATCGCCGACCAGCTCCACGTCGATGTGACCGCGGCCCTGCTGAGCAACAACGCCCAACTCGTGCAGCAGATCGCCAAGCTGTGGAACACGACCTGGGACCTCAAGCCCGGCCTCAAACCCGGGGATGCCCTCAAACGCTTCCCGTCGTCGGGGCCGTACAAGATCGAACGCGTCCTGGACGGCGGCGCGGTGGTGCTCGTCGCCAACGACCGTTGGTGGGGCCCCAAGGCGGTCACCAAGCGGGTCACCGTCTGGCCCCAGGGGCCCGACATCCAGGACCGGGTCAACAACCGCAGCGTCGACGTGGTCGACGTGGCGGCGGGCTCCTCGGGAACGCTGACGACCCCGGACAATTACAGCCGTGCCGATTCGCCGTCGGCCGGCATCGAGCAGCTGATCTTCGCGCCGCAGGGGCCGCTCTCGCAGCCCAAGGCCCGGCGCGCGCTCGCCCTGTGCACGCCGCGCGACACGCTCGCGCGCGACGCCGGGGTGCCGATCGCCAATTCACGCCTGAACCCGGCCGCCGACGACCCCATCACCGCCGCTGACGGCGCCGCCGAGGCCGGCCCGTTCGGCAAGTCGGACCTGGGCGCCGCCCGCGACGCACTCGGTGGTGCGCCGATAACGGTGCGGATCGGCTACCAGGGGCCCAACGCGCGGCTCGCGGTCAACGTCGGGGTGATCACCAAAGCTTGCGCCGCGGCCGGTATCACCGTCGCCAACGTCCCCCTGGACACCTCGGGCCCGCAAGCGCTCAGGGACGGGAAGATCGACGTGCTGCTGGCCAGCACCGGCGGAGCCACGGGCAGCGGGTCGACGGGGTCGTCGGCGATGGACGCCTACGACCTGCACAGCGGCAATGGCAACAACCTGTCGGGTTACTCGAACCCGCAGATCGACAGCACGATCGGGGCGCTGGCGGTTTCGGCCGACCCCGCCGAGCGCGCCCGGCTGCTGGGTGAAGCGGCGCCGGTACTGTGGGGCGACATGCCCACTTTGCCCCTCTACCGGCAGCAACGCACGTTGTTGATGTCGAAGAAGATGTACGCCGTGAGCAAGAATCCGACTCGCTGGGGCGCGGGCTGGAACATGGACCGATGGGCCCTGGTCCAGTGACGAGCGTCGGCGGGGGCGCGTCGGTGGCGAAGGTCATCGCCTCGCTCCTGCGTGAGGTGTCGGACTTTCCCAAGCCGGGGGTCCAGTTCAAGGACCTCACCCCGTTGTTCGCCGACCCGGAGGGGCTGACGGCGATCACCGACGCGCTGGCCGAGATCGCGTCCGGCGCCGACTTGGTGGCCGGGATCGACTCCCGCGGGTTCCTGGCGGCGGCGGCGGTCGCCGACCGGCTGCGCACGGGTGTGCTGGCCATTCGCAAGGGCGGAAAGCTGCCGCCGCCGGTGCACGCCGAGCACTACGACCTGGAGTACGGCAGCGCCACGCTGGAGATCCCCGCCGACGGCATCGACCTGCGCGGACGCCACGTCGTGATCATCGACGACGTGCTGGCCACCGGCGGCACCCTGGCCGCGGCGGTCCGGTTGCTGGAACGCACGGGGGCCACCGTGATCGCGGCGGCGGTAGTCCTCGAACTGACCGGGCTCGGGGGCCGCGAGGCGGTCGCGGACTTGCCGCTGCACAGCCTGAGTCGCGTCTAGCCCGGTGACGATGCACGCCGCCACGCGGCGTGAGGTGGGGGCACCACCCAGCCGCGAAGCGGCGAGGGGCGAACTGGGCGATCAAACCGAGCCCGGCCCACTGCGCGATATCCTCGAGGTCGGAGGTAATCAAGGTGGCAGACGACAAGAGCGCGGCGCAGGCGCTTGACGCGCCCACCGAAGTCGCTGACACCCTGCTGGTCGGGGAGCCGGTCACGGCGCAAGCCGAGCCGCCGGAGCCGCCGACCGAGACGCTGAAAACCTCCAGCAGCGCGTCGCGCCGGGTCCGGGCCAGGCTGGCCCGCCGGATGACCTCCCAGCGCACCACGCTCAACCCGGTGCTGGAACCGCTGGTGGCGGTGCACCGGGAGATCTATCCGAAGGCGAACGTGTCGTTGCTGCAGCGCGCCTTCGAGGTCGCCGACCAGCGGCACGCCACGCAGTTGCGCCATTCCGGTGATCCCTACATCACCCACCCTCTGGCCGTCGCGAACATCCTGGCGGAATTGGGCATGGACACCACCACTTTGGTGGCCGCGCTGCTGCACGACACCATCGAGGACACCGGCTACACGCTCGAGGCGTTGAGCGAGGACTTCGGCGAGGAGGTGGGCCACCTCGTCGACGGCGTGACCAAGCTGGATCGAGTGGTGCTGGGCACCGCCGCCGAGGGCGAGACCATCCGCAAGATGATCACCGCGATGGCCCGCGACCCCCGGGTGCTGGTGATCAAGGTCGCCGACCGGCTGCACAACATGCGCACCATGCGCTTCCTGCCGCCGGAAAAGCAGGCGCGCAAGGCCCGCGAGACACTGGAAGTCATTGCGCCCCTTGCGCATCGGCTGGGTATGGCCAGCGTCAAGTGGGAACTCGAAGATCTGTCCTTCGCGATCTTGCACCCGAAGAAGTACGAGGAGATCGTTCGGCTGGTCGCCGGCCGCGCGCCGTCCCGCGACACCTACCTGGCCAAGGTCCGCGCCGAGATCACCAATACGCTCAACGCGTCGAAGATCAAGGCGACGGTGGAGGGTCGGCCCAAGCACTACTGGTCGATCTATCAGAAGATGATCGTCAAGGGACGCGACTTCGACGACATCCACGACCTGGTCGGCATCCGGATCCTGTGCGACGAGATCCGCGACTGCTATGCCGCTGTCGGCGTGGTGCATTCGTTGTGGCAGCCGATGGCGGGGCGGTTCAAGGACTACATCGCCCAGCCCAGATACGGCGTCTACCAGTCATTGCACACCACCGTCGTCGGCCCGGAGGGCAAGCCGCTGGAAATCCAGATCCGCACCCGCGACATGCACCGCACCGCCGAATACGGCATCGCCGCGCACTGGCGCTACAAGGAAACCAAGGGCCGCAACGGCGTTCCGCATCCCCACAACACCGCCGAGATCGACGACATGGCCTGGATGCGTCAGCTGCTCGACTGGCAACGGGAGGCCGCCGACCCGGGAGAATTCCTGGAGTCGTTGCGCTACGACCTTGCGGTGCAAGAGATCTTCGTGTTCACCCCCAAGGGTGATGTGATCACCCTGCCGAACGGTTCGACGCCGGTGGACTTCGCTTACGCCGTACACACCGAGGTTGGCCACCGGTGCATCGGCGCCAGGGTCAATGGGCGGCTGGTGGCGCTGGAACGAAAGCTGGAAAACGGGGAGGTCGTCGAGGTTTTCACGTCGAAGGCGCCCAACGCCGGGCCGTCCCGCGACTGGCAGCAGTTCGTCGTGTCGCCGCGCGCCAAGGCAAAGATCCGGCAGTGGTTCGCCAAGGAGCGGCGTGAGGAGGCGCTGGATACCGGCAAGGAGGCGATGGCCCGCGAGGTGCGCCGCGGCGGACTTCCCTTGCAGCGCTTGGTCAACGGGGAATCCATGGCCGCGGTGGCCCGCGAACTGCACTACGCCGACGTGTCCGCGCTCTACACCGCGATCGGCGAGGGCCACGTGTCCGCGCGGCACGTGGTGCAGCGGCTGCTCGCCGAACTCGGCGGGATCGACCAGGCCGAAGAGGATCTCGCCGAGCGGTCCACGCCGACGACCATGCTGCGGCGCCCGCGCAGCAGCGACGACGTCGGGGTCTCGGTCCCCGGGGCCCCGGGCGTGCTGTCCAAGCTCGCCAAGTGCTGCACGCCGGTGCCCGGCGACCAGATCATGGGGTTCGTCACCCGAGGCGGGGGAGTGAGCGTGCACCGGACCGACTGCACCAATGCCGCGTCGCTGCAGCAGCAGTCCGAGCGCATCATCGAGGTGCATTGGGCGCCGTCGCCGTCGTCGGTGTTCCTGGTGGCCATCCAGGTCGAGGCGCTCGACCGGCACCGGTTGCTCTCCGACGTCACCCGGGTGCTGGCCGACGAGAAGGTCAACATCCTGTCGGCGTCGGTCACCACCTCCGGTGACCGCGTGGCGATCAGCCGGTTCACCTTCGAGATGGGTGACCCGAAGCACCTCGGGCATCTGCTCAACGTGGTGCGCAACGTCGAAGGCGTTTTCGACGTCTATCGTGTGACGTCCGCGGCTTAAGGGGCCTGACGGTCCCGGCTAGTCGACGTGGACCGAGTTGACGGTGACCGGGTTGGTGGGAGAGCCGCTCTGACGGTTGCCGGCGATGCCCGCCTGGGCGATCTTGTCGAGGACCGCCAGGCCCGCCTGCGTGATGGTGCCGAACACCGTGCTCTGCGGATCCAACTCCGAATCCCGGAAAACCAGGGAGAACTGGCTGCCGTTGGTGTTTGGGCCATCGGTGGCCATGATCACGGTGCCACGCGGATAGACCACGGTCGCCCTGAGCGCGGGATCCCCGGCCGGGTACTGGTTGGTGGGATATTCGTCGGCGAATTGATAGCCGGGGCCCCCGGACCCGTCGGTCTCGGGACCGCCGCACAGCAGCGATCCCCCGTCCGTGGCGTTGATCAGCCGGGCGCACTGGGTGTTGTCGAAGAATTGCTGCTTGGCGAGGCTGACAAAACTGTTCACCGTGCAGGGTGATTCGGAGTTGGCAAGCTCGATGCCGATATCACCCAGGTTGGTGGAGATGGTGGCCGGGATCTGCGGGGGATCGGTGGCGACCCTGCCGGACGGGGGCGGGCTGACGGGCTTGACGATGGTGTCCGGCGCGCTCGGGTATTGGCAGTTGGCGCCCAAATCGGCCGGCGGCGCAAATGCCGGCAGCGGGGGCACCGTCGCCGTTGCCTGCGCGGTCGGTCCGGCATTCGATCCCGGCCTCCCCGGCACCCGGGCGCGGGTCGGGGTGGTCGATGCCGCGCCGTTGGCGGACCCGTCGTCCTGGGTCACCAGTGCGATGACCAACGCCGCCACCGCGGCCAGCGCCACGGCCGACGCGCCGACGATACCCAACAGCAGACGTCTGGATTGCGTTGGCGGGCGGTTGGACGGCCGCGGCTCGGGATTGTCGCCCGTCGGGGGGAAGTCCTGCGTTGGCGGCGGGCCAGACGATGCCGGCGGCGGCGGGCCCGGCGTTGGCACGTCGGCCAGTGCCGCCCTGGCGGCTTCGGCGAGCTCCATTGCCGACTGGTAGCGGTATTCGGCGTCTTTGGCCATCCCGCGGGCGACCACCGCATCGAGGGCCGGGGGCACGCCGGCTGAGACTGTCGACGGTCGCGGCGGCGGCGTGTTGAGGTGCGCGTTGAGTTGTTCCTCGAGGCTGTCGCCGGCGTAGGGGCGCTGGCCGGTCAGGCACTCGTGCAGCACGCAGGCCAACGAATACACGTCGGCGCGGTGATCCGTTGTGCCCCTGAACCGCTCGGGTGCCATGTAGGCGACGGTGCCCATCGTGTGCCCGGTCTGCGTGAGCGAGGTGTCGGCGAGGGTGCGGGCGATGCCGAAGTCGATCAGATAGACGAAGTCGCGCGCCTTGGTGACCAAGATGTTCTTCGGCTTGATGTCGCGATGGATCAGCCCCTCCTGGTGAGCGCTATCCAGTGCCGCGGCAACCTGTTCGATCACCGCGACCGCGCGCTCGGGGCTGAGCCGCCCACCGTTTTCGTCGATGTACTGCAACAAGTCGCGGCCCTCGATCAGCCGCATGTCGACATAGAGCCGACCGTCGATCTCGCCATAACTGTGGATGGGCACCACATGCGGGTCGTTGAGGCTCGCCGCGATGCGTGCCTCCCGGCGGAATCTTTGCTGAAATTCTTGATCCTCGGCCACATTCGGGGGCAGGACCTTCAGTGCGACGACCCGATCGGTGGCCGCGTCGTAGGCCCGGTAGACCTGGCCCATGCCGCCGCGCCCCAAAACGTCCAGCAATTGGTATTGCCCGAAAGACTCCGACCCCACGCCACGACCTTAAGCGGTGGGCCGCCCGCAGGTCGTGCGATTCTCACCAATCGGCGGCTGTGTTGCGCTGCTTGGCTTTAGTCGAGCAACAGCGACGTGATGGTGACTTCGGAGGCGGGGGCGCCATCCTCACCGCCGCCGGCGACGCCGGCTTTGGCGATCTTGTCCAGCGTGGCCAGCCCGTCCGGCTGAATGGTGCCGAAGACGGTGTACTGGGGCGGCAGCTGCGAGTCCTTGTACACCATGAAGAACTGGCTGCCGTTGGTGCCGGGACCGGCGTTGGCCATCGCCAGGGTGCCGCGCGGGTAGAGGACGGGCTGCTGCGCCTTCGGGTCGTTCGGCGGGTACTGATCGGTCGGGTACTCGTTGGCGAATTGGTAGCCGGGACCACCAGTGCCGTCGCCCTTGGGGTCGCCGCATTGCAGGACGCCCAGGTCCGGCGAAGTCGTCAGCCGGTGGCATTTGGTGTTGTCGAAGTATTTCTGGCCGGTCAGGCTCGCGAAACTGTTTACCGTGCAAGGTGATTCGTTGTTAGCAAGCATCAATCCGATGCGGCCCTGGTTGGTCACCATGCTGGCGCTCACCTGGGCCGGATCGGTCGGCACTTTGCCGGTGCGCGGCGGCTTGACCTGCTTGGCGGCCGCTTCCGGTGACGCCGGGTACTGGCAGTTGGCACCCAGATCGGCCGCCGGCTTGAACGCCGGCAACGGCGGAACCGGCGGCGTCGGTCCGGCGGACGTGGACTCCGGGGAGCTGCTCGGGGCGGCGGAGGTGGTGCTCGCCGCGGTATTGCTCTTCTTCTCGTGTTTGGTGTTGATGACCGCGAGCACCACCGCGACCACCACGGCCACGGCCACGATCGAGCCGGCGGCGATCAACACGATCCGGCGCCTCTTGGCTTGCCTCTGGCGGCGCTCCAGTTGTCGCTCGAGCTTGCGCTTGGCGTTGGCACGTCGCTGTTCATTGGTCGGCACGGCCGTATGCCTCCATGGTAGGTAAGTCGGGGGCCCGCAATAGGCGTCAGTGGCCAGCTCAGGCTAATGTGGGCGCCGCGACCGGTGTCAAGTGGGGCCCGTGGGAAACTGGGAACCGTGTTGATCACCGGATTTCCCGCCGGCGTGTTGCAGTGCAACTGCTATGTGCTGGCCGAGCGGCCTGGGGCGGACGCCGTCATCGTGGATCCGGGGCAGCGGGTGATGGGCTCGTTGAGGCGCATCCTCGACGAGAATCGGCTCACCCCGGCCGCGGTGTTGCTCACCCACGGGCACATCGACCACATGTGGTCCGCGCAGAAGGTGTCCGACACCTACGGCTGCCCGACCTACATCCATCCCGAGGACCGGTTCATGCTGAAAGACCCGATCTATGGCCTGGGCCCGCGGATGGCGCAGCTGGTGGCGGGTGCCTTCTTCCGCGAGCCCAAGCAGGTCGTCGAGCTGGACCGCGACGGCGACAAGCTCGACCTGGGCAGCGTGACCGTCAACGTCGATCACACCCCCGGGCACACCCGCGGGTCGGTGGTCTTCCGGGTGGCAGGGGGGACGAAGGACGGAAAAGATCTCGTGTTCACCGGCGACACCCTGTTCGAACGCTCGGTGGGCCGCACCGACCTGCACGGCGGCAGCGGCCGCGACCTACTGACCTCGATCGTGGACAAACTTCTGGTGCTCGACGACGCGACCGTGGTCCTGCCGGGGCACGGCAACGCCACCACCATCGGCGCCGAGCGGCGTTTCAATCCGTTCATCGAAGGCCTGAGCCCATGACGGAGTTCTCCGCGTTTTCCGGGCCCAAGGGGGTGCCGGACTACGTTCCGCCGGACTCGGCGCAGTTCGTGGCCGTGCGGGACGGATTGCTCGGCGCCGCCCGCCGGGCCGGCTACGGCGACATCGAGTTGCCGATCTTCGAAGACACCGCCCTGTTCGCCCGTGGTGTCGGCGAATCCACCGACGTGGTGTCCAAGGAGATGTACACGTTCGCCGACCGCGGCGACCGCTCGGTCACGTTGCGGCCCGAGGGCACCGCGGGGGTGGTGCGCGCGGTGATCGAGCACGGACTGGACCGCGGCGCGTTGCCGATCAAACTCTGTTATGCGGGGCCGTTTTTCCGCTACGAGCGTCCACAGGCCGGCCGCTATCGGCAGCTGCAGCAGGTCGGTGTGGAGGCGATCGGCGTCGACGACCCGGCGCTGGACGCCGAGGTGATCGCCGTCGCCGACGCCGGCTTCCGCTCGCTGGGGCTGGACGGATTCCGCCTGGAGATCACCTCGCTGGGCGACGACAGCTGCCGCCCGCAGTATCGGGAACTGCTGCAGGATTTCCTCTTTGGGCTCGACCTCGACGACGAGACGCGCAAGCGCGCCGAGATCAACCCACTGCGGGTGCTCGACGACAAGCGACCGAAGCTGCGGGCCATGACGGCCGAGGCCCCGGTGTTGCTCGACCACCTGTCCGACGTCGCCAAGCAGCACTTCGACACCGTGCTGGCCCACCTCGACGCGCTCGGCGTGCCGTACGTCATCAACCCGCGCATGGTGCGCGGGCTGGACTACTACACCAAGACCACCTTCGAGTTCGTGCACGACGGTCTGGGCGCGCAATCCGGCATCGGCGGTGGCGGCCGCTACGACGGCCTGATGCACGAGCTTGGTGGACAGGACCTGTCCGGCATCGGGTTCGGGCTCGGCGTGGACCGCACCCTGCTGGCGCTGCGCGCCGAGGGCAAGAGCGTGGGCGAGACCACCCGCTGCGACGTGTTCGGCGTCCCGCTGAGCGAGCAGGCCAAGCTCCAGCTGGCGATCCTGGCCGCGCAGCTGCGCGCCGCCGGCGTCCGCGTCGACATGGCCTACGGCGACCGCGGCCTCAAGGGCGCGATGCGCGCGGCCGACCGTTCCGGTGCCCGCATCGCGCTGGTGCTCGGCGACCGGGACATCGAATCCGGCACGGTCGGGGTGAAGGATCTCACGACGGGCGAGCAGGTGCCCGTGGTCATGGATTCTGTTGTCGCCGAAGTTCTTTCACGACTAGACCGGTAGTCCGGCCTGCGGAATTCGTCGTCGTGTTATTTCTTGCTCGGAATGACGATAACGACGATCAATGTGAGGATAGAAAAGAACAGCCCAAGAATTCCCCAGCCCAGCGGGTTGCGGCCCTTCGTCATTGCGATGATTGCGCACACAATTGCGGCGATTACGCTGCCGATGGCGACGAAGATTCCCTTGATACCGCGAAGGATAAAGCCCGCCGCGAGTGGGTCCGAACTCGCCAAAATCACTTGGTGCAACATGTCAGGTCCTTTCGTGAGGGGCCCTGAGGTCATACCCGCCCGAATGCGCGATAAAACCGCACCCAAGATTGACAGGGTCACATGTTCCGGGAAGAAACACCGCGAGCGACGACCGTTTTGCCGGCGAGTTATCCCCTTGGATAACCGCGGCGCACCGTACGGTCGAGAATTCCCAGAGTCGCGCGCAATGCGCCTTCGGACAGGATCGGGAAGATTCCGGCTTCCCGCCACTTCGGGTCGATGTTCGACCAGTCGTAGAACGAGGTAACCACGGTGGCCGAGCCGTCTTCGGTCGGCTGGAGCTGATAACCGTAGACATGGCCGATCGGCGGCTGGATCTGGCCGAGAACCGTCCATGCAATCAGGCGATCCGGTTCGAACTGTGTGATGTCGACGGTGACGTCGTATTTGCCGAATTGCGGAAAGTCGTTCAACGCCTCGCGATCCATGTGCACGACGAACCGGTCGCCGACGCCGCTTACCGGGTCGCCTTCCGCGTCCTGGAGCATCCCGGACGAGTCGATCGCGACGTGGCCCTGCGGGTCGCACAGCACGGCGAAGATCTCCGGCGCCGCCGCCGCGATTGTGCGCTGAGTCTCGATCCGTTCGGTCATGAGCCCTCACAGCCGGCGTAGATGGGACACGATCGTCGCTTACTCTCCGCCCCTTCGGGGCGCTTGACAACCAATCGAACTATTGTTCGAATAGATCATGCGCTGGGCGGGCCAGGCCGTCGCGGTCAACGGGGAGCCCGTCGAGGACGGGGCACTGCCGGGGCTGCAGCGGATCGGCTTTGTCCGAAGCGTGCGCGCACCGCAGTTCGAGGGGATCACGTTTCACGAGGTGCTGTGCAAGTCCGCGCTCAACAAGGTGCCGGACGCTTCCGTGCTGCCCTTCCGGTACACCGTCAACGGCTACCGCGGCTGCTCGCACGCGTGCCGCTATTGCTCCGCCCGGCCCACCCACGAATATCTGGACTTCAACTGCGGCACCGACTTCGACAGTCAGGTCATCGTCAAGACCAACGTGGTCGAGGTGCTCCGCCGCGAGTTGCGCCGGCCGTCGTGGCGGCGCGAGACCGTCGCACTGGGCACCAACACCGACCCCTACCAGCGGGCCGAGGGGCGCTACGCGCTGATGCCGGGCATCATCGGTGCCCTCGCCGAATCCGGTACACCGCTGTCGATCCTGACCAAGGGCACGCTGCTGCGGCGCGACCTGCCGTTGATCGCCGATGCGGCGGAACGGGTTCCGCTGTCGGTGGCGGTGTCGCTGGCCGTCGGTGACGCGGACCTGCATCGAGACGTCGAGCCCGGCACGCCCACGCCGCAGGCGCGGCTGGGACTGATCGCCGCGATCCGCGAGGCCGGCCTGGACTGTCACGTGATGGTGGCGCCGGTGCTGCCGCAGCTGACCGACTCCGTCGAGCACCTCGATCGACTGCTGGGCCAGATCGCGGCGGCCGGCGCCACCGGTGTCACGGTCTTCGGCCTGCACCTGCGCGGTTCGACCCGCGGCTGGTTCATGTCCTGGCTGGTCCGCTCGCATCCCGAGCTCGTGGGCCACTACCGCGAGCTGTACCGGCGCGGGGCGTACCTGCCGCCCGGCTACCGCGAGATGTTGCGGGGACGGGCCGCGCCGCTGATCGCGAAATATCGGCTGGGTGGCGATCAGCGCTCGTTCCGGCAGCCTCTCGCGGCGACCCGGGCGGAGCCCCAACCCGTTCAGGCGACGCTGTTTTGAGCTAAGCCGGCAACGCGGCGCGCGGCTTGGTCAGCGTGAACTGGTCCACCACCGTCACGGCGCCGAACGGCCCGCTCAGCGCGTAGTGTGTGGCCTTGATCGAGGTGTTGCCGCCGGGCTGGCCCGGGTCCACGTCGAACGCCGCGAAGCCGTAGGGATGGTCCCGATCCCGGAAGGCGGACCAGGGCGCGTCCTCCATGACGTAGACCGGCGCCTTATGGCCGAGCCCGGGGTCGAACGGGCCGACACCGGTCAACACGCGGCAGCGCGGCTCGGGGAAGATGAACCCGTTGGTGGGCGCGGACGTGCCGCCGCCGCCGATGACGACGTGCACCGTTCCCTTGGTGGAATCGATGACGTCGTTGCGGGTGTCCACCGGTCTCGGCGTTCGGGTGTCGGTCTGCAGCGTGCCGCGCAGCGGGTGCGACCGCTCGTAATGGTGTTCGTGGCCGCACACCACCAGGTCGACCTGGTACTGGTCGAACAGCGGGAGCCATTCCTCGCGGATCCCCAGGTCGGCCCCGTTGGCAGGCCCACCGGCGGTGGAGATCGCCGTCTGGTGCATGCACACGACGATCCAATCGATATCCGGATCGCGCCGCGCAGCGGCGAGTTCGGCTGCCAGCCAACGCCTTTGCTCCCCACCGGAGTAGCCGTGCACGTAGAAATTGCCGCCGTCCTGAAACGCCACATCGTCGTTGTTCAGGCTGATCACCCGCACCGAGCCGGCGGTGAACGAGTACCACAGTCCGCGAGTCTCGGGGCTCGATCCCGAGTCGGGAACCGCGAAGTACGTCTGATAGGCGCCGTAACCGATAGGGCCGTTGCCCAACTCGTTTTCGTGGTTGCCCGCCGCCGGCATCCACGGCCGGTAGCGCGCCGAGCGGGTGTTGTTCTCGAACCAGGCCGACCAGGTGCGGATCCGGTCTTGGGCCAGGTTGGCGTAGCACAGGTCGCCGTTGACCAGGTTGAACAGCGGCGCCATGCGCTCGACCGCCAGGGTCGTGTCGGCGGACGCGGGCGACCCGATGTTGTCGGTGCCGTACGTGCCGTCGGGCAACTGCTCCAGCGTCGGCGTGGACTGATCGCCAAAACTGGTGAAGCGAAACGGCTTTCGTCCCGACGGTGCGGTGCGGATGGTGCCCATCTCGGGCTGCGCGCCGTCGTGCACCGCCGCGTACACGTAGTCGGTGTCCGGGGTCAAGTTCGACAGACGGGCGTGGTTCACCCGAATTTCGGTGTTGGACTTGGCGTCGCGGTAGGTGCGGGTTTCGGCCGCGACGGTCCGTCCGAGGCCCGACGTCGGCGTGCCGAAGACGACGCGCGGATTCCGGACGGCGTCGACGGTGTGCCAGGACACCACCACCTCGGAGCCGGCATGCCGGCCGAACTGCAGGTGCAGCCCGGTCACCGGCGGTGCGCCGTTGCGGCTCGGCTGGTACCAGAGCGCGGGCGCACGGGGATGGGACCACACCATGGCGGCCCCGCCCCCCACGCCCGCGCCGAGGGCGACCGAGACCGCACTGGTCGTCAACAACCTGCGGCGGCTGATGCCGGGGGACGCATCACCGCCGCGGGAGTGTGCGGGATCGTCGACCACTCCTGCTTCATACCCGAGTGGGGTGAACGTCCGCGGAACGGGCTCCCGCTAGTGGCGGTGCGGCTCGAGCAATCCGGCCTGGCCGGTGGACGGGGGACGGCCCGCCAGCCACTCGCGGGTGGCCTCGTGCGATCGCGCGATAAGCGTTGCGGCGTGCGAGAAGTCAGCCCCGGAGATGGCGACCGGGCAGAGCGGCCTGATGACGCGCAGGTCGACCGCTTGCTCGAAGCGCTCGACGTCGACGGCCAGGCGATGATTCACGGCGAGGGTCATGGCGTGCAACGCCATGTTGACCGCCGTCTTCGGCGATGCGGGCAGGGCGCACGAGTAGCCGGTCGGCAGCACCCAGACCCGGTCGGCGCCCAACGCGACGGCGTGCGATACCGGCGCGTTGTTCACGACACCCCCGTCCATCAGGTCGCGCCCGTTGACCCGCACCGGCGGGAACACGCCGGGAATGGCGGCGCTGGCCGTGATCGCGTCGATGGCGTTTCCCGACGACAGCAGGACATCGCCGCCGGAGATCACGTCGGTGGCCACCACATGCAGCGGGATCGGCGCATCCTCGAGCTTGGTGAACTCCAATTTGTCGGCCAGCATCCGTCGCAACCCGATGTTGGGGACCAGGTGCGACCGGCGGCCCAACATGCCCATCGCGCCGGCGATCGGGTGAGCGGGGAAGATGTCCTTTCGCGACAACGACGTCCACAGGTCGGCGAGTCCGCGGATCCCCGCGCGATCGGGCCGGGAGGCGATCCATCCGCCATTGACCGCGCCGACGGATGTACCGACGATGAGGTCGGGGCGTTCCCCCTCGTCGACCAGGGCGAGCAGCATCCCGACGTGGATCGCGCCGAGGCTGGCCCCGCCGGACAACACGAAGGCTGTGGGCACACATGCATAGTAGGGGCCTTTTCTACGCGTAGCGCCGTAACGAATTGGGTAGCGTTTTCGATATGACGAACGTGCGAATAGTGACGACGGGGGTCGCGGTGGCGACGTTTGCGGCGGCCGCAGCGGTGGCCGTCACGCCCGCGACCTCATCTGCGGATCCCGCCGGCCACCAGGTGACCTATACCATCACCACCACCGGCAACCTCACCGGCAACGTCCGCTACATGAACACCGATCCCCCCAGCCAGGCGGCCTTCAACGCCAACTCGTCGCAGTACTTGAACAGCGTGCAGACGGCGTTCACCGCGGGGCAGCCGCTGGTGTACAACACGACCCTGGCCGACCCGAACCAGTGGGCGTTCGTGAACGCGAGCGGTGGATGTCACTGGCCGGACTGCGATTCGTCGAACACGCCGCAGATCCAATGCCAGATCGCCGTCGACGGCCAGGTCGTGGTGACGCAGAGCGCCACCACCGGGGTCACCTGCTCGACGCGGCCCTGGTGAGTCGGCCGGCGAACACGTAGGGCCAGCGGTCTTCGCACCCGGCGCAGGTTTCGCTGAAAGCAAACACCGTGCCGCCGTTCATCGGTGCACCCGCAATGCGAGGTAGTACTCGTGCCGCCGGGTGCGGTCGAGGGTGTAGCCCACCGCCTTCGCCACCCCATCGTGGTCGGACTCCAACCAGCGCTCGGTGTGCTGGCGTTCGAATTCGGTCCACGACGGCACGGTGAACCTCTCGAGGACCGTGTCGGGATGTTCCAGGCTGTGATACAGCCCCCAGCTGTGGCCCCCCGTTCGCAGCCGCGAGCGCCTGACCGCGCTCATCGCCTCGACGAAGTCTTCGAGGGTGTCCGTCGCCACTCGATAATGGAAGGTCACCAGCACGGGTCCATCGTTCGGGCAGGGCTCGAACACCACCATCGGTGTCGGCCATGCCCGCGAGATGTCGCGGCTCAGCTTCCCTGTTTCCGGCCGCAACCCGAGCGGGACGACGCTGAGGGCGGTGACGCCCAGCAACACCGCCGACAGCGTCAGCGCCACGCCAAGCCCTTCCCGCGTGGCCACGACACCCCAAAGATACGAGCCGATCGCCTGAGATCCCGTGAAGACCAGCAGGTACATCGCCAATCCGCGGGCCCGAACCCATCGCGGCAGATGCAGCTGCGCCGCGGCGTTCAGCGTCGTCAGCGTGATCAGCCAGGTCGTCCCCGACAACACCAAGAAGGGCGCCGCCGCGGCGAACGGCAGCCAGACCACGGCGAGCGCGGCGGCGCCGTACGCGGCCGCGCATCCGGCCAGCAGCGTGTTGGGCGGCAGCTTCTGCCGGAATGGTGCGGGAACCGCGACGGCGAGCACCGCGCCAAACCCGATGGCGCCCAGCGCCACACCGTAGCCACCGGCCCCCAGGTGCCAGGTGTTGGCGGCGGTCACCGGTAAGAGGGCCAACAGGGCCGATGCGGGGAAGACGAAAAGGGCCGCGCGCAGCAGGATCCTGCGGAAGATCGGACCGTTGGCCGCGTAGGCCAATCCGGTCAGGATCGCCTGGCCGAGGTGTTCGCGTTCGACGGGCGCGATCCGCTTGGGCCGTCGCCAGGCCGCCAGGGCAATGATGATGCCCACGAACGAGATCGCGTTGATCGTGAAGACCGCTGCCGGACCGGCCAGGGCCAGGACGATGCCGCCGATGGCGGGTCCGACGACTCGGGCGATGTTGACCGAGACGCTGGCCAAAGTCGCGGCGGCCGTGATCTGCTCGCGTGGGACGACCTCGGGTTGGATCGCCTGCCAGGCCGGTGCCGTCACCGCGGAGGCGACGCCGATGGCCAAGGTGAACAGCAGCAGCGCCGTCGGGGTGAGGTGGCCGAGGTAGGTCAGCCCCGCCAACGCCAGCGCCACCAAGACGGCATACGACTGCAGGACCATCAGCAACCGTCGCTGGTCGAACACGTCGGCCAGCGCGCCGGCGAACAGTGCCAACAGGAGCGTCGGGCCGAGGCTAGCGGTCTGGACCAGTGCCACGACGGTGGGACTGCTGTGACCTTCCACCAGGAACCACTGCGCCGCAACGCTTTGCATCCAGGTGCCGACGTTGGAGACGAACTGCGCGATGAACAGGGCGCGGTAAACCGGGTTGCGCAACGGCGTCCATACCGACATTTCCGCGGTGTCGGTGCGCTCTTGCGTCATATCCGACATACGGGCAACGCCTTTCGCGTCGTGCGGCGGGGTAGAAGTCTAAGACACGCACCCGACGCGCGCATGACGGCGCGGTGTCACCGCCGGGCGCGGGCGCCGGGCTCGTGGGCGACGACGACGACCTCGGCCGGTTGGGCGCCGACGGCCCGGATCGTGTGGCTGACCGACGCGTCGAAATAGGCGCTGTCGCCGGAGCCGAGCGTGATCGTCTGGTCGCCGTAATCGAGTTCGACGCTGCCGGCGTGCACGAACATGAATTCCTGGCCCCCGTGCTCGGGGCGGGGATCGTCGGCCGGCTCTTCGGTCGGGCGAACCACGAACGGCGACATGGACTTACCCAGCAGCGAGGACGCCAGCACCCGATAGCGCTGACCGTCGGCGCCGCCAGGCGCCCGGTCGACGGCGATCTTCTCCTGCGCCGCCTCGTCGGAGAACAACCGCCCGACGTCGACGTCGAGAGCCTTGGCCACCTTGAGGGCCACCGCGATCGATGGGGTGCTCTGCTGGCGTTCGATTTTGGACAGGTAGCTCTTGGTCAACCCGGTTTGTTCGGCCAGCGCCTCCAGGGTGAGGCCGCGTTGGTTGCGGACCGCGCGTAGCAGTGCTGTCACAGGCGATGCCTCCGATGACACAAGGTTTCCTATTCTGTTACATTGTGTCATATGGCCAGCACGTTCACCGACTCCAAAGCCGAACTGATGCGTCGCGCCGCCGAGCAGTTGACGGCCAACCTCGGCGATTCCCAGCTGACCACCCGGCAGAAGCTCGCGCTGACCTGTCGCGCGCTGTTCGACGCCGGGCACGACTCGGGGCTGGCGGGGCAGATCACCGCCCGTGCCGACGCCGACGGCACCTACTACACCCAGCGGTTGGGCCTCGGGTTCGACGAGATCACCGACGCCAACCTGCTGTTGGTGGACGAGGATCTCAACGTCCTCGACGGTGACGGAATGCCTAACCCCGCCAACCGTTTTCACAGCTGGATCTACCGCGCCCGGCCCGACGTGCAGTGCATCGTGCACACCCACCCGTTCCACGTGGCGGCGCTGTCGATGCTGGAGGTGCCGTTGGTCGTCTCCCATATGGACACCACGCCGCTCTACGGCGACTGCGCCTTCCTCGCCGAGTGGCCGGGCGTGCCGGTCGGCAACGAGGAGGGGGAGATCATCACCGCCGCCCTCGGCGACAAGAAGGCGGTGCTGCTGGCGCACCACGGCCAGGTGGTGGCCGGCGCCAGCATCGAGGAGGCGTGCTCGTTGTCGGTCCTGATCGAGCGCGCCGCCAAGCTGCAGCTGGCCGCCATGGCCGCCGGCATCGTCAAAGAGCTGCCCGAGAAACTGGCCCGCGAGGCCCACGACTGGACACTGTCACCCCAGCGCAGCCGGGCCAACTTCGCCTACTACGCCCGTCGCGCCCTGGCCCGGCATCCGGACGCACTCACCAATTAAGGCCCCGTTCAACGAGATTCGAGGAGTTCGCCCGTGCCCGAGATCCACGGCATCATCGCCTACCCGGTGACTCCCTTCGCCGACGAAGGCATCGATACCGAACGGCTGGCCGCGCTGGTCGATCGGCTCGTGTCCGCCGGCGTCCACGCGATCGCGCCGCTGGGCAGCACCGGCGAACTGGCCTATCTGGACGAACCCGAGTTCGACGCCGTGGTCGACACCACGATCGCCACGGTGGCCGGCCGGGTGCCCGTGATCGTGGGCGTGTCAGATGTGACCACCGCCAAGACCATTCGGCGTGCCCAGTATGGGCAGCGGGCCGGCGCCGACGCGGTGATGATCCTGCCGGTGTCCTACTGGAAGCTCAGCGAACGGGAGATCGTCCAGCACTACCGGAGCGTCAGCGACGCCATTTCCATCCCGATCATGGCCTACAACAACCCGGCCACCAGCGGCGTCGACATGCCGCCCGAGCTGCTGGTCCGCATGTTCGAGACCATCGCCAACGTAACCATGATCAAGGAATCCACCGGTGACCTGACCCGGATGCAACGCATCGACGAGCTGTCCGGCGGCCGGTTGCCCTTCTACAACGGCAGCAACCCGTTGGTGCTCGACGCGCTGCGGGCCGGCGCCTCCGGATGGTGCACGGCCGCACCGAATCTGCGGCCCCAGCCCTGCATCGACCTGTACGAGGCGGTGCGCGCGGGCGACCTCGACAAGGCTCAGGCCCTCTACGACGACCTCAAGCCGCTGCTGCAGTTCATCGTCGCCGGGGGACTGGCCACCACGGTGAAGGCCGGTCTGGAATTGCTCGGCTTCCCGGTCGGGAATCCGCGTGCGCCGCTGCTGCCGCTCGACGCGCAGGGGCGCGCCGAGCTGAAGGAACTGCTCGCCGGCTAGCCCAGGCTGGGGGCGTCGAACGTGTCGCACTGCTTCGGGTCGCCGGTCTGGTAGCCGACGGTGAACCAATGCTGCCGTTGCTCCGACGAACCGTGCGTCCAGGACTCGGGATTGACCCGTCCGGTCGCTTCCTTCTGAATGCGGTCATCGCCCACCGACGCCGCGGCCGACAGCGCGTCTTGGATGTCCTGGTCGCTCAAGGGCTGCAGGTAGGGCACGCCGGTGCTCTCCTGCTTGACGGTCGACGCGTAGTGCGCCCAGATGCCGGCGTAGCAGTCCGCCTGTAGCTCCGTGCGCACGCCGTTGCCGCCGGCGCCCTTCGCCCCTTGCTGGGAGCGGCCCAGGACGCCCTGCAATTGCTGCACGTGGTGGCCGTATTCGTGGGCGACCACGTACTCCTGCGCGAACGGCCCACCGCTGGAACCGAATTTATCGACCAGCTCCTGGAAGAAGTCGGTGTCGAAGTACGCCGTCTGGTCGACCGGGCAGTAGAACGGCCCCACCGCGGTGGTGGCCGGTCCGCAGCCGGTGTCCACCGAACCGGTGAACAGGCGCACGTGCGGGCGGGTGTACCTGGGCATCAGCTGGTGCCACACCGCGTCCACGGAGTTGCCGGTGGCGACCACCCGGCACTGCACGTACTTGTTGGCGTCGGCCCCGGTCCTGCACTGGTTCAGGTCGAAGCCGGGCGCCGAGTAGCCGCCCGTGTTCGTCTGCTGCTGGTTCAGCACGCGGCCAGGATCGACGCCCAACAACAACGCCCCGATCAGGATGAGCAGCCCGAGGCCGCCGCCCCCGAGGGCCATCCCCATGCCGCCGCCGGACGAGGACGCGGTGCTGGTGTCGATCTGCATACCCTCGTTGAAGGTCATGGCACGCTCCTAATGTTGCTGGGTCGTGGAGTAGCGGGCGTCGGTGTAGCGGCGCAGGTTGCGCAGAAATCGGCGAATCCCCAGATCCAGCAGCGGCCCCGCCACGTACATGGCCAGCCGCGCCGGGCCCGCGGGCTTTTGCGCCATCGTCCACGTCAGCCGGCACCCACCCGGGATGACCTCCACCCGGTAATCCTCGGCGAACGCGGCGACGGCTTGCGTCGAGCATTCGTTGAACCGAAAAGCCATGTGGGTGAACGGCTCCCACGCGAGAAACTCTTCGTTGCCGACCATGCCGCCGCGCATCTCGACGGCGCGGGTGGTGCCCACGCCGCGCGGCTCGGGGCTGGTCCAGGTCACCTTGGTGATCACGCTTGCCCAGCGCGGCCAGGCCTCGGCGTCGGCGAGCACCTCGAACAGCTGCTCGGGCGTGATGGCGAGGTCGACGCTGTTGCCGAACACGAAAGGCGCGGTATCGATGAAGCTCACGTCGACGCGCTCGCAGGGGAACATGAAATTAATCTAGCCGGGGCCGTCGCTCGCCGCGGCCAGTAACGGCACCACGACGTCGCTGATCGGCGTCGCCAGGTTATGGGCGCGGGCCTTGCGGATGATCACCCCGTTGCGGATGTCCCACTCCATTCGCCGGTGGTTCTCCCGGTCGGCCAGGATCGAGGTGCTCATGTCCTCGGGTACGTGACGGAACATCTCGGCCAACTCGTCGACGATGCCATCGGGCAGCCGGGCGTCCTCGGCCCGCGCGACCGCCAGACACTCGGCGACGTAGCGGCGCGACAGTTCGGCGACATCGTCGCGGCGGAACATGCCGGATCGCCGTCCCGACAGCGCCATGAACCCCGCCAGCGCATTGGTGAGCAGCTTGCGCCAGGCCGCGGTGATGAAGTCGGGGTCGCAGTCCACCCGGCACCCGGCGCCGCGCAACAGCTCGGCGATCGTCTGCGCGGACGGCCCGCTGGGCAGCACCAGTCGGGCCTCGGTGCGCAGCCGCACCCACCCCGCGGGCTGAGTCTCGGCGGAATACCACACGATGCCCGGGACCACCGGCGACGACGGGCAATGCGGCTGCACCTGCTCGACCTGCTCCACACCGTTCTGCAGTACGGCGACGATCGTGTGCACGTCACAAAGGCGGGCCAGCCATCCGGCCGCCGCGTCGTTCTGGGTGGCCTTGACCGCGAGCACCACCACGTCGACGGGGCCGGTGACCTCGCTGGGATCGGTGCGCACCGGGCCGGGCACCACGATCGGATCCGCGCCGTCGGGCCGCAATTCGATGCCGTCCCGGGGGGTATGACCGCACACCAGCACCGAATGTCCGGCCTTGTGCAGCAGCGCGGCGATCGTCGTGCCGACGGCGCCGGGGCCGACTAGTGCGATTTTGGTTGGGGGGTTGGTGGCAATAGCACCGAAAGTACCTGCTCTAGACTGGTCACTCGTCCAAAGCCTGCTGAAAGGGAGTGTTTGTGCTGCGCAGCCACGCCGCCGGATCGCTGAGAAGTAGCGACGCCGGGCAGCAGGTGACGTTGGCCGGCTGGGTGGGCCGCCGCCGCGACCACGGCGGCGTCATCTTCATCGATCTGCGCGACGCCTCCGGTATCGCGCAGGTGGTGTTCCGCAATGCCGATGTGCTGGCTCAGGCGCACCGGTTGCGCGCCGAGTTCTGCGTCGCGGTCACCGGTGTCGTCGAGATCCGCCCGGAGGGCAACGCCAACCCCGAGATCGCCACCGGCGACATCGAGGTCAACGTCGCCTCGCTGAACGTGCTCGGCGAGAGCGCGCCGTTGCCGTTCCAGCTCGACGAACCCGCCGGCGAGGAGCTGCGGCTGAAGTACCGCTACCTCGACCTGCGCCGCGACGGACCTGCCGCGGCACTTCGCTTGCGCTCCAACGTGAATGCCGCCGCCCGTTCGGTGTTGGCGGGCCACGACTTCGTCGAGATCGAGACGCCGACGATCACCCGCTCGACGCCGGAAGGCGCACGCGACTTCCTGGTGCCGGCCCGGCTGCACCCCGGCTCGTTCTACGCCCTGCCGCAGAGCCCGCAGCTGTTCAAGCAGTTGCTGATGGTCGCCGGGATGGAGCGCTACTACCAAATCGCCCGCTGCTACCGCGACGAGGATTTCCGCGCCGACCGTCAGCCCGAGTTCACCCAGCTCGACATGGAGATGAGCTTCGTCGACGCCGAGGACGTCATCGCGATCTCCGAGGAGATCCTGACCGCGCTGTGGGCATTGATCGGATACCAGGTCCCGACGCCCATCCCGCGGATCACCTATGCGGATGCGATGCGACGGTTCGGCTCGGACAAGCCGGACATGCGGTTCGGGCTGGAGCTCGTCGAGTGTGCAGAGTTCTTCAAAGACACCACGTTTCGTGTCTTCCAGGCACCGTATGTCGGTGCGGTCGTGATGCCCGGCGGGGCGTCACAGCCGCGGCGCACGCTGGATGGCTGGCAGGAGTGGGCCAAGCAGCGCGGGCACCGCGGGCTGGCCTACGTGCTGGTCGGTGACGACGGCACGCTCGGTGGGCCAGTCGCCAAGAACCTCAGCGACGCCGAACGTGACGGGCTGGCCGCACACGTCGGGGCGAAGCCGGGGGACTGCATCTTCTTCTCGGCCGGGCCGCCGAAGTCGTCGCGGGCCTTGTTGGGCGCCGCCCGCGGGGAGATCGCCAGCCGGCTCGACATGATCGACCCGGACGCGTGGGCGTTCGTCTGGGTGGTGGACCCGCCGCTGTTCGAGCCCGCCGACGAGGCGACCGCCGCCGGTGAGGTGGCCGTCGGTTCCGGCGCGTGGACCGCGGTGCATCACGCATTCACCTCGCCCAAACCCGAATACGCCGATGTGGTCGACACCGACCCCGGCAACGTGCTGGCCGACGCCTACGACATCGTCTGCAACGGCAACGAGATCGGTGGCGGGTCGATACGTATCCACCGCCGCGACATCCAGGAACGCGTGTTCGCCGTGATGGGCCTGGACCAGGCCGAGGCCGAAGAAAAATTCGGATTCCTGTTGGAGGCGTTCACCTTTGGCGCACCGCCACACGGCGGAATCGCCTTCGGCTGGGACCGGATCAACGCGCTGCTGTCCCGGGTCGACTCGATCCGCGAGGTGATCGCGTTCCCGAAGACCGGCGGCGGCGTCGACCCGCTCACCGATGCGCCCGCGCCGATCACCGCCCAGCAGCGCAAGGAGTCCGGAATAGACGCCAAGCCTGAGAAGGTTGACCGGGCATGACCGAAATGCCGGACACACAGACCATCAACGCGTTCAACAAGAGCATCATCGACGAGTTCCGGACCAACGCCGGCAAGGTGGGCGGCCAGTTCGAGAACGCCGACCTGCTCTTGCTCACCACGACGGGCGCCAAGTCCGGACAGTCCCGGATCTCGCCACTGGCCTACTTCCGCATCGACGGCAGGCTGATCGTCATCGGCTCCTTCGCCGGCTCCCCCGTCAGTCCGGCGTGGGTGCACAACCTGCGGGCCAACCCGCAGGCGCGTGTCGAGATGGGCACCGAGGAGTTCGCCGTCACGGCGCGCGAGCTGCCGTCCGACGAGCGCGACGCGCTCTTCGAGAAGGTCACCGCCGCTGCACCCGGCTTCGCCGAATACCAGTCCAAGACCAGCCGCGTCATTCCGTTGTTCGAGTTAAACCGGACCTAGCCAGTGGGCACGTCGTGGCGGGCGGGGCCAGCGTGGGTTCTCGCCGCCGCGCGTGCGGGCAGCAAACGGCTGCGGGTGGTGTGGTTCAACCTGGTGCAGACCGCGGTGGCCGCAGGCCTGTCCTGGTACCTAGCTCACGATGTCCTGGGACACCCGCAGCCGTTCTTCGCGCCGATCGCCGCCGCGGTGTCGTTGTCGACCAGCAACGTGCTCCGCGCGCAACGCGCCGTCCAGATGATGGTCGGGGTAACCCTGGGGATCGGGCTCGGCTCGGTGGTGCAGGGGCTGCTGGGGCCCGGGGCCGTGCCCATCGCGGTCGCCGCATTGGTCGCGCTGGCCGCCGCGGTGTTCATCGGGGGCGGATTCATCGGGCACGGGATGATGTTCGCCAACCAGACCGTGGTGTCGGCGATCCTGGTGCTGGCCCTCTACCGCGGCGGCGTCGGTTGGGAACGCATCTTCGACGCCCTGATCGGCGGGGCGGTGGCCATCGTCTTCGCCGTCTTGCTGTTCCCCGCGGACCCGCTGAGGGTGCTGCGCGATGCGCGCGTCGGCGTGCTCGGCGTGCTGCACGACGTGTTGTCGCGTGCCGCGGACGTCGCCGTCGGACGCAAGGCACCGCCGACCGACTGGCCGCTGACGGCGGTCGACCGAGTGCACGAACGGCTCAGTGGACTGCTCGAGGCGCGCACCACCGCCCGCCACGTGGTCACCATTGCCCCGCGACGGTGGGGCCTGCGGGACACCATCCAGGCCGCCGAGCACCAGGCCGTGCACGTGGCGCTGCTGGCCGGTTCGGTGCTGCAACTTGCCCGCGCCGTCGCCCCCAACGCGGACGGCTGCCGCGAGGCGCTTCCGCCGCCCGTGCACATGGTGTTGGTGGTGCTGGCGGCCGCGACCGCGCTCGCTGATCGCGATCCGGCCGGCGCGTGCGCGTACACCGCGTCCGCGCGTCATCACGCTTCGGAATTGCAGTCGGGCGCGCGTGAGAAAACGCAGTTGATCCTCGCCGACGTCGTCAGCGCCTGCGTCGACGACCTGCAACGGGTCATCGACCTTCGGCACGTGTGACCGGTCAGCGTGAGTCGGCCAAGAACTCCTGGACCAACTTCCTCGGGGCCTGCGTCAGCCACGCCTCGGTGATGAGCTCCTCGAGGTCGCGGACCGAGATCGCGGGCAGCTTGACCAGCACCGCCGGGTAGCCGTCGAAATGCGGTGTCGTGAAATAGACGTCCGGCTCGTCGGCGATCAACCCGAACTTGACCCCCTCGTCGGACACCCGCACGCCGAGGATGTCGCCCTCGGGCGGCTCCGACCCGTCGCGTGCCAGGGCCTCGCGTTCGGACGACCGCAGCGGCCGCTCCCAGGCCAGCAACTTCTTGCCGACCCGCCAGTCATGCGGTGACGGCTCGGAGGTGAGTGCCAGCTCACGAATGATGCGGGCGACGTCGTACCACGTGGCCACATCTCGATTGTGCTCCCGTTTTGGTACGTGTGCCGCCGTATTGGCAAACGGTTTCGCGTCGCGGACGGCGCGTAACGGTCCGGTGTGTGATGTGATCAGCCTTGTGTCTGAAGCTGACGCCGGGGGCACCCGCCGCCATCGAGTCACCCACCGCACCGAGTACCGGTATTCCGACGTCGTGACCAGCTCCTACGGCCGCGGATTTCTCACCCCGCGAGATTTGGTGCGGCAGCGTTGCGTCGCGCACCGGCTGACCATCGACCCCACCCCGGCCGACATCTCCACCAGCGGCGACGTGTACGGCAACATCAGCTCCTACTTCCACGTCACCGAGCCGCACCACACCCTGACCGTCACCAGCGACTCCATCGTCGACGTGTATCCGCCGGCTCCCGGGCTCTACACCAGCGGCCCGGCGGTGCAACCGTGGGAGGCGGCCCGCCCGACGGGAGGCAGGGGGGCGCTCGCCGCCGAATTCACCCTCGACCTGAATCCTCCCGAGATCACCGACGAGGTCCGCGAATACGCGGCGCCCAGCTTCGCTCCGGGGCGCCCGCTGGTCGACGTGCTGCGCGACCTCGCGTCGCGGATTTTCGCCGACTTCGCCTACCGGTCGGGGTCGACGACGATTTCCACCGGGGTAAATGAGGTTCTGGCTGCCCGGGAAGGGGTATGTCAGGACTTTGCACGGCTGGCAATCGCCTGCCTGCGCGCCAAAGGTCTTGCGGCCAGCTACGTGTCCGGCTACCTGGCCACCGACCCGCCACCGGGGAAGGATCGAATGATCGGTATTGACGCCACCCATGCCTGGGCGGCGGTGTGGACACCTCAGGAGCCCGGCCAGTTCGAATGGCTGGGTCTGGATCCCACGAACGACCAGCTGGTCGACGAGCGCTACATCATCGTGGGACGCGGCCGCGACTACGCCGACGTGCCGCCCCTGCGGGGCATCATCTACACCGAATCGGAACACAGCGTGATCGACGTCGCCGTCGACGTGGTGCCCTTCGAGGGGGATGTGCTCCATGCGTGACTTCAACTGCCCCAACTGCGGCCAGCGCCTGACGTTCGAGAACTCCACCTGCCTGAACTGTGGTAGCGCGCTGGGGTTTTCGCTCGACCAGATGGCACTGCTGGTGATCGCCGAGGAGAACACCGGCGAGCACGCCGGTTTCGTGGACGCCGCCGAGTATCAACTGTGCGCCAATCTGCAACTGGCCGAATGCAATTGGCTGGTGCCTGTCAACAATCCCCGGCTGCTGTGCACGTCCTGCGCGCTGACCACCGTGCGGCCCAACGATGCCGACACCGCCGGCCTGGCCGAGTTCGCCCGGGCCGAGGCGGCCAAGCGGCGGCTGATCGCCGAGCTGCACGAGCTGAAGCTGCCGATCGTCGGGCGCGACGAAGATCCCGAGCAGGGATTGGCCTTCCACCTGCTGTCCAGCGCGCACGAGAACGTGATGACCGGGCACGACAACGGCGTCATCACCCTGGATCTGGCCGAGGGCGACGACGTGCACCGCGAGCAGCTGCGGGTGGAGATGGAGGAGCCGTACCGCACCCTGCTGGGACACTTCCGGCACGAGATCGGGCACTACTACTTCTACCGGCTGATCGCCCCGTCCAGCGACCACCTGGCGCGCTTCAACGAGCTGTTCGGTGACCCCGACGCCGACTACCAGGAGGCGCTGGACCGCCACTACAGCGAGGGGCCACTTGAGGACTGGCAGGAACAATTCGTGTCGTCGTACGCGACCATGCATCCC
The DNA here is from genome assembly GCF_002102255.1 of Mycobacterium nebraskense. Lineage (GTDB taxonomy): Bacteria > Actinomycetota > Actinomycetes > Mycobacteriales > Mycobacteriaceae > Mycobacterium > Mycobacterium nebraskense. The sequence continues at coordinate 123,389 of NZ_LQPH01000129.1, forward strand.
GCCGAGGACTGGGCGGAGACGTTCGCCCACTACCTGCACATCCGCGACACCCTGGACACCTCGGCGTGGTGCGGCTTCGCGTCGGCGTCGGCGACCTTCGACCGGCCGGCGTTGGGGCCCAGCGCCTTTCAGACGATCATCGACATGTGGCTGCCGCTGTCGTGGTCGCTGAACATGGTGAACCGGTCGATGGGCCACGACGACCTGTACCCGTTCGTCCTGCCGGTCGCCGTACTGGAGAAGATGAAGTTCATCTACACCGTGATCGACGAGGTGACCTCGGAGGCCAGGGGACCGGCCGCTATCGCGGGTTAACGGCGATCGCGAGCGCGGCGAAGCCGGGCGAAGCGGGTCGCCGCCATCGCGGGCTAATGGCGATCGCGAGCGCGGCGAAGCCGGGCGAAGCGGGTCGCCGCCATCGCGGGTAAGTGTGATTGCCTTGCGGTTAGGCCGGCATCACCCGGCGTACGTCGGGGCCCCACAGCGGTTGCATGCCACCGGGCAGCGCCAATTGCGTGGTGGTGATGACCTCGGCCAGCTCGCGCAATTCGCCGTGCACCGAACCGAGCAGCTCGGCCAGCTCCGCACGCACACCGTCGGCGCTGACGACTTCCAGCTCGGCGGGGTGCGAGCGGCGCAGCAGGGTGCCGATCTCGTCCACCAACCGCTCCGGGCGCGACGAACCCGACGCCCCGGGCAGGTCCTTGAGGTTGGCCCGCAGCCGCTCCACTTGATACAGCAACGACCGCGGGTTCTGCGCGTCGAACAGCATCAGCTCGGCCACGGCGGCGACGCTGACCTTGCCCACGGTGCGGCGCCGATAGATGACCGAGGACTCGCAAGCCACCAGCATCGCCTCGATGATCGCCTGTTCGGCGGCGACCCGGCGGACGGCGGTCAGCGTGGCCCGCAGCAGCGCGGTCAGCCAGAGGCCGCGCTCTATGCGCTTGCCGATGTCCATCATCGTCCAGCCCACGTCGCGCACCATCGACTCGCCGGCCACGCCCGACAACGTCAGCATCCCGGACAGCGTCTGCACCTGGGCCGCCGCCAGTAGCGCGTCGGCCTCGGCCAGCGAATCCGGCGGCTCCTGCCGCTGGGCCAGCGCGCGCTCCACCCCGGCCAGCACCATCCAGGTGTCGTTGGACATCTGGTCGCGCACCGCCCTGGCGGCCAGCGCCAAACCTTCCACCGACTGCACCAGGGATCCGGGCTGGTCCGGGTCCACGGTCAGGGACCACAGCGTCGAGGGGGCGACAGCGATCATCTCGGCCCCGTCACTGGCACTGGCCTCGGCCTCGGCGTCGGTCCCGGTGATCCGGCCCAGCGCGGCCATCAGCACCGGCACGCACTCGCTTTCCTCGGTGTGCTGCTGATGCCGGTAGACGTGGAACCTGTCGCGGGTGACGAGCAGCAGCCGCGCCATGTTCTCCGCACGCTCGCCGTAGCGGCCGATCCAGAAGAGGTCGGACAGCACACGCGGCGAGCTGACGCCCCAGGTGCCCGCCGCCGTCTTCGCCGGCGGTGCGGGCGACGGCAGGCTCACCGCCTCGGCCCGCGCACGCTCCGTCGGGCGCACCCAAACATCCTTCGCGGCAACGGTTTGCAGCGTGAACGCGGCCGGTCCGGGCGCCAGCACGTAGCCGACGCCGCCGATCATCGGGGCGTACCCGCCGCGCTGGGCGACGTTGAACAACCGGATGCCGACCCCGGCCGACGACAACACCCCGGCATGGTCGGTGGGCGCCGACGAGAACTGCGGCAGCTCCTGGCCGATCCACTGCCACGGCATCTTCTCGATGCGGGCGGCCAACTGTGCCAGCTGATAAGACGAAAGGGTCGGCCCGACAAGAGTTTCCCCGCCGATGGTGGACTTCACCAGCAGCGACGACAGATTCGCCAGCAGATGCGAGCGTTCGCCGGCGCTGCCGCCCCAGTAGACCGGCGCGGTGTGCAGCAGCGGGGCCTCGGAGAGCAGGTGCTCGGACAGCTGCGGCAAAAACCGAAGCAGCCCAGGGTTTTCCAGGATTCCGCTGCCCAGCGTGTTGACTACGGTCACCGTCCCGCGGTGTGACGCCTCCACCAGACCGACCACGCCGAGCCGGGAGTCTGCGCGCAGATCGAGCGGGTCGGCGTATTCGGCGTCGACCCGGCGAAGGACGACGTCGACTCGTTTCAAGGTGCCCAGCGACCGCATCCACAACTTGCCGTCGCGCACCACCAAGTCCGCGCTCTCCACCAACGGGAAACCCAGCAGCGTGGCCAGATACGCCTGGTCGAAGGCGGTTTCGGAGAAGATACCCGGGCTGAGCACCACCACCACCGGATCCTGCGCGTCGTCGGGTGCGGCGTCGATCAGCGCCAGCCGCAGCGCCTGGGCGAACGGCGTCGTCGGTCGCGGCACGATCCGTTCGTAGAGATCGGGAACCGAGTGCGCGACAACGCGCCGGTCGGCCAGCGCGTAGCCGGCGCCCGACGGCGCCTGCGTCCAGTCGGCGTTGACCTGAAAGGTGCCGTTCGGTAGCCGGCTGACGTCGCAGGCGTGCAGGAAAAGCTGGTGATGCCCGGGCACTTCGATGCCATTGGCGGCGCGCACGTAACCGGGATGGGCGAACAGCAGCTCCGGTGGCAGCACGCCGTCGGTGAGCAGGCTGCGCGGCCCATACAGGTCGGCGAGCACCGCGTCGAGCAGCCGGGACCGCTGCACCAGCCCGGCCTCCAGCACCTCCCACTCGGCGGCCGACAACACGATCGGCAGCGTGTCCAAGATCCACGGCCGCGGCTCCAGGCCATGCACGCCGGGATCGACGTCGGTGTAGGTGATGCCGTCGCTGTCGATCAGGCTGCGCACCACCGAGCGCAGCCGGTCCAGCCCCGCCCGGCCGCGCTCCGCGATGGTGTCGGCCAGCTCCGTCCAGGCCGGCCGCACGTTCCCGTCCCGGTCGACGAATTCGTCGTAGCCGGCGGCCGGGCCGTGCCGTAGATCGAAGAGCGCCTCTTGGGCGCGCGCGGCCCGGTACCCGGCCAGCAGGCGGTCGGTGTCGTAGCGGTCTTCGTGGCGGCCACCGGTGGCCGCCTTGGCTGCACCGCCGCCGAATGTCATGTCCGCGAACGCCATTACTGCTGCACGGTACGCACGCGGCGCAGGTCGAGGATGCCCGGCGCGCCGATGTCGGTGGAGATGCGCGCCTGTTTTTCCCGGATGTCGGACAGGTCGAGCTTGCCGGGGGTGAAGCCGGTCGCCTCGAAGCGGCGGGCGCGCCGGGCCTCGGCCTCGACGGCGTTGACGGGCGGCTCGTCGTAGGCCCGCCCACCGGGATGCGCGACGTGATAGGTGCAGCCGCCGCGCGACGTGCCCGTCGTCAGGTCGATCAGCTCGAACTGCAACGGCACGTCGGTGCTGATGGTCGGGTGCAGCGCGCTCGGCGGCTGCCAGGCCTTGAACCGCACCCCGCCCACGTGGATGTCGGGGTTGTCGGTCGCTAGCAGCGGCACCGGGTAGCCGTTGACCGTCACCACGTAGCGGTGGCGGTCGGCGCCGATGATGCGGATCTGGATGCGCTCGACCGACGAGTCGACGTAGCGGGCCGTGCCGGTGGCGGTGGCCTCCTCGCCGAGGGTGTTCCACGGCTCGATCGCCCCGCGCAGCTCGATCTCCACGCCGTCGAACACCGCGGTGCCGATGCGCGGGAAGCGGAATTCGGTGAACGGGTCCAGCCAGCTGGTCTCGAACGCGATGCCGTGTGCGCGCAGGTCGGCCGCCACGTTGGCGATGTCGTGAATCAAGAAGTGCGGCAACAGGTATCGCCCGTGCAGGTTGGCGCCGTGCCGGATCAGCGGCGCGCGCAGCGGCTCGTCCCAGAACCATGCCACCAGCGAGCGCACCAGCAGCGACTGCACCATCGCCATGCGCAGGTGCGGGGGCATCTCGAACCCGCGCAACTCCAGCAGGCCGAGCCGGCCGCGGGCGCTGTCGGGGCTGTACAGCTTGTCGATGCAGAACTCGGCGCGGTGGGTGTTGCCGGTGATGTCGGTCAGCAGGTGCCGCAGCGCGCGATCGACCACCCACGGTTTGGCTGTGCTCTTAAGGCCACCGCCTCCCAGCCGGGCGATCTCGGCGAACGCGATCTCGAGTTCGTACAGCGCCTCGGCGCGGCCCTCGTCGACCCGGGGGGCCTGCGAGGTGGTGCCGACGAACCGGCCGGCGAACAAATACGACAGCGACGGGTGCCGCTGCCAGTACGTCAGCAGCGAGACCAACAGATCCGGACGCCGCAGCAGCGGTGAGTCCGCGGGCGTGACGCCGCCGAGGGTGATGTGGTTGCCGCCGCCGGTACCGCCGTGGGTGCCGTCGACGTCGAAGGACTCTGTCGACAGCCGCGCAAGGCGAGCGCATTCATACAGGGTTTCGAGCTGCTGACTCTGTTCGGCGAAGCTGGCCGACGGCGCGACGTTGACCTCGATGACGCCAGGGTCGGGCGTGATCGTCGTCGAGCGCAGCCGAGGGTCCGGCGGGGGGTCGTAGCCCTCGATCACGACCGGGCAGCCGGCCTCGGCCGCCGCGGCCTCGACACGGGCGATCAGGTCGACGAAGTGTTCCAGCGCCTCGGTGGGCGGCATGAAGAGGTAGAGCAGCCCATCGCGAACTTCGGCGACCATCGCGGTGGGCGGCGCGGTGTCGGAGTCTTCCACCGCAGCGGTGCCCGACTCCGTCGACAGCGCGTCCCCGACGGTCTGCGGATCGGCGTCGAACGACGTGCGCGGCGGTCGCCAGCTGATGGAATCCAGCGGCAGTCGCAGGCCGGCCGGGGAATCGCCGTTCAGCAACACGATTCGGCCGCGACGCAGCCGCCAGTCGGCGCTGGCCCAGCCCAGGCCGTCGTCGCGGCGGTGCAGCGGCAACACGAAAGCGGCTGGTGCCGTGACGGATTCGTCGAGGCGGGCCAGCAGGGCGGCGCGACCGGCAGGGGAGTCCTGGTCGAGATCGTCAACCGGGTCCACCGGGTCGCCGGCGGGCTGCCGCACCTTGGCCGCCAGCCGGTGCAGCGGGTCCTCGTAGGCCGTCCGCACTTGCGAGAGCGGCAACCCCAGGCCGTCGGCGATCCCGGCGATCAGCCGGTGACCCGCGTCGCCATCGACCGGCGCCGGGCGGTCCATCCAGGGGTCGGCCAGCAGCGCTCCGTCGGTCCACAGCGGTCGCCCGTCGGTGCGCCAGTACAACGCGATCTGCCAGCGCGGCAACGGTTCTCCCGGATACCAGCGGCCCTGCCCGCGTTGCACCAACCCGTTCGGCGCCCACACCTTCTTCAGGCGCGCGGCCAGGTCGGAGGCGCGCTGCCGCTTGTGCGGGCCGTCAGCGGCCGTGGTCCACTCCTCGGCGACCGGGTTGTCCACCGAGACGAACGTCGGCTCACCACCGATGGTCAGCCGCGCGTCGGCGGCGGCCAGCAGCTCGTCGACGCGCTGGCCGACCTCGCAGATCGTGTGCCACGCGGCGTCGGTGTAGGGCAGCGTGACGCGGGGGTCCTCGTGGATGCGGGTGACGGTGTTGGAGAACTCCAGCACCGATTCGCACGGTTCGGTGCCGCCGCTGATGGGCGCCGCGGACGCCGGCTGCGGGGTGGCCGCCAGCGGGATGTGGCCCTCGCCGGCGAACAACCCCGACGTCGGGTCCAGCCCGATCCAGCCCGCGCCGGGGATGTACACCTCGGTCCAGGCGTGCAGGTCGGTGAAGTCGGCGGCGGGGCCCGATGGCCCGTCGAGCGCCTCCACGTCGGAAGCCAGCTGCACCAGATAGCCCGACACGAAGCGGGCGGCCAGCCCCAGCTGGCGCAGGGTCGACACCAATAGCCACGCCGAATCGCGGCACGAGCCGACCCCGGTGCGCAGCGTGTGATCCGGTGTCTGGACGCCGGGTTCCATCCGCACGCTGTAGGCGACGTCGGCGTTGACGGCGCGGTTGAGGGCGACCAGCAGGTCGATGGTGCGCGTGCCGTCCGGCACCGAGAAGTTGCGCACCCACGCCCGCGAGAGCTCGCCGGGACCCGAGCCGTCGCCGTCTTCGTCGACGGGCCGCCGGTAGGGCTCCAGGTCGTCGGACAGCTCCTTGGGGTACGTCAGCCCGTCCGCCGGCCACGTCTCGGCCCAGTCCTCGATGAAGAAGTCGAACGGGTTGATCACCTTGAGGTCGGCGATCAGCCCGACCGTGATGCTCAGTCGCCGCGTGGGATTCGGAAACACAAGGCGCGCAAGGAAATTGCCCACCGCGTCCTGCTGCCAGTTGATGAAGTGGTCGTCCGGCTCGATGCGCAGCGAGTACGCGTCAATCGGCGTGCGGCAATGGGGCGCGGGACGCAGCCGCACGACGTGCGGATACACCCGGACCGCCCGGTCAAAGGTGTAGCTGGTGCGGTGCTCCAGCGCGACTTTGATGCTCATGACAAGGTGATCACATCACAAGCGTCAGAAGGCCGCAGCACACCGCGGCCGCGGCTTACAGCGCCGTAACTTCGGACGAGGGCCGGCCGCTTACGCCGGCTGCGGCCCCGGCGGCGGACCCGGTTGGTAACCCGGCTGCGGCACGGGGACAACCTGGCCGCCGGTCAGCTTGCGGTAGCCGTAGATCACCACCAGGGACGCGACCGGGGCGGCGACCAACAGGCCGACGCCGCACGCCAGCGCGCCCACGATGAAGGACGCCACCGCGACCAGCCACACCAGCAGCGCATTGACGAAATTCGACCCGACGAGCGAGAAGCTGGACGTGAAGCCCTTGATCGCCGACTCCGACCGGTCGATCACGAACGGGACGGTGAACTGGGTGAAGATGCCCAGCACGAGACCCGGGACGAAGCAAAAGGCCGACGCGATCGAGGTGAGAACTTCGACTATCAGGACGGCGAGAAACACCATGCCGAGGTTGCGTGGCTTGAAGAACGAGCCGATGGTCACCGCGCGCCCGTCGGCGAGGTCGAGGCAGCCGGACAGGAATGCGGATTGCGCGAATGCGCTCACCGCGTACGCGACCAGGTAGCCGAGGGCCAGGAGCCCGTATCCGGGGCCGGTCAGGTTCGTCGTGAAGGTGAAGTCGTAGTCGTCGGAGCTCGTGCTGGCCGCGGTCATGTTTTGGCTCAGTGTGATCAGCGCGGTGGCCGCGCCGATCAGCAGCCCGTAGACCAGGGTGGGAACGAGCAACGCCACGGCGTTCTTGGTGAAGGTGTTCCACGCCCAGTTGAACGCCTCTCCCACGCTGAATGCGGGCTTGGGCGGGGCGCCGTAACCGGGGGGCGGGCCATAGCCC
>NZ_LQPH01000130.1 GCF_002102255.1 Mycobacterium nebraskense
CCACCAACAAACAAGCGCGCACGTTTACGTGAGGCAACGAATCCGCCTTCGCGCGCATCTTGAAATGAGGCAACAGGGAGTTGCTCATTTTCGATCCCCCGCGCGGGCCGGTCGATATAGTCGGCTCAGCTACCAAGGGGAGGTCGGAGATGAAGATGGCTTGCGCCGCTGGCCTATTGGCGTTGGCCGGGCTGCTCACCACCGGGGTGGGCGTCGCGAGTGCCGACGAAATAGAGGTCGAAGGCAACTACTCGAGCCTGGCCGGTTGCGAGGCGGACGCCCCGAACGTCGAGATCACGCACAACGACCACCTGTACACCCATTGGGACTGCCGCCAGGGCTCCGACGGCTTCTGGCACGTCTGGTTGCTCAACTAGACCCGAAGGTAGTCGACCTGCGGCGGCGCTCGAGGGGTCCGAGGTCCGGTTCTGGCACCATAGCGACGTGCGGAACCCGCTTCGCCGCCCGACGGCCGCGCTAGACCCGCTGCTCGTCGGGGTGCTTGCCGTCGCGGTGAGCCTGGGCGGCGCGGGCCGCCCCTCGTTCTGGTACGACGAGGCCGCCACCATTTCGGCCGCATACAGTCGTTCCCTTGCCCAGTTGGCGCGGATGCTGGCCAATGTCGACGCCGTGCACGGCCTCTACTACCTGGTCATGCACGCCTGGTTTCAGGTCTTCCCGCCCACCGAGTTCTCGTCGCGGGTGCCGAGTGGGCTGGCCATCGGGGGCGCCGCCGCCGGAATAGTGGTGCTGGGCAAGCAATTCTCGTCGCGCACCGTCGCGGTGGCCTCCGGCGTCTTCTGCGCGGTTCTGCCCCGGACGACGTGGGCGGGCATCGAGGCCCGCCCCTATGCGCTGTCGATGATGGCCGCCGTGTGGCTGACGGTGTTGCTGGTGCGCGCCGCGCGCCGCGACACCGGTTGGCTGTGGGCGGCCTACGCCGTCGCCCTGGCCGCGTCGATCACGCTCGACGTCTATCTCACGCTGTTGGTCGCCGCGCACTTGACGCTCGTCGTCGTATCCCGTTGCACGCGAATGGTTGTGCTACGGTTCGCCGTCGCGGCGGCCGTGGGGGTCGCCGCCATGGTGCCGTTCCTGGTGACGGTCGCCGGGCAGGCGCATCAGATAGCCTGGATCGCCCCGATCGGTCGCCGGACGCTCGAAGACGTGGTGGTGCAACAGTATTTCGAGCGCAGTCCGCCGTTCGCCGTGCTGTCGGCGCTGGTGATCGCGGCGGCTATGGCGTTGTGGCTCAGCAGGTCCGCGCCCTTGGCGCGGGCCGACGGGCAACTGCTGGCCCTCGCGACCGCGTGGCTCGCCCTACCGACCGCGGCCATCCTGATCTACTCGGCGCTGGTGCACTCGATCTACACCCCGCGCTACATGTCGTTCACGGCGCCGGGAATGGCGCTGATCCTCGGCGTCTGCGCCGCCGCGGTGACCACCCGGCCCTGGCTGACTGCGGGCCTCGTCACCCTTTTCGCCGTCGCTGCCGCTCCGAATTACCTTCTGGCGCAGCGCAATCCGTATGCCAAGTACGGGATGGACTACAGCCAGGTGGCCGATCTGATCACCGCCCAGGCGACGCCGGGCGATTGCCTGCTGGTGAACGACACGGTGACGTTCATGCCCGCCCCGATGCGTCCGTTGATGGCGGCGCGCCCGGATGCCTATCGCAAACTGGTCGACCTCACCCTGTGGCAGCGCGCGACCGACCGCAACGACGTCTTCGACACCAATCTCATCCCCGAGGTCGTCGCGCAACCGTTGGGCCACTGCGGTGTGGTGTGGATCATCACCCAGGCCGACGCGTCACAACCGGCGCACGAGCAGGGCCCGGCGATCCCGCCCGGCCCGCGCTACGGGGTGACCCCCGCCTTCGCGGTGCCACACGACTTGGGCTTCCGGCTCGTCGAGCGCTGGCAGTTCAACCTGGTGCAGGTGCTCAAAGCGGAGCGATAGTCACCAGATACGGATGTAGTCGACCAGCATCGAGGCCGGGAAGACGCCCGCCGCAGGGTCGCCCGCGCCCACCCCGCCGACGGCGAGCGTGAACATGGGCGTCATCCAGTAGCCGGGATTGTTGAACGGCCAACGGAAGTCGTCGGGGGCGCCGCCGGCGACGTGGATGGGCTTGTTGGGGACCTTGAAGTACTCTGCCCCGTCCCGCGAGAATTCGAATCCCTCCTCGCCCCAATGCATTCGCCAGGTGTGCCAGTTGCCGTCGACCAATCCGGGAATCGATTTCCCTTCCCAGGTCTTCCCGTTGGACGCCGCGTGGACGGTGGTGCCCGGGGCCCACTGGCCGTTGCCGTACCACTCGAAGATGTCCACCTCGCCATCGGGCAGTGGATCCTCGTTGACGCCCCAGAACGACGGCCACAGGCCGGTGAAGAGGCAGTCCAGCTTGATCCGCGCTTCCCAGGTCTGGTTGATCATGCTGCGGAAGTTGCCGCGCAGCTTGCCGCTGTAATAGGTGTTGCTCAGCAGATCGTGGGTGGCGCACAGGACGAGGTTGGAGTGCCCGTCCTGGAACACGTTTTGGCGGTCGTCGCGATAGATCCCCACCACCGGCGGATACACGTCGTCCTGCCAGGTCTGGATCGTCCACTTGCCCGGATCCGGAGCAGAGCCCGCAGGCCCGTCGAACTCGTCGGCAAAGATGTACGGGCCGCCGGGCCCGGCCGCCGGAGGCGCCTCCGGCGCCGACGGGGTGGCCCAGGCACCCGGCAAGCGCATCGCGGCCCCGAGCATGCCGAGCCCCGACATCAACATCATGCTGCGACGGTCCATCTACAACCCCAATCGTGAAAGCCGTGTTCCGAACTAGCCCGATACCCCTAGGCAACTTTCGCAAACGGTGTTATGAAACCACGCGCCGGGGTGCCACGCATCCCACACCCGGCCCGTGGCGCCATGTTTCTGCGTGCTAAGTCCGAAGGCGCTCAACGGGAAGCCGGTTCACCGAGCTTGACCAGCGTCTTGCCGATGTTGACCCCGGTGAACAGGCCGTTGAGAGCGTCGACACACGACTCGATGCCGTCGAAGATGGTCTCCCGGTGCTTGAGCCGGCCCTCCGCCTCCCAGTGCCGCAACGCGGCGAACACCTCGTCGAAGCGCCCCCACTGGTCCAGGGCGTTGAAGCCCTGCATCAACGCGGTCTTCGACAGCAGGTTCACATAGTTGGCCGGCCCGGGATGCTCGCCGGTCAGGTAACTGGAAATGACGCCGCACAGGACGACCCGGGCGTGCGGGGCCAAGCGGCCCAGCACCGCGTCGAGGATCGGCCCGCCGACGTTGTCGAAGTACACGTCGACGCGTTGCGGGCAATGCCGCTTGAGCGCCGCCACGATGTCGTCGTTCTTGTAGTCGATGCACGCGTCGAACCCGAAGTCCTCGACCACCGCCCGGCACTTCTCCGGCCCGCCCGCGATGCCCACCACGCGGGCGCCGGCGATCTTGGCGATCTGTCCGGCGATGGATCCGGTGGCACCCGCGGCCGCCGAGACCACGACCGTCTCCCCGGCCTTCGGCCGGCCGATGTCGGTCATCCCGAAATAGGCGGTGGCGCCGGTCGGCCCGTACACCGACATGATCGCCAGCTGGTCGTCCTCGCCCGGGATAGGCGTGCTGAACAGGTCGTCGCGAATGATCGCGTACTCGGAGAAGCCGGTCAGCGTGGTGACGACGTCGCCGACGGCGTAGGCGTCGCAGCGCGACGCGACCACCTCGCCGATCCCGGCCGCGCGGATGACCTCGCCCAGCTGCACCGGCGGAAGGTAGCTGGGCTGGTCATCGAGCCACGTGCGGGCGGCGGCGTCGATCCCGACGTAGGTGGTGCGCAGCAGCGCCTCCCCCTCCGCGGGTTCGGGCGCCGTCGTCGTGACCAGCTCCGTGTCACCGGGCTGGACAAGCCCGGTGGGGCGGCGACGAAGGAGGACCTGACGGTTCGGCAACTCGGGCACGATGCAGAAACTACCGAACCGGCCGAAATCACCCACGCGAATGGCATATTCATCCCATGGCAGCAAACGACGACCCCGAGGATCGGATCCGGGAACTCGAGCGCCCGCTCGCCGAGACGGCGCGGGCGTCCGAAGTGGGTAGCGCGCAGCCCACCGGCCAGGCTTACCCGCCCGGCCCGCCACTGACCCCGCCACCGGCTCCGTGGTCCTATGGCGGTCCATTTCCCGGACCACCCCCGCAACGCCCCTCAGGCAACCGCATGTGGTGGATCCTGGGCACCATCACCGTCGTCGGCGTGGTGGCGCTCGCGGCGGGCATCGCCGCGTTCGCGGCACACCAGCTCTCCGGTGTCCGCTCCATCATCAGCTCCCCGCCGACGATCTCCGGACCGTTCGGTCCGCCGTCGAGCAGCACGAGCAGCCCCGCCCCGTCGACCACCCGGACCAGAACGACCACGCCGTCGACGTCACCGGCCCCGCCGCGGGGCTCCAAGCTCAGCGTCTCCGGGATCGGCGAGAACCGCGAGATCGCCTGCAACGACAACATCGTCAGCGTCAGCGGGGTGTCGAACACCGTGGTGATCAGCGGCCACTGCACAAGCATCACCGTGTCGGGCGTGCAGAACGAGATCACCGTCGACGCCGTCGACAGCATCGAAGCCTCCGGCTTCAACAACAAGGTCACCTACCACTCGGGCACGCCGAAGGTCAGCAACTCCGGTGGTTCGAACGCCGTCCAGCAGGGCTGAGGCCGGCGACGTCGTTACGACGGCTCGCCGGATTCGTCGTCGGGCGAATCGTCGTCGAGGACGCTGACCGCGATGCCGTACGGCAGGAACCGCACCTTGCGCTTGGGGTCGACGTTGTCCTTGTTGGCGCGCAGCGCGTCGAGCTCTGTCGCATAAACCTGTTCGACGTGCGCGCCGCCGTCGACGTCCACCGTGTAGATGGCCCAGACGCCGTCTCCCGCCTCACCGGCGGTCTCGGGCTCCGGGCGGGGGCGCCGCGACAGGTCTTCGAAGAACGTCGACCACCCGGGCCGGGCTCCGGGAGCCGCGACAAACTTGCTCACCCGCTCGAACACGTCGCGCAGTCCCTCGCTGCCCTCGCGGATCATTCGATCGAATTCGTCGGGATCAAACCCGAACGCACCGTATTCGCCCACGCGGACCTCCTCGCCGCTCATGCCGTCACCGCCCAGTGTGCGCGCAGTCGCGGTCGGGCGCCACGTCCCTACGGCCCCGGCGGGGGAGCCGGCGGCGGCGGTGGGGTGATGGGAATCGGCACCGTGACGAACGGGAAATGCAGGTACATCGTCACCGGCGGCTGTGCGGGCGCGGCCGGCGGCGATGTACCTGCATTTCCCC
>NZ_LQPH01000131.1 GCF_002102255.1 Mycobacterium nebraskense
GCCGGCACCACGACGTGGCCCATGCCCTGGTCGCCGGTCACGAATCTCGCGCCGAACGGGGTGACGACCGGGCTGTGGTCGAGCACCGCACCGTGGAACACCTCGAGCGTGGTGCCGGCCGGGTCCTCGAAGGTGATCACCTCTTCCACGCGGCGGGCCTCGGCCTCGTCGGTGGACAGTTGCTTGAACGGGGTCCCCGCGGCGTCAAGCGTCGCCTTGACCCGTTGCAGCGCAGGGCGGTCACGCACCTCCCAGCCGACCGTCAGCACCCGGTCGGCCTCACCGGGCACCACGATGAGCCGGGCCGCGCGCTCGTCCATCCGCAGGTACAGCGCCTCGGGGTTGGGGCCCTTGCCCTCGGCGAAACCCAAGACACCGAAGGCGAATTGCCGCCAGCGGTCGATGTCGTTTGTCGAAATGGTGATATAGCCCAGGCTTTTCAGGTCGGTCAACGTGTTCTCCTAGATCAAAGCCCGCAGGGGGCCCTCGGGCGGATCGATACCCAGCGAACTCAGGGCCGACGCGTGATAGGTGGTGCCCGGCATGTGGATGGCGTGCAGCTGGCCGACATGCACGTCGCGCCAATACCGTTGCAGTGGCTTGTCCATGCGGGCGGCGTTGCCGCCCGAGCGGGCGAAGATCTCGTCGACCGCCGCCACCGCGCGCCATACCGCGCGGATCTGGGTGCGCCGACCGGCCGCGCGGTCGGCGAACGACACCTCCTTGCCGGCTGCGACCATGTCGTAAATGCGGTCGGCGTTGGCCATCAGCTCCTGGCGGGCGGCGTTGATGTCGGCGGCGGCCTCGCCGATCGCGAACATGACGTAGGGGTCGTCCTTGATGGCGGTGCCGGTGGCGCCGACGCGCTCGCGCTGGTAGTCCAGGTGCGCGGCCAGGGCCCCCTCGGCGATGCCGATCGTGGCCGCCGAGATGCCCAGTGGGAACATCGTCGACCACGGCATCAGATATAGCGGCTCGGTCATGCCGGCCTCGCGCTGGGCGGTGCCGTCCATCACCTTCGTCGCGTCCATCGTCCGGTAGGACGGGACGAAGGCGTCCTTGACGATCACGTCCTTGGAGCCGGTTCCGCGCAGCCCCACCACGTTCCACGAGTCCTCGACGATCTCGTAGTCCTTGCGCGGCAGGATCATGTGCAGCATCTGTGGCGGCATGATCGGTATGCCGTTGTCGTCGCCCAGCATCGCGCCCAGGATGATCCAGTCGCAATGGTCGGTGCCCGAGCTGAACTGCCAGCGGCCGTTGAAGATGTAGCCACCGTCGACGGGCTTGGCCACTCCCTGCGGAGCGTACGGCGAGGCCATCCACGTGTCGACGTCGTCGGCCCAGATCTCGGCCGCGACCTTCGGGTCCGCGTAGGCCAACTGGTAGGGGTGCACGCCGACCACGCCGACGATCCAGCCGGCCGCCGGGTCCAGCGCCGCGGTCGCCATTGTCGTCTCGGCGAACTCGCGGGGGTGGACCTCGAAGCCTTGATATTGCTTGGTTTGCAGCAGCCGGATCAGGCCGGCGCCCTTCATCAGCTTGACGGTGTCGTCGGTGAGCCGCCCGATCCGCTCGGCCTCGGGGGCCTGGTCGCGCAACTGATCCGCCATCGCCACGACCCGGTCGAGTACCCGTTCGCTCATGTTGGTGTCCTTACGTCTGGGGGGCTTAGTAATGGTCTACCGCAGTTCGTGCCTCAGCCGAAGCCGTTCCCGATGAGCGGAAGCAAATGCGGTCAGAATTGAATGCACAATGCGGCGCTCACGGGCAGGGCCTGGCACGCCAGGATCAGGCCCTCCAGCCGGTCGTTTGGCTCGAGGATGTCGTTCGCGATCATGTCGACCTCGCCCTCGATGACCGTCGCCACACAGGACCCGCAGCGGCCTTCCCGGCATGAGTGGGGCACATCAATGCCCGCACCGAGCAACACGTCGACGAGCGTCTGATCGGGTGGCCAACGAAGCCGGTGACGCCGACCATCCAGGTCGACCTCTAGCCGCGCAACCTCCGCCATGCAGGAATAATCTGCCTCCGAAAACGTGCCCGCAAACGCGCGTGCCCAATGGCCGGGACAACGTCACAGCAGTGTCCGGTGACCGGGAACCGGCCCCGGCGGTCGAGGCGGTAGGACATACCGTCCGTGCCTGTGAATAGCGCGGAGCTGGTCGACGTTGTCGTGGTCGGCGCCGGGTTCGCCGGCCTCTACGCCCTGCACAAGCTCCGCAGTCAGGGACTGTCCGTGCGGATCCTCGAGGCGGCGCCGGAGCTGGGCGGCACCTGGTACTACAACCGATACCCGGGGGCGCGGTGTGACGTCGAAAGCGTTGATTACTGCTATTCATTCTCGGACGAACTGCAGCAAGAGTGGAACTGGACCGAGAAGTACGCCACCCAGGCGGAGATCCTCGCATACCTGAACTGGGTGGCCGACAAACTCGACCTGCGCCGCGACATAGCATTTCGCACCCGGGTCGTGTCCTCGGCGCTAGACGAAACAACGCTGCGCTGGGTGGTTACCACCGACGGCGGTGACGTGCTGTCCGCCCGATTTTGCCTGATGGCGACGGGCCCGCTGTCAGCGGCTTTGACGCCGAACTTCCACGGCCTCGATTCGTTCGCGGGCGAGATTTACCACACCGCCGCGTGGCCACAGCATCCGGTCGATTTTGCGGGAAAGCGGGTCGCCGTTATCGGCACCGGTTCGTCTGGCATTCAATCGATTCCGATCATCGCCGAACACGCCAGGCATCTCTTTGTCTTCCAGCGCACACCTAACTACAGTGTCCCGGCCGGCAACAAGCCGTTGAGCAAAGGGGAACTCGACCACATCAAGGCGAACTACGCAGAACGGCGGCGGCTCTCATGGCGCAGCAGCGGCGGGTCACCACACATTACGGCGCCTAAGCCAACGATGGAGTTCACGCCGGAGGAACGTCGGGCGGCGTTCGATAAGCGTTGGCAGCTGGGAGGTGTGCTGTTCTCTAAGACGTTCCCTGACCAGATGACCGACTTAACCGCCAACGACGAGGCCCGAAAGTTCTACGAGGAGAAGGTGCGCGCGGTCATCGACGACCCTGCGCTGGCGGACCTGCTTATTCCCAATGATCACCCGATCGGCACAAAGCGGATCTGCACCGACAGCAACTACTTCAGCACCTTTAACCGGCCGAACGTGTCGCTCATCAGCGTGCGCGACACATCGATCGAATCCGTGGACACCACTGGGATCAGAACCGCTGGCGCGCACTACGACGTCGACATGATCGTGCTGGCAACGGGTTTCGATGCCCTCACGGGTGCATTGGCCAAGATCGACATCATCGGATGCGGCGGTCGTCGGTTGCGGGACGACTGGGCGCAGGGGCCGCGCACCTACCTGGGGCTGGCCGTCGACGAATTTCCCAACCTGTTCCTGATCTCCGGTCCCGGGGCTCCCGCCGTGCTGGCGAACATGGTGCTGCATGCCGAGGCGCAGGTGAATTGGATCGCCGCAGCCATTACTTACCTGGATGACCACGGGCTGGCCGCGATCGAAGCGACCCGCGACGCCGTCGACGGCTGGGGAGCCGAATGCGCCCGACGTGCCGAGGCTACGCTGTTCACCAAGGCGGAGTCCTGGTACATGGGCGCCAACGTGCCTGGAAAACCAAGGGGATTCATGCTATTCGTCGGCGGCTTCGCGACTTATAACGACATCTGCGACGAGGTGGCCAGAGCCGGTTACCCGGGCTTCGATTTGGTTAAGAGGCCGCGATGAAGAGACTGCTTGGGAAGGTAGTGCTGGTCACCGGCGCCGCCAGGGGCACGGGACGGGTGCATTGTCAGCGCTTCGCCGACGAGGGCGCAAATGTGATCGCGCTCGATGCCACCGCAGCGAGCGCCGAGTTGCTCGACACTGCAAGGGATGTCGAAAGCCGCGGTCGACGCTGCGTGACGGGTGTTGTCGACGTGAGTGACTTGGAGGCTGTAACGGGCGCCGTAGCCAACGGCGTCACGGCACTGGGGCGCCTCGACATCGTCGTCGCAAATGCCGGAATCCACATTACGGGCGGACGGACATGGGAACTTGACCCCCGGGACTGGCATCGCACGCTCGATATCAACCTGACCGGCGTATGGCACACGGTCAAGGCTGGCGTACCGCACATGGGCGAGGGGGGAGCCATCGTGATCATCAGTTCGACCAATGGTCTTCGCGGGACGCCCAATACCGCGCATTACACCGCGAGTAAGCACGCGGTGGTGGGGCTGGCGCGCACTCTCGCGAACGAGCTCGGGCCTTCCGGCATCCGGGTCAACACTGTTCATCCCGGGCCGGTCGCGACCCCGATGGTGCTCAACGACAGGACGTTTCGACGCTTATGCCCGGATCTCGAGAACCCGACCGCCGCGGATGCCGCGGAAGTGCTGCGGGCGCGCAACCTGCTGCGGGTGCCTTGGGTAGAGCCCGTCGACGTTGCCAATGCGGTGGTGTTCCTGGCCTCCGAGGAGGCGCGCTACATCACGGGCACCCAGCTCGTGGTAGACGCTGGCCTCTCGCAGAAGGCGACATGAGCGGGCGACTGAATAAATGGTCAGCATGCTCGGGGGTGACGCGATGAACCGTGCTTGCGCCGGCCGCGCACTTCGCGCAGCAAGGGATGGTGGGAATGATGGGAATCGATGGCAGCGGCGCACCGGAGTATGAGTCGCTCGCCCAGTCCGTTCGCCGACTGATTGACGTGACCATCCGCACCGAGGCCGGCGCCGGTGCCGTCGCGGCAGCGAAGACGCACATTGATTGCGCGGTAGAGCAATTGAGCGAAAGTCTCATGCCGGGCTCATTTGGTGTTCGCCATCCCTTCGACGGACAACCCGTAACCTCCGGCAACGTCATGATCGGCGCACGCAACCCGGTCGCACCTCCTCTGGTAATTCATCGCGACACCGGTGGTGCCGTGTGGACGGAAATCACACTGGGTGCCGCTTACGAAGGGCCTCCGGGACATGTCCATGGCGGAGTGTGCGCCTTGGTCCTCGACCACGTCCTGGGCGCGACCGCGCACGAACCCGGTCGACCGGCCTACACCGGCACGCTCACGCTGCGCTATGTCCGGGGGACCCCGTTAGACGGTATGACGAGGCTGGGGCCTCGCACACATGTGAACGTGGGTTGCCGACAGGGTGGTCCTGGCCGGTAGAG